>CAJKAR010000051.1 GCA_905197955.1 uncultured Lentisphaeria bacterium | reverse complement strand
CCTGGTCGACAGGTGTCGAAACAATCATGGGAGCAAAAAATTTAATTTTTTGCGATGGGTGCAGGGCCCGTGGTCCTGCCGAGGGGTGTTGGGGCGAGAAGCCACCAACTAAAATTGATTTTCCTGGAAATTAGGATATATTCCTTGTAAAAAAAGAGAATGAAGATGAAAAAAAGTTCCAAAGCACACATCCGGCTTGGGCGACGTGGAGAAGATGCTGCGGCACGATATTTAACTGGAAAAGGGTTTGAAATCCTCGGACGCAACCTCTTATTAAAGAGTGCTGAAATTGATATTCTTGCGCGAGATGGAGCCACCTTTGTCCTTGTAGAGGTCAAGACATTGCGCTACCGCAAAGATGTGGAACAGAGACCGGGAATGCATTATACAGAAGATCAGCGTCGGAGACAAAGACGGGCCGTATCAGAACTTCAAAGAAAATTTGCGGATGCGGACTTTCCATTCCGCCATGACCTTGTGGAAGTTTTCATGGGCAAGCTCTTTCCCGTGGCAATCAGACATCATTCAGATTATTACAAATATAAACATTTTCCAGCTTGACTTTTACGGAAGAAGCTGTACATTACTATTCGACACGAGATGTTGAACCTTGATCCGACTCAGGATGCAAGTCCAGAAGCGCAATGCTGCGGACAAACCCATAAGGAACACGTGTAAAGAACGGTATAATTATACCGTGTTTTCTTATTGTATTTGCGTCCTACCATCGATCCGGCAAGACATTTTCTGTAAACAAAAAATGTATTCCACACAACGGAGGCTATGTAGGGACATCATGGAAGGTAACGCAAGAGACATCAGACTGTACAGTGGAACAGCGAATCCGGAGCTGTCAAAAGCGATCGCGAAATGTCTTGGGATGGAACTCGGACACGTTAAAGTAGAGCGTTTCCCGGATGGAGAAGTGTTCGTGCAGTACAAAGACAATCTGCGCAATGCGGATATGTTCATCATTCAGCCGACCTGCTTTCCGACCAATGAAAACCTGATGGAACTTCTGATCATGCTGGATGCGGCGCGGCGTGCATCGGCGGCACGGATCACGGCAGTGATTCCCTACTACGGCTATGCCAGACAGGACCGCAAGGATCGTCCGCGTGTTCCCATTACCTCCAAGCTGGTAGCCAATCTTCTGACCACAGCAGGAGCCAACCGGATTCTTGCAATGGATCTTCACTGCCAGCAGATTCAGGGCTTCTTCGATATTCCGGTAGACCACCTGTATGCCGCCCCTGTATTCATGCAGTACTTGCGGGATGTGATCCGCGTTGACGAGGAAACCGTAATTGTTTCTCCGGATTCGGGCAGCGTGAAAATGGCGCATTCCTATGCAGATAAGCTGAACTGCGGATTTGCCGTGATTGCCAAACGGAGAGTCAATGCCACGACGGTGGAATCTTCCCACCTGGTCGGAGAAGTCGATGGCCGCGTTTGCGTCATTGCCGATGACCTCACCTCCACAGCCGGCACCCTCTGCGCAGCGGCAGAACTGCTGACCCGCAAAGGCGCCTCCAAAGTTTATGCGATTGTATCCCACAGCCTTCTGACGGACAAAGCGAGAACCAATCTTCTCAACAGTCCGATCGAACAGCTGATTACCACGAACTCCGTTCCGAACACCTGCCACATCGAAGGCAAACTGAAAGTACTCTGCGTTGCGCCGCTTCTTGCCGAAGCCATCCGCCGCATCCACAACGGAGAATCGGTCTCGACCCTGTTCCGTGATCCGGAACCGTAAAATAAAACTTGCTTCATTCAAAGCATTGTAATAAACGAAAGGAAAAAGAATGGCAACAAAAGTAAAGCATGTTCTCAATGTGAGCGACCGTGCCGCAAAAGGCAGTGCCGAGGCGCGCAGAGTCCGGGCATTGGGACTCATCCCCGCTGTAATTTACAGCAAGGGCGCGACGGGCAGAGCAATCTCCGTCAAAGCTCCGGAATGGGAGGCTCTTTCCCAGCACGACTTCAACCTCGTATCCCTCCAGTTTGAAAACGGAGAAGAAGTTCGCGCTCTTCTGAAAGAGACCCAGAGAAACTTCATCAAGGGCACCACCAGCCACATCGACTTCCAGGAAGTCCGGAAAGATATTGCGATCGAGGCGGAAATTCCTCTCCATCCCGGCTTCGATCTTCCTGCCGGCTGCTCCAAGGGCGGCGTGATGGAACAGGTTCTGCATGTGCTTAAAGTCGAATGTCTTCCGGATGCCCTCCCTGAAGAAATCATCGTTGATGTCACGAAGCTCGAAATCGGCGATGCGATCCATGTTCAGGACCTCGTTCTTCCTGAAGGTGTCAAAGCCAAGACTCACGGCGAACTGGTAGTCTTCCACGTCATCGACGCGAACGCAATCCCGGAAGATGCTGCCGCTCCTGCTGCTGAAGGCGAAGGCGCCGCCGAACCCGAAGTCATCGGCGAAAAAGAAAAAGCTGAAAAAGCCGCAGAACGGGAAGAAGCCAAAAAGAAATAACTTCCGGATAAATGACTATGCCGCAAGAGGGAACAGAATGCCGACTGATCGTCGGAATTGGCAATCCGGGAACGGAGTATGCCGGGACCAAGCACAATGCCGGATTCGAAGTCGTAGACCGTTTTCTCTTGAAACATTCGAAGATGTTTGCTCCAAGACGTGCGCGTAACGCCAACGCCTGGGAGGGACGATTCGGCGGCAGAAACGTCATCCTGATGAAACCGATGACGTATGTCAATCTGAGCGGTGATGCCGTACTGCCTCTGATGAGAGGAGAAAACATCGCTCCGTCGGAGATCCTGATCGTGTACGACGATATCGATCTCCCCGCAGGAAGACTCAGAATACGGCAGAGCGGCGGCAGCGCCGGACATAATGGAATGAAATCCATCATCGAAGCGCTGAAGTCGGAAGCCTTTCCCCGGCTCCGGATCGGAATCGGCAGCGAAGGGTCAAAGAGAAGAGCGGATTATGTTCTCTCTTCCTTCGACGGTGCAGAGCTCGAAAGCTATAACAAAGCTCTCGATAAAGCCGTTGAAGCTGTTGAAATGCTGCTTCGTCGCGGCATGACCACAGCAATGAATATGTACAATTCCACAGACTGCTCTCCGTCTGCGGAAAAGGAAAAGAAGAATTAAACGACTAAAACACCAACAGGAGGTGGAGTCTTGAAAAAGTATGAGGCAGTATTCATTCTCGACATCAGAAAAGTCGAGGACGAAGGAAAAGCATTCACCGAAGAATTCGGCAAGAATCTTGAAAGCTGGGGCGGCAAGCTCGTGGAAGCCAATCCGATGGGCCGGAAACAGTTTGCCCGCGAAATCAACAAACGCAAAGCAGGCATCTACTGGGATTATGTGTTCGAACTGGATCCGCTGAAAGTCATCCAGATTCGCAACCAGTACAGACTCGACGAGCGTCTGATCAGACTCTTGATTGTGAACTTTGAACGTCCCGAAGGCGTTCCCGCCATTTCCGGGGCAACACTCGAAGACTAAAAAAACCTTTCCTCAGAGGAGAATCGAACTATGGCATCTTACAACAAGGTCCTTCTTATGGGCAATCTGACCCGTAAGCCGGAACTGCGCTATACTCCATCCGGCACAGCCGTATGTGAATTTACCATCGCAGTGAATAGACGATTCACCCAGGGGAATGAGGCCAAGGAAGATACCTGCTATGTGGACATCACCGTCTGGGACAGACAGGCAGACAACTGCAGCAGGTTTCTTGACAAAGGCTCCAGTGTCTTCATCGAAGGTCGTCTCCAGCTTGATACCTGGATTGACAAAACGGATCAGAAGAAACGCTCCCGTCTGAGAGTTGTGGCGGAAAACGTTCAGTTTCTCAACCGGCGGGAGAGCGGAGCGCCCGGAGATTACGCGCAGGATGGCAATGGACAACCCTATCAGGGTCAGTCCTACGCCCGCCGTCAGGCTCCGCCGCAGGACCCTTACAACCAGGATGCACCGCAGCAATACGGCAGACCGCGTCAGCAGTATCCGGATAATCAGGGGATTCCGCCCCAGATGCCTCCTCCGGACAACTACAGTCAGCAGCCGTATACACGTTCCGTGCCGCGTCCGCAGGAAGGCCCCGCTCCCGCGGGACTGGACGACGGCATGAACGATGTCCAGGGAATCGAAGACGACATCCCCTTTTGATTAGCATGTATCATTTGCAGAAAAACAGGAGTTAAACACAAAATGGCAATGGTCCAGAACAAAAAGCGCCGCATGAAAAGACGCATCGCAAAGCCCAAAATATGCAGACTTTGCGAAAACAAAATCGCTTACATTGATTTCAAAGATGCTGAACTTCTCAAGAAGTTCCAGACGGAAAAAGGACGTATTCTTCCGCGCCGCATCACCGGCACCTGCCTGAAGCATCAGAAGATGCTCAGCGTAGCCGTGAAGAGAGCCAGAATCGTAAGTCTCGTTCTCTAGTTTCAACCTTTAACTCTAAACCACAGGAAGACTTATTATGGCCTCCACAAAATTGATTCTTTTGCAGGATGTCGAAGACCTCGGCCTCGCCGGCGAGGAAGTGCATGTCGCTCCGGGATACGCTAGAAACTTTCTGATCCCCAGAGGACTCGCCGCTGTCGCAACGACAGCCGCTCTCAGACAGCTTGCCGCTCACAAGGAAAAAATCGAAGCCCAGCGCAAACAGGAGCTGGAAGCCGCCGAAACCCTCGCTGCAAAGCTCAAGGAAATCACGGTCGAGCTTCATCTCCAGGCTTCCGACGACGGTCACCTTTTCGGTTCCGTCACGGACCGCATGATTGCCGATGCGATCGCCGTTCACGGCATCTCCGTCAATCACCAGAGAATCCATCTGGATACTCATATCCGTGCTGTCGGAGAGTACACCATCGCCGTCAAACTGCACTCGAAAGTCATTGTTGACGTCAAACTTAACGTGGTGAGAGCATAATCCATGCCCGAAGCCGCGGTACAGCAGGAAGCGGGTACGATAACTCGTCCCGCTTCTTCCATACCCCATCCGCGAACGCCGAACGTTGCGTCCGCGGATGCTCTGCCTTGTGATCTTGAGGCGGAAAAAGCGGTTCTGTCCGCAATTTTTCTTGATCCGGCCAATTTTACAACCGTCTCCTCCATTCTCGGAAGCGTCAGCGGATCCGGCGAGGAGAAACGGAAAAAATTCAATAAAGACGTCTCTGCCATCGGCAACCCCTTTTTCCAGCGCGTCGCCACCACCATGTTCCGGGAACCCGTTCACGCCGCCATCTATGAGGCGATGCTGAATCTTTCCGAAAGCAGACTCGAAATCGACGTTCTTTCCGTCAGCGACTGGCTCTCGCGCGCCGGACGTCTGGAAATGGTCGGAGGCACCGAAGCGCTCATCGAATTGCAAAGTCACATTGTCAGCGCCGCCCATCTGGAATCATGGTGCCATCTCCTGCGGGATTACGCCATGCTCCGCGAAATGATGAAAACCTGCTCCAACTCTCTCGAACTCTGCAAGCAGGGAAATGACGACATCAAAAAACTTCTGGACAATGTGGAATCCAATATTTTCAATGTCCGCAATAAATTCATTCAGTCCGAGATCGTCGAGCTGAGGGGTCTTCTCCGGGAGACTTTTCAGGACCTGGATGATATTGCGCATCATAGAACTGCCCCTGGAATCCCGACCGAGTTTCCCGATCTGGACCGATTGATCGGCGGGGGCCTGAAACCCGGTGAAATGTTTGTCCTTGCGGCACGTCCCTCCATCGGAAAAACAGCTCTTGCGCTGAACATCATTCGCAACATCATCAACCGAGAAGTTGACGGAAACAGAAAATCCGTCCTTTTCTTCAGTCTGGAAATGACCGACAAGCAGATCGTTCAGCGTCTGCTCTGCACAGAGGCAAAAGTCCCCCTCTCCTCCTTTTACGACGGCTCCTTCCAGCAGGCGGATACAGTCAAGCTCACTGCCGCGGTTGCCAATCTCCGGCAGGCGAATCTTTTTATCGACTCGACCAGTGCGATTTCCGTCTTTGAGCTCCGGGCAAAAGCGAGAAAGCTCAGGGAACTGAACAAAATCGATCTGATCGTCATTGACTACCTCCAGCTGATGCGGGCGGGCGACCGCGCCGCGGAAAGCCGTCAGGTGGAAGTCGCAGCCATTTCCGGCGGACTCAAGGCGATTGCCAAAGAACTTGGTGTTCCCGTTCTGGTGCTGGCTCAGCTGAGCCGTGAATCGGAAAAATCAAACGGACCGAAAAATGAAAATCCACTTCCGAAACTGAGCCATCTCCGCGAATCCGGAGCGATCGAGCAGGATGCCGACGTGGTCGTCTTCCTGCACCGCAATCGCGACGACTCCAAAGAAGATAACGCGGAAGCTCAAAAAGACGGAATTAAATCCATGCTCATTGTCGAAAAGAACCGTAACGGACGCACGGGTATCGTCAACATGAAGTTCATCCCATCGCTGATGGAGTTCCGCTGTATTGAGCATAAATACGAACGAACGGACGTCCCGACTAAAACTGATTGAACAGGAGAAGCCTCCCCCTATGAACAAAAGCACGTTTCTGACAGCCCTATGTTTCTGCTGTGCCTTCGGAGCCGTTGCGCAGGAGCTGAATTCCGTCACTTTCGAACAGCCGAAAAACAGCCGCTTCGCGGAAGATGTCTTCCGCATGAATGTCCAGAGCAGAAAAGGTTCCTTGTACGACGAACGCATCGTCAACGAGGATATCAAACGCCTCCATGCCACCGGATATTTTTCCGATATCGTCGCGGAAACCATCAAAAACAGAAATGGAAAAATCGATCTGATTTTCAAAGTCGTTCCGATGGCAATGATCAAGGATGTCAGATTCACCGGAAATAAAAAATACGACAAGGACAAGCTCTCCGAACTCGTCTCCGTCGCACCCGGTTCCATGATGAACAACAAACGCCTTCAGGACTCCGCGAACGCCCTTCGCAAGTTCTACATGGACAAAGGACATAACGATGCGAAAATCTCGCCGGTTGTCACCACCGACAAAAACGGAGATATCATCATCGACTTCAAAATTCAGGAAAATCTGAAACAGAAAGTCGACAAAGTCATTTTCACCGGAGCCACAGTTTTCAAACCCTCCGAACTGAAAGCCAGCATTGCGAACCGCTACTCCATTCTGAACTGGCTCCCCTTCCTGGACTTCGGACTCCTCGACAAGGCCGAACTGCCGAACGATGTCGTCCGTCTGCGCGAACTCTACTGGACCAAAGGCTATCTCGATTTTGTCGTCAAGGAAACACGCCTTCATGTGGACGATAAAGATCCCGAATATGTCACCATTGAATTCATCATTGATGAGGGAAAGCCCTATAAAATCGGCAAGGTCTCCGTGACCGGAAACACCCGCTTTAAATCCGAAGACCTGAAACAGATTCTCCATCTCAAGGAGGGCGACACGTTCAGCAGTCTTGCGGAAAATGCAACCACGCAGGCTATCGAAGACCGCTATTCGCCGCTGGGATATGCCGATCTCTACTGCAGAGTCAACCGAATCCCCGACTACCTGAATCATAAGGTGGATCTCGTTGTCGATATTCACGAAGGACGGCCCTACAAGGTACGCGATGTATTCATCTCCGGAAATAAATGGACAAAGGATCATGTCATCCGCAGAGAGCTGGCCATCGCGCCGGATGATCCCGTTGACAAGCATCTGATCAGCGCATCCCGCGACCGTCTCATGGGAATGGGATACTTCAAAAAGGTCGAAGCGGTCTCCATCGGCTCTCCCGATCCGGATAAGAAGGATATCGATATTAAAGTCGAAGAAAAGAATTTCGTCAACGTACGCATCGGTGCCGGCTGGTCGGATACCGACAGTCTCGCCGGCATGATCGAACTGACTCACAGCAACATGGATATTCTGGATCCATGGAACTATTTCACCGGCGGCGGACAGAGGATGCGACTCCTCGGTATGTACGGTCTCGAACGCTATAACTTCGAAGCCGATTTCACAGAGCCATGGCTCTTCGGCATTCCGCTGCGCTGGGATATCTCCGGATATGTCCGCAATGTCGAATACGAATACTGGGATGAGCAGAGAATCGGATTCACAACATCGCTGACAAAACGGGTTTTCGATGATTTCACCACTGTCAGCGGCGGCTATACCTTCGAACATGTATGGGTGCATGAGATGAGCAAACATGTCTCGGAAAAATTCCAGAGGGAAAAAGGCGGCAGTTATGTCGGCAAGATTCATCTCTCGATTGACCGCGATACCAGAGACAATGCTCTCGATCCGACTTCAGGTTACATGATCAATGCCCTGGGCTCCGTCGCCGCTCACATGCTCGGATCATCCAACAACTATTACCGCTTCGAACTGAAAGGTATCAACTACTACTCCTTCTTTGATAAAATGTTCATTTTCTCCCTCGGAGGAAAAATCGGAACCATCGGTTCCATTGGCGATCCGCACAAGGATCCGCCGATCTATGAACGTTATTTCCTCGGCGGCGGTGATTCCGTCCGCGGGTTCCCGTACCGCTCCATCGGACCGGCAGACAGCAACAAGGACAACTACGGCGGAGACTTCATGTATTTGCTGACCGCGGAACTCACTCACCCCATCTATGATTTCATCCGTGGCGCAATCTTCATTGATATCGGTGATGCGACATCCTCCCGCCTCGGACCGTTCAACAAACCGAACATCGGTATCGGTTACGGACTGCGGATCAAGCTGCCGGTCGTCAATGCGCCGATCAAGCTCGACCTTGCGTTCCCGATTGTCAATAATCAGGAAGGGGTCAAAAACAGCTTGCGGTTCCACTTCAACATGGGATTCTCAGTATTCTAAGCGGAAAAACAATAAACGTCTCAGCGATTTAAAAACAAAAAAGCGAGGGAACAGTTATCTTAACTACCCTCGCTATTTTTTTCTATCGATCTTCCAGATTCTCTTCAGAATGGCTTGAACTCCTCAGCTATTCTTCCTATCATCAGCGGCAAAAGAAACAGCAGAAGAAAGAGTTTCAAACAGACAGAAAACCCGGATACGGTTTTCAGCCCCCTCCCCCGCTCCCCCGGAGCGATGCCGGAGACAGCATCAGAAAAACAGATCACTTCTTTTCAGGAAAAACAATTTTTGTATAAGAACTTTCAGGATACTCCCGTTTCAACATGGCGGCAAACTTTGCGGCATTCGGATCCTTGATGGAGGACAGTGTCGTGTAGAGCTTGTAGAGAGCTTCCGGACGCTCCGGAACATCCCGGAAAAGAAGAACAGTCTGAAGATACATCAGAGCCGCTTCTTTCGGCTTTTCCTGACGCAGAAGAATATCGCCCTTCTTCAGGAATCCGTAAACGGCATTGGCATCATCGGTTCCAGCCGTCATCTCGTTCAGAAGAAGCAGGGCGGAGTCATATTTTCCGAGATCAATGCAGAGTTGAGCATTCAGACGCTTTACCGCGACAAGCTGGGGAATCAGACGAGTATTAATCAGTTTATAATCCTTCAACTGATCCAGTTTTCTCACAGCTTCCGCCTTTCGCCCCAGCTTGGAAAGCGCTTCCGACTCCTTGTAAATACAGTAGACATCCCAGCCGAGCAGTTTGTACTTCTCATAAGCGGCCCGATACGCCGCAGCGGCTTTATCCGGGACATTCGCGGCAAGAAGGATATCCGCCGCCGAAATCTCCTTCGGTTTGGGAATCCATGCAAAGATGTATTTGCCGCGCGGCATCGTTGTTTTCACCTTTCCGCCGGCAAGCGTATACTCCAGAGAACCATCCGGAAGCGCCCGGATGGAGGAAACTTTCATATCCCGGTTGTCCAGAGTACGGATCACACTCTCCTCGCGAGCCCCCAGAAGCCCTGCACAGCAGAACAGAAGAAACAGAAAAAGACGTTTCATAAAACAAATCCTCCCATTATTCCCGATCAGTTGAATTTCCGCCGCCCAGTTCCCTGGCCCAGTCGGAAAGCGAGTTGTCACGGGCGCCCATCACAACCGCCAGATCCGAAGCCCCCAGACTCGTATTCATAAACTCCTGAACTGACACCCGGTCCGGGAAAAAACAATACCGTCCCGGATGCCGTTCCGCATACTCCGCAGCAACCGCCTCCGCCTTCGGTTCAAACGACGTTGTCCCGCCAGCATAATAGACCGGCAGAAACGCAAAAAGATCCTTCGGCCCCAGCACTTTCTCCAGCGCCGGATAGAGCTCCTTACGCATGAATCCGAACGGACCGTAACCATGCGGCTGAAACAGAAACAGCACCCGGCCGGAACAGACCTCGTGCGCCGATTCTATGCAGGAACAGATCTTCTCGACATTATGCGCATAATCATCATACACCCCCGTTCCACGGGCGTTCCGTCCGGCGTAATCAAAACGCCGCCAGACGCCGGAAAATCCTTCCACAGCCGGCCGGATCTCCTCCATTCGGAACCCAAGCAGAGAAAGTCCCGCCGTCACCGCCGCCGCATTGGCAGCATTGTGCCTTCCCGGAGCCGGCAAACGAAAGCGGACTCCCTCAATTCGGGCGGAAACCCCTTCGGACGACGCACAGTAATCCGTCACACGAAATACCTTGTATCCATGCAGAGTTTCCGGAGCAGAGGGATCAGAACTGAACAGAGCCACATTCAGATGCTTCACACAATCCACACCAAGACTTTCCAGAACCTTGTCTTCCAGAACAGCAGTCTTCCGGGTGTTTTGCAGAAAAGCACGGAAGACCTCGGCAAGTTCCTCTTTGGAATAATGGTCGGTCCCGATATTCAGGACAATGGCATGATCCGCGGTATAATTCAGCAGGCTTTTGTCGCTTTCATCGGCTTCCAGCACACAGAGCGGACCAGTGCCGCGCGCATAATTGCCGGCAAAGCCGTCGCGAATAAAATGATTCGCAAGCCCTCCGGAAATCATGGACGGCGAAGCACCAAGACGATCCAGCGACTCGGCTAGCCATGCGGAGACAGTCGTTTTCCCGCAGCTTCCCGTCACCGCAAAAATCGGAACGGAACACTGCTCCACCAGCAGTTTCATCGCAACGGAACGGTGCAGTCGTCTCGTTCCGGCCGGAGCCTTGACAAAATCAGGATTATCCTCCTCAATCGCAGTGGAATACACAAGGGCTCCCGGCTGCGGAGCATCCTCATAGCGGGAACCGTCCTGCGGATACAGCTTCACACCCTGCCTGCGCAGAGCATTGATGATTCTGGCATTCTCCGGGGAATTCAGAGCGCGGTCACTGCCGGATGTCCTGTATCCGAGACTCGCCGCCATCTGAGCTAACGCACTCATGCCGATTCCGCCCACCCCCACAAAATGCAGCGATTCCGGTAAACTCTCATTCTTCATCATAGTCTACTCCACATTCAAAATTTGTTTCCACGGATGAATGGTAAAATGTTCTGTTGCCGGATCGTAAATGCCGATTTCCCCATCCGGCTGCCAGGCCGGCAGAACACGAATCCCCCGAATGGAAGCCGGCTGGTGAAAATGCCCCAGCAGACAGAGAGGTATCTGATCGGACTCCAGCCGATCGGCCAGTCTGACAATATATTTCTCCGGAAAATTCTTCTTGTGCTTCAAATTCTTCCCCTTCAGCGAAAGACGGATCTTCTCAGAAAGCGCCTTCCCCGCAAGAGGCCCGAATATCCAGACGAGAAAACGCGAAAGAGGATTCCTCAGCACTATCCGAAGCAGACGATACCCGATATCCTCCTCGTTGATCGTATCTCCGTGCATCAGGCAGACCCGCCCGTCGGCTATCACTCTGGAACGGTCAGTGCTCCATGTGAACGCATCCGCATAACGCGAAGAAACATAAAACTCATGATTTCCTTCAATAAACCCGATCCGGCGTTTTGCCTTCTCCGCACGGCACCAGGCAAGGAACTGTTTATGAATCTCCGTCTCATAGGCTGGGAAGGCGATCCAGAGCTCAAAGATGTCTCCGAGAAAAACGATGTCGTAATCCGTTTCCGCGACTTTTGCAAGCATACGGAAAAAATCCCCGGCAGATCCGGGACTCTCCAGAATATGCGCATCGGCAATGCATAGAATTTTCCGCTTTGTTTCCATGCAGGAAATATAATTCCTCCGGCGGAAAAGTCAATCGCCGGAGAATGCGAAAAAGTGCGTCCCCCCTCCGGTCCGCTCAGAACGCTTTGTGGACAAATTTTCCGTTGACAATCGTTCCGACCGCACATCCCTTTGCCCGATAACCGGCAAACGGCGTATTGCGGGATTTTGATTTGAACTGATTCGGATCCACAACGGTTTCCCGGTCCGGATCCAGAATCGTGATATCGGCGGGATTGCCCAGCTTCAGATTGCCGATATCAAGGCCGAGAACCTCCGCAGGACCTTTTGTCAGCTTGGAAATCAGATGCGGCAGGGAAAGCACGCCCTTGTGATACAGCTCCGTCATGCAGATCTGCACCGCAGTCTCCAAACCGATAATGCCGAAGGGTGCGTAGTCAAACTCCACCATTTTCTCGGTTGCGGTATGAGGTGCATGGTCCGTGGCGATCACGGTCAGGGTATCATCCGCAAGACCTTCGAGCAGAGCAAGCCGGTCCTCCTCCGAACGCAGAGGCGGATTCATCTTGTAGTTGGAATCGAAACGTTTGATCTCGACATCGGTCAGCGAGATATGATGCGGCGTGGCTTCACCGGTCACGCGGATCCCCTCGCGCCGCGCCTGGCGCAGAATCGCAACGCTCTCTTTCGCACTGACATGCTGAATATGAATCTTCCAGTTCGTCATGCGGGAGAGAATGATATCACGATAAATCATCAGCTCCTCGGCGGCACTCGGCATACCTTTCATTCCGAGGAGGACGGACCATTCGCCTTCATGCATCACTCCTTCGGCTTCGAGCAGCTTGTCGCCGCAATGGTCGAGAATCGGCAGATCGAATGTCCGGGAGTAATGGACAATGTGACGCATCAGCTGATGATCCTGCACACAGCGGCCGTCATCGGAAAGCGCCACCGCTCCGGCGGCCTTCAGAGAACCGATCGAGGACATCTCTTTTCCTTCCAGATTCTTCGTCATGGCTCCGCAGGGAAGCACTTTGACCACGCCTTCCCGCTCGGCATGCGTGAGGACAAAATGAATCGTACCGGGATTATCGGCTGCAGGAGATGTATTCGGCATCGCCACGATGGAGGTGAATCCTCCTGCTGCGGCGGCAAGAGTTCCCGTATGAATGGTCTCCGCCTGCGTCTTCCCCGGATGGCGGAGGTGAACATGGAGATCAATGAATCCCGGCGCAACCACCTTGCCGGATAAATCGATGCGTTCGGTACCGGCGGGCATCTTTGCGGGATCGGCAAGCACTCCGTCGCACACGGCGATGTCGCCCACGGAATCAATGTTCTGCACAGGATCGATCACTCTGGCATTTTCAAGAATATAATTCATTTTAAGCACCCCGCTACAAGAAAGAGAACCGCCATACGCACGGCGAGTCCATTGGTTACCTGTTCAAGAATGACGGATTGCGGTCCGTCCGCCAGAGAGGAATCCAGCTCCACTCCGCGGTTGATCGGCCCCGGATGCATAATCAGCGTATCAGGTTTCAGATACTTTGCCGTATCCGGATTCAGGCCGAACACCTTCGAGTACTCGCCGACACTCGGAAAGAATCCCGAACGCTGACGCTCATGCTGGATTCGCAGAAGATTCACCACATCCGCCCCCTCCAGCGCATCTTTCATATTGTGACAGACTCTCACGCCGACCTTCTCAAACGCCTTCGGATTCAAGGTGGAAGGCCCGCCGAACGTGACATTGGCTCCAAGTTTCAGAAGCCCCCACATGTTGCTGCGCGCCACCCGGCTGTGGAGGATATCGCCGATGATGGAAACATTCAAGCCTTTGAACGAACCTTTCTTCTCCCGAATGGTGAAAAGATCGAGAAGAGCCTGAGTCGGATGACTGTGTGCGCCGTCGCCGGCATTCACAATTCCGGGACGGACGCGGGGAGCCAGGAAATTCGGAGCCCCGGCCGCGGAATGCCGCATCACAATCAGATCCACCTGCAGAGCCTCGATGTTTTTGACGGTATCAAGAAGAGTCTCCCCTTTGCGCAGACTGCTGGAGTCGGCTGCAATATTGATGATATCCGCGGAAAGACGCTGCTCCGCCAGCTCAAAGGATGTGCGGGTCCGGGTACTCGGTTCGACAAAAAGATTTACAACCGTCTTTCCGCGAAGCGCGGGAACCTTCTTGATCTTGCGCTGCGAGACTTTTTTGAATTCGGCCGCCGTATCAAGGATCAAAGTGATCTCTTCGGCCGACAAGTCGTAAATGCTCAGCAGATCCTTTCTTGTCCATTTCACATCCATCATGCTTATCTCCAAATCTTCTTTTCAAGAATTTTCACAAAATCGGCGCCGTCGATCTCCATCCAGTGGACGGAGATTTTAAATCCATCCGGGATCTCCACGGCCTCGCCGACATAATCCGCGGCAATCGGGAACTCGTGGCACCCCCGGTCGAAGAGAACCGCAAGGCGGATGATGGCCGGACGGCCGAAATCTGTAATCGCATCCAGAGCCGCCCGAATCGTGCGTCCTGCCTGCAGAACGTCATCACAAAGGATCAGAATCTTCCCATTGATATCGGGAATGCAGGTTTCATGAATCACCGGCAGGACCTTTCTCATGCCGATGTCATCGCGATACATCGTAATGTCAAGCGTTCCGACGGGGATCTCAAACCCGCTCTTTTTCTGAATATACTCGCTGAGACGACGGGCAAAGGGAACTCCGCGGCGCTGAATTCCCAGAAACAGAAGTTCCTGCGAACGATCCTTGAATTCTGCGAGGATCCGGTCCCCGATCTTGGTCAGAGAAGATTCTATGGCATCCGCCTCGAAAATTCTCCCGGGTTTGTCGAAGTGCATGGGCTGAACCTCCGTATTTTAGCATTTATTCGAACCTGTCTGCTAAAACAGAACTATACAACAGAAATATATTTTTTCCAGAACGGAAGCTCGAAAATCTATGAAAAACAGAAATTTGTCCATGCTAAGGATTGACTTTTGACAAAAAATGGATTATATATCATTTCAGTCCCCATACAGAATCAAATTCACTACAAGGAGAGCAGACATGAAAAAAATTCTGGCTATTTCCGCTATGCTCGGATGCGCCGCTCTGTTCGCGGCTCCCGATCAGCCCGGACTCAACCGCGATTACTGGACCGCAGCTCAGCACAAGGGCGACAAAAATGCAAAATCACTCGTAGCAAAGAAAATCGCTCCCACAGGGTCCGATGTTCAGAAAACCTCAGAGGCAAAATCCTGGACAAAACCGGAAAAAAATGCAAACTGGGCGGATAACTATGTACAGCGTATGTATGGATTCATCGTTCCCGATGTGACTGGCGATTATGTCTTCTATGTTGCCGGCGATGATACCGCAACACTCTATCTCAGTACAGACGCCACTCCCGCAAAGGCCAAAGCCATCGCCAGAACCGGAGCCTGGACCAATCCGAAGGAGTTCACCAAGAAACCCTCCCAGAAATCTTCTCCGATAAAACTGGAAAAAGGGAAAAAGTATTATGTGGAAGCCATCATGTTTGAAGGCGCCGGCGGAGACAATCTCTCATTCGCATGGGTTGTTCCCGGAAAAACCACTCCGGAAATCATTCCGTCGAAAAATCTGAAAACAATGAAATAACCATTCTCTGCAAGGGGACATGTCATTCAACTCCGATCGGGCGTCTCCCGATCGGAGTTTTTTATTTCTATTTCACAAAATCCCCCTGTCACAGCGTCCGCCTAAAAAGATAAAAACATCAAATGACAATGCACAGAAAAAATTTTTTATGATTCCGAGACAAGAACCTCTCCATGCTTTTTATTCCCTGTAAACGGTCAGTAAACAGTTTCCATCTTCTGGAGAGAATCAAATATCAAGTTAAAACTTTCCTAAAACCACATTTTACTTATCATTCCCATAAAACGAAATTTCATAGAAAACAACTATTCTGAAAAAAAGAAGATATGAAGATAAGGCTATTTCAGAACTACAACAGATCAGAATTATAGTTTCGGCAATTCAGATTGCTTGTTAATAGGCAAGATCAACGCATAAAATAACAAGCAATCTTAATTGCCGGAGCAATAGAAATTTAACATTGAAAGAATTTCTATTTGTGATTAATATCATTGTAAATCCATCTTTATCTCTGATCATCTTGCTTGCTGAACGCTGGAACAGAGCCGCCGGATTCTGATTCTGCATCTGACAGATGTTAAAAATGAAGGCTCCGTCTTCCGCGATCCGCGCCTGATTGTCCTGGAAAAAAACGGTTCCACGCAGCCGCTGGTTCAGGGAGAAGCCGTTCTCTCCCTGAATCATCCGTTCCGCGGCACGCTGTACGCCTGCGACATTTCCGGACGACGCCTCTGCAAAGTACCGCAGATCACAGATGATGGAAAGCAGTCCTATCTCCTAAAAACGGACCACGACGGAAAAACCCCCATCCTCGTCTACGAGCTGATCCGTTGACTTCCATTCCCGGCGTCTCTTCTGCCGAACTCCCTGCCCGAAGAGGGTTCGGCATTTCACTCTCGAAGAAAAAGATACACCATTTTTCTGCTCAGGAATCCGGTTTGAGAGAATTTTTGAAGGAAAAATCAAAAACCGGCTTTATTAACAGGAAAAAGATGCTATATTCTTAGGTTGAATGTAAATTTTCATTATATTTCTTAAGGAGAGTATACGAGAAATGACAGCCAAAACGGAAAAAAGCAAGGCACAAATCGACTTTCTCTGCATGGAACCGGACTGCGGAGCGGTCGTCAAGTTCGACCTGATGGAACTCGCCGGAGAGGATTTTCAGGCCCTCTGCCCCAAGTGCCACAGACCTTACCAGTTCGATGCCGAACTCCGCGGCAAACTTATGAAACTGCATAAACTCATTCTCGCCCTCCGGGAGGCGGAGCCGATTCTCGGCGACTGCAATGTCGCGGTCACGGTTCCGGGCGGAGAAGTCAAAGTTCCCTACGCCCTCCTGCTCACCCGCCTTAACACGATGATTACATTGAAACTCGGCGACCGGAAGGTGGATTTCCATCTCTGGATCGAACCGACATCCTCGGATACTTTCAGATAACAGGAGCTGACAGAATGGCTATGACACACGAAGAAATCGTCAAAGAGCTTCAGGACGCGGGCGCTCTTCTCACAGGACATTTCAAACTCCGCAGCGGCAAGCACAGCAATCGCTTTTTCCAGTGCGCGCTTGTTTTTGTGGATCCGGATCGCGGAGAACGACTCTGCTCCGCGCTGGCGGATCAGATCAAGGAGAAAGGAATTACGGCGGAAACTGTGATTTCTCCTGCGGTCGGCGGACTTTTCGTCGGCCAGGAACTCGCAAGAGCCCTGAAACTGAAATCCATTTTTGCAGACAAAGTCAATGATCAGCTGGTCCTCAAACGCGGATTCAGCATTCGTCCCGGAGAAAAAGTCATCATCGCAGAAGACGTTGTCACGGAAGGCGGACGTGTTCAGCAGACCATTGATCTTGTCCGGAGTCTCGGCGGAATTCCGGTCGCAGTTGCGATCATCACGGACCGCAGCGGCGGAAAAGCAAATTTCGGAATTCCTCTCTTCAGCCTTCTCCAGCTCAATTTGCCGACCTATCTCCCGGAAGAATGCCCCATGTGCAAGGAGGGAATGGATCTTACCACTCCCGGTTCCGGCGCAGGCTCCAAAGCATAAGGAAGATTTCTCAGCATGTTAACCAGTATTTTGAAAGCGATCTTCGGCAGCAAATCCGCACGCGATGCAAAACGGATGGCGCCGCTGGTCAAACGGATCAACGAACTCGAACTTTCCTACCAGAAACTCTCGGAGGAACAGCTCAAGGAGAAAACACAGGAATTCAAGGATCGTCTTCAGAAGGGCGAAACCCTGGACGATATCCTCTGCGAAGCATTCGCCACGGTCAAGAACGCCTGCCGCAGACTTTGCGGAACCACCACCGTGGTCTGCGATCATGAACTCACATGGGATATGATCCCCTTTGATGTGCAGATCCTCGGCGGTATCGCGCTCCATCAGAGAAAAATCGCGGAAATGGCAACCGGTGAAGGAAAAACTCTCGTTGCAACCATGCCGCTTTATCTCAATGCTCTGACAGGAAAGAACTGTCAGCTGGTCACGGTCAACGATTATCTTGCGCGCCGCGACTCGGAGTGGATGGGAACCATCTACAAATATCTCGGACTGACCGTCGGCTGCCTCCAGAACGAAATGAATCCCGATGAGCGCCGTGCTCAGTACGCATGCGATATCACATACGGAACCAACAGCGAATTCGGATTCGATTATCTGCGCGACATGGGCATGGCCTCCAGCAAGGAACAACTTGTTCAGCGCGATCACTACTATGCGATCATCGACGAAGTGGACTCGATCCTCATCGACGAAGCCAGAACTCCGCTGATCATTTCCGGTCCCGTGGCAAGCTCCACCCATCAGTTCGACAAGCTGAAACCGGGCATTGCCGATCTTTACAATCGCCAGAATCTCCTCTGTGCGCGTCTTGTTCAGGAAGCAAAAGACATCCTCGACAAGGAAAATGCCACAGATGACGAAATGGAAACCGCCATCACCAAACTTCTCCAGGTGAAAATGGGAATGCCGCAGCACAAGAAGCTGCTCCATGTTCTCGAAGATCCGGAGATTCTGAAAAAGGTCGAAAAGGCGGAAACCATGGCCCGCAGCGATCAGAACCGCGGACTCCTGCAGGAGATCCAGTCGGATCTCTTCTTCTCCATCGAGGAGCGCAATCAGGAGGCGGACCTGACGGAAAAAGGCCGTGTTCTCATCTCCGGCGACGATCCGAACGCCTTCGTGCTCCCGGATCTCCTTGAGACCATGCACAGCATCGACGTTGATCCGAAACTCAACGATCAGGAAAAGATCAAAAAGAAACAGGAGTTTCAGGAGCAGTTCGCCCTTAAGAGCGAAAAACTCCATGATATCTCCCAGCTTCTCCGCGCCTACTGCCTCTACGAAAAGGATGTGCACTATGTGGTGCAGGAAGGCAAAGTGCTCATCGTTGACGAGCACACCGGACGAATCCTTCCCGGACGCCGTTTCAGCGAAGGACTTCATCAGGCTCTGGAAGCCAAGGAAAATGTCTCCATTGAAGAGGAGACACAGACCTTTGCCACCATCACCATTCAGAACTATTTCCGTCTTTACAAAAAACTCGCCGGCATGACCGGTACCGCGGAAACGGAAGCCAACGAATTCCACTCCATCTACAAACTGGATGTGATGGTCATTCCGACGAACCGTCCCTGCCGCCGCGTGGACTACAACGACTGTGTCTACAAAACCAAACGCGAAAAGTTCCGCGCAATTCTCAAAGAGGTCGAGGAACGCTACAAGAAGGGCCAGCCGGTTCTGCTCGGAACGATCTCCGTGGAAGACTCCGAAATTCTCAGCCGAATGCTCAAGATGCGGAACATTCCGCACAATGTCCTGAATGCGAAGAACCACGAACGCGAATCGGAAATCGTGGCGCGCGCAGGCGAAAAATATGCCGTCACAGTTGCCACCAACATGGCAGGACGCGGTACGGACATCAAGCTGGGAGAAGGCGTTGCGGAACTCGGCGGACTCTATGTCATCGGCAGTTCCCGTCACGATTCCAGACGAATCGACCGTCAGCTGCGCGGACGAAGCGCCCGACAGGGCGACCCGGGAGCCTCCCGCTTCTATATCTCTCTGGAAGACAATCTCATGCGCATCTTCGGATCCGACCGGATTGTCAAAATCATGGAGAAATTCGGACTGGAAGAGGGCGAAGAGCTTCAGCATCCCTGGCTGAACAAATCCATTGAAACAGCACAGCGCCGCGTCGAGCAGCACTACTTCTCGATCCGTAAACGCACGCTGGAATACGATGATGTCATGAACAAGCAGCGCGAAGTCATCTACGGGATCCGCAAAGAGATCCTTCTCAATGACTCTTCCCGCGACTTTATCTTCGACACCGTTTATGACGAAGTCGAACGCCGGATCAAGGATGCCATTGCCGTCTGTACATCGGATTCCAAGAGCCCGATTGACAAGGATATGCTCAACTCCTGGCTGAACACGACCTTCCCGATCGGATTCGATGATACCATCTATCACTTCAAGCCGGATGGATCCGTGGATGTGGATGCGACCCGCGATGCGATCGTCAATCGTGTCACGGAAATGTACAAAATCAAAGAATCCTTTGAAGATGAACAGGCTCTCCGCTGGCTTGAACGCCACATTATTCTGGATGCCATCGACCGGCTCTGGCAGGAGCATCTGCGTGCCATGGACCATCTGCGTTCCAGCATCGGACTCCGGGCATACGCGCAGAAGGATCCTCTGATTGAATACAAGCAGGAAGCCTTCAAGATGTTCGACGAGCTGATTCAGTCGATTGATCAGGAGATTCTGACCAATATGTTCCGTTCCGCGACCAGTCTTGCGGCGTTTGAGCAGTTGTTCTCGAACATTCCGCAGCAGCTGATTCATGCTGACGGTGCCGCCGGAATGCCGGTGGAGGATGTTTCCGCCAATCCGGACAATCCGGAGCAGAATCAGGAGGTTCCGGACATCCAGATCTCCTTCCGGCGCGAAACCCCGAAGGTCGGGCGTAACGAGCCCTGCCCCTGCGGTTCCGGTAAGAAATACAAGAACTGCTGCGGCAGATAATCCCGCGATTCCTGCGGCAAAGGACTCCTGAGAAAACAGGAGTCCTTTTTTATTCTTCCGCATTTCCCGCATCCGTTTGATCCAGAACATTCAACAGCAAAGGAAACTACAATGAACGATCCGCTAAAACAACTGAAACGGGGCTTTTCCATGCCCGCCATCGGACTCGGCACCTGGCAGATGGGCGGAAGGGAGACCAGGAATTACGCGGACAACGGGGATTCTTCCGTACAGGCGCTGATTCAGGGACTCAATATGGGATATCGCCATATCGATACGGCGGAAATGTATGCGGCGGGATTTGCTGAGGAAATTGTCGGCAGAGCCATCGCAGGATTCGATCGTTCAAAACTGTTTCTCACGACAAAGGTATGGAAAACACATCTGAAATACGATGAGGTCCTCAGAGCCGCGGAAGGTTCTCTGAAACGTATGGGAACAGATTATATTGATCTCTACCTCATCCACCAGGTCTGTGACGCAGTTCCGCTGGAGGAAACACTCCGGGCAATGAACCGGCTCTGTGCGGAAGGCACCGTGCGTCACATCGGAGTCAGCAACTTCTCAGTGGAGCGCTTGAAACGGGCTCAGGAGTGTTCCGAGGCGCCGATCGTGGCAAATCAGATTCACTACAATCTGAAGATCCGGGAGGCGGAGAAATCCGGAATGCTGAAATACTGTCAGGACAATGATATCATGCTGATCGCCTGGAGGCCTCTCCAGAAAGGCGGAATGCTGGGGGACCAGATGCCGAAGCTGATGCTGGATCTGGCGGCAAAATATGGAAAATCGCCCTCGGAAATTGCACTTGCATGGCTGATGATGCAGAAGAATGTCGTCACAATATCCATGTCGCACAATCCACTGCACATGAAAAGGAATCTGAGTGCGGCAGAGTGGCAGATGGATCCGGAGGATTTCAGAATCCTGACGGAATCCTATCCGGGACAGCAGGCGATCTCCGATGCCGTTCCGCTCTCCTGAAACGGAGAATCCTGTCCACACCCGGACCTGCTTGATTTTCCTTCGGAACGGTGTAGATTAACTCTTTGCAAACGATACGGATGCGGAACAACAGCAAATGATTACCTGGCGAAAAAATCTTCTCTGGATCTGGACTGCCCTTTTTCTTTCCATGGCGGGATTTGGATTTGCATATCCGATTATACCATTCTATCTTCAGGATGTACTCCATGTGACGGAGCAGGCACGACGGGATTTTTATATTGCACTGTTTGCGTTTGCGGGAAATCTGGGATTTCTGCTGTTTTCGCCCATCTGGGGAAAAATGGCGGATTATTTCGGACGCGCCCGCATGCTGGCACGTGCGAGTTTGTGTTCGGCCTTTCTGATGCCGCTGGTTGCATTCATGCCGGATCCGATCTCCCTTACGATTCTGCGTTTTTTCATCGGAGCGCTTTCCGGAGTTGCCGCTGCGGCAATGACACTGGTAGCCTGCTCCACGCCGAAACAGCACAGGGGAATGGCGATGGGAGCGGTCAGTTCGGCGATTTTCAGCGGGACTCTTGCGGGCACGGTGCTGGGAGGACTTTCTGCGAGCCGCTATGGATTTCTGACAACGTTTCTCATGTCCGGAGCACTGCTCTTCATTGCAACGTTTCTAGCCTTTTTCCTGATCCAGGACCGGGGGAAACCGCCACATTATGGAGAAAAATTCAGGATTGAACTCAAACCGGGACTTCCAAAATTCGGACTTGTCTGGTGGATTATGATTCTGACTGTCATGATGGGAATCGGGCAGCAGATGGACAGTCCGTATCTGCCGATGCTAGTGGATCTGGTTCTTCACAACGGAACGTCGGAAGCGCTGAAATGGAGCGGTATTCTGGGAGGGGCCTCGGCGGCAGCGGGTATTTTCGGAGGATTCATCATCGGTGTCCTTGCAGACAAATATCCGGGGCATATTGTAGGAATCATCATCTCGATTGCAGCGGGGCTTTTCCTTCTGCCGCAGGCGTTCTGCACAAGTCTGCCGATTCTTTTTGCGGAACGGATGCTGATGGTCTTTTTTGTCAGCGGACTCAGTCCGATCATGCAGAGCTGGCTGTCGCTGACGACAGCGCCGGAAGACCGCGGAGTCTATTTCGGTTTTGCAACCAGTGCAAGAGCGGTCGGCTGGCTTCTCGGCTGCGTTTTCGGCATGGGATCGACGATCTTCTGGAACACGCGAAGCGTTTTTGCGGTATCGTCCATTGTCCTGTTTGCCATCGCCGTTGTGATCGTCTTTGCTCAGAGAAAGATCCCTTATCCGCCACACGACCTGAAGAAAAAAACAAAACAGTATACCTGATATAACCAGAAGGAAAATCTCATGACACTGAAATGGGAAAATGCATTGATCCGGGTGACGATTGAACTGGAACCGTTTTTCTCCATCACGGAATTCATCGACAGGAAAACGGGATCGAACCTGTTTACCACCGCTCTTCCGTTCCTCACGGCGGACCGGAAACAATGCAGCGACTTCCGCTTTCTAACAACCCGGCAGAATTCAGAGACCGAATACGAACTTGTCTGGAAACTGGAAGATATCACTTTGACACGTCATCTGTTTTTCTATCGGAACGCCCCGGCGATCCGCTGGTATGACACCATGGAAACAGAACACGATAAATCGGCAATGTACTATTCCGATCTTGCCGATATTCGATTTGCCGCACCCTGCACAGAGGCAAAAGTGATCAACTTTTTTTCCTGCAGCGACCAGTCGAATCGCCGTCTGATCGAAAAGAAGGCGCAACCCGGCAAAAATATCGGAGCCTATTTCCTTGCAAACGGGCTCTGCTTCTATAAAGAAGGCCCCATGCCGGACTGTCAGCCGATCAAGGGGGAATACGATTTTCTCTTTGATCCGTCACAAAAACGCCTTGAAATGCTGGGTCTTGGCTTCGATAATCTCCACAAAGGGGAAACGCGCCGCGCAAACGGAGTTGTCATAGGACTGACAGGAGATTTCGGTATGCAGCGCTATCGTCTCGAGCGCTATGCAACCTATCCGCAGTCCGCTGCAACGGAAGTGCTTTCCAACTCCTGGCCGGATCTCCAGTTCGGAGTGAACGAAGAAGTGATCCGAAAGGAACTTTATGCCGCGGCAGAATCCGGAATCAACTGTGTTTTCATCGACGACGGCTGGTTCTCCACCTTCATGGGGGAAATCGACGAAACCAAATTTCCGAACAAGTTCCATCAGCTTGCGGAGATCGCCGGACAGTATGGAATCGAACTCGGACTCTGGTGCAATCCACTTGGTCTTGACATCCGCCATCCGCGCATGGCGCTCTGGGACGGCGCCGAATGCCACGACACCATGCTGGAACCGAATCCCTGGAACTGGCTCGCCAGAACCGATGACTTCCATCAGACCGAACTTCAGGGAGGAGCCGGTTCCGAACGCAGTTACAGTCCCATCGAACTGATGGAACAGGAAGCGTTCCAATTCATGAAAAACAAACTTGCCGGATTCTATCGGGAGTACGGAATCAGACATTTCAAGTTCGACCTTTATCAGCTTACCGCCTTCAACACGCTCAAAGGAGATGCCAATCTTCACTATGAAAAGTACAGAGAGCTGCTGGAAGAGTTGCAGAAGGAGATTCCGGAACTGGTGATTTCCATGGATGTTACGCGCAGAAACCGTCCGAATTTCGACTTTGCTCTTGATTTCGGCCGTCTCTTTCTGGAAAATCGCGGACGTTCGTTGAAGGATCACCGTTATTATCATCCCTACATGGCACTCGGCAATCTCTGGTACACGCTCCAGTATGCTCCGGCAAAACAGCTGGAAATCGAAATGATGCCGCAGATCAGCGATTATCCGCTGGAATACATTCTCGGTACAACGATCTTCGCCACACCGCTCTATTGGGGTGTCATCGAAAACACTCCGCCGGATAGACGGAAGCAGATGAAACGCTTTTTCGAGGAAATGGCCCCCTTCCGCAAAACGTTCGCCTCCTACCTGACCTCCGCCGCCGGGGATATGCCTATGAAAGGAACATGGAGCGCCATACTTTCCGTTTCGCCCGATTGCACCGATGGATTCATTGCAGTCTACCGCAACGGGGCGGAATCGGAAGATCATCAATTTGAACTGCCTTTCGGAACTCAAATTGAGACAATCCGGGGAACTGGAAAAGGTACTTTGGATAATAGAATGCTGGATGTGCGTCTGCCGGAGTTATATTCGTTTGCACTGTATCGTTTTAAAGCATAACATGAGGTTGTTGCCATGAAAAGTCTGTTTGTACGAGCATCCCGTCCGGAAGCGGTCTATTCTTCCGGAGAAATGATCACGTTCACTGTCAACGCCTTTGAAATCGATTCTCCTATCCAATATACCATTTCTCACAGCAGAAAAGGAATCCTTGCAAAAGGAAATACTCGGCCGAATCAGGAGATCTGTATCAAAGCAGAGGATTCCGGTTTTCTGGAAGTCGTTCTGGAAGAGGGAAATATGACGGCTATGGCGGCTGCGGCCGTTGCGCCGGAACAGATCGTTCCCGTCATGGAGGCGCCTTCCGATCTCTTCGACTTCTGGAACGCCGAAATAGAAAAACAGAAACGACAGGCAACCGTTGCGGAACGTCATCCTGTCGCCCCGCTCGATGATGCGGCCTATCAGAAATGGCACGAGCAATGGCCGATCTTCAACCGGACTCTTCAGGAACCATTCCCGGAAATCGAAACATTCGAATTTTCTGCGGAAACTCTTTATGGCAATCCTGCACGCGGTTACATTGCTTTTCCAAAACACGCAAAACGCGGAAGCCTTCCTGCTCTGCTGACTCTCCACGGAGCTGGTGTTGCTGATTCCGATTTCCCAAAGGCCTGTTCCGCTGCAAGAAACGGATTCCTCGCCATGGATATCAATGCTCATGGCCTGCCATGCGGAAAAGATCCGCAATTCTATCAGGAGCTTCGGGAAACAAAACTCAATGAATATTTTAAATTCGGACGGGAAAACGCAAAAACATCATATCTGGCCTCCATTTATCTGCGCACTCTGCGGGCGCTCGATTACCTAACGGAACAGCCGGAATGGGATGGAAAAAATCTCATCACATGGGGATGCAGTCAGGGAGGTTGCCTCGCTCTCGTCTGCGCATCGCTCGATCAGCGAGTCACGAAATGCTGCGCCGGAGTCCCGGCTTTCTGCGACTGTGCAGATCAGCGTTTTGCCTCCTGGGCCCTCCTGAATCAGAAGGATCCTCCTGAACTGCAGCATAAAGTCATGAAAGAAATGCAATACTGCTCGATCGCTCATCTCGTCGAACATGCACAGGCAAAAGCATATTTTACAGTCGGATTCATTGATACCACCTGTCCCCCGGATTCCGTCTACACAGCCTATAATCGCTACGCCGGACAAAAAAGGATCTACAATGCTCCAGATTCCGGACATATGAATATCCCAACAGAAATCTGGATGGATGATTTCACTAAATTTATGAAATCATAACTTGTTGATCCAGCTGGGGAGAGTTGGTGGCTTCTCGCCCCCAACACCCCTCGGCAGGACCATCGGCCCTGCA
>CAJKAR010000050.1 GCA_905197955.1 uncultured Lentisphaeria bacterium | reverse complement strand
CTTCAGAAAGTTTCTGAGCTGTGAATCCCCCCTGAATTGGCGGGTAGAACAGCATCAGAGGGAGCAAACACAATATGCCCATGCTGTGAATCCCCCCTGAATTGGCGGGGAGAACAGCTGATTTTTCTATGAATTCTTCAGAAAGTTTCTGAGCTGTGAATCCCCCCTGAATTGGCGGGTAGAACAGCATAGTCCTGTATTTCTTTTTTCGCGTCTGAGCTGTGAATCCCCCCTAAATTGGCGGGGGGAACAGCGTCAGAAGGCCGCAGGAAGAAGATCCCGGAGAAATCACAACACATAAAAATAATCCGGAAATTCACTCCATTTCAGACTTCCCGTATCCACTCCTGATTTGCATTCCCTGCTTTTTATGCTATTTTCTCCTGTAAAGGAGAGTTGATCAATGCAATCTTATTTTGATCGTCTGTTGCTTTTATAGGGAGAATGCACATTCTTTTCCCAAAACAAACGGTGCAGTCTCAATTCCTGACGGACCCGTAAACAAACTGAAAATGACAGGAGTAACGTGTTATGAATGGTTCCCCGTTGCACCTTTATGAGGATCAATATCGAAATGCTCTTCTGTATGAACAGAATGAAAAAATCAATTCGTTGAAGGAAAAAATAAAAAACGAGTATTCTTCCGACATTGCCCGGAAAATTTTTGCCGCGGCTGAACAATGGAAAGATCAGTGCCATTCCCTGACGGATCAGGCGGTCGCTTTCGCAAAAAACGGCGGAACACGCAAGGATCTCCAATTTGATGAACTCGAAAAAAAAGCCCGCACACTTGGCGGAAATGCAAAAGCTTATTTATGTCAGAAATTCGATACCGCCCTCGCTGAATATCAGAAAAATCAGGATGATCCCTCCGCGGCATCTCCTGCAGCCGAATCCAGTCTTTCTGATCTGCTAAATGAAATTCAGATGAACTCCTTCCAGGGAAATCATCACAAATCAGGAATAAACTCTTCCGCGAGAAATCAGCAGGACAACAACACACCTCTGTATTGGCCGCAGGAATGGGAAAAGCCGCCTTACAGTGGAAAACCTCCCCTGCGCATAGAACAAACACCCGGTCATTGCATGTATCAATACTGTTTTTACGGATTGATGTATGATGGGGAAAACCGGAAAATCAAGATGAAAGAAATGCTGGAGAAGTACCTTCTGTTTGGAGGAAAAGAACAGCAGCGAACCGAGGATCGGGAATTTGCCGATTCCTGGTTGAAACAGGCTCGGAAGGTCATGAAAGAGTTCGGAACAGACGACTCTGATCCCCGAATTCAGTGTTTGGGAGGGCCTCTTTCCTACTGCATCAGAAAGAAAAAAGAAAATCAAAAAAAAAGGGAAGAACGAACAATAGTCACCCGGACTCATAAGGTGGATATTCAGCCGATCTCCTTTACTGCATCTCCTCCCCGGATTTCCACATTCTCTCCGCATGCGCGGCATTTCCCGGCGTATAAACATCATCCCAACGACATTGCTTTTCTGCCTCCGGCGGAACACTGGTTCCTGTATATTGACGAATCTTACAGGGCAAAAGACGGCAATGGAGATCTGAGCTTTCAAAAAGGCGGAGATGGAGTGATCGGCGGAATTCTTTTCACTCAAGGCGCATTGCCGCATCAGCCGCCGCTGCATGTTTCCCAGGATGCGACAGAGGAAAAAATGACTGCCGCCGACAAGGTCGTCGAAACAATTATCCATTCCCGGTGTGGAGTGCTGGCGCTCCCGGCAAGGGCCTGTGCTTCTCCGCAGGGATGGGGGCCGATGATCGGAGCGTATATTGATCTGGTCCTGCGTCTGCTTCCGCTGAATGGGAAGTGCCGTGTGGATGTCCGGATTGAAGGG
Source organism: uncultured Lentisphaeria bacterium (assembly GCA_905197955.1). Lineage (GTDB taxonomy): Bacteria > Verrucomicrobiota > Lentisphaeria > Victivallales > UBA1829 > UBA1829. Next base: position 26,087 of record CAJKAR010000050.1, on the reverse strand, counting down.
CGGGACCCGTATCGAAGTGCTAAGGATTGTATTTACCTTCGTGATGCCTGCCGCTTCTTTCTGATGGAGTCTTTCCCGGAACGGGCGGATTTAATCGACCTGAACATAGAAATTCAGGACAAGTCGGATCCTTACAATTCATATCCGGATATCATTGCCCATACCTGTCGAATGCGGCAGGAATCCAAACTGGCCAAACCTCGTTTTCGGGACTCTGCTTGGAACGGATGCTGTTTTCTGAACTATGATGCCAGGGAACTGCGGGGGCTTCTCGACCTCTATTTCACCGGAAGAGAGATTTCACCGGAAAATTGGGCGGCTCTTCTCCGGGATGCCGATGAAACGGAGAACAGTTTCCTGGGCGGGATTCTCCAGACGATTGGATGGGAGGCCCGGAAAGAGATGAAACTCTGGAAAAAGTATCTGGATTTTGTGGTCGGACATCTGGAATCGAAGGCGATTAATTTGCGACAGTTGAAAAATCAGCTGGACTGGCTGAAACTCCATGAACCGGAGGCTTCCGACTTTCCGCCGCGGCTGCGTCTGCTGTGGCTGACCGCAAAGCTGGCGGAGGCCAATCACAAGGGAAGCGTGACCGCTTTTGCGGGGCATCGGGAGGAGTTTGTCCAACTGTCGAAACGTCTGTTTGAGGAAGATGCTCCGCTGACCTGTCATGCCGCGCTGAATATTGCGGTTTCTTTTACCGATGAATATCTTTTTGAGAAAGCCAAAGAGATCCTGGAGCCTTGGAAAGGGTGTCGTCCGGAAGTTCCGGGGCTTCAGTATTATGGACGTCTTCTTTCCAGTTTTGGTCAGCATGAGGCTTTCCTGGGGAAAAATGAATCGGCGGTCGCGTATTTTCAGCAGGCGATTGCCGCCTTCCGGCGTCTGAGCGATCCGGAAAGTGCGCAGAATGATATTCGTCAGACTTCCGCCTATCTGCTGACCGCCATGATGGATACTCCGGTCTTTGACAGGACCGCATTTCAAAAGGCTGCAACTGAATTTTTCGAGTCGCCTTTGGCGGATGCAATTCTTCGTTTAAGCATTTCAGATTCCGACAAGGAAAAATATGCGCATCATATTCTTCTGCGTTACCTTGCCGCCCATGGTTCGGATACGGAAAAACAGGTCTATCTTTCGACCGAGAAGGAGTGGAAAACAGGGAGCGGGCATCCGTGGGAAATGATTGAATTTTATCGGGCCATGCTTCTCGGAAGTTCTCAGAAGAAGATGGAACATCTGCAGAATGCGTATGCAATTGCCATGGAAGGCGAAGGAACTTTGCATGTGATTGCCGCCGTAATACTCGGTTCTATTCTTCTGATGCAGCCGGAAAAAACGGATGAGTATTGCGATCTTGTGAAACATTGTGCGGCAGAGATTCCTGCGCTCGGAGAGCGGCTTGAGATCCTCCGGGAACATCCGGAACGCAAATATCAGCCGCTTGAACTGGCTGCCGGAGTTCTGCCTTTCAACTTCCGATAGATGGAGAGAGAATTTCTAAAATGAATGTCAAAGAACAACGTTTCATCCAACTGTTCAATACGACGGACTATTTTGCCCTTGGAACGCTCTGGAAAATCAAAAATGCTCTCTGGCGTAAGGCAATCCCGAATTTTGTATCAAAAAATGACGAAGGTCATCATCCTGCGATATGCCTCGGGAAGAAAAATTTGACTTCGCTGTATCAACCGGTTCCAATGCTTTTGGGATCTCATTCGAATAAAACAGGCTTCCGTATCCGGAATTTTTCTGAAAATGAAAAAGAAAGACCGGGATTTTTCAAGATCAAACCATATTATTTTCACCCGGCGGATAGCGTGGGGTTTCATCATGGAATAAAAAGGAATGAATTCAAACCTCGATTGAGTCCTGACGAGATTTCCGAGTTAAAAAAACACCTCTTGAAGAAAGGAGTCAGATTCGATGAATAATGTAAATAGAAATGATGAGGCGTTATTCGCCTGGAACCAATGGAAATTGATTTGTTCGATTGCCGGATGTCCAGATGCGTCAAGGCAAATCCTGGAAGCAGAGGTTACAAACGCATTTAGAAAGAAGTTTCATAGAGTAGTCGGCAATCAACTAGATCAGTTGTTTTCGGATTATGACGCCACAAACTCGAAAAAGGAAGATACAGAAAATCTTGATGATTCTCCTTGCCAGTCCGGAGAGGGGGCGGATCAAGACTTTGTTGATTCGCCAAATGAAGAGGATGATGATTTGGACAAGGAGGGTTCTGTTTCTGATAAATCGAATGGCAGTCAAGCTCCCGCTGTTGTCTGGGCCCATGAATTTGATTGTGGGATCATCGAGAAAGCAAATATCGGCAAGAGTCAGAAAAATTATAAGGATCACACATGGGAATGCATTAAAAATAGCAGTGATCCTGCCTTAAAAGTGATTCGGGGACAGTTGCTGGGACGTTACGGCATAATTAATGAGATTGCGGAACGTTTTCTACGCAACAACTTTCCGCAAATATGGGAAAAACAGATCTCCATTCATATGGGAATCGGTCGTGATGATACCGGAAAATCCAGAACACTGGGAGATGTGCTTCCTGATAAGGTGCGTTCCTCGTTAAATTCTTTTGACAAGGAGTGTCTGACCGATCACTTCAGCCACGCTTTTTCGAATGACAATTCGGCAATACTTCTGGTTTATCTGGCAAAAATCTCTCTGAGTATACCAGAGCTGAAAAATTATGTCGGTCTTTCCAATACTACGATCTATGATCGTCTGAACAACGTGATTTTGCCCGCGATTAAAGCATTCCCAGAGGAATGCTTAAGAATCCTGTTTATTCCCGGAGCTACAAGTTTTGTCATTTCTTTACTGATGAACCGGATCAAACCGGAAAAGAAGTCCGCTTTTCTCTTACAAAGGATAGAGAATGGAATGAACCGTGTCAATAAGAGAGGAGATTTATAATGGATGAACTTACCAGAAAACGTGAACAGAATACGGCATTCTTTTTGAGAGCCTATCAGATCCAGAAAGCGATGAGTACAGTTGCCGGATTTGATGAATTTGAGGATGCACAGAACAGCTCTGCGGTAAGTCTGAATCCGCAAAACCCCTTTGATACAGATCTTCAGGAAAGGCAGATTCGTCTTCTGAGCCAGTTGGAGCGCATTACTTATGTTGTACTTCTTCGTCGTTGGGAGAAGGATTCCTTTCTCGTTATGACGTTTTCTCACTACGATTTCCCCGCCAATGATGAGGAATTCAAGCCTGAATTTGATGGCGGAATGTATCTCAATACTCTGCAGGCATGGAATACCAGAACTCTCCAGGATGAGACTCTGAAGAAAAGCTGGCTGATCGGAGAACTTCCGGCCTCTGACTGTTCCGATGCCAGAGATTTCTGGGAACATCTCCTGACCGGACGCGCTCTCAAACCGGAACTGATTGCAAAATCCGGAATGCCGATTCTTGCTGCCGATGATCCCAGAATCCAGTATATCAGGGAAGAATCTGCAATTTTTGAGGAAGTGGACAATCTTGAACTTGCAGAAGATGGCGAACTTGCTGCATCGCCAGTTGTTGTCCCGGAAACAGGAGTTACCAGTCCTTCTGGAACGCTTGTTAATTGGCTGAAAAGCATTCCGCTGCCGGAGCTGTGGCCTCAGGAAGATATTGCTCTTGCCGCGGGGACGGAAAAACACGATATCGCGGTTGAATGTCATCCCTATGGGCACAGTGAGTTCGTCTCGATTGTCTTTTCACCGAATGAAAAGGAACTGCGGGTCAACATTTATACCCCGGATCAGAGCGAACCTTCCTCAGCATTCGATTCCTGGGAGCTTGTTTCGGAAAACGGTTCTGTGCTGGGGATTCTTCGCAACGGGTTCTGTCTTGTGCATGATCTTGAATTTTTTGATGGAAAATGTGCTTTGCGCGATCCTTCCGGGAAAGAAATCCTGTGTTTTGAAAAACAGAAGACGGAATGAAAATGAATCAACTGTATCATCTTTCGCGCATAGCATCGACTGTTTCGAAAGAGCCTGAAAATTTACTTTTCTTCACGACATCCGATTTAATAGCGGCGGCGGAAAATTCCGACAACCGTTACTCCATGGAAGTTCAGATTTCGTGTATTGCGGAACTTTCCTGCCGCTGGTATCTGAATGCGTCCGCTTGGATTACCGATGTTTTTGACAAAGTTCTTGGAAAAGAATGGTGTCAATTGAAGCAGATTCACTTCAGGGAACTGGAGTTTCTTGCTCCTTCAACTTCAGCCGATCTTCCGGAACAGCTCTGGAGTGGGAGCAGTGAATTTTCGGGGCGTTGCGAGATCGCCGTCCGCAAGCGCCTGAGTAAACTTCTGGATGCGGATGGTTTTATTCCGGTCTACATAGGTCAGGAGGCGTTTTTTCTCCCTTTTTTCTTTATTGAAAAAACGGATTCCTGTATTGTCGATGCTGGTGGAAAACCGTTGGAAGAGTGGGTTGAACCGTATCGCACTCTTTTCAAAAATGATCCGCCCTTCTCCTGTGTGGTCGGCTGCCGCCAGAACAGTGTGATTCGTCTGACAGGACAAAGTTTCATGCTTCCGCTTTATCTGGCTTTCCAGCGAAAGAGCGGCGGTTTGCCCGAATACAACCGGCTGCGTCTTCTCTCCACTGGACAAATTGTACATAATCATCTGCAATCTGTCGAGGTCCCGGAAAAACTGAATGGACTTCATCAATATTTTCCCAATGCGACTTTTTTCTTTCCTGAGAGTTCCAAGTTTCCCTGTCAGGATTCTTCCGCAATTCCGTTGAACACCCGCTTGACGTTGAACGAAGTTCTGAAGGAGATTCAAAAGCAGTTGGATGCACGGGGACTGGTTGTTCCGACATTTCATGAAGCCATCAACCGTCTGAAGGAGCTGGAACCGGAAATTCGGCATGAGAACTTCAACCGATGGGATACGATGCTGGCCCGTTTGGACAACAATATGGAAGCCGTTCCGAAAACGCGCGATCAGAAAAGCCATCTGCGTTATCTGATGCTGAAAAGCGCGGTTTTCTGTCACATGGGCGACACGCAGAATGCTCTGAAATACAATGCGGAAGCAAAGCGGGAAGCCAGAGAACTCAGGGCGGAACAATACTTGCGCAGACTCGAAATTGAGGCGCTGGTCGAATTTCAGGATATCGAGGATTTTGAATCTCTTCTCCATCTTGCCGGTGTATTGAAAGAGGAGCTTAATAAACTGGAAGATGATGATCTGCTGATGCGCTATCACGGGACCATGGGGCAGGCTCACTCCTACGGGACTCTTGCCGGAATTTCCGGGTTTGACCGGGATATGGCAAAGAGTCATTTCGAAAAAGCGCTTCTTCATGCGGTCCGGTTGAATTCCGAACAGGAGATTGCTCAGGATTTGAACTATCTTTATTCCTGGCATGTTCTGTTCTGTCCCGGAACGCAGAAAGAAGCGGACGCATATCGCAATGCAAGTCTGCAGATAGAACGGAACTTACGCGCTTTTCCTGAATGCAGGAAGAAAAATCGATATTATCTGGAGCGGTTCAGGATGCAATCTCTGTATCGTCGCCTTCTTCTCGGAATGGAGATTCCTTCGGATGCGGGGAAATCTCATGAGCTTCCGGAAGAAGCGGAATCGTGGCTCCGTGCGCTGATAAAAAAGTATCGGGGGGCAATTCTGGCGAGCAGGGGCGAGTTTGTTTCCGCGGATCTCTGTTTCAGAGAGGGAGTACAGCTGCTCAAGTTGAAATCCGATCATGATATTCTGGCATATATTCGGATGACCGTACTGGCCGAAGCGTTTCATTCCCTTGGTGGCGAGGATCGTAAAAAAGAAGCTCTGAAAGCGTTGCATCCTCTTCTGGAGCATTTTTCCACTGCTGATTCCTGGCGGATGTTTTTGGAAGAGGGCGGACCGTATCCCGCCTTGCATTACTGGTATTGATGGCGCAGGCAGAGAAGTGGGAAAGTCCATAAAACGGGTGTGAAAAGAGAGGTATCACACGGAGCATCCTCTTCTCTTCTGTCCGTTTTCGCTTTTGATCGAGACGGCATAGCAGTTGATCCCCGCAACGACGATTGCAGAAACTTCTCCGATGATGGCGATCCAGACTTTTTCACTCATAGTATATTCTCCTTTTTCTGCTGTTGATGTTGTTTATGTAAATTTCTCTTTTGTTGTTTATGAGTGTAACTGCTTTCACAAGTTGTTGATTTTATTTTCCTGCGACGACTCCGCCACTGTGATGACAATGGTGGCGATTGCTCCGATGATTGTGATCCAGTCACTGAGTTTCATTGTAAAATCTCCTTTTTTATGTGGTTGACATTGGTGGAGCCGGCGGGGAGCGATCCCGCGTCCGGAAGATTTGCAATCCGCATATTTCCGTCGAACCATCTCGGCCCCTTCATTTTATAGTAAGTCTTTAAAAGCGTATTTTTCCGGTAAAAAGCAAAAAATCTTTTTTATCCTGTCATCGGGAATTTCATGAGAGAGCAGACAATTTGCATGGATATATTTTTTTGAACTCATTAATTAGACTGATCTAATAAATAAGTGTTTCCCATTCGTTTCAATTCCCCCGAGAAGATGCTCAGGGGACAACTTAGGAAATTCTCAGATAAAGTTGATTGGAAGTTTCAATTCCCCCGAGAAGTGACTCAGGGGAATACAAGCATCGGCGAACAGTCGATCCCCGGTTTGAGTTTCAATTCCCCCGAGAAGTGACTCAGGGGACTACATCTTGGAAACCTTCTTGCTCCGAATACGGTTAGTTTCAATTCCCCCGAGAAGTGACTCAGGGGAATACTACATGGTTGTCCGGTGGGGAATCCGCTGGGTGTTTCAATCCCCCCGAGAAGTGGCTCAGGGGACTACTTGCTGCACCTGGTCTATTTCAAAGCGCTTTGACGTTTCAATTCCCCCGAGAAGTGGCTCAGGGGACTACTTCCAATGAAGTTTCCATCTGGTATGAAAACCAGTTTCAATTCCTCCGAGAAGTGACTCAGGGGACTACGCGGCGTCATCTGTTTCATGATCGTCCGGTGGGTTTCAATTCCCCCGAGAAGTGGCTCTGGGGAATACATGCCGGAAGCTCGACTTATCTTCAAGTATGAGTTTCAATTCCCCCGAGAAGTGGCTCTGGGGAATACGGTCAGGGCGGAGATAAGGGAGTTAAAATAATAGTTTCAATACCCCCGAGAAGTGGCTCTGGGGAATACCTATCCAGTTCCCGTCACATGGGAGCTCTTGAAGTTTCAATCCCCCCGAGAAGTGGCTCTGGGGAATACTTTCTGGAACAACTAACCTTAAGGGTACTTCAAGTTTCAATTCCCCCGAGAAGTGGCTCAGGGGAATACTCTGAGGATTTTATTGAGAGATTTTCTGATAAGTTTCAATACCCCCGAGAAGTGGCTCAGGGGACTGCTCAATGAAAAAGTTAATTGGAAATATATTTCTGTTTCAATACCCCCGAGAAGTGGCTCTGGGGAATACTACATGGTTGTCCGGTGGGGAATCCGTTGGGTGTTTCAATACCCCCGAGAAGAGCCTCAGGGGACAACCAGAAAAATTCTCTGATAAGGTAGATTGGTAGTTTCAAACCCCCCGAGAAGTGGCTCTGGGGAATACCCAGTGTGTCAAAACGAATGATGACATCCGACGGTTTCAATTCCCCCGAGAAGTGGCTCAGGGGAATACGGAGCGGGATACTTATATCCGAACGCGATCGTGTTTCAATACCCCCGAGAAGTGGCTCAGGGGAATACTTAATCCGGGTTTTTCCTGTATGCAGGTGGAAGTTTCAAATCCCCCGAGAAGTGGCTCAGGGGAATACGGCCACTGGCCATCCCCTGTGCGTCCGTAGGGAGTTTCAATTCCCCCGAGAAGTGGCTCAGGGGACTACTTTTCCATTCCGTGGAGCGCTTCCAATGATATGTTTCAATTCCCCCGAGAAGTGGCTCAGGGGACTACCAGAAGCCGAGTCGATGGAGTCTGCGTCGTTGTTTCAATTCCCCCGAGAAGTGGCTCAGGGGACTACGTCTGTACCGGTACCAAAGAACTCCATCCGGAGGTTTCAATTCCCCCGAGAAGTGGCTCAGGGGACTACTTAGACGTGGAGGGTCGGTTCGACCTTCAAGTAGTTTCAATTCCCCCGAGAAGTGGCTCAGGGGACTACGATACGGAAGGGCTCGTCGAGCTGGAAGTCCTGTTTCAATTCCCCCGAGAAGTGGCTCAGGGGACTACGAGTCGGAGCTTAGACAGAAAAAGTCCCGATGGTTTCAATTCCCCCGAGAAGTGGCTCAGGGGACTACGGAGAATGATTTCCGGATGGACAGTATATCTGGTTTCAATTCCCCCGAGAAGTGGCTCAGGGGACTACATGCACCACGCTTCCTCCATAGGCCACATAATGTTTCAATTCCCCCGAGAAGTGGCTCAGGGGACTACTGTCGGGGATGTGATCATCCTCGACGTGGAGAAGTTTCAATTCCCCCGAGAAGTGGCTCAGGGGACTACGGTGGTGCTCCGTCGGGAAAGTTGACCTGAAAGTTTCAATTCCCCCGAGAAGTGGCTCAGGGGAATACGCCATAGAGCTCGGCTTCACCCACGCTTGTATGTTTCAATTCCCCCGAGAAGTGGCTCAGGGGACTACTTCAACCCGGAGGCTGTACGAGGAGCGGCGGAGGTTTCAATTCCCCCGAGAAGTGGCTCAGGGGACTACTATAAAGTACCGTCTAAGGACATAGTCGACAAAGTTTCAATTCCCCCGAGAAGTGGCTCAGGGGACTACCCTTCGACAAGATGCTTCCCGAACGTAATCTGGTTTCAATTCCCCCGAGAAGTGGCTCAGGGGACTACTTCAGAGCGGGGTACATCTTGCACACCTGAGGGTTTCAATTCCCCCGAGAAGTGGCTCAGGGGACTACGACGGGGAACCGGGTTTCAAGGTCTGAGGACCGTTTCAATTCCCCCGAGAAGTGGCTCAGGGGACTACCATCCCCAAACTCTTGTAGGGAAAGCCTTTAAGTTTCAATTCCCCCGAGAAGTGGCTCAGGGGACTACCGTTAAATTAAGCTCAAAAAAAACACCTTTTCTTGCGCCCTTCAACAATATACTCTTTTCTTTCCATTTTTCAATGAACATCTTTCAGGATCATTTGCGTACTCCTGATCCATTTCCCCGCCCGCCCTCTCTTCTTCCTGAACCATCAGGAAAAAACTTCTTCAACCTATTGTCAGACAACAGGTTGAATCTTTGCGTAATCATAAAAGAAGAACCGGTCCACACTCTTCCAGCACGTTTTTCCTCCCCCATACAATTCTTTTCTTCCAGCATCTCTCACAAAAAGAGTACAACCGGACGGAGTCCGCTTCCGGATCCATGATCCGCTCCAGATCCGACATCAGAGATTTCCGCGCCGAAGGAAGAAGATGACATACAAACAAAGATTTCTGGAGTCGTATCCCGTAATCTTCCAGTAATCCGGCCATCTTCTGTCTGCGGTCATCATCCGGAATATCATAAGCGACCAGAATCATCTGCAAAATCCATCTCCTTCAGTTTTTCGATAAATCCATCGACAAGTCGTTCCAAAGGTTTCCGAATCAGCCGTCCATCCCATCCGTCTTCCGAAAAAGCTCCATAAAAATCTGCCAGAAATTTTTTCTTGACTTCCCGTCCCAGACGAATCGTTCCATCCGTCTCCGTCTCAAACTCCTCCATCCTGTATCGGCGGCGCCGGAATCCCGCAAGAACAATGCGGTCCACCCACTTCGCCCTGCATACTTCCACCAGATCCCACGGAAGCGGCGAATAACGACAGCTCTCCGCATGAAGGATCGGCAGATCCAGATCCAGTCCCCGCGCAGAGGCAACTACTGCCAGCTCATTTGCCAGCAACATGTAGCCAAATGAAAGCATACTGTTGATAACATCCTCCGCCGGATGGGCTCGGCGCCCCCGGAAATCCGGAAGCATGTGCTGCCAGGCTGACCAGTAGACTTTCGCCGCATATCCCTCCACTCCCCGAAGTTCCGGAAGGGTGGAGATCGTCCTGATCTTCCGCAGAGAATCCGTCAGTTTCCGGATCGCCTCCGAAAGTTCCGGCAACACTCGATTCGAACGGAAATGACGAAGCTGCAATCTCTGTGCAACAATCTTTTCCCGAACCAGCCAGCACGCAGCCAGTCGTTGTTTCCTCTCCTGCATCAGAACATGGTACTGCAGTTTTCTGATATGACATCCCTTCCCCTTCGGATGAATCCAACCGCAAATTCCACCTTGTCCACTTAGAAACAAGACGGGAATCTCCTGTTCCATACACCGGATCAGCAGCGATGAAGAACAGGAAATCCTTCCACCGACAGCTAAAGCACTCACTTCCCGAAGCGGAATCTTCATACCGTGATCCGAAAGCTCACACAAAAGATGTCTGCCTTCCAGCCGAAGTTTCAACCCGGGTTGTTCCGAAAACAAAACCATTTTCTCTTTCCCCCCGTTTCCCTCCTTACTCCCCCGTAACATTCCTGAGCCAATGAACAGAGTATGCACCGCATCCCGCAGAGGTCAGCTTACCGAGATTCACCGAGGCTCCCCACTCCAGAAGCATTGCTGTCTCCCGGGGAATATGCGAATACAGAAAACTTCCTCCGCAGCCATCCATGCAGACTGTTTTTCCGCTGACATCCGAAATCCTCGACTGTGACAGCCAGCGAATGGATCGTCGAAGCGGCGTTGCCAATGCCGCACCCATAACCAGCGGAGAAGGATCCGGCATGTCAGCATCCTTCAATCCGCAGAACTGTCTTCCGAGAGCCATCAGCCGTTCCGCCGCTCCGGAAGCAAGATGCGCCAGAGAGAATTCCGCCGCGTTCACAATCTCCTTGTGCCGTTTCAGACGAACCGGAGTTTCAAAACGGAACTCCCCTGTCATAGAAAAGGTATAGTCGTCCAGCCGAAACTCTGCCGGAGAAAGGATCTCCCCCGTAAGGACGGAACAGATCCCGGTTTCCCCAAAGGGAACCCCCGGCAGTTTTTTCCGGAGTAGCTCTCGAATCCGTTCCGGAGTCTCTTCGGGATTCCCGAATAGAGTTAGGCGAAAAACCGGACGGCGCACATTGGTCAAATCCAGATTCCGGATGGCAAAACCAGATTGTGCATGTCCACCGTTACCAGGTTTGAAGACGCTTTCCAGAAGATCCGGAGCCTCCGCTTGAAACAGCCATCCGACAAGACCACGGAACGCCGCACCAGCGCCCCATGACAAGAGTCGAGGATCGGAAAGATGCAGTTCCACATCAAAAAAACGAGTGTGTTCCGTCATCTGCCGAATCGTTTGCAGCAGAAGTTGCCGTTCTGCATCCAGATCAATCATAGACAACGCTTCCCGTCCGCCAGACCATTCGTGCTTTGCTGAACCGATGTCCGCAGCCTCGAACATTGTCATATTCCCGGAAAGAGCGCAGAAGCGTCCGGCCCTCCACCCTGTGACCGTCCGGCTCCACCGGCGTTTCCGCAGTCAGGAGCCGCCCCCCCTTCCACGGAACGCTTTCAAAACCATCATAGGATGAGACTCTCTCCACGGACTCCGGCGCGACGACCCCCCATCCATTCCGACGCCCTCCGCCAATCCGCATACTGGAAAAACATGTCCGCAATCGTGCTTCATCCATCGGAATGGCCGCTCCTCCGGCATGAATCTGTTCCGGGAGTTCCAGATAGCCGCTGAACGTGGTAGCGTGTCTTGCCCGTCTCCCGTCCGCGACTCTCCAGACAGGAAGGATCAAATCCGTGGAATGAAGAGTTCCTTCCGCAGCGGCCATCCGTGCCGGATCTAGTGCGGTGGAAGCGGAAGAACCGCAGAGCAGCGACTCCACTTCATCCTGGTCCAGCGCCATCCCCGGCTGATCCTCCGCAACAAACGTATGCTCCGGAAGACACGGAATCATCCGATGCAGTGTGGAGTCGTTCTCCTTCACCGGAAGACAGGGGAAAAACGTGGAAAAACGCCCTTTTTTCAGTTCCGTTCCGGCCTCTTCATAGAATTTTCCGCGTGGAGACGGAAAAAAAGAACGAACCAGAGAAGCGGTCAGCGCACCCCAGATCACACGTCCGGGGACAAACAGCTCTGTCCGTTCAATCATTCCGAGGGCACCCGCACCGATCTGAATCGGAGAGCACGCCCTGAAAACAATTCGGAATACTCCCATGTCAAGCCTCCTTGATTTCCGCCTTTGCCAGATGCCGGATGTAGATCAGGTAAAGCTCAATCAGATTTTTGGCAAAGAACATCGTCTTGAGATTCATAGTCAGCTGATCCCGGACATCAGCGGGTGTTCTCATGCTCTTTCCCCGATCGAAGCGGAAGGGCATCATGGGATCATGAAACAGATGGTCCAGTCCATCCAGGATCTTGTCCTCTCCGTTTTTCGCTCCTTTTTCGCGCAGCCAGAGAACCATGGCATAAATTCCCTGCTCATGGAGAATATTCAACGCGGAAGTAGCGGAATTTTCAATCCGCTCGATCCCCGTATCGACCTCTCCGGCATATTTTGCTGCAAGATAATCCAGATTGACCATTGTCACGCCTCCTTTTTGCCAAGTTCTTCCAGCGCAAGGCGTCCGAAGCCACGCGAGGTCATTCCTCCCATTCCAACCGACCGAAGCCCCGGAAAGGCCCGTCTCAGAACCTCCATCGGAGTCGAGACACTGGACACTCCCGCCCAGCAGCTGTTGTAATCATTCACGGTGATGTCCAGACAGAAAAGCGCACCACGGGCAACCGCCTCATACGTAAACAGACCTTTCTGGGACGCGGCTCCGGTTTCCGGATCAATCACCACCGAGGTCCGAACCTCCATATTGGAATTGACCAGCTGGGCAAAGATCCATTCCGAAACAATCACCATGCGCTCCGCGTATTTCTGCTCAATCCCAGTCGAGACCAGTTCGTCGAGATAATCATGGGAATGCCCTTCGGACTGCTTCAGAAGAACCCAGCCGAAATTCAAAGCCTTCCCAAGAGGAGTTTTCGCAAAAACCGTCGGAGAGACCGGTGCGTATTCGTCGTTGATGTCGTCCACGCCGTTTCCGATCCCGCAGAGGGAATTCAAACGAGGCGCTGTGGTAATCCATACCGGACCGGTCAGAGTATTGACCGGATACGCAAGCAGAACCCCATCGGAAAACTGTGCGATCCCCTGCGCAGAAAGCTCTTTGGTAGTAAAGCCGAAAAGAGTGCAGACCGGACATTGGGAACGGTTGTGATTCTTCAAAAAATTTCCCGCGGTCGATGCGCAGATTTCGCTTTTCTCTCCGTTGCAGCGCATGGCAAGATCCAGATAGAACTTGAGCGCTCCGGAAAGCGAAGTCCCTGGAATTTTCGGAACTCCGGTGACCGATTCGCGAACCACCGTCAGATCGACCCGCCCCAGACGCTGTCCGCCCGTTCCGATATGAAGCGGATCCAGTGCGGTTGCCACAAAGTGATGAACCTCAAAATTTTCCATGATCTATCTCCTTTATTTGATTTCCGTTTTTTTATTTTCCAAATGAATGTACAGATCAATGACATCCAGCAGTTCGCCACTTACGGCGGAATTCAGAAGAAATGCCTGTTCCCCGGCGGAAACACCACTGCCGAAAGCATTGGGCGCAAAAAGCGAGAGGGCACACATTTTGCGGAAGGTCCTCTCATCCTTCCGGCAACGGTCATCCCAGTCCAGAAACAGACGGATCAATTCGCCCTCAATATTCGAAATCTGACTTTTTGTCAGTCTGGTAAGCAGATCGTACAACCCGGGATAATTTCCGAAATCCGCCAGTCTCTTTTTCGGCGCCTTCCCGAAAATGTGATGCTTCCGGGAACCCCGGCTGAATCCGAAACGGTCATCCGGAGCATCCAGAAGCATAAAATCCCAGCAGCCGTAAGACAACTGTTTCATCATCCGCTTCATGGTATCCCAAACCGCATAAAACGGATAGTTCCGATGGAAGTAGACCATGCCGATTTTCGGCATCAGCTTTTCCGCGTAACTGCCGAATTCCTCCTGATATTTTTCCAGAAATACACGCAGAACACGATCTCCAGAAGATGCCGCGAAGATCACATCAAGGCGTTCCGGAGACTGAAGCAGTGGAAATGAACCGTTCGGGGTGTGGAACGGAAGTTCTGTCCCCAGAAATTCCCGGTGAAATTTCTCAAGCGTTTCATAGGAACGCGCAATGCGCCCGGGGGACGGATATTGCGGCCGATCTTTCCAAAGAGATCCGTCTCGCAGGGAACTCAGATTCACCTGAACAGATAGATAAACCAGTTTGTTTTCCTCTCCCGGAACAAGCTCCTCCAGTTCCGGCATCCTGCGTTCCGAGCGGCCTGCCATTCCCGACTGCCGTCGTCCGGAACAGACCGGACAGAGCCAGTCGCTGTTCGCTCCCGTCGATGTCTCGGCAAGACGCATCGAACAGACATCGCACACCCGTCCCGCTCCCGATTGGGGTTCCAGAGATTTCAGAAGAACAGGATCCTGACGGCAGAAATCATGTTCTCCCGTCAGCAGTTCCCTGGAAAATTCGATCAGACCTTTATCCAGTGTATACAGTGGCTTCGTCTCCTGTGTATTGAAGGCCACAAGGAAAGGCAGCTCTTCCAGACGATGTTTCCGAAGAAGTTCCACAACTTGAGATTCCAGCGCAGAACGAAGTTCCCGCCTCCATTCCCCATCCAGCGAACTCTCCAGTCGCGGAATGACAAACAAAAGCCGATAATGGTCGCGATAGAGCTCGTTTCCACATAACAACTTGGATTCAAAGAAGTTGCGAATATCCGTCATCATCATATTCAATTCTGCAACAGCGCCGCGGAGATCCCCCGCCGTATGCGATCGGGAAAAGAGATAGTCGATATCAAACTCCACTTTGATACAATCCAGATAACAGAGTTGCAGCGTATTTTCTTCTGCTCGAGTCGGCAGTTCATATTTACCATTCGAGTTGCGGATTCCGGAATGATATTCCATCAGAATTTTTGCCATGATCGCTTTGGCAAAAGTTGCAGCATGATAGGAATGAGCATATAATGTCACGTCATTCATGGGCTTGCGTGTCTCGCCAAGCATGTCGGAAAGAGCCTCCCGGCATTCCCGGATTCGACCGCCACAGTTCCAGATATCACGCGCAGTCGGAAATTTGGAATTGTTCCACTGTCTTTCTTTTTTTTCAAACGGCGTGGCAATCCAGAATGGCAAGGTCTGTTTTTCCAGATATTTTGAATTAAGACCTTCTTTATCCAGTGCGGAATCAATTCCATCTGCTCCGCAAATTCCTCCGTTCAGAATGGCTCCCGCAAGCGAAAACGGAATGGTTGGATTGTTGCGATGGTGTTCGATAAAAGGAGACGAATAATTTCCTGCACCAGAAATCGAGACCTCTTTCTGGAAAATTTCAGAAAACAGAAGGTCGGGATTCGGGATTTCCCGGTCTTCCAGTCCCATCTCCCTGAAACGTTCGCTTCGTTCGGTGATGCGTTTTGAATCATCGCCTTTATACTTTTTTTGGGCATGCCAATCCGCATTCTGTAAGAATTCTTCGGAGGATTTGTCGAAGTCATGTGCGAATGCGGCCTGCTCCATGGCATTGATCGTTGACGCATAGCGGGAAAGAATTTCCAGAAGTTTACTCATCGCAGTTCCTCCAGTTTTTTCAAGAGTTCCGCGACAGGAAGTTTTCGCTTCAGAGAATCCGGAATGCCAAGTTTTGCTCCCGGATTCAGCTGCACGGTCAAATTTTTACCGATCCCGTATCCGCTGGAACGCTTTGCCGACATTCCTAGCTCCTCGATCAGATATTTCATATGCGATAAAACCGAAGGCAGAAGTTCCCGGATCCGCTTTGGAGAGCATTTGAAATCAAACAGCATCAAACTCCATTGTGCAGAAACATCTTTGTTTACCATTTCAAAAAAAACAGGATTTTGAACAGTCCGACTTTTTCGTTCATGAGGCGTAAAAATTTCAGCAAACGTTCCTCCTCTGAAACAGACATCTCCGACGTTCAAACAACCGACAAAACCGACTTCATCCTCTTCCAGTTCCCTGTCGTTTCCAAAAAGATCTGCAATTTCCTCCGGAGTGCACATCCCATCGTAGGTATGTCGAAGCATGCCTCGCGCTCCGCTGGCATAAAGAACCGGAACCCCGCTCAGGCGATCCCGTGATACCGGATTGTCCGCCGCGGAGAATTCTGAAATACCGCGTGAAAAAAATGGGGTCTTCAGGGTCCATTCCGCCAGAATTCCACAACTGCCTTCATTTGGAAGTTCATCACAGCCGATAAGCTCCAGAAACTGCGGATTGGTTTTCGGTTCCCGGAGGTCTTTTTCATTCAGAAAACGCTGTTTGGCCTCATTCTTGGCATCTTCAGGCGAACTCATTCTTCGATTGCCTCGCGACTGAGTTCGCTTAATCTCCTCCTGATCCAGTTTATTCCTCAGAGTCTGGTTCATCCTGCCTCCAAGAGAATACACTGCCAGCTGATAATCCTGCGGAAATGTCAGTTTTTCCGCGCTATCTCTCTCTGCAAAAAAGTCATAACTCATGTTACACCTTCAAACGTCGTCTCATTTGATATTTAAACTCTTCATACACATGTTGTGCGTACTCCTTTTCCGGACACTGGGAAATCATCCGGACATACCACTTTCCATCTGGTTTCCGATATAGGTGAGAAATCCCGATCATTCCTGCGTGTTTTTCGTTGTTTGCGCTGCCGAACAGATATTCCGCATAAGCACCTTCTTCTTTCCAGAGCAGATCGAACTTATGATATTTGCTTACATTGCTTTTGTGCGTCAAACCCCATTCCTCTCCATCCGCTCGAATTTCATCAAGAAGTTCTGTTTCTTCGTTACTTAAGTCTTCAGGATCAATAATTGCCTCAAACTTAACAATTCTGCGAAGACGATACTGCAATGCAAATCCCAAAGCGATAAAAGGAAATTTTGATTTGAGTGGATCGCTCCCCCAGGAAAAACCCAATATGTCTGAAACCGGTTTGCCGGATCCGACCTGATACGGAATCTGGATTTCCGGAAATGCCTGATAATGAAACTCCGGGATCTGGTGCTGCTTTGTATTTCCGGAGTACGGATACAGTTCCACCAGTTTCCGGATTTCATCGACTCCTTCACAACGGGATTCCGGCGCCAGTTCAAAAAATCCCCAGCCCTGATTGACTTTGGCTCCCAGTGCATAGCGATCCGCCATTTGTGTCAGGAGCTGGGAGAGCAGACGGAAAAGATCAATTCCTGGAACAGTTCGCAGCGGAATGATTTCCAGTTCTGTAAAATCAGGAGAATATGCCGGAAAAAGAGAGCCCCTAAGTTCATCCTGGGCATCCTTGTGTTCCGCTGGAGCAAATATACCGCGACTCTTTCGAAGCGGAGATGCGATCCATGTGTCAATACTTGTTCCGCCTTCATAAGGCTCGCAATCATGATTTCGATTGCGCCATTTTGGATCCAGATCTTCCATGGGAATCGGAATGCTGCCGATGCGACGGGTATTCGGTAAATCCCAGTTCAGCTTAAACGCCCGGCTCAATCCGTTGCAGCCGAAAATCCGACAAACCGGGCAGATCGGATCTTTTTTCTCTTTCAGAATACAGCCGTCAGGGGGCATGCACGGGCAGATCCGGCCTCCGTTTTCCCGGACCAATCCTTCCATCATGGCACGCATGGATCCGAGAATCCCACTCATCTTGAGTCCATCTGGTTTCCCGTCAGCACCTCCGGTCCAAATTGGAGTCAGAGTTCGCAATCTGAGCTTTTGATTCATTCTATTCCCTCCTCATTTTAGAGATTACTGGATTCAAAATAGAATCCCATATCTTATCATTTTTCTAGGATTCGGAAATTAAAAAAACAATACTTGAAAAAACATTTCTGGACTACTATAACAGTCGCATCATGTTTTTCAACAACGATACTTCCAATTTTATTTCAAAATTTGATTATCCTCTCCTTTTCTGAATGATTTTTCCATAATTAGGGAAATGACGGTAGTCGGGAACAGAGTCCTCTGTTTTATTTTCCCGAGACTCCTCCACAGCGCCTCCACTGCACAATGCCGGATGCGGATTCTGCTCAAGCAACGGTTCTGCTTTCTCTTCCGAAGAAGGGTTTCCGGCTGGAAGTTCTTTCCGTTGCTCCGATTTCGTTGTGTCCGACTCGTCCAAAGAGCATAGAAGAAGAAACAGAAAAATCACGACGGAAATTACGGACAGACTGATAATCCAATGCTGGCAGATAAAATGAATCACCTCATAGAGCACCAAGCCCGATAGATAAAAGATGCCTAGAATGACTCCAAATCCAAAAATATATTTCAGGGCATCCCTTGAGGCGATAGAAATAAGACAACACACGAACAGTATGCCGAGTATTACAGGAAATATATTCAGTAGAAAAAGAACGCCTTCGAAAAATGACCTTATTCCAAAAAAACAGATCCAACAGAAAATAAGAAGGATGCCAAAACCTCCGCATCCATTCTCGGTCTTTTTGTTTTTATACTGTCTCATTCGATATTCCTCCTGAATCCGGATTCATTATTTGGGGAATTGTCCGCCAATTCTCTTTGTTCCATCTTTTGATGGGAAGACAATCCTTTTCTCGTTGTTTTTCTCTTATTTCGTTTTTCGTGCTGAAGGACCTGCTGGATTGAACGTTTTTTCTCCGGAGAACTTTGTATTCCGGATTCATCTCCAGCCAGATCCGCCGTCTCCGGAAATTCTTCCTTTCCGGGATTTCCCTTCCCGCAGCAGGCTACGGTTTGAACGGTTTCTCCGGAAGAAGCGAAAGGAGAGTTCTTCTTTTCCTTTTCCGAAGAATCCGATGGAAACTCCTTTTCCGGTTGTTGAAGGGATTCGGCTGTGTGTGCCGGACAACATTCGTTTTCCTTCTTCGAAGAATCAATCGGGCTTTTCTCTTCTATCCTCTTCTCCAGAGAGTTTTCCTTTTGAGGTTCAGGAACGAGCAGGGCAATGGATCGGTCATCGCCTCCGCGAACGTCACACTCCCAGATTCGCCGGGTCAGATAGTTGCGGATATCCTGTTTTTGAAGAATTCCGACTCGAAGATCCTGAAACATGGTGGAGAAAATGGGGCCGGGAGTCATATCACTCAAGCGGAACATCTGGTACTCCGGACCGTCCGAAGTCGCCGCAATTCCGCTGTTTTCCCGTGCAGGAAAAAGAGCCGTATGAAAGCGCAGAGAATGTTCTCCGCCCGGACGAAGAAAATTGGTCTGATTGGCAAAATCTCCCTTATCCGGCGGAAAGACAGTTCGGCATATCCCGTTCTGACGGAGAACCAGCGCTCCGTCTCCGACCTGAAAACAGCCGATCCGGGAAAGACCGGCTACCGCGAAGACCACCGTAAAATCAAACTCCTTTTCCGCACATCGTTTTTCTTCCGCAAGCTCCAGTTTGACCTGAACCAGCGTCCGATAGAAAATCCGGCAGAGCGTGAGCCAGAGTTCCTCTTCCGAATCAGGCTCATCGAGGGCTCGAATCAGGAACGGTTCCAGAATGGCAAGTTGTGTCCGGAATGCACGAACCGCTCCTTCGGCACCAAGTTCAGAATGGGCCGCGCTGCCCCTTCCGTCACAGACAATGACCGCAGGACGCGGCAATAAAAGAACACTGGACGCATCCTGACACGGAACACCCCTCCGGATATGTCCCGATCCGCAGACCGATACCGCAAAACCATTCCATCTGCGACGATTTTCCGCAGGCTCCTTCTGCAACTGCTGCATCTGTTCCCTCTTTTTTTCCAACTCTCTCATCGCCACATCTCCCTTACGGCAAACTTCCCCAGGAACGATAGGACCCGAACGTGACGTTCTCCTGATCGGAAACGGCACTGGAGGATACACTTCTCAGGGAATCCGTGAGCCAGCGGAAGAATTCCTTGAAACGCAGCCCGTTCAGTTTCAGCGGTCCGGGATGCGGCGGCAGAATCCGGCACATGGTCGAATGAGAGGCAAACTCTCCGATTTCCAGGCCGATATACTGGATTTCTCCTTTCTCGCCAAGAGAACGCAGTGCCAGGGACGCCTGTTCCCAGTCATCATTCGGAGCGCCGTCCGTCATGAGAATCACCCAGGGTTTGTAGGCGGAAATTCCCATTCGCTGATAGAGGTGGCGGCGTCTGTTCAGATCTTTCGTTGCGCGACGGATCGCAGCTCCGAGAGCTGTGGAACCTTCCGCCACCAGCGGTGTCACATTCTGGTCCACATCGCAGACCGGAGTAAACGGAAGAGCCACATCGGCGACGGTGTTGAAACTGATCACTTCCAGTTCCACGCTCCGGGAGGCAGCCTCATCATCGGCAGTTTCCTTAAGGAACTGCCGCAGTCCTTTGTTGAGTTCATTGATTGGCGCTCCTTCCATGCTGCTGGACGTATCCAGAAGCAGTATGACGGGACAGCGGGGAGCGGGGTTCCGGGTGTCGAGTGAATCATCGTTGTAGCGGCCGAGATCTTGCATCGTATTATCCTTTCGTAGATTGTTTGTATGAAAATCTGTTTTTTCGTAAGAGCTGTTTCCGGACCGGTTCCGGATGTTGTTCTGGTGGAGCCGACGGGGATCGAACCCGCAGCCGGGAAATGCACTTCGGCTTTCCTTTCCCGGTGAAACCTTTTCCGGCCCCTTCTTATTAAGAATAAGGAGAGAAATGCATTTTTTTCCGGATCGATTTTAAACAATTCTATTTTTTTGAACGGGCTCTTTCCGGATTTTCACCCATTCCTTCGATTTCGGCGCCTCGGGAGCGAGCGAACGCCGTTCCGGATTCTTCTGAATAATCCAGAGCATCTCTTCCAGATTCCGTTCCCATTCTTCCAGGGAGGTTCGTTCTTCCGGTCTGGAGTGCCCGGTCCGGAATGTCTGAATGAATGCATTCTTCAAATGATAACTGAGCTGGCTCCAGAGATTGTACCAGATTCCCTGCGGAAGTTTGCATTGAGCATCTCTTCCCAGCGGACAACGGCCCTTGAGCAGATTTTCATCGGGAGTCCCGCAGGCGGATTGGTGACTCGGATCATAATAATTGTAAGGATGCAGCCCCATCATCAGAATGTTGAAAATCGTCAGAGCAGCTCCGAATTCAACGTGCCGGATGGTGCGTGGTTCATTCAGGAGCTCTTTGTTGCGAAGCAGTTCCGGAGCCACATGAGAAGGGAAAAAAGTCCGTGTGATATGGACTCCATCGCCTTGGTGTCTGGGAATCTGAAAGCTGTCACAGTCGATGAAAGAGACTTCTCCGTTTTTGTTCACAAGAAAATTCGCCGGGTTGAAGTCGTTGATGAAGACTCCCTGACTGGCAAGGAAACGAACCTTTTTCACAAAATCCCATGCAACCAGAACCAGCGATTCCCGATCCCAGCCGGGAAAACGGTGTTCAATCAGATGCGGTCCGCAGAAAACCAGAAAACTGACTCCGTTACATTTGCGCATTACGAATCCGATTCTCTTCCGCTGTTTGCTCAGAACCGGCATGCACGGCCATGCGAGAAACGGACTTTTCATACATGACTGGATTCCCGTCATATCCAGAATCCGATCATGAAGCGAAGAAAGTTTCTCCGAATCGGATAACGTGGAACCTTTATAGATTTTGATAAGATATTTTGGATTCTGTTCAAATTCATAGACCGTTCCTTCTCCGCCGCTGGCACGTTCGTTCCGTTCTCCGAGGATCAGCGGATTGCCCTCCGGATCGTAAACCGTCAGATCCGTGCTTTCATACGGGCTCTCTTCTTTCACATGATCGAACCAGTTCGGGCCGGTACGACCGGAAGAAACCGGAGAGACGGACGCATTCGTACAGGCGGAAGGGAATATCGTCTGGAAAAAGTTGTGGAACATTTTTAATTTTCTCCTTGTTTTCTTTTGTCAATCCTTTATAAGCAGGAAATGCTGTCTTTTTCCGGCAAATTCCTGTTTCTTTATTCTTTTTCCGGAAGTTTCTTTTTTCTGATCCGGAAGAGTGGAGAGAGCGGATTCCGGATCAGTAGCGTTTCCGGTATGCGTCTTCGCGGAAGGGAATTTTGGAGAACTCTTCCAGAAAACCATGATCCAGCAGCGATTCCGTGGTTGTATAATGATGTCCGGAATTATTGATCAATTCGCCGAAAGGATTGACAACGATATAGGCATTGACGATATCATCTGTATCCTCCACCACCGGAGAAAGAGAGGCGTGGCGTGCAACGAAATCGGAGAATTCCCTGTCGGAGACCAGAAGGGATTTTCCGCCATCGTTGACGCCATCGATCTGGATCATACGGAGCAGTTTCCAGCGTTCCGGCGCAAGATCCCGAATCAGATCCGTGAAGTCGAGAGAGCAGTTTACGGAATTCACAACCGTATTGATTTTGAGTTTCATTCCCGCCCGGTGAATTTCGGAGGCAAGTTCGGAAAGACGCTCTGCCGAGAGGGATTCCTTTTTTTCATTGACACGTCCGAGCGGAATGTTCTGTTCATGGGAGAGTGCATCCACGCTGATTCCAATCATCGAGATTTTCCCGCGGTTGCTGCGAATCCATTCCGGCGTCAGATACGAGCCGTTTGTGATAATGGAAACATCGATTCCGAGTTCATGGATAAAATCGACAAGTTCCTGTACATACGGTGCGGCAAGCGGTTCTCCTCCGGCAAGATTGAAGCGCGGAACCGTGACATCGTGCAGGATATTGCCAATAATTTTTTTCCAATCTTCCAATCCCAGCGGTGTCTTTCCAAAACGGGAATGACAGAAACGGCAGCGGTAGTTGCACCGTTCCGTATAATGAAGATTGATGACTTTTCCGATTCGGTCTGTGTGTCCATTCATAAAACTCTCTCCTTCTGATTTTTGTTTGTCATTTTCTTATAAGGCATCTTTGATGAATTTTTCCGCCTGTTCTTCTTTTTTCTTTCTTTTTATCAAGGAAAGCTGAACGTGTATTTTTCAGACGCGAT
Organism: uncultured Lentisphaeria bacterium; assembly: GCA_905197955.1. Lineage (GTDB taxonomy): Bacteria > Verrucomicrobiota > Lentisphaeria > Victivallales > UBA1829 > UBA1829. The sequence goes on along the minus strand of CAJKAR010000050.1, from coordinate 3,079 downwards.
TGTCATTGGATTGCATTTCTTTCTAATCTAAGAGAAAATGGAGGAATTTTTCCGGAGAAAAGTGGCAGGAATCCCTTTTTCCTATAAAAATCGTATCTCCCGGAAAACTTCTGCTTTCTCTCCTTATTAAAGATATGGAGAAAACTTTTTCGTGTCAAAATGAGAAAAAAAAGGAAAAGAACCGGAAAAATGCAGAAGAATCACCTTATACAGAAATAAAGAAACGAAAGGAAAAATTATGAGAAACAACACTGGTTCCAACAGGTTCCCAAATGATGCAATTGTTCTTCGCCAAGAACCTTCGGTATCTCATTCGTACAACATGTCTCACGACACGGAATTCTTGATATCCGATCCTTCCACCATGCCCCACGCAGATTGCCGCCGGGATTTCCGGGAGGAAGACGGTTCGATCATCAACGGATCCCGGCTGCATTTGAATAGCGGTGAAACAACGGAAGCGGAGCTCTTTCCGCTTGCGAATCTTCTGCCGCATTGTCCGGTCATCCTTGTTCTCGACACCTCACACAGCATGTGGGGGAAAGGTCTGTGCGATTTAAATGATTCCATCCAGATGTTTTATCAGACCATTCGCAGGGAACAGTTCCCGAATTCGAAAATTGACATTGCCGCAGTCAGCATGGGTGATCGTCTGGGAATGCTGGAGGAGTTTACCGCGTTTGAATGCTCGGTTCTTCCCTCGAAAGAGATTCGACCGAAGGGCGATACTCCGATTGGAGCCGCACTGGAGCTGGCATTGGGAAAACTGAAGGAACAGAATGCGCGATATCGACAGAACAACAGGTCATCCGTCACACCGGAGCTGGTTCTGCTTTCGGATGGAATCTCTTCGGATGATTTTTCCCGAGTTGCTTCACGCATTCGCCAACTTTCCGGGAATGGAGTGCTTCGCTGTCGTGCAATTGCTCTGGGAGAAACGCCCGATCTGGATGCGCTCCGCAGGATTGCCGGAGAAAATGTCTTGTTGCCGCATCATGGAGAAATGAAACACGCATTTGCAGAGATCGGGCGTGTTATTTCAGAATGCTATGAAGCGGAAGCTTCAACGAAAATGATAGAAGCCGTCGGAGAGATCCTTTCGGATACCCCCTCCAGCTGTTCCGCGGATTTCTCCGCGGCTTCTTCTCGTTATCAGGATACAAAAGAGGGAGCGGAGGGAAAGGGTCCGATTTATCTGATTGATGGAAGCAATCTTGCCTACTGGGATCGCATCCGTTCGGGAATAAGTCTCCGACCGGTGCTTGCCGTGACCCGATATTTGGAATCAGCAGGAACGCCATATCAAGTCTTTTTTGATGCGACGATGCCATATCGTCTTCCCCGGGAGGAGAAAGCAGAATATGAAACGCTTCTTGAGAAGGATCCGGATCATTTCCTTCAGGTTCCTGCGGGAAGTCGGGCCGATGACTTTCTTCTCTACATGGCGGATGAACATCCAGGTGCACGGATTTTGAGCAATGATCGCTATACCGATCATGTAAAACGTTATCCGTGGATCCGCTCTTCGGATCGTCTGATTCCCGGCATGATTTTGAATCACCATATTTTCTTCCCGAATCTTTCCCTGTCGATTCCGTTGAAGTCAGAAAGGAGATCGGCAGAATCGAATCCGGCGAATTTGCAGGGATGGAATTCCAACTGAAAATGGAACGCTGAAATCATATGAAAACAGGAAAAAATTTGAAAGAAGTGAATAAAATGAAATCCATTTCCAATCACGAATATGGTTTTTGTGCGAGTATTTCGGGACATGAACACATTCGTTATGATATTCCATGCCTGGAGGCTTCGCTCATTCAATTTGATCCGCGGCCGGGATTGATTGTCTGCGAAGGTCTGGCGGATGCGCCGATGTCTCACCTGGGGGTGAGGGGTGGTGTCCATGAATTTCGACATCAACTCGGAATTCTGGAGCCCTGGCTTTCCGGTCTGCTGGATGAGGAGGAGAGACAAGCGGAGGAATGGGAAAGAATCTGTCAGATCCTCTGCCGTTCGTTTCTTCAAGTCGAGATCGAATTGTCGGAACGACATCAGCGAAAGACAGCGGATTTTGAATTCGGGGCCTCGTTCGCTGTTGTGGGGAAACGGTGGATCGGCTGTTTTCAGCTTGCTACGGGATCGATCGTTGTGCGGGAAAATGGAACTTGTCGAAATGTTTTTCTGTCTGATGAAGAAAAAAGTGATTCTCGAACAGAATTTGTCGGTTCAGAATGGAATCGAATGGAGAGTTTCCGCTGCACCCTGCTTTCGAGAGACAGCTGTTCCGGGGTGGCAATTACATCGGATGGAACGGCTGGAAGAATGTTTGTCAAGGGATTCCAGGTTCCGGGTCCCGAGTTCAATAACCTATTTTATCGACTCCGGACCGGGACATTCTTTCAGCAGGATTTAATGGATTATTTGACCTCTAAAGAATGGTTTGATGTTCCTGGAGGCAATGATGATCGTTCCATGGCGATTTTGAATCTTTCCGAAGCCAAAAATGTTAAGCTGCTTGCGGAAGAGAGTTTTCTTTTGCAAAGGGAAAAATCGGAAAAGAGGCTTTCTATTCCGGAAAAAGAAACGGATAACAGAGGAAATAAAGCCATTCCTGACCGAGTTTTTCCTTTTGGGGAGAGTTGTATAAAGGTGTTGTTGGTTGTGGTGTTTCTTACTGGAGGATTTGGTTTTCTGGGATACCGGATCCAGCAAATTCAGCAGGAACGGAATATACAAAAAGAGGAATTCCGCATGCTGGAGAAAATCATCCGTAAACGTTGCCGGGAGCTTCAGCGGATGTTCCCGGAAAAGGGAGTGAAAAAGAACGAGTGTTCTGTAAGTCCTGCTTTGTAAGAATATTTCCCACTATCGCGAAAGCGGGACTTTTTCAGCAATATATCGCACACCTGGGAGAAAGCAACGAGACTCCATCGTACGAGAGAAAATCCCAGCCCGAGCGGAACGGCAATGGAAAGGAGTCTGAATCCGGCGAGGAGTGAGACAAACAGCGCAAACAGGACGATTCCTTCGGCCAGCTTGATCTGTTTTGAGGTCAGTTCAACAAGGACAGTCTTTTCCA
>CAJKAR010000049.1 GCA_905197955.1 uncultured Lentisphaeria bacterium | reverse complement strand
GCAAATATAGCATAATTTTCTTGGATTTCATCTTTTATTTAGGGATAAGTTCTAAATATTCCCTAACGTTAGTAGTATCAACAGGTGTCATTAAATACTGAAAATATTCTATAGGATGGAGTTTTAATTCCACTTCAACTTTTGTATGCATACAATCCATTGCTGTTGTACAATTGGTAACATCTAGTGCTGGTTCTACCTGAATCGTCAATTTACTATTTGGTAGCGCAAAAATAAATGGGTTAACACCACGGCCAAGCATACGAGGATTATTAAAGCCAACAGAAATAATATTATCATTATCATAAGCAATACGGCTTGTTAAGGTTCCTGCAGCACTATAAACATTTTCTGATAATACATAGATACGGTGTACTTTCGGAGCTTCATTGTTCTCCGTAATTATCGGAGTATTATTCGAAATCAAAAATTTTTGTTTATCAAGGAATTCAATTTCTTTTTCCTGAAACTTATCTAGGTTCCGACCTCGCCTAATTAGTTCTTTACGTTGGCTCTCGTTAGCTAGAAATGCATATTTTACGCCTAAGTTTGGTTTGGATAGCAAAGCTTTAATCATTAATAAAGCTATAATATCTGATCCTCCCCCATTGTATCTCACATCTATAATGGCAAAATGAGGATGATATTTTCTTTGAATTTTATCTATTTCAGATAAATAAAAATGTTGATGAACATAATTCATTGTTGGGATACGAATATATATTGCTTGATATTCAGAGATATACCATACAAACTTAGGCACTTTTCGGAATGATTTTGAATTCGCAAAATAAAAGATTTTATCGCTATCTTTTATTCTTAACTTGATTTTATCATTAAATTTACAAGGGATATAGTAATTGCCATCAATGCGCCTCTCCCTTGAGTTGGACAAGTTTTATTAAAGATTGACGTATACCTCTCATTTGCTATATCCTGCTGTTTACCGATTGCTAGCAGAAAATTTTCCGAATGAGTGGGAAATATAACCTGGATGCAATAATCGGCATACACAATTTCAACAGCGCGGCCTGGCTGATCATCAAAGGCAAAAGCGCGGACCGTCCCGCAGAAATTCAGCCCATTCGCTTTCAAGGATGGCTTGTGCATCATTTTCGGATGTGTTCTCAAAGGAATCGGATGCTCCGCAATTTGGACATTTTACTGAAGCGGCAATCCCATACAGATGCGCATTGCCGGGATTGTCCGCACTCAAGTAAATGGTTTCAATTTCCTCATCCATGAGCGCAAATTTTCCGCATATCCGGCATTTGACGAAACAGAAATCTTCGTCGCAATGATCATCACCGACCCATTTGTGGGCACGTGTATAATCCAATTCCGGATGAACAATGGATTTCGGCGCTGGAGAAAATCGAACAGGGGAAACAATTTCCGAAGCATCAATATGTAAAATCCGGCTCAATATTCCCCATGACTCAATTTGAATCCTGCGGATTTTTCTTTTAAGAGATGGCGACAGCGTTTCCTCTTTGAGAATATTCCTCAACAAAATTGCCTCTGCTTCCAGTAGTTCGGCTGCGAAGGAACTTGCTTTCAACGTTTCTTCGACCTCATTTGCACGCTGTGACAATCCGGCAGCACGCAGATCTGCGATCAATTCCTGCAGATGAGTATAAATCTTCACTGTTCGAAAGTGTAGCCGCCACCACATTCTTATTTTTTCAAGTAAAGCCATTATTTTTTTATCCCGGATAGAGCTCGTGCGAGAATATCAGGTCGTAAATTTAGAATCGACTGCAGAAAATCCGTATCATTCTGATACTTGCAAAAAATGGCGTATATTCGCTGAAAATCAGCTTGAAAGCCATGATGTATCTGACCGGCATTGAAGGCTTTTTCGTAATCGTTCAAAAAAGTTCTGAAAAATTCTAAATCGGCCTCGCGTTCTTCAGCAGATATTGGTTGGGGTGCCACTTTTCTTTTCAACGGGGGTCTCTTTCCTCTGGCATCCTCGAAAGATCCGTTCCCAGCGGCAGGAGCGTCGATTGTCCATCCGGCAAAACAGATCCGTGCAGGGTGGCCTTTTTCGTAAAGCGTAATGGCTCGTGCTTCGCCGCGATCGAAGGAGGCCCAGAAAGACACGGATTTTTCAATTTGTTCGATTGTGGGCTGTTCTGATCCGAAAAATTCGAGGAGTTCTTCCGGGCTTAGCGGGCAGACAGCACAGAGTTCCGGGGCTTCGCTGACAGTGACGATGTCCAGCAGTGATCCCGTACCGGATTCCGCGCCAAGTCCGATGGCGTCCTCAATACTGGCTGGATGTTTATCCGCACCGAAAAATTTCCCGGATGCGAATGTTTCTTCCCGTGCAGCCTGCAGAGCATCTGCCAGATTCTTTTTGAATTTCGTTATCCAGATATATCCTTCCGCGCCCATGGTTAGTGCCTTTATAGTTTTCCACTTTTGCGCAGAATGTCTTCGGCGCTTTTCAGCGGATTTTTCGCATTGAGCTTATAGATTAACGTACCTTTGCCTTGATCGTAATATCCAAGACTTTCACTTAGAGCGAACCATATTTGCAAATCGTCATAGTCGGAATGGCGTAGCCAGATGGCTTCCATCCGGCGAATTAGGCCCCCGAGAGGTAATTCTCCAGCTTTGTACTTGTCAATTAGTGTGCGTTCGATCCTCTTGAGTTTCGATTTTTCTGTCATGTGCAAAATCCCTGCCAACTGTCGAATATGGTTGGTCTCTTCCGGTCGGGACTGCCAATTCTCCATACCGTTGGCGGCGACATCAATTATCACGGGATCGTTACTGCCTCGCTCCAAGATCCAAAGACATAAATTCTGCCAGTCTTCGCGTGTAATGGATCCAGCTTCTTCTCGAATCAAGAATTCATCTGGAGATAAATACTCATCCATTCCATTGTTTTTGACAATCTGATTTTTCCATGCTTTGTAGTTTGGATAACGCCCGGTGAAATCAACGAAATGGCGGTTGCCGATCTGATAATGAAGCGTCACGACTTCGCCTTTCCCGTTCATTGCGGCAAGTTCATCCATATCGGCGCGGCGTGCAAATGTCGTCAGTCTCCAACACTTGAAATTGAACGGAATCAACCGGCTAAGATTCCGATTCTCTTCGGCAGACCAGGGGTACAACAGCGAATTCGGAGAATCCGTGAGTTCGCCTCGTGGAATCATGTTGATATGCCCGTCTCGCGCCATTTCTCCGGACAGCCAATAACATAACGTGATAAACAGCAAGGGGAAACTGCCCCAGTCCAGTAACAGTGGAACCCAGAACCAGTATAGCGCAAGTTTCCAGTCCAGAATAGCAAGGCCGATCACGCCGGAGAGCCCCCCTAAGAGAGGAAGCATTGAGCCGTTTTTTTGTTTTTTTACATAAAATAGCCAAGTCCCTATCAAATGCATTCCGGCAATAAAGCCAAACAGCAAAAAGAATGGAACGGCTGATATCCAGCGAATCACGATCCCCTCCACACTAAAACGTTGTATGGCAAAGTGGCATTTTCTCAGTAACTTATATCCAGGATGTGGGATTTGCAAGCGTTTGAGGCTATAAGGTGTCTCTCTCCTATCGGAAGTTTCTTATTTCAAACAGAAGCGCCACAAGAAGGACTGCAATCGGTATCAGAATTCCAAGCCAGCGGATGGCTATGGACGCTCTTGTTGGGAAATTGTATTCACCCTCTTTCCGCCGCAGAAAAGGATGGAGAAGTGTACAGCCCAGCCACCACAAGATACATCCGGCAAGAATCAGAACCGTATTCCAGCGATCGGAACGCTTCCCTGCGGCAATCAATCGTTCTATCCGGTCGTAAGCGTTGCGCCCATGTTTGCGGACAAAGTCGATTTCTTCCCGTCGGGCCTGATACTCTCCGGATGTCGGATCCCATGCGCTTAAATCCCAATATCTGACGCTGTTTTCAGGATAAGCTGCGTTATCCCAATGTTCCGGCAGATAGTTCCAGCTCAGCAGCAGAAGCAGGATTCTCTTCTCCCTGCATCCGGCGGAATACTGACGCCATTTGAGTTCCAATGCCTCAACACCATGGTTCTGTCGCAAAAGGATGAAATTCAAAAGTTGCTCGTCAAGATCGGCAATTTCCTGCCATGCCAGAGCTTTCCTTGTTTCCGACCGGAGAAACTGAGCGAGATCATCTGCCGGACGTTTTTCCAATCTGGATATTGCATTCTCCGCCGCCTTGAAAATTTCCGCAACCGGAACGAATGGATCAACGCAAACCTCCGAATCTGCTTTTACCGTCAAGAGCGGAAACAGAACACATCCGAGCAGAACTGCTAAGCTGATATTGCAAAGATTTGAATTGATCTTCATCATGCAGTCACTTTCCGTGTTGATCCGAATTCTGATCCATTGTTTAACGTAGATTCTCGTTCGTCTCCATTGGATTAGTTGATTGGTATTCCTTTCCAATGTGCTTCGAAATATAAGAGAAAAAAAGTTAACAACGTAAGACAAAGAAATGCAAATGGAATCAAGTAGTATAACGCTATATATTTAAGAAATAATCGTCTCGAAAACGTATAAAATATAATCATACCAAGAAGGAAGATGAAATAATAAAAACCATATATTGATAATAGTTTTACGATTCCAATTACAGGCTCTTTTTGACAATAAAATTTCAGCAGACCGGAAAAACATAACATATAAACTGATAAAATGATATTGATTCCAAAAGCTAGTTCAATGTGCATGTGTTTCATGGCAATACTCCGAAATCATTTCACATCTGTCATTAACCTAAACTGGAGATGGTCTATTTCGTCAAGGAGTTTTTCCGCCCAATCAGGATTGTCGGGCGAAACGATGATTACGGAAAAACCATGTGTCCGGCCTTCCCGTTCCACACCCGGGCTGTCGTCGATCAGGAGATCAATCCCGAAAGCGGGAGGGTATTTGCTGCATGGCGGGGTCTTGAGATTGTGTCGATCCAGATTGACGATGCCGTCCAGGTTGAGTCCATAGGCATGAAACAGACGCGAAATATATTTTTCGGAACGGCAGGAGGTCGTATAGATCCAAACCCGGTGCCCTCGGGACCTCAAATGCCGGAAGAGCCATTTTGTTCCCCGGCGAAGTCTTTCCTTGAGAAACATTCTGCGTAACCCTCTGCACTCCTCCGGCGGGAAATTCGAAGAGATCAATGTATTGTCCAGATCAAAAGCGATTCTCATGGATTAACCTCTGACTTTCTGTACGACTTAATTTTCCAGTCCGGCATGTTTCAAAGCCTCAAGGAGTTTTTCATTTTCACAATAGAAACATGCTTCGATCTTGCCGGAATCTGGAAACGGGACTTTGATAAAACATAAAAGACAGACAGGATATCCGTCAAATTCAACCGTCAAATTCAGCCCGTCAAAACAACAGCCTGTCTCTATGCTTCGTCCAGAACATTCGTAAAAGTCCTCGACACGGACAGACGTTTGGATTCCGGCAGCATTCAAACGTGACGGCCATGATTCAAGTGTAGTGATGATAAGGTTAAGCGGTAGAGGTTTGAATCCGGTTCCTTTGGAATACGCATCTGCCCAAAGGATCGCCTCATTGAAACCGTGGGCAGTGTATTCCCGGTTGAAGGTCGCCAAGTCGTCGTCGGCGACAAAGGTTACTCCATCGGGCAATTGATAAGAAATGCCGGTTGAATATGCGTTCATGTCCTGAATCAGCCATTCTCCATTTTTGCCATTCGTTCGATTGATAAACATACATAACGCAATCGTTATTTTCTTTTTTTCTGCGAGCCCGGTCAAATCCACAGGGACAGGCATTTGACCCATTTCATATACAGTTTGCAGAACTGCAATCCGGGGCGGAATTTCCGGAGAATTTCGAATGACTTCAAGACTTTCAAGTTCGGCAACCATGTTTTTCCACGAAAACGCGTTATAGAATAAAATGATCCGGCAGTTCCGATTTTTTTGTATTTCCGCATTAATTTCAACAATGCGTTTGGATGGAACAATTGATTCATCCCCGGACAGCTTTTTCTCAATGACGGACGTATTCTTCAATGCCTCATCAATAGCTTGCAATTCAGGCGAAGGCCGCTTTCTCGCACCGTTTGCCATAATCAACAAGACTTTCTCTCTACCTACGATTTCGGAAAACCTGTCAAAAAAAGCCTGAAGCTGATTATTGATTTTAATTTGCAGCAAGTCCGATTGTTTTTCACGCTTTTTATAAATGCGCTCTTGCTTTGTCATGAAATATGTGATCAAAAAACTGAATGCCAATACCCCGAATACGGCAAAGGTATAAACGCCATTTAGGATGCAATAATATATGAAAGCTCCCAATGAAAGAGTCAGCAGAATCCCAATTACGGTACCCCTTAATGGATGTTTGGTCCGAGATGTTTGCGGGATAGATGCATCCCTTATCAATAATCTTTGCCCACAGCACTTTTCATAATAATTATGGTCTTGAAAGTTCTCTCCATCTTTACGGAAAAATGTTCCGTCAAAATCTTCAAACAATCTGGCATTCAAGCTCTCAGCTATTTCCATCAATTTTCCAATCGGCAGTTCTTCGACTTCCACTCCACTGACGACATCAATTCTACCTTGATTCAGCACGAGCTGATAGGCATGGAACACTCCCTGAATTCTGTTCTCCAATGATGAAAAATCTAGCTCAGGATCATTCGGAACAAGAGCGTAAAATTCCTGTTGCGTAATTGGTTCCGGCCGCATGATTGTAAGGTTTATCGACATAAGGCCTCCTTTTGCGGGACATTTCGGCGAGAATAGACGCTTTTTTCGGCATCATTGTCTCGGCGGAAGGCAATCTTGTATCCGGAGTAATAACTGGTGATCACGGATGTGTCTCCTGTTGCTGTGTCGCGGATGAGACTTGTCGCATTGCGCGGGACAACGGCCCCAGAAATGCCACCCAGATCAACAATATTCCACTGATTACACCGGCCAGGATGCTCAATAACAGAACCTTTCGCATCCCCCTGCGCCGGAAAACCGAAAACAATGCTGGTAAAAGCAGAAGTGAGAGTATTCCCAGGAAAACCAGGAATCCTGCTGGACCACTCATTATCGCAAATGGAAGCACCAGCAAAAAGATTCCGAATGCCAGGAAGACATACAGGAATGTTGAAACACTTTTCACGATCCGATAGACGGGAGAATACATCTCAAAGTCTTCACTGCAGACACATCCCGGTATATGGTTTTCGAAGAGAGAACTGATCATTTTCGGAGCAGCCGCAAGCATAACAAGGACGATCAGTGGAGTAAAAAAGTCCCGGGAACTCTGCCACCAGAAATATCCCAGAGTGATAAAGAGCATAAGAAATAATATCGACAGTATAATTCCGCATCCTACCGCCTTCTTGTCAAAGTCGTTGCCGGGAGGAGGTTGGTCTTTTTCTTCAGTTTCAAGAATAATTTCACACAAAGTCGTCTTGCATCTCGGACAGAATACCGCCTCGGCATCCTCATGCCGGAAGGTTATATCGCATTGCGGACAATGGCAGGTAATCACGGGCGGCCTCCGGGATAGATGATGGTTTTACGGGTTGCCAAATCATACGCCTTGGAGATGTCATGGTAACGGATCAATGGAAAATCCTTCCAGCCGCGAAGCAACACATCCAGATAACACGGAAGCATGTAGTTATACAGTTTCAAGCGGAAATGATACCATACTTCAGGCGGGTATTCCGGCGGGAAATCGCCTTCCTGATCGACTTTTCGGGTGAGTTTTGTTCCGATGACGTCAATTCTCGCCAGACGCTCCGGCTTATTGAGCCATTCGCCGGAAAGCGTGATCTGCCAGTCGCAGGGACGAAGCACGGGATATAAAATCAATTCACCATCCACCAAACTAACCGGACGCAATTTGTCATTCTCCCATTCTGCCGGATGGCGCGTCAAGGGAATTGTTAGCCGTTTTCGTGTGTAACGGATTTGTGAGAAATCAAAACAAGCATCATGAAGCAACCAGTCCAAAATACGAATATCACGAGTCTTTTCGAGCTTGACGTCCAGCTTTCTGAATGTTATGGTTTTAAAGTTTTTGATGCGCATCATTCATTCCCTCCCATCGATTCCGCCTTGCAGATTTCGATTTGTGCATCGACGGCGTAAACACTCAGCAGTCTACAAATTGCCGACGAGAGAATAGAGATTTTTTTCAGTCTGTCAAAGCTCACTGACCGCCTCCTTTGATCTGCTCGAGAATGGAAGGATCTTTAATCTTGTCGTCTTCGGCGAGGAAGAGAATTTTTGTCAGGACTTCGGCCGTTTTGGGATCGTCGTCGGCAAACGGCAGGAAGATCCGGCCGCGCGTCTGCGAATGTACCGGAAGGATGTTCAGCATCCCGGACGCCTGTTTGTGGCAGACACCACTTCCAAGATGAACCGTGTACTCTCCGAATTTACCTGTGATGAACGCATGGCTCTTTTCGATCCGGACATTGTCAAGTTTGAAGAACGGCAGCATTGCGCGAATGAGCGCGGCACGCATTTCAACGGTCGAATGGCTCGCCTCCGGATCGACTCCGCCGGCATGCGCGACACTCACCATCAGATCAAGATCGCGCATCACTTCCGAGAACAATACTCCCGGCAACTCGGAAATCGCAACGCTTTTCCCGTTGCGACGGTCAGAAAGTGTAACCTTGCCAATCGTCGGCGATTCCACCTCGGAAGGAGAAAACCAATCCACAGGGAAAGTGACAAATACAATCAGATTTTCCTTATGGAAGACTTTGCATAATCCGCAATCATCCTTGATCCAGCCGCGTGAGCCGAGAATTGCCGCCACTTTCCGTACTTGAATCTGATGTCCCTCGTAGCGTGAGGAGCTCAGTTTTGCCTGTTTCTCCTCATCGACAGGAATGTAGAGTTCGCGGAACACCTGTTTGAACGGCTGGCGGATTTGCGCTTCGACAAAATGTTTCTGCCAATCGCTCCAGGAGCCGGACTTGAGTAAATCAAGTGAATGAGCAATCTTTGCTTCCTTGACACCAGCCGGCCACTCATTGAGGAGGAAAACCTGATTCCCGTCCGTCCACAGCAGTGTTTCCAGCATCGGGGCGAGAAGCGGATTTTTCCGGAGTGACGCCAGTTCGGTTTTCCGGAAAGGATCGCCGGAAATCATGGCATTCTCAAGCGTTCTGCGGTTGCGCCGCTGTTGTTCGCGCAGACTTCGGGCCGCCTCGCGCAATTCGACCACTTTGGAATGCTTGCGCAACGCATCCGGAAGTGTTTTCTGCACCTTGCCGGACTTGTTGACAACCAGTGTCAAGTGTCCGAATTCATCCGGACGCAAAAAAGCCTTGATTTGACCGGAAATGGTCTGCGGAGTGAAATAAGTGGCAAGCTCCTGAAATTTGTCATCTTCCATTGCCCATTGGAAACGGTTGATGTCCGTATATCCCGCCGAGCGGGAAAGATTGCCCATGGCAACGGCAACTGCGAGTTTTTCACTGGCCTGACGCTGAGAACCGAATTGCTTCGATTCTTTGGCAAAACGCTGAATGGTCTCATACCGATGCCGGAAATTCCGGCCGGGCAGAAGACCGTATGCCATCAGCATTTCCTTGTCGCGAGTAGTTGCCAGCTTCTTTTCCACAGCCTCCTCAGTGAGTTTCCCCTGTGCCGCATCAGAAAAAATACGACTCCGGCGGTGGCGGTTGGAGGAGGAAATGTACTTAGCCGCCTCATACAACTGTTTGAAACGTTGTTCGCTTACTCCGGATAACGCACTTTTGAACCAGTCACGGTCAAATGCACCATCATTGAAATCGGAAGCGGGAATCGGCGTGTAACGTGCAACGGCGGCACTTTTTTCCTCATCGAAACTTTCGTCAATATGGGCGTGAAAATACCAGCCTGCGGATGCCAGCCCCGGCTCATTGAGATATTCTCCGACGATCTCCAGAAACGCTGGATTGAACATTGCCGCATCGACCAGACGTTCCGGTTCAATGGTTGTTTCTCTGAGAAGCGTTTTCAGGGTTTCTCCGTTTTCTCCGGGAAGCGGCCGCACCATTTTCAGCATTTCACTTAAAAGAGCATATTTTCCTGTGTCACGCCAGCCGATGGAACGGACAAAACGCTCACTGCCGAAATGCCGCAGAATCCGGACGAAATATTCCGTCCCGGGCAAATAGCGCAAATCCGGAATCAAGCCTGAAACATCAATCGGCAGTTCCTGCCGTTCCTCCAATTCGGTGTCGGCGAGACGCCGGACCGCTTTCAGGAGCAACGGATCCTTACGGAATTCAGGACGGCGCAAAAGGAAATTGTGCGGCAGTCTCCAGCCCCAACTTTCGGAGTTGTCCTCAAAAATGAACCGGAACACTTCCTGTTCGGAAATCAATCCTTTTCGATGTGCCTCCAGATAATTGGGTAGCATGGATTTTTCAAGGGCTCGAAATGGCGCATGCCTGAAATACCAGGCCCGCAGTTTGAATACGTCGGGAGTATACGGCAGATTGGCCAGCAATTCCACAAAACAATTCACTGCCGGTATATACCACGCACCCAACATCCACGAAAAATACCATGGTGTATGACAGCGAATGGCGGAAATGATTTGCACGATCCGTTCCGGTGGTGCACTCTCCAGTAATTGCAGTTCCAGAATTTTACCGACTTGTGCCGGGAATTTAACCGTCGGGATGTTTTTTGTAAAACCTCTGCCGAAAAAGATATCCAGCTCCGTTGCAGGTAGTTTATTCCGTGAGGAATTCCCTCCGGCGCGGACCAATGTCCGTGCTGTCAGCAACAATTCCACTGTGGCAGGATGTGCTTTGAAAAAATCACGCCAGACTTCCGCCAGAGGATACGCATCAAATGTTTCCCGATCGGAACTGAGGGGCGCAAATTTCCAGCCGTTTTCGATCTGGATATTGCCAAGTACCAACATATTCTGACAGCCGCTGTAAGTGGTTTGCGGAAATTCATAGTCCTTGTTGATCTCTACCAGTACATCCAGTTCTGCGATCAGCTTTTGGGCTCCGGCAAACTGGGAATGAACCCAATTCCGGGGATGATCGGTCACATTGCCGGGCGGAAACGCAAAACTCCATCGCTGTTTCGGGGTGTACAGCCCGAATCCGTTCTTCCATGTGTATTGAGGCTGATGCTTTTCCTTTTTGCCATAGTTTTCCAGCAGTCGAAGTTTTTCCGTATCGCCGGATTCACGAAGATGAGCAAGCAATGCAAGTTTCCAGCGGGACTTGCGTGCTATTCGAACCACAGAAGCACGGATGGAATCGGTTTTGAGGTTCAGCAGTCCGGTCAGGGATAAAAGTTCTTCCCGATTCGGTGCGGAGAGTTGTTCCATGCGAGCCAGCGCCCGTATCCGTACCGTAGTCTGGCGACCATTGACCGCCGTCTGGTAGAGATATTTCCGCAGAACCGCATCGGACGGGTAAAAATAACGGTATGGGAAATTCATGAACCAGAGCCCCTCATCAAGGAACAGATTCTGCATCGCCGCCGATCGTGCCGGAGCAAGCTCGGACAAGGTTCGCAGTAAATCAAAGTCGGGACCGTAAGCGGCAAGGCGTACCAGTATTGTCCAGACCGGTGACTGCGACAGCTTGATTTCCCGTCCGGCGATAAAGGGATGGCTGAGCTTGCGTTCTTTGAGAGGCAGTTCCTCAAGCAGTCTACGGAAACTGTCAAACAGTTTCCGACGTTCTCCCGCCTCCTGGGGAATTACCTTCCGTTTTTCCTGCGCAAAAGTTTTCCCGTCCGGCTGCAGCGACAGAAGCTCTCCCAGCGATGCCGGATCATCTTTGCAATCATTCAGGCGTTCGGCAATAAAGGGATATGTGACGGTTTCCCCGGTATTTTCGAGAAAGAAGAGCGCAGCGCAGCGACGCATACCGGAAACATCTTTTAATACCGTGCGCATAGCCGCCAATGCCGTGTCCGTATTAGTGCACCCGGATGCCCACAGGGCCAGATAGAGTTCGAGTGGGTCTCCATCGGCCAGCGCCTGTTTCCGACGTTCGGGCGACTGCAGCATTTCCAGTGCCATCGCAAATGCCTTGCGAACAGAGGCCGGACGTTCGGCGGCAAAATTCATACCCGTCCAGACGTCAAAGGCGCGTACTGTTGCAGGAAAACGCAGAAAATCATGTTCCAATACGGTTTTCATCAGGTAGAGAAATGCTTCCGGCTGACAGTCGGAAGCTGCTTCAAGGATATTCTGTCGCAACCCCTCCTGCAAACGGGCGGCGAGCAGAAGGTCGGAGAGCATCTTCCAGCTGCTTTCCTGTTTGGAATAGAGGAGTCCTTCGATCATTTCCTGTCCGCAGAATCCCTTGTCGTAAACCGCTTCACGGCAGAGATCCAGCACAACCGGAGAGCCTGCATCAAGACGTGCTGCGAAGAGCGGCGCAAGACAACGCCGCAGCCAGAATTGCTGTTCCAGATAATCCGGATGTTTGCAGAAAAGAGTCAGTAGTTCATCCGGGGTGAGATCAAATCCACAGACGTGGACAAAACAGTTCAACAGTTCAAAAATAACATGCCCGTAGCGCTCGGTCTTTTCGGGAGAACGAAACGCTCGCCGGAAAAGTCCGAACTGATGGATTCCTGCCAGGCGGTGCTGCAGTGCCGAGATGACGGCATTGCGCCATTCGGAATTCCACAGCATCCATGTGGTAAGTCCGGATTGGGTAAAACAGCGAATTGTGCGGGCTTTCAGTTTCTGCGTTTCGCCATTCCAGAAATAAAAGTCAAAAAGTTTCTCTGTTTCGTCTCCAACCGTGAGTATCAGCCAGATCCGCTTGGCGAATACGGGCAAAAAGTTCCATCTGCGACGATGTGATTTCCAATATGCGGAAATCTCTTTTTCCCGCTGCTGGGAATTGGTTACAGCCATTTTACCACATCCTTCCCGCCAGCATGGTCAGGCGAATTAACGTTATGGTTTCGTCCGATGCAAGTTCCAAAGGTGCATCAAGACTTGCGAGTTCGGTATTTCCGGCGAACACCCGGTAAAGACCGTCCTCAAAGGCTTGTATTGCCGTAGTGACTGCGCGTTCGGGATCGGCATCATTTTCATTATAACGCGTTCCGAAGCCGACCTTTCCGGTCTGATCTGCGGAATTCCGCAGATCATCTTCCGCAAGATAATGAAACACAGGAGTTTCCAGTTTTCTGGCGTTATATTGAGCAACCATTGTTTTCACCATCATGGTCAAAAGATCGCGCAACGTTCGCGGCGCTTCCGGCAGATCAAACGGAATACGTCCCAGCACATCGCGGCGTTTGCCGAGCTGTTTTATCGTAACAAAGATTCTCATCTGGGATCTCCTTGGGTTTCCCATGAATAGTAAAAATCAATGGTCCCGTCCGACCAGAGACGGTGACGGAGGTCTCCGGCATGGGCGTGGGGAACATCCTCCATAACGATGAATCGCTCTTTTCCGATCTTTCGCCCAGCTCCGGGAAACAGATAATTTCTGTTTTTCAGAGGAAGAGAGTGTGGACGATATTTTTCGATTGTTTCTTCTTTATCTGGCAGAACTGTTGGATAGAAGCCATAATCGGCAGCATAATTTATCAATGCAGAATGATAATTCCTTAAATTGACCGGACAGAATTTTCGATTGTTTTTCTCTTCGGATTGACACAGGCAGATTGAGAAAAACTGAAGGAGCATTGTAAGAATAAATGGCACCAGTAACATTTTGATTTCTGTTTTAATGATCCTGATTGCACTTAGCAAAATAAAAAAGATGGCAAGGAGGATGATCAGATAAAATCCAACCCGTCCAGGCCATTCATTCTGATGTGAATGAAGCGCAATGAACTCTTCCCACCGAAAAAAGGAGGATGGAGCGAATTGCCTTTCCAATCCCTGCCACCACTTCAAGAGGACTCCCGAACTCCAGATATGCCACCACCAAAGAGCCGGAATAAACAGAATGAGTAAAAGGAAAACAGGCCAATTCTTTTTCCAGTCCAGCCACTCTTGAAATTTCATCATCATCCCCCCAAGACAAGAAAATCCGGACTTGTTGCAGTATGGAAAATCGGGGAATGAAAAATTTTCGGACGGGTCCCATCCGCACAAAGGACTTTTTTATTGTCGAAACCCGGCATCCGACAAGGCCTCCCCGCACTTGTGCGGCTGTTCTTCAACGGTCATGCTCTGAGAAAAACAGCCGCAGGGTTGTTTTGTCTCTGTTTAACGATACAGCAATAAAAGGACGATTGCAAATAAAAATAACCGGAAATCAGAACCTTTTCCGCTGAAAAACTTGAATTGTACTTGATTCCGATGTATTTTCCCTGCAAGAAATTATAGCGTCATCCGTATTGCCGGAAAATGTCACAATTTGTGCAATGATGGAAGAATGTTGATTTGATCCATAACGGGAGCGGAGTTTGACACGAATGCAAAATAGCGGATACCCATACTGGTCTCACGGGATTTTCCCGTTTGAACTCTTTCCTTTGTCTTTCTTCCTGCCGTGCAAGTGTGGCATTCCTGTGGCGGGAGGCGATCATGCCTGAGTTGCCGACACAAGAACAGTTTGTCCGTAATAAACGGGGGCATTTTCGACGAATGAATCTTGTTACACGGTATTGTGCTTTTTTTCTAGGCATTCTGCTGGTTGCGACAGGATGCTGTTTCCCTGAACTTTACCACTGGGGCATGGGCTGTGCGTCCACGCCAAAAGCTGCCACGCTGATTCATCGTCTGGCAATAGGTGGATTGCCTGTGATATTGATTTTTTTGCTCGCAGTGTGCGATGGGATCAGAATTCTGCTGTCGGCATTTCAACGCTGTCCTCATTGTCACCGCTGGTATTTCTGGCGTTCTGAACTTGTGGCAGGAAATCAATGTCCGTATTGCCGTAATCGGTTGTATATTCCCGGAAAAATCGGCGAGCAGCCTTATGAGAAACCTTCCTGTGAGGGAATCGTCTACATTTATTTTGTCCTCGCCACTTTTCTGCTGAGCGCACTCGCTTGTATATCGATCATTATGAACGCTTCGGGAAGCGGCTTGTTGTATACGCAACTTACATGGATTGGCGTTGGAACGGCATGGATTATTCTGTTCCCCGTGTCTGTCTGGCTTTACAATAAGTTCGTCTGTCATCAAAGAGAAAAAGATCGCAGAAAGAATGTTTGTCCGCACTGTCATGAATATTACGATCCATTGATTCTGCGTATGAGCGGCAACTGTTCTTCCTGCGGGCCACAGCTGGATTCGGAATGGCCGCCGCCTGAGCCGGAGCCTCTGGCGGATTTACCGACGCTCCGGGAAGTTTGTGCTGCTAAGAGTAAAACAGTTTCTCTTGTCTCTTTGCTTTTCTTCGGATATTTTCTTTTCTCCATAATACAGCTGTGTTTGCCAGAGGAACACGCTTTACAGGCGATTCCATCCTTTTTCCCCTGGGGGATTGCGGTTTTCATCATTTTTCTGGCAATCCATTTTTTTCGGTTTCGGAGAATTGCAAAAGTTTTTTTGAGATGTCCATACTGTCATTTCGGCCCGTTTCGGATTCTAAAGGAACCTCCGGATTGGAATACGGCTGGGCGGGATTGTTATTCTTCATATTTTTTGCGTTGTCCCAACTGCCGCCGCAAGCTCGTTCGCGATGAAAATGAGGAGGGGTATCCATGAACTTCTATTATGGCTCCGACAAAATCGACTGGCGGGAGTTCCGCGAACGGATCAATCGTGAAACCGACAATGATTGTCTTCGCAATGCGATTCTGGCATGGATGATCGGCATCGTCTATCTGGTTATCGGCGTATTTTATTGGAAACAATGGATGGCGCAATGTGACTGGAAGGAACAGGCAATCTGGATTCTGCCTGTTTTGGGCGGCGCTCCAATTTTCCTGGGTATATGTTCTGCTTTCAGCCGAAGGCTTGGTGATTGGCCGCACTGTCCGGCATGCGGGAAACGGTTGCATGAGTTGTGCCCCACTATTGCCACCAAACGGTGTCCGCATTGCAATGCTGCAATACTTGCCGATGCGCGCGGTATTGCTCCGGGATATGAATTGCCGTTGACAGCCGCGGAGATCAGTGCTAAAAAACAAGGATATTCTCCATCGGCTTACGCATCAGACGACATCAAAAACATGCGAACGCTTTTGGTCGGCATTCCATTGGTCATACTGCTTTTTTTCGCATTGGGGATCAAACGCAATCTTGAGCTGGAATCGTTGATGGAAAAAGTCGTACTGCTTATGGGGGGAAGTGTGATTGCCTTTTGTGGAGTTGCGACATTGATTCCGGTAAACTCTATTGTCGGAATACTCCATCGAATCCACCTGATGCCGGAGAATCAATCGGCTTACTGCCCGGAATGCGGAACAATACCTTTATATCGGATTGTGCGTTTGAGTGGTTGCTGTTCCGAGTGCGGTGCGAAACTTTTGCAGCTTACCGAAGAACCGGATACTCCGGAAATGATTGACTGGCGAAGATTAAAAAGATATTGCCTCTGGAGTATGAATCTCTGGACAAGAATAGTCCTGATACTAATCGCATATCCTCTTCTTGTATGCATCAGTGTAGCTGAAAAATGGTATTTCCTGTGCATTGTCGGGGCGGTATTTTTACTGTACCAGATGGTTTTGCTGTATTTGAAACGGCAGGCCGCCATTCCCTCCAAATGTCCACATTGCAAATCCTTATTGGCTCAAAATGAGTGGATATTGCTTCATTACGACCGCTGCCCCACCTGCCGCTGCAAGCTCGTCCGCGATGATGATCCGGGGAAAGGAGGCGATCATGGCTGATGTATCGAATGACGCAATAAAATTGCTGGACCGTGGCGAATTCAGCAACGCCGTAGACGTTCAGGAAAAACGGTTGACTCGTAATATTCGTATTGCGTCGGTTTCTTCTGCCGTTTTTTGGATCATATGGTTGATTGTGACAGGTATTTTTCATGGAGAAATTTCATTTCCAATCATTTGTATTGTTATGTGTGGATATTTGGGAGAGCTCACCCTGTGTTTTCGAGATCCGGCGAGACTATTATGCCCGCATTGTGCTTACCCGCTGTCATACGTTTTTGATTGGAAGACGGGAGGGGCTCCATGGCGCTCCCGGAGTATGCACTATCTTTTGGCTTCAGGCAGATGTCCCTATTGCCGGAAAGATATTTTTCAGAACACGCCTCAAAGTCAGTTGACATTTTCAGCGAAAGAACTTCAGGGTGGAAAAAGCAATGGAGTTATGCCGGAAATCGTTCTGTTTATTCCCTTGTTCGGCATGTTTTTAATGCTTACCGGTCTTGCAACTCCGGAAAGCGAGATGTCGCTATCTTCTCCGTTTGTCAGCTCCGGGATTGCTTTCATCGAATTGTTGATTTCGTTATGGGTTTTACTTGATTCTTTCGACTGGAAGCATGCTCCGCCGCTCCCGTGTCCGGTTTGCCATAGAGATTTGAATAAGGGTAATTTGCGTGCAATCGCCCGTGAAACCGGGGGATGCGGCTATTGCGGAGCAAGGATAGTGACCGATTTTCAGGGAGAAAATGAACCGGATTGTTCGGATACAACTCGACGGCAGCAGTTACGGAGTCGCCACAAAGAAGGACGATCTGCGATCGTTTTAGGAGCGGTGATCTTTGTGATGGCTCTGCTGGTGATTGCGAGCATATGGACTCTTGCGTTCCGCTTACCTGAGATCGGCATAAAAACGACAGCAACGATTCTTTCTGTACAGAACGGTGAAAAATCCTTTTCTTACATCTACAGGTTTGACACAAACCACGGAAAATCGCAATTTGTAAAAAGTCATAGACGCGATAATGTTTTGCAAGGGAAAAAATATCCGGTGACTTATTGGCGATATGCTCCGTCTTTTCATATGTTGAATGGAGTAAGAACAGAGAATTTTGGGATGATAACAACTTTAGTGACGCTCTTCGGCATCATGGGAATGGCAGTTATTTTTCTTGGATTCTGGGTCTTGCGTGGAAACGATTTGGTGCATACCGGGCGTCAATGCATTCGTTTGCATCCGGGGGAAATTCTGTCCGATCATTTTCCTGACGAAGAGGAATGCGCCAAACTACGCCAAACCACGACCAACATGAGCTTGAGAGAAACAAACAGGCTAAGTTCAAACCTGAAATATGGCTGGGTTATTTGTTTTCTGCTTGCTGCCGGGGGGATTGCGTCCGGGATAAAGTTGATTTCATTAAGCCGTTTGTTCGGGGTGGAAGATATCAGGCTTTATAATATATTTGTTTCCGGTGGTGTTGTCTGTTTTGTTTTCTCCGCCGGATTGTTAATTTATACCGTATACCAAGAGATTGTAACCGGTCCAATAAATTGTGAAGTGTTGCTTTGGAAATGCCCGGAAGACAACAAAGAACCGGAGGCGAAGCTGTGAAAAAATGGTATGAGACTGAGTTTGGCAATAAACTTGCCGGGTGGATTGCCGGATATATGTTGTTTGCTGCGCTTTACAGTATGTTTATCGTTCTCGCGTGGAATATGTGTATCGTTCCTGCAAGACAATATATCAGTTCGGCCCAATGGGAATCTGTTCCGTGTATCATCACACAAAGTACCGCAGAAAAACATTGGAGCCGGGGATTTGGCACATATTGGGAACCGAGAGTTGAGTTTCAATATGATTATCGCGGACAGCGTTTCTGGTCTTCGCAGTTTGCATTTCCCAGCGCCTCTACACGATATAATCACCGCGGCAAGACGGCGATTCGTGATTATCCGGTCGGGAAACATACGGTTTGCCGGGTCGATCCGAATAATCCGTCGAATGCGGTTCTGATTCGTGAAAATCACGGAATGATTCCCGGTTGTTTGGCCATGATTCTTTTCTTGATTTATGGACTCGTCGGAGCCATCATTACTCCGATTCTGCTGCTCGAAAAACAAGAAGCCATTATACGATTTGACCGTAATGGTCGATTTTATTGTTTTGTCATTCCCATGCTTCTTTTCGGAGGAGTCATTTGCTGGTGTTTGACCGATATATTAGTTTACTCCGGTACGTTTTCTATAAAACTCGCATTAGCGTTTTTCGGCGTTTTGACATCTTGGGGTGTCTGGGAAACCGGACGATATTTCATCCGTACCTGGAAGGTGTATCCACCAATTCTGAAATTGACCCGACTTCCGCTTAACTGGGGAGGAGTGCTGGAATTTGATTGGGAAGTTCCTGCGAATAGTCGACTGGAATCTTTTGAATTGAAATTGGTCGGAATGAAAATCAAAACAAAAGCGGGTGTTCGTTTCTCTCATACCGAAATCGATACCATTCTGTCCCGCCATCTTCAACATTGGTCCGCCGGACGAAAAAAAAATAAACCGCGTTCCGGCCGTGTTTCCTGTCTTCTCCCTGGATCGGCGATGGAGTTGACCTTGGATTCGGAGGCATCCTGTATCATCCGCCTTGAACTGAAAGGGAGAAAATTCAACGGAAAAAGCTGTGAATGGGGGTATAGCCTCACGCTTGAAGAACTGGAGGAAAAATCATGAAGCTTTCATCATTCATCCGTGATGGAAAAAGCCGGCAGACGCTGCTTTTTTTCCTGACTGGTTATATTCTGACCGGAGTATGGATGATTTTCCAGGCGAGCGATCTGTGCTACCTCCGAAGTGACGGTGTCTGGCGTTCTTTCTCCCGGGAGGCGATACTTTGGAGTGGATTGTTTGCGGTTATAACCGGGTTTCTGCCGCCTCGGGTCTGTTTCCCGCTCAAGTTCTACAGCTGGAAGCTCGCGTGGGGAACGCTCACTACGCTGTTTCTCGGAGGCTTGCTCTTCACCATTTTTCACGTGGATACTCCCGAACAAATCTTTCGGAACCGATTCGGAGCTCTTGCCGCGGAAGTTCGACTTGAAGCGTTGAAAGTTTCAAATTCCTATGAAAGCAGTTGTGAAATTTATAAACTATCCGGCGATACGAAGAAAATTCAAACAGCTCTGGAGACGCTTTTTTCAAATGAAACACCTCGCGAGAGTTTCGACACTCGATTTCTACCGGACTGGATGCTGTCGGAAATTCCGGTGAAAAATCCGCTGCCGGTCCTGGAATTTTCCATCTATTTCCGAACCTGGTCAGATGGTCAATATTTTTACATCTGGTTCAATACCTGGGAATATCATGGTCTCACTCAATGGGAAGCAAAAGCAGCCCCCTCACGTTCGGCAGAGGGGAAATGAAACGGAAATGTACAAAGAGGGATCTGCTCCGCGGCACGGCCGACTTTCACCGCGTCGTATCTGAAGGCGAAATCATGAACGACCTGGAATGTCAGAAAGGCTCTCACAAAAAAATATCTACCTTGCCATTCTCGACAGAAAGAGGATCCGGTATGATAAAAAGGATGGTATTGATTACTGATATACTGATTTTGCTTCTGTTTGGCCCCGGAATTATTCTGTTATGTCTGTATTGGCCTGTCTCTATGAGTAATATGAGGATATTGTGCTATGCAGGATTCATTGCCGGTGGAGTCTGGACACTATTGGGTATCTGCTTCTTCCTTAACGTTATTTCCCATTACAGGAAACGCATGGAATATATTTCATTGATCAAGTTTATGAATCACTTGAAACAGGTGCTGGAGCGTTCCTGCAAACGTAGAGATGTCATGTCTTTTTTGAAAAAATATACCCGGGATGTGTACCCTGTAGATACAGTCAACCCAGTGATATGTCATTTTTGCAGGAATGATGTATTTCAGGCATATTATGAAGCCGGTAATGGTTCCGCGGCAAAATGTTGTATTTGCAGAAAAACTCATTATCTGCTGGACAGCGGACAACATTGGGCTGGCGCTCCGATCATGTTTACTTGTCCAAAATGCGGCGCATTTGCGGTAAATTTGTGGGTCGGGTTATCTCATCATAAATCAGGTGATATCAGATGGGTTTATATTCTTTTTCAATGTCCCACATGTCATGCCTTGGATATCATGCTTGAATGGGAAGCGAAAGCAGCCTCTTTACGTCCGGCAGAGGGGAAATGAAACGGAAGAAAGTCGCAAGTTTTTTGATTTAAAGGGACTGTTTACCAAGGAGAATCGTAGATGAAAACTGAAAATCCCATTATTCTTAACACCGGTGGAATTGGTGCAGTCAGCATCGATATGACCCATACAAACTGCGCGTGTAAATTGATCTGCAACTGCGAAGATGAGAATTCAAAGCCGCTGAAGATCATAATAGAATTTTCTCTGGTTACGGCGTATCGTTTTACATGTGAAATGTACTGCGGCGGATTTCCGGATGGCTCCTACGATGCAATTCTTGAGGTAAAAGACTCGGATTGGTTGAAAACTGTATGTGCAAATGCCCCGAGGGGACATAAGTCTCCATGGCGGCAACGTCATTTTGCAATGTTTCTGGGAAGTTGTGGCTGTTACGAATTTATTGCGGATGATGTAACGGTAAAAAACGAATATTACAACGGCAGGCGAAGGAATGCGGCTGTACACAAGAATAGAGAGGAGTGATCCATGTCCGGCACGTATGGAGTGACGATTCTGATTGACTGGGGAACCGAGACTTTGCGCTGGTGGGCGGAAGATGAATCATTCTCCATGCCGAATCTGGCGGTTTCGGTCTCCAACAGACAAAAGGTCTGTGCGGTCGGTAGCGAGGCGGCGACTTTGCTTCAGGAACACCCTGAATTCCATGCACTCATCCCGCCGCGGGGCATCCTCTTTGCCGATACGGAAGCGATTATTGCCCAGCTGCATGAAATCCGGCGACAGACGGTTCGAGAGAAGCCGTGGTGGAAGCGTTTGCTGCTGCCGAGGATATTTGCCGCCGTTCCGCTGGGGACGACCGAATTCGAAGCCCATGGATTTTCCCGCATTCTGAAGCAGGAGAGGTGGAGTGTCATTCTGATGGAGGCTCCCACGGCGGCCGCCGCCGGATGCGGATATCGTCCGGAAGAGGGTACTCCGTTTGCCATACTGGATCTTGGTGCGGGATTCACCCAGTTTGCAGTTTTGCGTAGCGGCGTCGTTCTCTCCTCCGGAGTGCTCCGGTACGGAGGTCGCGATCTGGATGCAGCGCTGAAACGATACTGCCGGAAACAGTTTGCCACTGATCCTTCCATTGCAGAAGTGCGGGAAGCCGAAACCATCTGGAGCCGTCACGATTCTCTCCGAATCGGATCACTGCAACTGGAACAGTCCGAACTCCGGAAACTCTGGACTCCACATTGGGAACAGGTTGCACAGATGATCGAAGAGACATTAAACGATCCCGTTCTTTACTGTGAAGTCGTCGAGTGCGGCGTCACCATGGTCGGCGGCCTGTCGCAGATGCCGGGATTCAGCGAGTTTCTCTCGGAACGGCTCAGCATGCGCTTCCAGACAGCGAATAATCCATCCGGGGCGGTTTTGCGCGGTCTTGAGAAGCTGTTACCGGAACTACCGTCCAAAGTATGGCAACACTGAATAAGGGTGGCAACAATCAGGAATTCCAGAGACAATGAAACTATCATCATTTTTCAACCGGTTCTCCTCTATACGGCATTCTCTTTTCTGCTGTCGTGGTTTTCAAGCTTTTTGGGAAAATCGCGAAAAAAGTGGAATGTCCATTGAAGTCCATCAGCGCGATGGAAAGCCTGAATTCTGGTTGCAGATGCGAGTCGTGGATCAAGCGCAAGAGGATCTTTTTCGCCGCATTGAAAAAGCAAAACGCCTTGATCTTGAATTGTTGCCTGAAACGGATCGTTTCTGCAGAAATTTTATGGACAGAAAGCTGAACTACTCCTCCTGACCGGAAGAGTAGTTCTGTTTTCGGAGCGGCAGGAATCCTTTGACTCTGGCTGCTGTCATCGTACAGGTTCTGGCGTGACAATACCATGCATCCGAACATCCGATAAAGCCAGCTGTCTATGGCAACAAAGAGCGAAAAAAGGTCTTGCATTCACAGAAAAACGTGATAATTTACAATATGTGCTTGGTATTTTGAACTCAAAAGAGGATATGGAGGCAGATTCAAATCAAAACATAACTGAAGACTGATTTTAATTTTTACATAGTGCCGGGTTGTTTCTCCGGCATCGCGTACTCTGATAAATCGCCAGTTTTGATTAATACGCACAATTACGTAAGCAGACCGTTTGCGGCTCTGCTTGCTGTGATTGTGCGGGTTCTGGCGAACCTTTCAGAGCATGGCAGGTGGAGCCGCTCTTTTTGATGAAATCCATTGCAGTGACATAAGATGTCACAGCTCCCGATGTAAGATATGCCGTAAAAAAGCAATCAGTCGAAACAGGAGCAAAATGGGATATCAGAATGGCGGAAGACGGTATTTTTACCGAGCAGGATCGTGCGTTTTTCTGCTGTTCCTGCTTGTCATCTCACTTACAACCTTCCTTCATCCAGCATCCCGGTCGGAGGAGCGTGCTCCGGAAGCCTCGCTGCAGCGGGGTGTGGCATCATCTCGATATGACAATCTTTCGTTCGGAATTCCCGGGAAGGCCGACTGCATTGTCGACCGGGAAGGTTTTGCTCTCGGCTACATCGAATATCACGAACAACCCGCCTGGGTGATTTACAAACTCACCCGGACCGAGGTCCAGACACAAGTGGCCAAGCGGACAAACCGTTTCCGGGAAGATCCGGAAATCCCCACAGGAAGCGCAACAAACGCCGACTATTGCAAGTCCGGGTACGACCGGGGACACCTCGCTCCCGCCGCCGACATGGCGTTTTCCGAGCAAACAATGGCGGACAGCTTTTTCTTTTCCAACATCAGTCCGCAAGTTCCTGCATTTAACCGTGGAATCTGGAAACGTCAGGAAGAACAGGTGCGCAAATTTGCGCTTCAGGAAGGCGAGATCATGGTTGTGACCGGACCTGTTCTGCCGAAAGAGAAAAGTATCACGATCGGAAACAACAAGGTCACGGTTCCCGATCGGTACTACAAGGTCGTCTATGACCTGACTCCGCCGCAAAAAATGATCGGTTTTATCATTCCAAATAATGGAAGTACCCGTCCTCTGCAGGATTTCGCTGTCACGGTTGATGCGGTTGAAAAAGAGACCGGGCTGAATTTCTTTTCTCTCGTTCCCTGGCAAGAGCAGGACCGTCTGGAAAGCACAATTACGCTAGATGCGTGGTCGTGGTAGTCTCTCAACTGATCCGATTTGAGAGATGTCCGGGGAGCCATCCGACTACGACTTGATTGCTTTCCTCATCCCAGAAGAAGTAGATCCGCATGCAGTAGCGCGGTTCACGTGAGTTGCCTCGCTCAATATGAAACTGAAGCATTCTGCGATTGTTGCTTCCCGGTGGATAATTGACGAAATAGGCATCGCCCTCCTGACCGGCTCTGGCTTTATCGATGGAATCGGAAAAATCCATGCCGTATTTTGCCAACGCAGTTCGAAAGGACTCATCGCTGCCAATCCCCATGCGACTGTTGCGGTATTCATTGGCGAGGATAAGAAGAGCCCGGTATACCATCTCCGGCTCGACATATTCCGCTTTCCCGACAGCCCGCTCTGCGCGTGGATGGAGAATCAGACGTCCTGCAAGATGCTGACGGACCCAGTCCGGCATGGCATCATATTCCCGGGGAATCGGCACGTCCGTATCAAGCTCTTTGTCATCTCTTTGACGTTTCAGATGGTTGCGCAGAACATCAATCTGCCGACGCAGGGAAATATTTTCATTCCGGTAGAATTCCGCGATTTCCCGGGCTTGTTCCACTTCAGCCAGCCAATCCGCATTTTCTTCTTCCGCCGCGTCCAATTTCCGCTGGAGAGCGGCGACATGATGGTTCAATGCGGCTTCGCGCGCAGGTGCATTGGCAAGGTGCGTGGAGTGAGCCAATTCCAATTCCGCAGCAAGAATCCGGGCATCGGGAACGAAATACAACCCGCGCCAGTCCGTCCGGTTGGTGGATGCTGTTTGATGGACGGTATGGATCAGGAAGGATGTGTAAGCATTCGGTCCGTGATCTCCGTCATATACCCAATACCAGATTTTATCTTTTCTGTTGCCCGGATGGCCTGCGGGAATCCCTTTCTCAATATTGACATTTTGATAATAGGTCCGGCATGCTCCGTCGTAAACCGCCCAGGGTTTCCCGACGCGCTTTGTCCATGCAAACGCCGCCTGAAAGGAAAGCCGGACGATGTGTGCATATCCGGCAACCTGCCTGGCGAGATAATCATCGTTGATCAGAAAAGCCGGAGGATTCGGGGTAAGAGTCCAATGTTTCCAGTTTACCTGAGAAATCACTATAACCGGCAAGTTGCGATACGGAGAAGTGATAAGCGCATAAAGATCTTCAATTTCGGCTGGATCATTAATTTTCCATGAAGAAGCCGAGAGCGGTCTGAACTGGGCCAGGCTGATTCTGGAAAGCAACTCCGTCACAAGAGGCAGTTGCGCTTGCGCTTCCTCCAGCGGGATTTCCGTGGAGATCTCAATTTTAATACCGAACAACAACCTGCCGTTCTCTTCAATCATGGCGACATCATAGAACCAGCAGAGGTTATTCTTTGTCGTAAAACGGAACCGGGCAGTCCAGAGGCGGCGTTCTTCAACCGATACGCATTCACATCGTCCTCTTTTACTATCAATTTCAAAACTGCGATATTCCGTTGCTTCTGATGGCAGTTTTACATACAGATACTTTGCAATGTAACTCAGTACCAGATCCGCGACCGCATGCAAGGCATGATCCAAATCGCCCGATGCATTCACGGTAGCCCGGAGCTGGTAGACGGTTAGCCGCCGGTGGCGGAAATTTGTGTTTGCATAAGAAAACGACATGAGCAGCTCCTGCATTAGAATATGTAATATACCATGAAAAGAGTCTTATGGCAACGTGTTCTTTCTCTTTTCTGATCGCGGATTTTTATTTGAAATCGCTGCTGAACACCGCCGCCCTGGCTTTTCAGCTGCGTTCGGATTATTTCGCTGAACCGAAACGCTTCGCCGCGAGTTGTCGGCTCTGGCATAAAACAGTATTTGACCACGACCACCGCTTCCGAGCGTAAGTGCAGATCTGACAGGCAAAGAAGTCTTATGGGAACCTTTCAGAAAAGGGAGTCCATATCTTCGAAGGGATCTTTTTTCTGGGGGGTCTTGCCCAATGTGGCAGGTGTCCAGATGTGCAATTCTTCACGTTTTCTTTCAACATCATGAGTAAACAGGCAATTTGTCTTGTCACGGATAGCCGATAGATTCGCTGCATCATCGTTAATGTGCAAAAAACGGGAAACGATACATTGCGTGTCCCCAATATCAACACCAATCCAGTGCCTTTTTTTGAGCTCTGCCACAACATAAGTCGTTCCAGATCCGCCAAATGGATCAAAAACAAGATCACCCTCATTAGTTGACATCTCGATAATTCGATCCAGGAGTTTAACAGACAGTTCATTCGCTGTCTGCCGCTTCTTATATTTTGAGTGACGAACCGGGGGAATATCAGTCCAAATGTCTGCCAAATTAACCCCCTTTGGATTCATTTTGCCCTTATATCCACCATAGTCCTTTATTTCATGGAAACAATGTTTACAGACTTGCATGGGGACACGATCCGGATGAAACGTGTTTGGTTTCTCTCCTTTTGTGTAATAAAGTAACGAGTAGTGCGAAGGATAAAGTCGTCCAGCAATTGGTAGAGAATACTTTATATCAACGCTTATCCAATGACGGAATGACAATTTCTTTTCAAGATATCCGACAAGGGCAACATGCCATTTCGGAATGTTCCAGAGGAACAAGGAACCACCAAATTTCAGAATTCTGATGGATTCTTCAATCCACTCTTTACACCAAGATAAATAGTCCTCGTCTTTTAGTGAGTCGTTAATTCCTGATGGATAGTCTTTAGAAAGGTTAAATGGCGGGTCCGCGAAAACAAGATCAACGCTGCCGTCAGGAATCAATTTCATAACATCGAGACAGTCTCCTTCATACAGATTCCCCAGAGATGTTTTGAAAACAGGCTCCATAGGAGATGTTTCGATAGCAGCATGTTCTGGAGAGTCGGCTGTTGTATTCTTATCTTTCAAAAAGAACTTTTCGAGTAACTCCGGATCGTAATCCCCTAAACGAAATCTAAGAAAATCTGGAGAAATGTTAGCTGCTTTTGCGATCTTGTTTACAAGGGCGCGGGAGGGGATCTTCTTTAAATCGTTATAATATCTTAATTCTGCGGGAGAAATGCCTATTAGGTTTGCAAAATCAAGCACAGCTTTCTTGTGGGTCAGCCCGAGAAGGTCAAAGAGAGTGACCATTTTTTTTCCTTTTTCTACACTTTGTCCTTAATATACAGCTTGTAATCCCAAATAGCAAGGAGTATATTACTTATATGTTGTTTTTTTTTGCCCCTTTTTCGTAATAATGGAGAAGTTGATTAGGAATGCGAATCGTAGAAACGGTTCCTTTGATTGATAATGTCCCGACTCAGATGCGGGCGTTTATTCAAAATCGCGGGCAAGAAATATCCCAAGCTATTGCCAATGTGGTAAACCCGCCAGGAACCACCCGTTTCATCATTAATCCCGTTAAACACGGGAATGGGGTTTTACCCATTAAACAGGCATTCATCCAGACTTTGGTCAACTTTGGATGGCAGACTGAGATTTCCATATCTTTGGTAAACGGAGTTAACCCCGGCCCCCTTGACGCTTTTTTCCAAGCAGAAAACTCTAAATTTGCCTATGCTGTTGAATGGGAGACCGGGAATATTTCTTCAAGTCACAGGGCACTGAATAAACTTTTGCTTGGAATTCAAGATCATGTCATTTCCGGAGGGACACTTATACTTCCATCTCGTGCATTTTATGTGTATCTCACTGATCGAATCGGTAATTTTCCTGAACTTCAGCCATATTTCCCGGTGTGGAGACGCCCAGAACTTGAAGGCTACCTTTCCGTGATTGTAATTGAACATGACGGGGAAGACACAAATACACCGTTAATTCATAAGGGAACAGATGGACGCGCATTGCGATAAATTATTTATCGTCGATTCCCCGGAATCCCCAATCCCCATTTTCTATCGCTGCACGCTCCGCTGCCACTGCTTTTTCATACTCAGGGTGTCGCTTTTCTTTTTCCCAGCAGGTTTTGCAAAGTCGATCCGTGTTAAAAATCGACATGATTTTTGTTTTTCCCAATGAGGCATGACAACGATCACATAAAGTCTTTTTTAAGAAATCTCTCACGATACAATCATATTTTTCTTCATCAAGCATTTTTATCTCTGTTGTAAACAATCAGAACATACGCCTCGCTTTCAGGGAATTTAGTTCCGGAAAGCCATATTGTTTTCTCTTTCATGCGTGTCTCCTCGTTTTTTCTGATTACAGTTCACCCGGCTGCTTCCGCCGCTCTGCGGCCGCCGACTCGCTCAGTTCGAAGTGCTCGCAGGCCGGATCGGAATAATTGATCTCGACCGGGTTATCGAGATCGAAGATGCACATCTCCCTGTTGCCGTCCTCATCCCGGAAGAAGCAGTCTATGCAGTGTTCGCACATGATGCTCACCCGTGCATCCACCAGCGATAGGTTCGCACCAGACAGAAAGCGACGAAACACAGTA
>CAJKAR010000048.1 GCA_905197955.1 uncultured Lentisphaeria bacterium | reverse complement strand
AAAACGCGAGTTGAGCTCAAATTTACCCCCAAAACGAAAAAACCGACCAGAAGACTGGTCGGCGGAGAATTTTGAAAATGGTGGGCGCTGGGAGACTCGAACTCTCGACCTCTACCGTGTGAAGGTAGCGTTCTAGCCAGCTGAACTAAGCGCCCATCTGAAATTCTTAAAATATAATCTGTTTTTCAAATTATTCAAATAAAATTCGTTTTTTTTTTAATTTATTACTCCTTTAACAGTTCTGAACAGAATTGTTGAAGAAAAGTAGTGTATTTAGAATATAGCCATAAAATCGCTCGGTCTTTAATGACTATACTGCTATTCTGCAGAAGCAATGAGTAATATTCGACTTCGCGTTTATATTTGCAAAGCAATTTCCGGGATTCATTAAATCTGTAACGGATGATCCCCCAAAATTCTGTAAAATGTTTTATTTTCGTTCTGAATAGTTACCTTTTCCTCTTTCAAATAGGGTGATGAATCTTGATATGTATAGAATCTCATCAATTCTGCTTTGGGCCGGAATATTCTCTTCCAGCAAAAAAAGCAATCTTTGGATAATTCCAATGAGAGGTATTTTCTATTATCGATTGTATAAATCCTTTTCCCAGAGACTTGGAAAAAAAAACCATCGACTATTTCTGAAAATCAATAATCTTTACTGGATTTGCCCATCCTCAGAAAAGAGCGTCCCTTTGAATTCCTGTTGACCGAACATAAAACAACACCTTCAAAAATCTTTTAGAGTTTCATTGTTTTGCGTTTAACTACCTTATGACATGGATATATTTTGCTTTATCTTATTTCCCGTTGAGAATAAGAGATTTTATATATCTATCGGGTCCCATGAAAATTTGGAGGCATATTCCTTTTTCAGAATACTGTCACGAGATAGCGCGTAGCCATGTTTTTCCCATTTGCTAAAATGAGACATTTAGAAAAGAAAGACGCTAATAAATATTTTTTCAATCAGGAATGCCTGAGCATTTTTCTGGAAAGAAACTTTCCATTAGTCACAAGGATCGGAGGATGCAGCAGAAATTTGTGGTAAGGGAGTATCTCCGCTGCGACTCCTTCGATTTTATTTTGTATCTTTTCCCTTGTTTCCAATCAGGGCGCCGATTGAATTCTTTTCTTTTCCACGGCATCTCTCAGCATGCGCAGATCTTCTTCGACTCGTCTTTTGTAAGCATACATTGTCTGTATGTTTTCAAGGTATTTTTCAAAGCGTTTTTCTGATTTTCTTCTTGATGAATTGACAAGAGAATAATTCCGGGGGGATTCTGCCATGGTACACCCAGTATCGTAATTATTATTTGATCCATAATTACTATAACCTCTTTGATTGCTCGCACTTCTGCCGGAGCAGTATGCTTTATGTTCCGCATCAAATTCTGTATTATTGAAAATCAGTTTTCTGCAGATCGAATGAAAGGAGCCGAAATTCCTGAAAAAGTTGTAAGTCGCCGGAAGTTCTTTTCTATATTCGAATTCTCTGGAACCTATTTCTTTTGCCAGGAAAATTGCCCGATGGATATAGATATCTTTTCTGACGGAAATCTTGCTTATTACATATGTTTCATGAAGACTTCCAAGAGATAAAAGATAGTAAAAATGAAGGTGCGTTTCGAATTCTGAAATCAGACTTTCGATAGATTTATTTTCCCTGTTTTCCTGAACGACTTGGTCTTCCTGACTGAATGCGGGAAATAGACAGCTGAATACCGTGATTACTACTGCGATAAGATAAAACATTCTCTCCTCCTGTTTTTGAGTTTGTCATCGCAAGGTTTCTATTCTTCTTGAAACGGGATGTCCCAGAGGAACATCCCGTGTACGATTGGGTGCCATTCGTGACAGAGCATCTGCCGTCACAAGCGGGGTTGAACTCCTTTGTTTTATCATTTTTTAATATCTGTATTCATCTTACTCCTGAGAACTTGTTGATTCTGTCTGATTTTTTCAAAGAAAATGAATTTTTTTTCATTTTTCTGCATTCCAGATAAAAAAGAAAAGCTTTCACCAGCTGCCCTTCATCGGAAGAGTATTAAAGAAGTATCTGTCGGAATTTCTTGAATTTTTCTCTGAAAAATGTAAGAACTCTCTTTTTATCAGGAGTAAGAATATAATCAAGTCCTTACGAATTTGATTTGCCAGACTACAAATGATAGGAAAGGAGAAGCTTATGAAAGCAATAGTCGCATGTCTGCGCTATTAATCGCATGCAAAATAATTTTAGGTAGATACGTTAATGGTTTCGCTGAATGTATTAAGAATCAATAGAAAAGAGTTCAGAGGGAGCGGACTTATCACCTTCTTCCAATTCTAGCAGACAATATAAAGGAGAGAGTAAAGATGATGGAACCAACTGATAAACGAAAAAGAAAATGTCATGTCTTATAGAAATTATGAAAACTAGTAAGGACTATTCCTCTGAAGAAATCTTGTACAGGAGTTCCATTTAAAAATAGTTTTCAAGAGCGCCATGTGAGAGAAAACATATCTCCACGTTTTATAAAAAAAGGATTTTTATCCCTATGAAAAAAAATTCAGATCTGCTGCAGCTGTTTTTTTCTTTTTTCTGTATTTCCATGGAAACGCGGTTAAACAGGATTTTGCAAAAGCGGCGGAACTGCTCAAACGTTCCGCTGAGAGCGGTTTCCTGCCGGCTCAGGAATTCCTCGGCTATGAGAATGGAAAAATGTCTTCCCTGGGAATGTCTCTGGAAGAAGCCTTGCGGCGTCACTTCCTCCAAACTCAGCAGCAATGAATAAGGCTTGATACGTATCCGGAATTCTGTTTTCAGGAAAAATCTTGCAGATTCCATGAACTATCTTTCCAACATGATTTCATTCAATCCGCCAGGTTCCCGGATGACTGCCGCCGGTTGAAATTGAAAGCCGGAAATGCTATATTTATTTTGCATTGAAATCCCTGCGCAGCAGATGGGATGGAAATAGGATTCTTCTGCGGAAAGAAAGGAAAATATGCTTCCGAAAATCGGTACAATGTTTCATAGCCTGGAATTGCTTTCCTATTGCGGCAGTGGAACGTTTGGAGATGTTTTTTACTGCAGGGATCTTTCCGGCCGGGAACTTGCGGTCAAGATTATTTCGAAGCAGAAACTTGGATCGTACTGGGAACGGGAATTGCGGGGAGTGGTCAACTACCGCAGAATTACCGGGGAGGCGGAAGGGCTTCTGAAAATCCACTTTGTCGGAGAGGATAAAGATTGCTTTTTCTATACGATGGATGCCGCGGATTCTTCCGATCCGTTCTCTTATGTTCCGGATACGCTTGCGTCGAGATTAAGCAAAGGGCCTCTGTCGGAAAAGGAGATCTTTCCGATTCTTTCTGAGCTGTTTGACGGAATCAGAACGATTCATCAGGCAGGTCTGGTTCACAGGGACATCAAACCGGAAAATATTCTGTTTGTCAAAGGCAAACCGAAAATAGGTGATATCGGCCTTCTGGCGGCACTGAGCGAAAGCATGACCCACGCAGCAGGAACGCTGGATTATCTCCCGCCGGAAGAACGCGGCAATTCCAATGAAAATACAGGAAACCTGAATCCGGGCAACGATTTATATGCCTTCGGGAAAGTCATCTACTGCGTGGTGACGGGACAGGACTCTCATCAATGGCCGGCTATTCCTGAAAATCTTCCTGTTACGCCAGTCCTGAAATTTTTCATTCGTCTCTCTTTCCGTCTCTGCGACAGATTTCCCGTCAGTCGTCTTGCATCCCTCGAGGCCATCGCCTGCGAACTGGAAGATATCAAACGCAAACTCCTTTTCGGAGAGACATGGAAGGATCGACTTCTTTTCCGATTGAAATGCGCAGGGACTGATCTCCACAGAATGCTTTCTCTTGCTGCGCATCTGTTCCGGAAACATTGGTTGATTTTGCTCCTTCTGATTCCGGCAGGCGGTGGATGCCTCTGGTATTTCTGGCCGGAGCCGACGTTCGACATCACTCAGCAGAAAAGCAAAGAGTATTTCAATGAGAGATTGAATCTGTCTATGCGGATTCCATTTCAATGGGTGGTTCTGAATCAGGATCTGCTGCAGCAAAGACTGAAGGGAACAAAGAATCTGAAAGGGAGTGCGGATTCCGTTGAAAGCAGACAGTTGGCCTTTCTCGCCAATGAGCTGAAGAAAGGAATAGACTTTATCTGCATGGATTACACCATGTCGTTTGTTGATAATATTACGGTTCAGGGGCTTCACTATCCCGGAGATCAGCTGCTTGAGTTGTCGGATGAGGAACTGCGATTTGAAATTCTTCAACAATACCAGGGGGAACTTGGATTTCAGACCGAGATCTACGCACTGAAACGTATTGATTTTAAAGGTATTTCATGCATTTTTCTTGATCTCTCGCACAATCCGAAGCGAGTCCGGACTCAAAACTACATCTTTGCAATGAAAGATCAATGCATTGCGATCGCGATGACGGCCAAGCTTTCGACATTTCAAAAGCAGCGTATGAAGTTTGAATCCATCCTGAAAACGCTGACGTTTCATAAAAAAACGAATAACGTGTAAGATTTCTCATTTTTCCCGGAGTAAGGTGCATAGAATCGCAGAAATCAACCGGAAAAGAATAAAAAATGGCGTTTACCACGAAAAAATCTCTTTTGAAAAAGGTTCGAGCCGGAGATGAGATCTCATGGAATGAATTCTATCAGACCTATAAACCACTGATTCTTCTATGCGGAATGGATTGTTCTCTGACTCAGTACGAAAACGAGGAGCTGGTTCAGCTGGTCATGACGGAAATCTTTCGGAAGGATATTCTGAAGAATTATGATCTGGACAAGGTTCCGGATCATATTGTTTTTCAATTTGATCCGGCGCGGGGACGTTTCCGTCATTATCTGAAAAAAATCATTCGGAATCATGCGATCAAACTGTACCACAGGCGACATGCTACGCTTCCTCTGGAGGTGGTGGAGGAGGGGAATCATCCAGTGGCAGACGACTGGGACAGGCTGTGGGAGAAGGAGTGGAAACGTCATCTGTTCAACATGGCTCTGGAGGAGCTGAAAACACAGGTTCAGCCGGAAACTTTCGTTGCTTTTGAGATGTATGCTTTACAGAACAAGCCGGTCAGGGAAGTCGCGGAGTTTCTGCATATGTCTGTCTCTGCCGTTTATACGGCGAAAAGCCGTTGCATTGCGGATATGAAGAATATCATTGCGAATCTGGAGGAACACTGAAAATGAAGCATTACAGCAAAGAGGAACTGGAACTCTACCGAAATCACCAGATGTCCGTTTTGAAACGGATTGTCTGTGCAGGACATTTGAATGAATGCCGGATTTGCAGCTCTCGCCTGAAAGAACTCGAAACGGACGATCATTTTCTCAATGATCTTCGTTCCAGTATCCGGATCTTTCAGGAAGTTCAGAAAAAAAGTGTATTCCAGGACTCATTGGAAAAAAAACAAGAGCATTCATCTTCAACCCTCCCTTCCAAATAATTCCAAACCTGCCTGAGTCCACTTTCTCATTCCGGAAAGAAGGAAGGCTGTTGATTTCAAGCAGACAGCGGCCTGGTGCGCTGAAGAGTCTGAAGAATTCAGATACTCGTTTCGGAGACCGGAAAACGTGGAAGATTCAACGGCTGTTTTTCAGCATCCGGGGCAGCAGACAGAGAACCGGAATCAGAAGAAGCATGAAGATCCCTCCGGTATAGAAGATCCAGCGGACTCCGAAATGGTAGATGATGACTCCTCCCAGCAGAGAACTGAACAGCGATCCGCTGACCTTTGCGCTTGCCCCCCATCCAAAAACGGATCCTCGTTTTTCCGGCGGTGTCACACGGGACATCAGAGTCAAAAAGACCGGATCGAGCCCTCCTGCGAAAAAGTAATTGAGAAAACGAGCCCCGCCGAACACCCACAGGTTTCCCGCCATTCCCTGCGGGATCATCAGCAGACCCGAAAGAAGCGTGGCTGGAACGGCGATTTTCTCTGCGGAAAATCGATCGCAGAGCCATCCCAGCACCACTCCGGAGAAAACGCCGGAGATGGCTGCTCCGGCACAGATGACTCCGGTCCAGAATGCCGCCCGTTCGGGTCCGTGGATCTGCTCCACCTGAATCGCAACAAAAGGATCGTCGAATTTACGGACAAAGCCAAGAAAGATAAAAAGGAATAGAATGGTCCAGATCACATGCCCGAATTGCGGAAAAATCTGACGGATGGAGAAAGTCCGTTTCTGTTTTTCCCGAATGGGCGGGGTAACGATTCGCGGACGCGAAACAAAATCATCCTCTACAAAAAACAGTACCAGCAGACCTGCGGCAAGAAGCATTGCCGCCCCCGTGAAAAAGGCGGGCGTGTAACCGAAATGATCCACAACAATTCCGCCGATCATGTATCCGATCATGTTGCCGCTCCAGAGCGCGGAGCTGAGGGAGCCCAGTGCGAATCCCTGATGCTCTTCCGGTGTTGTGCTGCCGACCAGAGTCTGCGCGGCGTTGACGGTGCCGGAAAAAATCGAGATCACAAAACGGACAAGAACCAGGTAAAAGACGTTCGGTACATACGCCATCAGCGGAAAGAGAAGGGCGGTTACCAGATTCGCTCTCAACAGCATGACCCTCCGGCCGAAACGATCCGCGAGCGTTCCCCAGATCGGCATGGAGATACAGAAACTCAGCTGCCCCCCGAAATAGAACGCGGATACCCAAAGTCCCCGCTCCCCATCGTCCATCACCCCGAGCACATTGCGCATGTAGAGCGGTATAAACGGAATCACGGAGCCAAAGCCCGCAAGTGAAAGTATCTGGGAAAGCCAGACAAAAAACAGATTCCTTTTCCAGTTGATCATTTTTCGCCTTTCCTGCTGAAAGGAATAATCTATCGCGGAGATGGAATGTTTTCAAGTCCTCAAGTCCCGCTGGAAAATTACATTTCGGCAACCATACGCTATTCATCTTTTTCAATCGCCGAATGGTGTCTGGAATACAGGCTCCTCATTTTTTCCTTTTCTGCGTTCCGGATATGTATGTGTACGTCATTGAGATATCTGCCGGGCAGAAAACGGACGTTTTTGAGGAGTAAAAGTGTTTCCGGATCAAGAATGAGTGGAGAAATGTATGTGGAAATATCTCATCAGGCTTTCCATTCCATCCTTCTTCCGTAGAAGATCATCGTTCCAGATACAGACCCGAAAATCCAGCAGGAACAGCCATCTTTCCTTTGAAAAAAACGATCCTGCCCGGAGTCCCCGGCAGAAAATTAACGTTCCGCAAGAATTTCAGGTGTTTCGGATTTGTCGCGTTGAACACTGCAACATTTCCGTTCCGGCTGTGGGAGAAGACGATTCTTCCGTTTCCATCCCAAACGGGATTGCCTGAAACGGGAAAGTCCGCATACAGCTCCCTCTTCAATCCTTCGTCGCCGAAATCGGAGGGTGATAGCAAAAAATATCCTTTTTTCTGTGATGGAATCAGGAAACATTTTTTCAGTGCAGTGATTCCATCCATCTGATGAAATCGCACTGCTCCGAGCTCTTTTTCCCGTATTCCACCTCCGTCATTCAGACGGTACCAGGAGATCCCCGCGCCGTGAACATTTACCGGAATTTTTCCATCAAGCTCGCGTTCGGGGAAGGCATCTCCGTAGAGAATCCGTTTTTCCGGATAGAAATTTTTCAGCAGAGGTTTTTCAGGATTCCGCAGATCGAAAAAATTCACTCTGCCGGTTCCTCCGCTGACTGCCGCAATCGTTCCATTTTCATACAGATGAATCATCTGAATCGGCAGCCATCGGGAGCGGAACTCTCCCAGTTTCCGGAGGGAAGAATCTTTCTGAATTCGATAGGTGGTCAGCGCGAAACCATCTCCGGCAGTGACCAGAAGATTTCCGGAGGTTGCAACATCGTAAATCCGATTTCCCGTTATTGCTCCGATCTCCTTCAATCCAGGCGTCGCAGCACGGAAAATTTTCAGTCCTGCAGCGGAGGCTGCGACATAGAGGAACTCTCCCGAAACAGCGGCACGGCGCACCATTCCTCCGCAGTCGTAATGGACAAAACCGGGAATTTCCGGCGGACTGGGATGAGATCGGACGGTAAGAGTCTCTTTCCGTTTCTGCAGAGGCCGACTTCCTGGAACACGGAGTACGTGAAGTCCGGTTTTGGCTCCGGCAATGTAGATCACGTCGTTACCGGGGACCACTCCGCCGACACAATCCGGCATTACCGCTTTTTTCTGTTGCACCTTCGCCAGTTGCAGGGATATTTCAATACGCGGATTTTTCCGATCCTGAGCATCCACAAGAAACATTCCGTTGTGCGTATCTGCGACCGCAAGCCACTTCCCCGCCGGACGCAGCGACCAGAAGTCATTGCCGATGGAATAGAATTTCGGAAATTTCACTCCTCCGAGTCTTTGCGGTTTTTTGGGGTTCGAGATATCAAACAGTTCCACACCGTGTCCGGCGCCGTGCCGCATTTCCCGGCTTCCCTTCCGGGAATGATGACCGGTCGCCGCATAGAGAATCCGGTCCTGGATGAATACTCCGTCGCCAAATCCATCGAGCTTGATTTTGGCAAGTTCCACAGGGTTCCCCGGATCGGAGACATCCAGAAGCAGAACGCTGGAATTCCCCCATTCGCCAAGAGCAAGAATCTTCCCGGAACAATACGCGGATTGTGCTTCATGGGTTCGATAAAGTGTAAGGTGTTCCGGTTTTTCCGGATTGGAAATATCAAAAATCTGAACTCCAAAGACCCGCAGAGTCACAAAGAGAACATCCCCAAGCGCATCCACTCCGGTGGCTAGTTCCGCCGTATCGAAATTCCCTGCAAGTCGTGGTTTTTCCGGATCGCGAACATCCACGATCCAAAGTCCGTGGTTGCGAGCCGTTATGTAGGCGTACCCACGATGGACGATGAGCTGGCGGCACTCTCCATCGGGCAGACCGGAAAGCTCTCCGGTTTTGCATGGCATTTCCGGCTGTTTCGCAACGTTCCAGACTTGAAATTTTCCACTCCCGGCAAGATAGAGAAACGTTTCATCTCCGCAGATTGCCACGGCACCGGCACTCCCCGGGACCGGATGAATCGCCACTTCATGGATTTTCGCATTCAGCCCGATGAAGCAGCCGACCAGCCAGATCATGATTGCGAATAATGCATGTGCTTTCATAGATATCCTCATTATTTTATCCGCTTCGGAAAGACTAGAAATCCAGCTTCTGTTTCCCCCATTGTTCTTTCTGTATCTCTGCGGAGATTGCATCGATGGAGATTCTGAAATATTTGCAAAGGACGATTCCTTTTTCCCGGATCCATGCTGCCGATGGCCCCTTCCGACCGGCGGCGCGGAAGGTTGTCTTCGGAAACGGAGAGATTCTGCTGATCTTATGTTGTAAATTATCCCGTTGTACAACAGCAAGGATCTCTTTTAGTGGAGCAGAAAGAATCTCCCTCGTTTTTTCATGCTGAAAATATATACTGCATTCAGAGAGAGAAATCAAGAGCTGTCAGGCGGTTTTATAGAAAAATCGTTTTCTGTTTCTGAGATTCACACTGGAGTCATCTTTTTTCCTGGCGGAAGTTCTGTGGAGAAATTCCCCGGGAACGGATGAATTCCGCGGAAAAATAAAGCGGTTTTCCGTATCCCAGAAGAAACGCAATTTCCTTGACAGGAAGTTCGGTCTGAACCAACAGTTCCTCCGCCTTTTTCATTCTTTGTTCCAGCCGGTAGTGGTATGGAGTCATTCCGAAGCAGCGTCGGAATTCCCGGTTGAGCGTTGGAAGGGAACAGTGAAAACGTTTTGCCACCTCCTCCATATTCAGTTTTTCCGCCATGGATTCTTCCAGATAGTTGCGGATCCGGAGTAGAGAATCCGGAACATTCGAGTCCGGAGATGCATTCGATAAAAACTGCAGAAGTTCAAAGCTCAGCCCGCTGTTGATTTCATCGCTGCGCGCGCCTCTGCATGCTTCGTTGATGTGGACTTTCAGACGGTTGAAAAGATCAAGCATCCGTTCCTCTTCCGACAGCGTAAAGACTTCCGTCTGATCCAGATGCAGAATCCGGAGCAGAGAATTCAGCGCACTGCCGCGCATTACAAAAGTCATCAGACGGGTCGATGTTCCCGGACGAAAATAATAGTCGTAATTCCCGTTCCGGTGCAGCAGACACAAATCTCCTTTTTCCGCAGCAAACGCATGCTTTCCGCACCTCAGCCACAGTTCTCCCTCCAGAATGTACTCAATCGAAAGGAATGGCTGATGGATTCGCCTGATGTACCGGAATTCATTCCAGAGCATGATCGAACAGAACGTCGAATAGAGCACCGGAAACGGTTTTTCCGTGAAATGTTTCCAGTGAATTTCTTCCCACTTGTCTTTTCCGCAGGCGTAGACTACATATCCATTCCCGTCAGAGCGTTCCACGGAAACTTTCTGATCCGTGAAAACGGAGAGATCCAAAATCGGCCGCATATTTTATTTCATATCCTTTTTTCATTATTTCATATTCAATTTACTCTTCTTCCCGGATTATTTCAAGGAATTCCGGATATAATTACAGAAAGCTGAATCAATCAAGGAGCCAAAGACAATGCTGATTCCAAGTACATCCGTTCCGCCCTCCGGCTGGAACAGTTTCGACTGCTATATGGGGTCCATCAATGAAGAACAGGCGCTGGCCAATCTGGAATTCTTTCTTCAGAAATTGAAACCGGCCGGATATGAATATTTCTGTCTGGATGCCGCATGGTATGCCGATGGGGATCAGAAGCTGAATGAGCAGTTGCGTAAAGTCGGACAGAATCGGAAGATGCATCTGGATTCATTCGGGCGTTTTATTCCATCTCCGGTGAACTTTCCGCATGGTCTGCGTCCGCTTGCGGACCGGTGTCATGAAAACGGCATCAAATTCGGGGTTCACATCATGCGCGGAATGCCCCGGCCGGCTCTTGAGCGGAATACGCCGATCAAGGGTACTTCTCTCCGTGCCCGCGATATTTACGATCCCGACAACTTCTGTTCGTGGTGCCGATACTGGGTCGCCACCGATGCCTCGAAACCGGGTACATTCGAGTATTACAGGAGTGTCGCGGAATATCTGACGGAAGAACTTGCTGTGGATTTTATCAAGCTGGATGATGTCGTGGAGCATCCGGATCATGTTGCATTGTTCGGTAAAGCGCTGGATTCGGTGGCACGTCCGGTCCTTCTGAGTCTCTCGCCCGGAGCGCAGGATATCTGGCGCGGAAGCTGGAAACAATATGTGCCGTATGGCAATATGATTCGCGTCACACCCGATGCGTGGGATTACGATTCCACAAATCTGCTCAAACTGGAGCGCTGGTATGAATTTGAGGATCTGAGCGGGCCGGCGCTCTGGGCGGATCTTGATATGCTTCCGCTCGGCGCGCTTCAGGTGACTGTTCCGCAGAATACGCCGACGGAACACGGAGCGGCACGTCAGAGCCGTTTGAGTCCCATCGGGAAAAAAGTCATGATGACGATTTTTGCGATGAGCTGTTCCCCTCTGATCTTCGGCGGCGATCTTCCGCAGACTCCTGAGGATGACATTGCTTTGGCAACCCATCCGGGAATGCTGGAGTGCAACCGGAACGGCGTGGTCGGGAAACGGGTGAGTTTGATGCGGCATATTGATGTCCGGAAAGCTCCGCGGAAAACGGATCCTGCTCATGGGTGGCTCGGAATTTTCAATATCAATCAGGATCCGCGGCATGTGAAACTTTCTCCGGATCTGCTCGGATTCGAACAGATTCCGCCGCTGCGGAATGTCTGGGAAAACTGCGATGTACCGATTGGCCCGGATGGTGTTCTCGAACTCTATCTTCAGGCCTATGACTGTGTATTTCTGCAATACTGATTTGCTTTTATTTTCAGTATATTCCACTGGTGCGGATTGCCGGTGAACAGCGGAGTCTTTTGGAATGGATGAGAATAAAAATACAGCAAATGCGTGGAATGGGGTTATTTTCCGGTTCTGACCGCGGTTTCCAAACGTTGACGGATAGAACAGAGACATTGTTCCGGCGATGTGTGTTTCTGGAGAAAAGCGGCAATCGCTTCTCCGACAATCGTGTACATTTTTCTCATCCCGACAAAATCCGGCTGCGGAACTGCTCTTGAAAGCAGTCCCAGCATCAGAGCATTTGTTGCAGGACGTCTCTCCTGAAGATAGGAACTCATGTTTTTTCTCATCGGGAAATACAAGTCCTGGGAGAGATGATATTGGGATCGACGGAAAAACAGAAAACGCAGCCATTTCCATGTCGCCATCAGTTGTGCTTTTGATTTGATCCCTTTCCGGAAAATTCCGACACTGTAACCTGTATAAAATGAACGATATCTGCTGTTTTTTCCGATCGGCGGATGCGCAAAAATGGAATAATCCAGCCCCGGATTAAGCATATTAAGCAAAAACAGAGTTCTACTGCTGCTGAACGGTAGAATTGCGATGTTTCCAAGAGAAAAGTATTCTGCGCCTTGATGAAACAGGATTTCGCTACAGTTCTGGATC
The DNA here is from genome assembly GCA_905197955.1 of uncultured Lentisphaeria bacterium. Taxonomy (GTDB): domain Bacteria; phylum Verrucomicrobiota; class Lentisphaeria; order Victivallales; family UBA1829; genus UBA1829. Next base: position 16,220 of record CAJKAR010000048.1, on the reverse strand, counting down.
TGTCGCAGAAGTTCCAGGCCAAGCAAGGCACTTTCTGTACTGAAAATTTGGCAGAATGCTTCCTGTGAATTGATCGGAAAGGAATCCGAAAAAAGATCCTGTCCCATTAGCTCCAGATAGGATTGCACAAAGTGATAGGAATTCGGGAGATTCAGAGCTGTTGTATGAATGCTGGAGTTCCGCCGTTTTTTTTCTGTCGCAGATTTGAAGCATCTGCTGCAGACTGGACCATGACGGCTGAATGGTCGGCGGTGTGATTCCGGCTTTTTCCAGAAGTCCGGGATTCAAAATCAGAAATGAAGGAATACTCAGATACAAGTAGAGGGCATGGACATGTAATTCATTCTCCCGGTTCAGAGTGGAATCAATCGCCTGTTGATGCACCTTCTCTTCTATTTCCTGAAAATCCGGCAGATTTTCCAGAGGATACAGCGCATTCTGTTTTGCATAGGCCGCGTGCCAGAAAATTTCTCCGCATGCAGGAAGATCGTTGGAGGAAATTCGTTGAAGATAAGGATCTTCCGCTCCGGTTTTGTTGATTTTGATAAAACGGATGGAAATTTCCGGATTGTTCTGCATAAAGGAATCGGCAAGCTGATTCATCGTAAATTCATAGGCGACCGAAGGAAAGGACATGGCGTATACAACCGTAATATTTCTGCCGTTGACAGGCAGAAGTTCATAGGAATACTCGTTTTCTTCTTTCCAGCAGGCATAGATCCCTATATTGTCCCCATTGAAAGATGTGCTAAATTAAGAGAGTCATCGGAAAGAAAAGATCATGAGCACAAAAAAGCAATGGACAGGCAGGAAAAAAGCTCGCGATAGTGCTTGAGGGGCTGAAGGGAGAGTGCCGGATCAGCGAATTGTGCAATGAGCATGGAATCTCGCAGGGGATGTACTACAAATGGCGGGATCAACTGCTTACGGATGGAGCCAAACTATTTGAGCGGGGCGGAGTGGATCATGTCCGAGAGCGATTAAAACGCGAAAAACGGAAGCTCAAAGAGACGATCGGCGAGTTGATCATAGTATTAAAAAAACGATTGGTAAAGCGGCATGAAAGTATGTGTCAGGCGAATTAGAAATTGTTGTTACGGATTTAACTGTAGGTTACATGACGCCTTATGAATACGAAAGATGGTTTCATGTGTCTGCTGTATAAAAGAGGAACAAGCGGCATAAAGAACTCTCAAAAAAGGAATCTGCATTTTTGAATGTTTCTACATAATGCCGCCCTTGAAAAAAGTGGTACATTATATATACGGGCTCCTGCTTTGAGACGGCAGGTTTTATTCGGGAGTTTCGATTTGGAAACTATAATTTTTTTGGGAAGAATTATGTTCGCATCGGGATCCTTCCGCAGCCGATCATGTCTGCGGGCAGGCGGAAGATTTTGATTCTCTATTGTACCTTTCGTACGATATTCTGTTTTCATAAAAATCGGGAATGGCTTATTCCGTAAAAAGGAACAGGAACCTCATGAAATCAATGATACAAACGAGTGTTTGAAGCACTTTCCATGGAAGATGAAACGCAACGGAAGAAAAATTATTTTTTTCAGCAGGGCAAAAGGGAGGATTTTTCGTATGACTATTGGAAAACAATAGAACTTTCTCCGAAATTGCCTGAGTTGATTGTTCGTTATCTGTTTGTGAATTCGGGGAAAAAAGAGATTTCCGGGATGCAGTATGCGCATAATTTTATTGCGTTTAATGATGAAGTTCCTGCGGGGACATATATGACGATGCCGTCGCCGTTTATGATTACGCCGAAACGGACGAATCCGTCGTGGAGGTACAGTCAGGGAAAGATTCTTTTTCAAGGATTGAAACCCTCTTTCTCCTATATTCGTTATTCCGGCTGGATGTCGGTGGAGATCTGTTTTCCCGGTGGAATGGGAATCCGGTTGATGGATGATTTCGCAGAAAAGTGTGCTCTGCACACCGGCATGAATTATATTTGTCCGGAGTTTTTTACCACACTCCGTTTGCGGCCAGGAGAAAAGGTCCGGTTTACACGGAAGTATGAGATAAAAAATAAAGGAAATCTGAAATGAGATTCAGACAGATCCATCTTGATTTTCATCCATCGTCATTGATTCTGGGAATCGGTGAGAAATTTAATAAGAAAAAGTGGCAGGAGACTTTGAAGCAAGCTTGTGTTGATTCTGTGACACTATTTGCCACTTGTTACCACGGCTATGCATATTACAAAACCAAAGTTGGGAAACGGCATCCGCATTTGCACTTTGGCCTGTTGCAGGCTCAGATGGATGTCTGCAAAGCCTGCGCCACTCCCCTAGGTTGGACAACTTTTATTAAAAGATGGGGTAAAGCCCCTTGAGTTACGATATCCCGCAATTATGATTGCAAGGATTCAAAGATAAACGGTGCTGTTGCGGATTCAATATGCTTTCAGCTTCCCGGAATAGGGAGTCAGAGAAACAATAGACCGGCAGTTTGCCAGCCAGGAAAAACGACCATTGCCCGGAAATTTCGGAAAAAACGGAAAAAGGCTATTTTCTCCTGATTTTAACCTTGAAAATGGTAGGGCTGTTACAACTAAAACTTTCGATTTCGACCCCGGTAGGCTTTTTGATCAATGGCTTGATAATAAATCTATTACAACATATTTTTGTAAGCGGAACGACCCGTTTTTCAACGCCCCAAATCAAGAGGTCGGATTTTTGTGCGTTTTCCCGACTTTACTTTACCAATCGAAAAGCCTATAACCTCTATTTCCGGGAGAATTTGGCGGAAGGTCATCGGAAACACAGAGGAAAATCGAAAAAAGTGGATCCTTTCCGACACTGCAAATGAATCAATTCAGAGTCAAAAGTCCCGGGAACGATAAAAAACGATCAGAGATCCGGTCAAAGGAGAATAAAAAAATGGTCGACCATTTTTTTATTTTCCAGAAAAATTCTCTCCACCTCAAAATGGCGAATTTTTCGAGTCTCAAAAGGAGGAGCATTTTCACTTCTCGAAAAATTCTCCGGGAGAAACTGGAACTTCATTCTGCCTCAAAAAAGAGTTTGAACATCGCGAAAATGGTAGAAAAGAGATTCGAACTTCCGGTCTCTACACATGACCTGGCTTACGAAAAAATCAGACTGGCAGACTGTCATAAAACCTCGAATACATTCTGGTGATAGTTGTACTAGGAGGAATAAACCGGCTCGAATGCGGCGGCCGGAACCGGGGCGGGAAGGTATTCGGGAAATGCGGCAAACCATTCCATCGCATCGCGGATCGCGTCCGCATAAAAGATGCTTCGGAAATCGAACCGAAGCTCCACTTCATAAAAAAAGAGTGGCGCTTCCGGTTCCCGAAAGAGTTCGACGGAGCACTCGATCCGGTTGTCTTCCTCGCGGACTCCGGCTTTGATTCCGACCTGTCGCAGGGCTTCCGAAACGGCGAAGAGGAACCGGTTCTCCCCCTGTTGGTTTGCTAAGAGCAGCAGCGGCAGCGACGAAGCCAAACTGGAATGATTGTAAGCGCACCAGTCGGGCGGGATGTTGTGGGAGAACCACTTGCCTTCGCACCATGAAATCTGCGTATCGATCTTGTGAATGCTCCAGGTCAGGACGAGATGCGGCGGAACCGCCGGGATTTCGCCGAAAATGCTCTCGGCTTCCGGCTGCTGCGCCGATACGGGAGACGCCGAAGCGGCCGGAGCTCCGGACTCTGCGGCCGCTCCGGGAACAGAACCGATATGAATGGAGATGTCTTCATTCGCCATCGGAGTGAAACTGAAGTTGTTCTCGGTCATTTTGCTGCTCTTTGTCTGTTACGGGCGAAAATCGGACCGGCTTTCCAGCAGTTTCCGCGTATCGCCGCCGGCATAGTCCGATATCGATTTGCCTTTTTTCGTTTTCACATCCAGTTTTGCGCCGTTATCCAGCAGCAGTTTTACAATTTCCACATCCCCCCTGCCTGCCGCAAGGAAAATCGGCGTTTCACCATTCTTATTCTGACAGTTGACATCGGCTTTCTTCGCCAGGAGCGCCTTGACCACCACAAGATTGCGCTCGCGCGCGGCATAATGCAGCGGGGTGTCTCCGAACATATCCGTTGAATCCGGGCTGGCACCTTTTTCCAGCAGGTAGCATGCCGGCTCGCCGTCGCTGAAGTTTTCAATGGCGAAATGCAGGATCTTCATTCCCCGGTCCATCACCTGGGTCTCCAGATCAGCACCGGAGGCGATCAGGAAATCACGCATCTCTTTTGCTCTTAATGCCAGAACCAGAGGAGTCGCCCCGTTTTTATCTTTGACGTTCAAATCAGCTTTTTTCCCGATGAGCGCCTGCAGCAGCGGAATATTGCCATGCTGAGCGGCAAACAGAACCGGACAGTTGCCGTCATTGCATTGTAAATCAGGATCGGCTTTGAATTTATCCAGCAGCACGCCGATCGCCCGGGCGTTGTCTGTCTCGACCGCCAGGAACAGCGGAGTCCGGCCGTGCTTATCCTGAAGATTCGGATTCGCCTTCTTCTCCCCGAGTGCATCTACCACATAAGCGGCTTTGTCCAGATTGGTACGGAACGCGGCGGCAATGTGCATGGCGGAATTACCGTCTTTATCCTGAATATCCAGTTTGATTCCGGGGATAACAAGCATCGAAGCCGGAATGCGCGGATCCGCCGCAGTGAACTTCCGGATGCAGAGCATCAATGCCGTTTCTCCTCGGCTGTTCTGTGCATTGACGTCCGGCTTTGCCGAGAATATGGCGCTGATAACTTCAGCATTGTAGCTGTCGGAGCTGTTGACGAGCATGAAGGGCGTTGTCCCTCCGTGGTCTTTCGCATTGACATCGGCTCCGTTTTTCAGCAGCAGCGTGATGATTTCCGCTTTGGGATCTTTTCCCCGGCAGGCAAAGTGAAGAACGGTATTCTGCGCTTTGTCCGCAGCCTTGATATCCGCTTTCCCCGCAAGCAGTTTTTCCACCGACTCTGTATTCCGGGCACTGACGGCATGGTGCAGCGGAGTCATTCCGCTGCCATCCCGCGCTTCTATGTCCGCTCCTTTTTCCAATAACAGGGGAATCAATCCGGCATGGGAAACCGCAGCCCAATGAAGCACGGTTCTATTGAAACGATCTGTTGCTTTCAAATCCGCATTGCCAGCTTCCACCAGCCTTTTTACCTGTTCAAACTTTCCCTTCTGCATCAAAAGCGGAAGATTCTCAGCTCCATGCAGAGAAAAAACGATGAACAGACAGCAGCAAAATCCAGATAATATTCGTTTCATTACAGTATTGTCCCCATTATTTTGTGTTGAAAACCGGAAACTAGTTTCTAGCTGAATCAGTTTCCGGTTTTCAAGATGCAGTCGAATAAGACTATTTCGTTAACTCTATTGCCATGAACAGCAATCGCGAACTGGTGAAGTTTCCGGAAAATGTCACAAGACAATCCTTGGCATCAGTTGAATTACCACGATAGATTTTGTTGTTTTTGATCGTATAAAGAACCTTGCCTGGCACATATTTTCCATCTTTCTGCACGCGATATTCGGTAATGACAGTGATACCTCCGGTTTCGCGTTTTTCTTCAGTATCCTTGAATGTAACGAACCCTTCGTAAATCACGGCTTCAAGAACATTTCCGCGCTGAGTTTTCGTTTCGATCAGCGTGCCCAGGCAATCCGCCTGATTAATGGAATATCCCTTAAAGATGCGGTTTCCCTGCAGCCGAAAGATGCTGTTGGAGGGAGAAGCCTTCGGCGCTTCTTTTGCGACCATATTTCCCGGATGTGCGTAAAGAACCTGTTTTCGCGCCGCATCACGGTAAAAGTTGCCGCTCTGATAGTAACAAATGATGTCTTTTTCCTGTGTGGAATCACCACGATAAATGGTTTCCGCTGCGAAACTTCCCAAAGCAAGACCGCAAAGCAAAGCCAGTGTAAGACTTTTTTTCATTTTTTCCTCCAAGCTGTTTTCTTATATTTTAATTGATTGCCGAGCCAAACTTGTTATCGTTTTTGTCGCCTTCCGGAATGCACATGATCATAAGAATCAAAGCGCCGATGAATGGAATAAGAGTGATCAAAATTGTCCACCCGGATTTATTCCGGTCATGCAGGCGTCGTGCAGTAACCCCCAGACTGGGCAAAAGCACCGCTAATGTCCAAATAAAACTGAGGATCGTTCCAATTTTGGGAATGAACCCCAGAACGGTACTGACGATGAAGGTTGCTAGAATCCAGAGCCAGAATTCCGCTCGACCGGCACGACCGTAAAAGCAGATATATTTTCTGGTCACGATGTTGATGAAGTTGCTGATCAGTTTCTGAGGCATAATTGTTTTCCCTTTTCTTAAAAGATGTTTTTGTTTAGATGGATTCTATAATAAAATCGACAAGTGCTTCACAGAACCGTTCTGCCGCCTCCTGCCGCCGATATTCCCGTTTGTCCTGTTCATACCGTGTCGTCGCGCAACCTGCCGTAGACAGCAGGGCGGCAAGCAGGACAACCTCAATACCCAAACGAATGACTCGTTTTCTTCTCATTCCCTCACCTGGAGAGGGTTCTGAGCTCCGACATTCTGAACCGCGCCGAAAAATCTGATCGCGCTGTCAAATGGATAGGGATTGGCAAACATTGAGACCTTGGAAGTGATCTTTCCCTGCTTGTTCAATCCGAGTGCGGCACGGAATTGGTTCATCGGAGAATTTTCATCGTAATCGACTTTTTCGGAATAAGTGGCATTCAGGAATGCCTCCAGATACTTCACGTCGATAATACCTTTGAACAATGCCGGATCTTTTAAGGCAATATTGTCTTTGACACTTACCATGCCCTCTAGCTCGCCCAGGTCATCAAAACCATCATCTTCCACTTTCATGAATTTGATGGAAGGACTGATGGTAACAGTCACATCGGAGGTCTTGTTCAGGAAAAAGATGTTGTTTTCCAATTTGACCTTTTTGGTCTTGTCATTGCCCTTTGTGTTGTCAAAACCGGACATGGTATTCAACCCGATGATATTGTGATGAATATTCGTTGCCATATTGGCATTGGCCCGAACGCCGAATCCCATATCCTCAAAAGCCTTCGTACGTGTCCATGTAAAGAGCAGCGTGTTGTTGGCGAATTCAAAATCCACCATTCCGGCTTTTCCGTTGGTACTTCTCACGTCGGCAGCCATCATACGATTCCCGATGAAGACATTGTTCCGAATTTTTACATTCCCGGAAAAATGAGCCGTCAGAACCGCAAAATTACCACCGTTCAGGAAGAGACAGTTTTGAATTGTAAACGTTCCATCTGTTTCCGCATTGAGCAGAGCCTTGTCGATGGAGGGATTTTTCGTACCTCCCCTGGCAGGCGGAATAGTCAACATCCCGTGTGTGAATCCTTCCGGTTTGCCTTCCCGCTCGTGATAGCTGTTGGCTTGAGTGTGGTCGAATATGAAACCATCAATCAGAATATTGGAGTTTTTCCCGAACTTGCGAGTTTTTATTGTCAATGTACCGAACGTTGGTTTTGTGGCATTCTGGGCATTGGTCGGACGCAGCATCGTGTGATGTACAAGCGGATTTCTTTCCGAAAAATCGGCATTGTAGCCTCCGATCAGATTCACAGGTTTATCCATGTTGATCCAACCGCAGGACATCTTGCCGGGATAATTTCCCGCCGCCACATGAAGTGTATCTCCGGGGGCAGAAGTTGAAATTGCTTTCCAGATATTTTTGAAAGGAGCTTCTTTTGTTCCCGCGTTCCTGTTATTCCCTGTCGCCAGAGAAACATACCAGTCCGCGGCGATGCCCTGAGATGTCCAGATCAGGAGCATTCCCCATAGCAGGTTTACTTTACTGTGTCGCATGACTCCTCCTTATGAAACAGGCCGGCAACTTCAACAATTGCCGACCTGTTCCAGACAATATGTTATTTATTGAATTTTACCGCTGTTCCGGTCAATGTCACCGTAACTTCGTTAATTCCACAAATATTTTTCATGGAGTAATCCATCTTTACATCGACCAGATCCTGAGCTCCGGGAACCTGCTTGAGAGCTTCCGCCTTCAGGGTCGCGAAGGAGACATCACCAATATTAACACACGTGAAGTAGCTCATCAGTTTCGCAGTGGCTTTCACATCACGTTTCACTACGGTGTAGTCGCTTCCGGCTGTCGGCTGGAGAATCGCGTTGGCAGAAACCTCCGTGTAGAAGTTCGGGCCAGAAGAAATCGGTGCCACACCTCCGTTGTTTGTGGTGACGCCGGCACAGCCGGTCATGAGAAGTACGGCACAGAATGTTCCGGCGGCAAGAAAGAGAGACTTTTTCATACCATTTCCTTTCGTTTTTCGGTTACTGAAATCAAGATCAATACCATATTGATCCTGCCTTGGAAATAGTATATCATGGCTTTAAAGGAAATCAAGCACAAAAATAATAAAAAATATAATTTTAGTATTTTTTTAGAATTCTGACCTGGAACGAGCTTGCATTTTTTCTTTAAAATACCATTCCGATCCGACCTTAGATAAAAATCGTTCCTCATATTTGCTTTTTCTTGAAAACAGTATTGCGTATGATATATTACTTCCGTATTTCATCTTTCAATTATACAGAAGCAGAACGACAACTTTTTAGTTATATTTGTCCATTATGACGACTAAAAAATTTTCTCTGACAGAGCTGCTTGTTACGTTTTCAATCATCCTTATACTGGCAGCAATATTGCTGCCGATGCTGAATCGCACACGAGCAACCGCAAAATCAATTGTCTGTTCAGGGAACATGAAGCAATCTTTGACCGGGTTGTTCATGTATCTGGATGCGTATGACGCTGTATCCACTCAACGCTGGACTGATACTCTGCTTGAAACCGGATTGGTAGCGCAATCACAACTTTCTGTGTTGCGCTGTCCTTCCTGGATCAGAGAAGACGACACTCATAAAAACGTTTTCGGAATGCGAAGAGTTATTGGAGATACCCATACTCTGCATATTACCGGTTCTCCATCCGATTATGTGCTTTTGGCTGATTCTTTGAACTTGGATACGTTTCAGCAGTTTATCAACTTTTACGGCAATTACGGTCCTTATAAACTGGTCGTTCATTATCGGCATAACCGCAGGGCCAATGCCGGATTTCTGGATGGAAGTGTCCGGAGCAGTTTTCAACGGGAACTTTCTGCCAAGGGATGTCCGAGGTATGCGCATTAGACTGGTTCTCGTCTGTTTTTGCCTGCAAAGCGTCATAGCCTTTGCCACCCCCGTGATTGTTCTGCCGGACCATCCAAAGAAACTGATCTTTCCTCCAGGGGAAACTCAGGCCTATGCAGCAGACTTTCTGAATGAAATCATAGCCGAAGCGATCGGAAAAAAGCTGAAAATCATTCCGGAAAGCCGTGCAGGAACATATCCGGAACGCATTTTCATCGGGTCCACAAACGTTGCTGTGCAACTGGTTGGAAAACTGAACTGTCTGAAGCCTGAGTCACTTGTTGTCCGATCAAACGGCAGGGATCTCATCCTTTGCGGGGAGGTCTCTCCTGATGGATTTGACCGGGGGACACTTTTTGCAGTCTATGAATATCTGGAGCGGGCTCTGGGGGTGCGCTGGTATTATCCTGATGATCGGCGAATCCATCCGGATGGATTCGGAACGATGATTCCCCGCTGCACGACTTTGAAACTTAGCCATTGGAATATTTATGATTGGCCGCGTTTCCGTTCCCGCGAGGGGGGGGTCAGTTATTATGCGTGGCCGGAGAAATACCAGCGGCTGTGGCATCCTGTGCTGCGTTTTGGCAGTTCTGTCCCATCCCGCAGGGCCAACCATACCCAGATCGGATGGTACGCGCTTTATAAAAACACGTACCCCGAATATTTTGCGGTCGGAAAAGATGGAAAAACACATTTTAATGCAAAACATCCACACCGTAATTATCTATGCCCGAATCAGCCCGGAGTTCTGGAACAGATGCTTCGCAATCTGGACGCATTCGATCATGGGGAAGCGCCTTCCAATGCATGGGGGCCGTGCCCTCCTCTGGGAAAGGAAGTTTATTTTGCGTTCAACGACGGCATGACTCCGGAAAACAGCTGTCAATGTTCCGCGTGCCGGCGTCAATATAAACCGATGCTTTCGTTTGAAAAACAGGCATCCGAGTGGGCTTTCTGTTTTGTCGCTCGTTATGCGGAAGCAATCCGTGCGATCTGGCCGGACCGCCGTCTGGCGACTTTAGCCTATCAGCATTATCAGGCCCCCCCGGAGGGACGCAGGCTTCCAGATAATGTCGATATCACCTATGTCACGAAAATTTTGCACTACGCTTCCGCTTCGGATGTATTCCAGCATGAGCTGGAAAAAGTTCAAGCCTGGTCAAGACTGCTGAACAATAAAAAGGAGCGTTTCGGAATCTGGCTGAATATCGTTGAACCGACCACATATACCTCAAAAGTTCCATTCATGTATCCTAATATTTTCAAGCGCTGGCTCCTGGCAATCAGGAATCTGACCGACAGCTGTTTTATCAACGGCTTGAATTCGCGGATGAACCGGTCTGGCGAAGAAGGTCGCTTAAACGCATTTTCCACGTATCCGATGGTTTGGCTGCAAAGCCGTCTTTTATGGAATCCGGAATACAATGTAGATGAACTGCTGGCTGATTACACAAGAAACTCATTCGGTCCGGCGGCGGATACGATGCGCAAGTTCTACGCCCTGCTGATCTCGCGCTGGGAAGGAATACCCTGGTCACCAGAAACAATGGATGAGATTGCTTTCATTCATCGTATTCGTTATAATGAAAAGCAAGTGCTGGAATTAAAACAGCTGCTCAATCAGGCGGTAGATCAATGTGAGCCGGATTCTCTGGAATATCAGAGGATAGTTTTCTGGAGGGACCGGATCTACTCCCGTTTTTTTCAGGAATCCGCGCACTTTCATCAACATGCCGATCAGATTCCGGAATATTACTGCAGGAGTATTTCAGAGGAACCGGAGGAGTCTGACTGGAAGGAACAACCTATAATATCTCTGGTTGAGCGGCAGTGGGGGAGCCCACCCGAAAAAGCAGCAACTGTACAGATGCTTTGCCACGGAAACGAATTGTTTTTCCGAATCGAAATGCCGAACGCGTCCACAGAAGATGAATTCCGTATATTTACTGCTGAAGATTCAGAGGCCGTACAGAAAAATTATGCCCCCAATATCAATCGGTCGTGGGCATTCTGGCAGGAGTATCGTGTGCGAAATGAACACACCGATGGAACATTCTTTGCCATGTTCCGGCTTCCGCTTGCCGGACGGAAGAATTTGCGTTTGCAAATTATGCGCTACGGTGGAGTCTGGAATCGTTTCGATCTCTGGAGTCCGACGCTGCGTCCAATAGCGGACTTCCCGGTCAGCCGGTTTGGTCGAGTAATCTTTGACACAGGAGAAAAATAAATATGCCGGCAACAGCCCAGCATCGCAAGATGACCGCAAATGCCTTAAAGCTTGTCCCGGAAATCCCCGGACCGCGTTGCCGTTTGGCAGAAGAATTTTGCCTTTATCCGGATCTGGCATTCAATGCTCCTCAAGAGTTTGCACGCTATTGCCGTCTTCCATCCGGGGAATGGTTCCATTATCTGCCAGATGTATCTTATGCCGAGCTATATCGCTACCATACTGTCGATTATACTGGACACATCCGTCGTGCCCGCACTTTCCGGAACGCAAATTATGACATTGCGCTTCCCGGTTTTCTTCATTTTCTGGAGCTGAGTACAAGTCTGCTTGGCGAGGGCCAGGAGGAGGAAGCAATGAAATATCTTGGCGTTCTGCTGCATGTCCTGCAGGATGCCTGTTTCGGCATTCACGCTCTGGAGGGGCCTGGGGGAAGTGATCTGTTTTTCTTTGACCGTATGGGAATCGGAGGATTCTCGCCGGCGGAAATTCTAGCCAGGCTGAATTGTTCGGATTTCCCGGATGTTGTGGCTACGCCCAGCATGCTTGGTTCCAGCGTCCCGGAAGCGGCTCTGCGCCTCTACTCTTGCTATTGCCGCACAGCACGGACAGCTCGCAGGAACTGTATGGAAATTCTGCTTTCACACTGGAACGGGAAAAATAAAGATGCCGCATACTGCTTGTCCATGTACCGGAATGCCGTTCTGCTTTGTGCAGATGTGCTGCAAACAGTGATTAAACTTGCGACCGGAAAAGTTCAAACCTCTCCTCGTGTGCTCCTAACAGAACTTGAACCATATGAGTCACCGGTCGGAGGATATGGCGCATATCGTTTCCGCATGATGGAAACAGACTGTTATTATACATCCAACGGTCAAAAGCAGTCGCTGGTCTTTCCGGAAACAACTTTCCACTCCGGCCTCTCGTTTGGGCTGAGCGTAGAACAAAACCTGCTCTACCATTTGCCGGAAAAAATGTTTGACAGCTTTTCTGGAACGCTTCTCCTGACGGGAGAAAAGCATGCAAACGTACATTGCCGAATCATCAATCGTGGAGCAACTGTTCAGGAAATTGTATTCGATGCCGGACATCCCATTCAGACTGTGAATCTGTTGAATCCTGCCGGCGAGTTTGGTCTCCGCCTGACCAGTGAAGCGCCATTCGGCATTATGGTGCTTGGAGACGGTCAATTTGCGCCGGTCGATTAGCTTCAGGCGAAATCAGCAGTGGAGCAGAGGGACGAGACTCTGGTGAAGCATCCAGGAAATCGCAAAAGAAAGAAGCCGCATCATGACCGATTTTGGTTGGTCCGAAACCAATAACCGGCAATCCCATTGCTTCTATGAGGGGAAATGACGGCGATGCGTTTACCAGAATCCGCTGTTCGGCAATCAGATTGACTCCTCGCTCTAAAAAAAACTCATGGATGCCCAGAGCAACAAAATCATCGGTAATCCAGAAAAAGCAGTCGGACGTTGACCCCTTTGCGAATAACTCGTTTGCCATACGGCGGCCGGTTTCGATGGACGGCTCTGTCTGATCGAGTTTCGGAAGATCGAACTGCACCAGTGAGGCCTGAGCCTCCAGATCAGGAACATGATAAGACGGATCCGTGACAAGGCGGACGATTTCGGGCATGTTCCGGCGCATTGCGAATTCATACGATTTCCGGAACTGTTCCCGAAAGTCATACCGGCACAGGCACACCTGAGGTGATGGCGCGATCTCTTGTGGCGGATTGATCAACATCAGTTTCGGAGACGCGGCGTTGCGAGGCAGCAGTTCCCGGGCCATACTGTTTCCGCCAATTACTCCAAGGACTCGCTGCCCCAGCAGATTGATCCTCTCCGGATTCAAATCCTCCCGGTAAATCGGCAATCCGACATATCCCTTTTGGGCGAGCGTTTGAAGCAGTGAGCTCAGCCGCAACTCGAAAAACAGATTCGGCTGTTGTTTGTAATGATGGTGTGGAATCAGAATGATGCGTTCGAACGCATTCAGAGTATTCAGCAGCTCCCGGTTGGCAATATAGATCCCGCTGGCGGACTTGCAGGAGAGAATACCGTTGTTCTCAAGGATGGATACCGCTTTCCGTACGGTAATGATGGACACCTTGTATTGATCGCATAAATCTTTCAATATGCAGAAAAAATCCCCGGTCTTCAGATTTCGCCGGATAATGTCCAGTTCAATCTTTTCGACCAGCTTTTTATACAAAGGTTTGAATGTTTCACTGCGCGACATATCACTCTCCTAAATTATATTATACCACAAAATCCAGTAAATACAATCACATCAAAATTCAACATCGGAATTTACCAACGCGTTTCAGAAAATTAAGGACAATCACTGAAATTCAAGATGGGGGAGTCTTATTTGAAAATATTAAAAAATATTATTTTTATTATTTATTGAATTGAAGATGAGGTGAAATATGTTATTTTAACAGGGAGTCACACGATAGTTAACTGGGAAATCGCGATGGGAAAACGCAGGAAATCGTTGTTTTTGATCTACCTGGAGTTTATTCCATTTTACTTGCTTTATCTCTTTGTCCGCCGTTTGTCATTGAAGCAAAGCTACTGGATTTCCCGCGTTCTTTTTCTGCTGCTCATGCGCGCAGACAAGCGGCATCGAGTCAGGACAATCCAGCATCTGCTCCATGCCGGGGCTGCAGATTCTCTCTCGGAAGCACATAAATTGGCGAAAGAGGTATTTTGCCAGTTCAGCAAACTTCTGATAGAAATTTTCAAAATGGATCAACACTATAAGCCTGAAAAAATCCATATGGCCGGAAGTGCAGAATCCATGCGTTATCTGTTTGAAGAGCGGGGCAATGCAATTATTGTAACAGCTCATTACGGCAACTGGGAAATCGCCGGAACCGCTTTTTGTCAGAAAACAGGTTTGGGGATGGTATCCATCATGCGCCCGTTTTCCAATCCTCTGATAGGAAAATGTATTTTGAAAAACCGTCGCAGTCCTGCTCATGAGGTCATTTCCAAACAGGCCGGACTGCGGCCGTTGCTGAAGGCGCTGCATGATGGAAGACACATATCTAGGGCCTGCTGAATGCGATAAAATCTATTGAAATTGAATAAATTGCAGCAGAAAAAGTTCTGATTATGCAGTATCTTATTCCTGAAAAACGAGAAAAACCGTGCAGTAAGGAAAAAGAGATGTATCGAAAAACGTGTCAGAACAAAGAATTGCCGGAGATTGGTCTGTATTTTGCGGGGCGTCTGAATCCGGAAAACCGCTGGGTGAAAATGGCCGATCTTGTCCCCTGGGAAGAGGTGGAGTCAGAGTATGCCCGCCACTTCAAAAGCCATGGCCGAGGAGAAGTAGCCTTGAATGTCCGTATAGCACTCGGGGCCTTGCTGATCAAGGAAATTCTTGGTCTGAGCGATCGTGAAGTCGTGGAAAGCGTGATCGAAAATCCGTATCTTCAATATTTTCTTGGCTTTAAAAACTTCCAGACGAAGGCCCCTTTCAGCGCTTCGCTGCTGACGCATTTTCGGAAACGTCTGCCCCGGGAAGTTGTGATGTCGTTGAATGACAAAATAATCGAGTCAGTGCAAAACTCCATGCGCCCGGAAGATGATCCTCCGCCAGACGGAGGCGGCGTCCCGCCCGAGCATTCAAATTCAAGTGAGGAAGAAAATTCCGGAACCATTCTAATGGATGCGACTTGCGCGCCGGCAGACATCAGGTATCCGACGGATTTGAATCTGGTCAACGAAGCGAGCGAACTCACAGAGACTGTCATCGACAAATTGCGCGGACAATGCGGCGACAGAAATCCCCGCCCCCGGACGAAACGGGAAATCTGCCGCAAGCGTTATCTTGAGATCATCAAGCATCCGAAATGTGGTGTATCAAAACGTCGCGGAGCTTTGCGTTTTCTGCTCAACGCCATCCGCCGGAATCTGGCGTTCATCGCGAAGTTGCGTGATCGTTGCGGGAATATCCCGCAAACCATTTCAGAACAGCTGATCCTGATCCGAACCCTTTACGATCAACAGCGAACGATGCTGGACAATCATTCGAGGCGCATTGATGACCGGATTGTCAGTTTGCATCAGCCGCATGTTCGTCCGATCGTGCGCGGCAAGGCCGGACATGAAACCGAATTCGGGGCGAAACTGACCGTCAGCCTGGAAAACGGATATGCAAGAATAGAGCGCCTCTCCTGGAACGCATACAATGAAGGTGGCGATCTGCAAATGATTTGTGAACGTTACCGCGCTCGAACGGGACATTATCCGGAAGCTGTTCTGGCGGACAAACTGTTCCGCAACAGGGAGAATCTGCGATATTGCGCGGGACATGGAATCAGGCTTTCCGGCCCGCGTCTCGGGCGACCTGCAAAAATCGTGAATCCGGAATTTCTGAAGCAGCAGCTCGCTGACAATTCAGCTCGCAATGCCATTGAGGGAAAATTTGGACAGTGCAAACGGCGGTTTGGACTGGGACGGGTTATGGCTCGACGCAGAGATTGTTCTGAAACTGTTATTGCCATGACCTTCCTTGCGGTGAACTTGATCCGCTGGCTATGGGATACGGAAACTTTTTTGCCCTTCCTCCGATTCCGGCCTCTATTTTTCATGGGCCGGAAACCGATCATTATGCCGTTTTTTCAAAATGCAGCATGATCCCTTCCGGTTCAGCAGACCCTAATATACAGCTGAGGTTATCCGGTTGCGAATGCAATATGAGAATCTATGCACTTCAAAGTCTTTTGCGACACTCGGCTCCCGCGGCGGGTACTTTCGTAAGGAAGTTCCTTCAGTTCGCTGTATTCTTGAATCGTC
>CAJKAR010000047.1 GCA_905197955.1 uncultured Lentisphaeria bacterium | reverse complement strand
CGGGTGCAGGGCCTGTGGTCCTGCCGAGGGGTGTTGGGGGCGAGAAGCCACCAACTAAAAACCGAGAAAACAAAACCGAGAAAACAAAACGAACAAAACTAAACAAAACAGATTCTGGAAATGCACTGATCGAAATTTTCCTGCCCGCTGAGAATATCGATTTCGACGCGAAGGAATTGAATATCAATATCACGTCGATCGAGGCGGGGCATGCGGACGGCATCTTTTTCTGTTGTGACAATGAGTTCAGCGCCTGCGGCTTTTGCATCGTTAATAAAATCGATCAGTTCCTGCTGACGGTATCGATGGTGGTCCGCGAAATGGCGTTTAAGCACGAGGATTCCGCCGAGGTCTTCGAGGAAACCTTCGAAACTGGCAGGATTGGCGATGGCCGAGATTGAGGCGATTTTGAGTCCTTTCAGGGATTCGAGTGGATGGCGATGTCCGCGGTCGAATACTTCCTCCAGATACTGCGGTTTATGACAGCATTCGATGATTTCCGCACGGTGATTGTGTTTTCGTATAAAATCCTTAAGATGGCGGAGTCGTGGAGATCCGTCGGATTTTGTGAGGAAAACGTAGTCTGCACGGAGGATATGTTCGATGGGTTCCCGCATGAGTCCGCGTGGGAGGACGTGATGATTGTCGAACGGCGCGGTGGAATCGACGAGAACAATATTGATGTGTGCTTTGAGTCTGAGGTACTGAAATCCGTCATCGAGGATCAGAACGTCGGTTCCGAATTCGTCGATGGCGTAGAGTCCGGATTTCACGCGGTCCTTGTCGACGAGCACAGCGACATTTTTAAGATTGGATGCCAGCATATAAGGTTCGTCGCCGGCGGTGATGGAGTCGTGCAGAAGATTTTTCCCATCGGAGACAACGCGGGGAGGCACTTCCATCTTCTGCGAAAAAAGACGCTTTTTGAGCTTTTCCAGAAAAGATCGTTTATCCCTGCTGCGGTATCCCCGGCTCAGAACCGCGACTTTTCTTCCCTTCTGCGACAAAGTCCGCGCAAAGATTTCGACAATCGGCGTTTTTCCGGTTCCGCCGCAGGTGAGATTGCCGATACTGACGACAAGACAGCCGATTGCGCGGTTGCGGATAATTCTCGTATCATACATCCATGTCCGGATATTGATGGCACGCAGGTAGAAGCGCGAAGCAATGAAAAGCAGTCCTTTGACAAAGGAGTCCAGCGGCGCTTTCCTGCGTTCGCGGATGATCTCAATGAAATACTGTTCAATATGTTCGCCGAGTTCGCGGAGAGTCATATCTTCGCTCCGATAATGTCAAGCTGTTCCGCAGACGAGAACAGAATGGCGTTCCATCCGCGTTTGCGTGCTGCTTCAATGTTGCAGGGGCGGTCGTCAAAATAGAAATCCGGAACCCCGTGGCGCTGTTCAAACATCTCATACATTGCGGGATACGGTTTCCTGGCGCCGACTTCATAACTGAATACTCCGTCCGTTACCGCATGGCAGAAACTGCATTTCCGGTAACAGACATCAAGATGAAGAGCGGAAACATCGGAAAGAAATACAAATTTGACTCCCTTAGCCGCATATGCTTCCACGCGCTCCTTCATTCCCGGCATGGTGTCTCCGATGATCCGGTTCCATGCGTCGAGGATTTCATTTTCCGTCCATTTGAATTCGAGGGCTTCGCGGAAGACCGCAAGCCACTTTTCCGTAGAGATTCTGCCGCATTCAAGATCGGAGAAGGCATCCATGACCTTCTGCGGAATTTCCGTTCCCTGTGGGATTCCGAGCGCCTTGTAACAGAGGTCGTGACGGAGAATAACGCAGACTCCGCCGATGTCCAGTGCGACCGTGATCTGTTTTTGCGGCATGATGAATCTCCGTTTTTTTATTTGATGAAGCGCAGATAGGCTTCGATGAACTGATCAATATCTCCGTCGAGAACCGCCGCGGTGTTTCCTGTTTCGCATCCGGTGCGCATGTCCTTGACCATCTGGTAGGGCTGGAGCACGTAGGAGCGAATCTGGCTGCCCCATCCGATTTCGGATTTTTCGCCGGAGATCTGAGCGGCTTCGCGTCTGCGTTTTTCTTCCTCGGCCTCGTAGAGTCTTGCCTGAAGCATTTTGTACGCCATGGCACGGTTCTTGTGCTGCGAGCGTTCCATCTGGCAGGCAACGACAATTCCGGTGGGAATGTGGGTGATGCGGACTGCGGAGTCGGTCCGGTTGACGTACTGACCGCCGGCACCGCTGGCTCGATAGGTGTCGATGCGCAGATCTTTTTCGTCGATCTGGATATCGATGTCCTCGTTGAGTTCCGGAAAAGCGTCAGCCGAGGCAAAGGAGGTATGGCGCCGCGCGTTGCTGTCGAACGGCGAGATGCGCACAAGACGGTGCACGCCGCGTTCGCATTTGAGATATCCGTAGGCAAAATCGCCTTCGACACGGAGAGTTGCGCTTTTGATTCCCGCTTCGTCTCCGGGCTGCATGTCGATGATCTCATCCTTGAAGCCTTTGCGCTCGAACCATCTGCGGTACATGCGCAGGAGGATGGACGCCCAGTCGCAGGACTCGGTTCCGCCGGCACCCGCGTGGATGAAGAAGAAGCAGTTCATGCGGTCGAACTTGCCGGAGAGAAAGCTGAGAAGTTCCATCTTGTCGATTTCCTTGTCGAGCTCAGCGCTGGCGGTATCGGCCTCCGCGAGGAAAGATTCGTCTTCCTGAGCAAACTCTTCGAGTGCGGCGAAGTCCTCGGCGTGTTTCTGGAGCTGGTGGAACGGTTCGACAATGTTCTTTTCGGAACTGAGCTTCTGCACGGTTTCCTGAGCTTTTTCCTTGTCATCCCAGAAATCGGGCTTTGCCATGGTCTCTTCGAGGGCTTTGATCTGTGCCTCGTGGTCCGCGATCTTCAGAAATTTGGCAAGATATGCAACTCTTTCCGAAGTTTCTGCGGATTTCGCTTTTAATTCTTCAATAGTCATGGTACATTTCCATAGTCGTTAAATTTTTCGCGGACGCGGAACAATTTAACATAGGTTGTTGTTTTACAATTTCAAGCACTCAAGGAGGTAATATAATGCTGAATGCGTCAAGTTTAAAGTTCTTTGATGAATTAATGAGAAGTTCCGGGCCTTCCGGATACGAGATGCCGTGTGCGGCGGTCTATCGGAAACGTCTGGAAGCGTTTGCCGACGAGGTTCGCGTGGATGTCACAGGCAACTCCATTGCCGTTCTGAATCCGAAATCCAAATTCCGCGTGATGCTCGCCGGCCATTACGATGAAATCGGTTTCCAGGTCGTCTACATCACGGACGAGGGGCTGATTACCTTCCGCGAGGTCGGAGGAATCGACAAAGTGACTCTGCCAGGACTCGAAGTCGAAATCCTGACCGTATCCGGAAAAGTCCCCGGCGTCATCGGACGCAAGCCGATTCACCTGCAAACCCCAAAAGAGCGCGAAACGGTCATGGAGATCCGCGATCTCTGGATCGACGTCGGAGCGGAAAACAAGGCGGAGGCCGAAAAACTGGTTTCCGTGGGCGATCCGATTGCCTTCCGGGTGAATTACTCCCGATACGGCAAAAACAGGGTTATGTCCAAGGGACTCGACGACAAAATCGGCGCGTTCGTCATCGCGGAAGCCTTCCGGATTCTTTCCGAACGGAAATGCAAAATCGGAGTTTACGCCGTCGGCACGGTTCAGGAGGAACTCGGACTGCGCGGCGCAAAGACCAGTGCGTTTTCCGTTGATCCGCAGGCGGCGATCGCCGTTGATGTCGGATTTGCAACCGATGTTCCAGGCGTGGAAAAGAAACAGTGGGGCGATGTCACGCTGGGCGGCGGACCGATCGTCTGCAAGAACGCCGACATCAATCCCGTTCTTCTGAGAAAGATTCTCGATGCCGCCAAAAAAGGAAAAATCCCGGTGCAGATCGAATGCGGTCATCGCGCCAGCGGAGGAACCGACACCGCGCAGATCCAGCTCTCCCGCGCCGGAGTCGCCACCGCTCTGATCAGCATCCCGAACCGCTATATGCACACTCCGGTGGAAATGTGCGACCTGCGCGATGCCGAGAATGCGGCAAAACTCATCGCCGATACCATTCTGTCGCTGAACGAGAAAAGCTCCTTCCTCCCGGGAATCGACTGATTATGAGCGGAAAACTCCACATTTTTTCAGGAAACGATGATTTCTCCATCAAGGAGAACGTGAACCGCTTCATCCGCTCTCTGTGCGGAGAGTCGCCGGAGGACGATCCCTCGCTTGAAATCATTCGTGGAGATTCCGATACGGAACGGTTCGACCAGATTCTGGATTCCCTGATCAATGCTGTGACGACTCCTCCGTTCCTGACCCCGGAGAAGATCATCTGGCTGAAGCACTTCAATAAATTTGAGGATGCCTTCGGCGAGAAATCCGACAAGAAAAAGAAGAGTCGGCTGGACTTCATCGCCGGAATTTTCAAAGACGGTCTCATGGACGGCATCACCGTCGTTATCGACGGTCCCGGACTTGAGCGGAAGCGCACCTTTTATAAAACCTGCGCCTCCGTCTGCGAATCCGGCGGGGGAACCATGAACTGGTATGAGAAAATTGATCCGAAAGCCCGCGATTTCAGCGTTTCCATGACCCGGAAGGCGCAGGAACTCTGTGCCCTGGAACAGAAGAAACTGACCGCGGATGCCGCTGCGTTTCTTGCGGAAACCTCCGGCGGCGATCTGCTGAAACTGAAAAACGAAATCGTCAAACTTGTCGCTTATACAGGCGAAAAACCGGTCGTTTCGCTCGAAGACTGCCATGCGGTCTGTTCCGTTACGCCGGAGGCGCTTTCGTGGGAGTTTTCCGGCGCGCTGGCGGAACGCAATGCGGCAAAGGCGATTGCCCTGATCCCCGGAATCGTCTCCACTCTGGAACAGAGCAGTTCCGGAAAGGTGGAACTGGCGATTCTCGGTGCGGTGGCTTCGGAATTCAAAAAGCTTCTGACGGTCAAATGCGAAGGCGAACGCTATTCCATTCCCCCGAATGCCACTCCAAACTATTTCGAGGGGCTGATCGCGGAATTGAAAGGGAAGGGTGTGAAAAACAGTTTTGTTGCGCTGCATCCTTACCGAGTCTTTAAGATGTGGGGAAATGCACGGCGTTTCTCTCCGGCGGAGATGGCGGATGTCTTCGATGCAATTTTTGAGGCGAACCGCTCCATCGTGACCGGGGCGGATGCTCGGTTATGTCTTGAGACTCTTGCCATCAGAATTGCAGGAAAGAGAGCCGGTTGATCGGGGAGCCGGCCTCTTGCTCCTCGCTTCTGAATCGGAAGTGGTGTGTGCCGTCCGGATGGAGGTGGAACATTCAGCGTGAGCTGCGGCAATGCTCCAGCAGCTGGGCGACATTCATTCGTTCCACATAGAACCAGTTGACGGAACGAATGTGGCAGAAGGCATAGACCACTTCCGCTCCCCGCTTGTCCGTAGTGACTACGATCCCGAATTTTCTTCTGTTCATTTCCGACAGCAGTCCGGGATTGTCCAGAGAGGCGAACGTGACCGTTTCGTCGGCGGAGTGATAACGGCGCATTTCCGATTCAGCGAAATCCGCCGTTGTGGAGACGATGATTCGTCCGGAATCATCGACGATCGCTTTCTCTTCCACATAACTTCCCCGGTTTCCGGCGGAACGGAGTTCTTCGATCAGTTCCGCAAGGGAGATGTCGATCGCACAGACTCCATTGCCGGATCCCTTCCTTCCCGGCAGGCGCGTGGAGCAGGAGATGACCAGTCCGAGCTCCGGAATACTGTCGATGTAAGGCGGAGTCCAGACGGTGGTTCGGTTTTTATCTTCCTCCACCGACCGGTACCAGGGACGGGTGCGCGGATCGTATTTTTCCGGAAAGGCTCCGCTTGCCGGATACGCCAGATAGAGTCCGTCGGAGAACCCGAACAGCACCCGGATGATCGGAGTGCCATCCCGGAAGGCAGCAGCCTTGCGTTCCTCCAGACTCCCCGTGATGGTTTTGGCATCGGCAGGACTTGCAAGAATGATCTGGAGCAGGCGCGGGATAAAACGGGCGATGGTTGAGAGCCGTTTCCGTATCCTTTTCCTGTTTGTATCCTCTGCGGTATTGAAGACCAGAGCGGTGGGATCAATCGTTCCCCGGTGAAATTCGGAATGAATCATGGTCGGGAAACGCTTGCTTCTCATTTCCGTTACCGAATGAAAGGGAACATGGAAATTGGAGGAAGCCGCGGGACTCTCATGCCGGTCATAATCCAGAAGGAACTGCAGATCTGCCGCCAGGAAGCTGGTCATCTGATCAAGCCGCAGGAACTGTTCGTCGAGCCGGTAGCCTGCAAGAGAGCAGACGGAATAGGCGATGCTCAGCGCATTTTCCCGTTCCCGCATCTGTTCGGAAAAACGATAGTTCTGATACAGCGTGTGCGAGAGCGCTCCCATGCCGAGCAGAAGAGCGATCAGAAGCAGGATGAGAGTCACCTGACGGTGAAGATAGCACCAGCGGATCACTTTCATCAAAGGGTTGTCCCGTTTTGCACTGACTTCGAATCCCATCAGATAACGTCGCAGATCCGTGGAGAGATCCCGGATCTGTCGATAGCGCTGATCGGGATCGAGAGCCATTGCTTTCCGGATAATCGCTTTCAGATCTCCATCCACATGAGCGCCGAACCGGTGTTCGAGCGCTTCCGTCTCCCCGGCGACGATTTTTGAGGTGACCTCTTCAACGGAACTCCCGGTAAAAGCCGGTTTCAGAAGAACCGCTTCAAAGAGAATGGCGCCCATGGCGAAGATATCCGCTCTCTGATCGTATGCCTCGCGTGCGATGGCTTCGGGCGCGAGATAGCGCGGGGTTCCGGCAAGTTCGTGTTTCATGGGATTTCCATCCTTGTCGCGGATTCGTCCTGCGATGCCCCAGTCCATGATGTAGGTTTCGTGGTACTCTCCGATCATGATGTTGGCCGGTTTGAGATCCCCGTGCATGACGTTCCGGTTGTGGGCGTATTCGAGAGCATCGCAGACCTTGAGAAAGATTTCGAGACGATAACGCAGAGATTTTGTCTCGTCGAAGGAGTGAATTCCATCCAGGCGATAGTGCGTGGCGACCTGTTCCAGATAGGCTTTGAAGGTCTCTCCGTTGATCAGTTTCATTGCCAGATGCAGTCCGTTTTGCCGATCGGTATTCAGCGTGTAGATGGGAACGATGGCGGGATGATCCAGTTGAGCGGTGACCCTGGCTTCGGTCAGGAAAAGACGGCGCTGGCGCTCGCTGTCCGGCAGGTTTGCGTGGAGCGATTTGATGGCGACCAGACGCCGCAGTTTCCGGTCGAATCCCCGGAAGAGAGCTCCCTGTCCTCCTTCAGCGAACTGTTTTTTGAGTTCATATTCCTCTTCCAGCAAATGGAGAGATTCTTCTTCTCCGGCAAACAGGACATCTCCCGGCCGGAGTTTATCCCGGAGTTTTTCGATTCTGGAATCCACATCTTTCCGTTTTCTGAGGGAAAAGAGTCCTGTTTTGGAAAGCGGGGATTTCCCTTCCTTTCTGCGTTTTCCTTCGTCGGATACTCTCTGTCTGGCGGAGGATAAAGGGATCTTGCAGATGGCCTCCTCCATCGGGAGAGTCTTCTCCGGTTCGGATGTCTCTTCCATCCTGTTTTTCTGCATATGCTGTTTCCTCTTTGTCTCCTGATGTGAAAAAGAAATCTAATACAGGAATGCGGAATTTCAAATCCGCAAATCCATCTTTTCACTGTTCATTTTCCGGTGTTTCGGAATGCGGATCGGTGATGCCTGGAGAGTTCTGTTTTTTCTGGACAGGATGAATTTCCATGATGCATCAATGGAAATTGTACAGTTCTGCGATTTCCCGTCGGCAGAACTGCACAATCGGTGATCTTCCTATTTCAGTTCATGTGCCAGAACCTGCCGGGCAACACTCCGATCGAACCGGTCCCAGGTACCGGAGACATTGGACGTATGATTGTTCCGGACCGCGTCCGCAAGCTGGAAGGGAAGCGTGAGCCAGATCGGATAGTTCCGGTCGGAAATGCGGAGTTCCAGTCTTGGATAAAGCAGAAGATCCGGAAATTCTCCTGCTGTGAGTTCCAGCTCCATGGAGACGGAACTGTTGTTCCGGATCATCATGGCCTGACAGGGGGAGGGCGAGAGACGCCAGCCCTCCGGCAGATGCCAGCGGATGAAAAGCGTGCGGCAGTCAAACGGAGAATTTTCAAAGGAAATTTTCAGCTTTTGACTCTCTCCCGGATGCATGACCGGTCCGTTTTCATATTCGACGGCAAACGTTCCGTAAGGCAGATCCTCAGTGATGCGTCTGGAGGAGCGGGCAAGAATGCGGACGGCGTTTTCCGATCCATCGTTCAGGCGTTCGATCAGCTCCGGATCAATGACGGTCTCTCCGTCGGTCAGACGAAGCAGAGTCGGATTTTCGCTTTCCGCCTGCATTTTGCACGCGATGACTCGGTCCGTCAGTTCATTCAGGTTTTCCGGAAGAAACAGATTGATCGGGTTGACTGCGACGGTCCGGATGCTTTCTCCGATCGCTTCCACCCATTCCCGCGGGATTCCGGAACGACCTTTGAGAATTCCGAGCACAGCGCCGCAGGTGGCACCTGTACAGTCGGTGTCATCGCCGCAGTTGACCGCGGTGCAGACGGATTTCCCGAAATCCCCGTCCCCGTAAAGAAGACCGATGATTGTGAATGCAACATTCGCAGGTGCCTGAAACCAGCCCAGATCACTGCTGTCCTCAACCACTCTCTTCCGTGCTGTTTTCCAATCATGTCCGGCGTCAAACTCAGCGATTGCCAGCTTCACGCTCCGAGCAACTCGGCAATCCGGCGGAATGCGGATCAGTGCGGTATCAATCAATTTACGGATATTGCTCTCAATGAATGCCGCCGATTCCAGAGCGACTGTGAAAATTTCAGCATAGATGCCCTCGTCGGCATGATCGACGCAGGCGTCGCACCAGGCAAGATGCGCCGCTTCATCGGGTTCTCCGGGAAACAGGCACGCCCAGATTTCCGAACGGATCCATGCCCCATTGCTGTTTTTCCAGCGTTCGTTGCTGCAGAGTCCGGAGAGCGGAGGCAGAATTCCGTTTGCCATATTGAACTTGGCCGTACCGTATTCATTCCAGGGACCGGTGATGTGGGCGAGCCACTGTTCCCCCAGAATCTTTTCATTGATTCGGTAGACCCCGTGGTTTTCCACCGCTCGCAGCCAGACAAGCTGGAGATCCAGATCGTCATTCGGCGCAGGATTTCCATGCAGATCCTGTGTGTAGAACGAAACGTCAAAAAGTTCTCTTTTCCCTTCCATCGGGGTACCGAGGGTTCCCCCGATGTTTTTCCCGGTCCAGCAGCCGAATACTTTGTCCCGGTATTCTTTGTGGTTGATGAAACTTCTGCCCGGTTGTTTTTTGTGAAACATGTTTGTTGGTTCCTTTTTTGTTTCTATGTAAGCTAGTCGTAATGAGAAAGGCTTTTCAGGAGTTTGTTCTATCTGTAAATCCCCCTTCATAAGAGATTTCAAAGCAAGGAGTTCCGTATTTTAGTCTTGAGGTGTCCAGACGGAGAGTCAATACTCCGTCATGAAGGGCGCAGGGCAGTTCTTCGGAGCGTGTCCCGTCCATGTTCAGTGCATAGAACTTCGGCTTAGTTTTTCGTCCGGAGCGGAATTTCAAATGAAATTTGCCGCTCTGGATCAGCGCCGGGCTTTCTCCGGGATCCGTCATGACGGAGAGGGTAGGTTCGGTGAAGGTCTGTCCGCTCGGATGCGAATCCGTGGCAATGATAAGAAGCACGCGGCTGGCATCCTTCAGAGTTTCTTTCGGATTCAGACTAGCTGCTGCAATACAGGCGGGAACGGTGCTTTTCTTTACTTTTAGACAGTCCAGGGAGACAATCACATTTTCCTTGATGATGCAGCCTTCCAGACGCGGCGTGACGACTTTCATGGTTTTCTTACGAGTATTCAGCAGCAGCTCTCCTGTTTCGCTTTCATAAATACCCTCGCGCGGATTTGTCCGGTTCCCCGGCGGCAGAATCCCTTTTCCCCGCAGGAGTTCCGCAAACTTGGCGATTTCCCCGTTGCCGGACGGATCAATTTGAGCAAAGAATCCCTGAATGGAAAGATTCCCGAATTTTGACGGCGTAAGAACAAGATCCGCCGCCGGAGCATCGGGATTCCGTTTGGGGCCGCAGGAAATCCCGATTCGGGTCAGCATGGCAAGGCGGTCGTAGTCATCGCTGACCTTGGCAATGCAGTATTTCGGGTACATGATTTCCGGACGCAGCCGCAGTTCCACCCGGTGCCGGGCTGGTTTGACATCTCCGCGGAGCCAGATCAGCGTTTCCAGAATCTCATTGACCCGGCTCATCGGGTCCAGAGCGGAATCAAAATGGAAATAGATGGGATCCGGATTCCTTTTCTGGACCAGATCCGAATGTACCGTCAGGCAATCCCAGTCCTGAAGAGCGGCATAGCTGCTGAAATACAAGCCACGCTCATGCCGGAAACGGTTCGGTGCACTGTGGGAAAACTCTGTCACAAGAAACGGCCGGTCCGCAAAACGGGTGGAGGCAATCGCGCGCAGATACGGGGAATCCAGAGAGCTTCCCTGGCCGACAAACCGGTTTCGCTGATTCTGTGCCCAGCGGTACTTCGAATTCGGCCGGATCTCCGGAATCAGTGAGATCGGTAAGGGATGATTGAAATAAGTATGGCTCATGATGACGGGAAGCGTGTTCTGCACCGGCATGGAAAAATTCCTTGTTACCATATCCCATTGGGAATAGAGTCCCTTATAACCGATGTCCTGGAGGATATTCCGGTAGTAATCGGTCATTTCCATCATGGTTTCCCGAATGAAATCTCCGATGTCGCGGGAACGGCGCGAGCCCTCCTTGAACACGGCTGCCGAGATGGAGACCGTGTCGATGGATGCTTTTTCTCCCCAGACGGCACGGAATGCGCTTTCGTCCGGATATTTCCGCTTCAGATAGGTCCGGAACGGTTGCGTGAACAGAAGACGAAAATTGACATTTTCCAGACGCAGATCCTGTTCGTTCAGCAATGTGACCACCGCAACCGCGGGATCCTCCTTCAGCGCAAGTCCGGTATAGGGATTGATGCGGTTCATCAGCCACGTTACCGCCATCCGATAGTTTGCACGGTAGTGTTTGTTGAAAAAGAGATTCCATTTGAATCCGCTGTTCTCTCCCGGAGTGAGTCCGTCGCGGCCGAATTCGTAGCCGTCTGCCGAGCTCATCAGATCCATGTGGGCGTAGATCCCCCGTTTTTTGAGCGCGTGAAACAAATAGGCGAAAGCGTCATAGCATTTTTCATTAATTCTCAGTTCTGCTTCTGTCTGCGCCATTTTTTTCCAGTTGAATCCATGACCGAAGGCGAGTTTCGCCTCATGTCCCAGCAGGAAGCGGTCCAGAAAATGAAAGCGGACCATATTATATCCGGCAATAGCAATCCGGTCGGCAAGATCCTCCAGTTCCTGATGGGAGAGCAGTTCATAGCGTCCGCGCCAGTCCGTAATCAGAAAATTAAAGGCTTTGAACCGGATGGGCCGCGAACGCTTTTCCAAAGCGAGATGTCCATCTTTTTCGGCGATCACCCGGCCGAATTTTCCCGCCGGAGCATGGTCCAGAAGAGAGGAAAAATCCAGCACAGTTCCTTTTTTGTATTCGAAATTCGCCATGTTCATCGGCTTGAATTTTGTCGATGGAATAAAGCGGACTGGGCGATAGTGACACCCTTTTCTCCAGACAAGTCCGAACCCTCCGCTTCCGGAAAAAAGTTTTACGGCAAGCAGATTCTCCCCTTTTTTCAATGGAAGGAAAAAACGGAAAAAGCGGGCCGGTTCCAGATTGCCTGTTTTCATGGTGTTGTATATGTTTTTCCCGTTCAGCCAGCATTCGAAATACCAGTCGGCCCGCATTGCCACTTCCATTCGGCCGTCCCTGTCGGAAGGTAATTTCATCCAGAGCATTGCGGATTCCTTCTCAAACTTTGCTCTCCCGAATACGAGGCTTTCCCCTTTTCCCCGCTTCGCATTTTCCGGAATGCGGTCCACGGGACCTTTTCCCCGCAGATAGAAATACTCGCGATTCAGCGAATAGGGAATTTCGGTCCGGACGGGGCGGAGTGTGACCGGACCGAGGTGAACTGTTGTATGATCGGGCAGGTCGAAGGTGACTTTAAATTCCGTGATTGCTACCTGAAACTCCACTTTTTCCCATTCAGTAGACAGCGGGAATGCCCGTTCTTTTTCCCCGTCGCATCGGACTGTCCCTTTTCCTCGCCGGTCTGCTTTTATGAAAAAGGAAAGAAGGTAACTGTCTGCCCGTTCAAACGTCTGTTTGCCTGGCAGACAGGAAAACTCGGCGTCCGTTCCGGTTTTGATGCGGACCGAGGTGTAATAATCCGGCGTTTTCTGCGATTCGTCAATCGCGCAGTCGGCGTTTCGCGAAGTACTTTGTTTCAGTTCCCCCGGGAAGTCGAATCTCCATTCGGGAGTTTGCGCGCAGAGCGATGCTGCAAGCAGCATGCTGGAGAAAATCAGTAATTTCAACATGGAAGATCCTTTTGCGTTTGTGAGAAGAGCTCTGTCATTGCGGAATCCAGTTTTCATTGAAGGTGTCTCTTGGCTGGTAGCGATACGTTCTGACGCTGCTGTCCACAAACAGGAACGGGGAGGACAGTGCATGTTTCCAGCCGACCCCGTAGGGATTGGTCAGCATCCTTGTGACATATCCGCCGACGGGGGAGGTGCAGTGGTAGGTTTTGGTATCGCTTCTGATGTCAAACCAGTCCTGATCGGAAAGAATCGCGGAGCCGCGCATGACGGTGGAGAACTTGCGGTAACGGGTCAGTTCGGCGGATTCATTGATCCATCCGCCGGCGTTCGGATTGGAGAAAAACGTTCCCAGAGTCCGGTTTGTCGTCGCCATGTATGTGGTGTAATAACTGTTTCCTGTGGCGTCGCCGCCGAGCCAGGCGCGGGAGGTCGTCGGCCGGGTCTGCTCCGGGCAGAAGAAGACTCCCCTGGGTTGTCCGAACGAGGCTTGTTTGTAGATGAAATCGCCCTCGAATCCCCCATACAGATCCTGTTTGATATAGGCAAGGAGGCTGTAGGTATGTTCTCCGTAATCCTGTTTGGTGTAAGGCAGCCAGTCGTTGTTGTCGTTGATATAGGAGACCAGTCCCTGACCGATGGTCCGCATATTGTTGATGCAGCTGACCTGCCGGGCTTTTCCCGTGGCGGAATTCAGAGCCGGAAGCAGAAGAGATGCCAGGATCGCAATGATTGTAATCACGACAAGAAGTTCAATTAATGTAAAAATATGCTTCATTTTTTTTCCTTGTTTCTCCGATTTTTTGAGTTTTTCATTTCCGGAACCGGTTCGTTTCTGCTTTAATTATAATTCAGGAAGGAGAAAAAGACAATCCCTTGAACGGGATTTTTGCCGCAAAAAACCGCAAATGCATGGTCTGCTATCGTTTTTCGGTACGAAAATGGAAAAAAATGTTTTTTTTTCAGAATTACGTTTGACAAATCGTGAAACAGGAGTATGTTATAGACATCTGCACAAGATAAGATGAACTCGAGTGAGTCGGTAGCTCAGTCGGTAGAGCATCGCCCTTTTAAGGCGGTGGTCCCGGGTTCGAGCCCCGGCCGACTCACCATTCTTTTTTCCCAAATCTTATAAACCACGCCGGTTATTCGCTTTTGCAGACAGTTCACCCTCTCCGCAAAATCCGGAGTACGGCTTTGATACGGAGATACTTTTCCTTATGGAGATTCAGCGATTAGGGGTGGCATTGATCCTTTCCGGACCCAGCGGTTCGGGAAAATCCAGCATCAGTAAAGAGGTCATGAGCAGACATCCGGAAGTTTGTTTTTCCATTTCCTGCACGACCAGAGCTCCCCGCGGTGCGGAACGCGATGGCGTCGATTACTACTTCCTTTCCAGAGAGGCTTTCCAGCAGAAAATCGCAGAGGATGCGTTTATTGAGTATGCTGAAGTTCACGGCAATTTTTACGGAACTCTGAAGTCCGAAGTGCTTGACCGCGTGTCCCGTGGGATTGATGTGATTCTCGATATCGATGTTCAGGGGGCGGCCAAGGTTCGTGAACTTTGCAGGAAGGATGCTCTGTTTGATGCCTGTGCGGAGTTTGTCTTTGTTGCGCCGCCTTCCCATGCGGAACTGGAACGGCGTCTTCGTGGCCGCGCCACCGATTCCGAAGAGGTGATTCAGAAGAGACTTTACAATTCCAAACTTGAAATCAGCCGCTGGAGGGAGTATTCTTATCTCCTGATCAACGACGATTTCGCCGGAGCTGTGGAAAAGTTCGATTCTCTGCTTCAGGCGTTCAGAATGTCCACCAAACGATGGAAAGAGGATGTCAATGGCTGAAAAAAACGCGATCCTGCTCGGAGTGACCGGCGGAATCGCCGCGTACAAGGCGGCGGATCTCTGCTCCAAACTGACTGCATTGAAGTATGATGTGCATGTGATGATGACCGATGCGGCGCGTCATCTGATTTCCGATAAACTTTTTTTTACTCTTTCCCGCAATCCCGTGATCTTCGATCTCTGGCAGACCCCTACGTGGCGGCCCGGACACATTGAAATTTCGGAATTGTGTTCTCTGATGGTCATTGCTCCGTGTACTGCAAATTTTCTCGGCAAATATGCCAACGGCATTGCGGATGATGCGTTGACTACGACTGCAATGGCATATAACGGGCCTGTTCTGCTGGCTCCGGCGATGAATACCCGCATGTGGCGCAGTCCTGCGGTTCAGCGCAACTGTGCGGCTCTGCGGGAGTGGGGTGTCAACTTTGTCGGTCCGGGGACCGGAAGGCTCGCCTGTGGCGACAACGGAGAGGGACGGATGGCGGATGTCCCGGAAATTCTGGCAAGAATCCAGGAATTGCTCTGATCCGTTATGACTTCGCAGTCGGAAACTCCTTCCTTTTCTTTTCCGGAGCTCCATCTTGAGACGGTGACCTGCACCCGGCTGGGGGAGGCCTGGAACGGAATCCGGCTTAGCGGTTATTACTGGCGGCTGTACCATCATGACTCCGGCGGCGCCGGGGTTTATCTGCAGGGACGGAAAGTGGAACTGCTGCCGGAGCGTCTTTATCTTCTGCCGCCGAATTGTGATCTGCGTACCTGGAATGCAGGGAATCCGGTTCAGGTGTATCTTCATTTCGAGTTGACCGGAGTGGTCGGGAGCGGAGTGCGGCTGCTGAATGAGCTGTCTCTGGAAGGGGGGCTCCGGGAGTTGTATCTGGAGCTGGAGCGGAATCTGATGCAGCCGGGATCGGATTTTGTGCGCCGCAGTTTTCTTGCATCTGCACTTGCATCCGCTGCGACAGCGAGGCTGCCAGGGGATGCGTTCTGTGAGATTACGTCGGATCCCCGCATTATCGAGCTCTGCTCCATGATGCGCGAGAAATTAGCCCAGCCGCTGAACGTGGAAGCGATGGGGCGATCTATTGGTCTTTCCGAAAATGTGTTTCTGCGTCTTTTCCGCGATCAAACGGGGGTGACTCCGTATCAGTATCTTCTTCATCTGCGATATTCGCGCGCGGCGCATCTGCTGGCATCCGGGCGGATGACCATTGATGATATCTGCGAGGCGATTGGGGTCCGGGACCGCTTTCACTTCTCTCGAACCTTTAAGAAACTTCACGGGACATCTCCCGGAGAGTATCGGAAAAATGCAATCGGCGTCATGAGACGCTTTCAGAGAGGAAAGGACGCGGAGTCCCTATGAGCGGTGTTCGAAAGACGACTCTGCGGGATCTTGCCGGAGAACTGGGAATCTCGATATCGCAGGCCTCCAGGGCATTGAACCGGAAGCCGGATGTCGCTCCCGAGATTCGCGCACAGGTGCTTGCTCTGGCGAATCAGCGCAATTACCGGAACCTCTCCGGAAAACACACGAAAACCATTGGTGTACTTGTGCCCTGGATGGAGGCTTCGCTGGAACCCTATCTGAACCAGTTGATTCTGCAGACCACGGCTCGGAAGCTGCAGATGCTTTTCTTTCCGCCGAACGGAATTCCGCTTCTGGACAGTTCCCTGATAGACGGCGCGCTTGTGATCAATTCCCGGATTCCCTCCGAATGGAGTTTCCGGCACAATATCCCGCTTGTGGTCGTGAATAATTTCGGGCTTGCGTTGGACCATATCAGCTGTATTTTCCCAGATGCGGATGGAGAAAGCCGGCTGGTAATGGAACATCTTATCGGACTTGGGCATCGGAAAATTGCCCGGTTGCGGAGACCGACTGCAACGGAGCGGGAGCTGAACCGGGGGCTCGGGGAATTTTTCCGGATCGCAGAGCAATACGGAATCCGGGACAATGTCTGCAATCTCTGTCTGGAAGAGACGGAATTTGAACCCGCTCTCCGGAGACTCCTGGAGGAGGGGTTTACTGCATTTATTCTCATCCCGATGGAGTGGGAAGGGATTACCGTGAAAGTCATTCGTGAGGCTGGAAAGGAGATCCCACGGGATATTTCGCTTATTACCTATGAGAACAGCGGTGTGTCGCCCTTTCAGACTCCGCCCCTTACTACTCTGGAATTCGATTATCCGGAACTGGTGCGCAATGCTCTTGATCAGCTTCTTCTGGAAATCGATGGGCAGAATGGAAAAAGTCAGATCATCGTACCGACAAAACTGAACATTCGCAAATCTACGGGACCCTGTCCCCTCTGATTCGGGGCGGAGGGTTTTGTTGAATTTTTTAGAATAAAATATCAATGAAGTATCTTTTTTCAGGGAATTGTTCTTGTTTCTACATGGAATGCACGGTATAATACAGTCATTCACTAAAAAAGGAGTATTTTTATGCTGACATCCCGACTTGGCATTCAAAGCTGGTGTTTCCGCTCCTACAAGGAGACCGGAAAAATCATCGAGGCACTGAAACTCTGCGGTGCAGACCGGATTGAGCTCTGCGGTATTCATATTGATCTGGATCATCCGCAGGAAACGCTGAAACAGTATACGGACAATGGAATCCGGATCTCTTCGTTCGGCGTAAACGGGTTTTCCACAGACGAGGCCGCGGCGAGAAAGGTATTCGAATTTGCTGTCATGGCGGATTTCCCTGCGATCAGCGCGGATCTGGCGCCCGGGGCTCTGGATATGGTGGAGAAGCTCTGTGCGGAATACGGCAAAAAAATCGCGATTCACAATCATGGACGCAAACACAAGCTTGGACCGGTCTGGAGGCTGGAGGAGCTGTTCAGCCGTTCCAGCGAGAATATCGGACTCTGTCTGGATACGGCATGGATGCTGGATTCCGGAGAGAATCCGCTGGAGATTGCGAAGAAGTTCCGTTCCCGTCTCTATGGAACCCATATCAAGGATTTTGTCTTTGACCGGGCGGGCAAGCCGGAAGATGTGGTCGTCGGAACGGGAAATCTGGATCTTTCCGCGTATCTGGCATATCTGCGCGAGACGGATTATCAGGGATATCTGACCCTGGAATATGAAGGCGATGCGGAGAATCCGGTTCCTGCGCTCAAGCAGTGTGTGGAGGCGATTCGAAACGCATAACAGAAGCTGACTGTCGGCGGCAAAGCTGTTTTCCGGAGCTGCGGCCGGATAGAAGGCGCGATTTTGATAATGATTCCGTCGGTCCATGAGGAGATCTCTGGCCAGCGGATTCTTTTTTTCTGGGGAGAGATGATTTGCCGGAGGGCGACGGAGGGAGGGAAAAAGGGACATCGAAGTTTTCTTCCCCGGAGGAAAATGGCTGTTTTTTCCGATTTTTTTTGATTTTTTTTCAATAATGCCTTTGTTTATTTAAAGAATGAACATAAGTTACAGGAATGGAAGCCGTCGTTCATGGACGGCAGGGAGCATGGGAACGTGATTCAGGACAATTTTTATCCGGTTGCAATGACGATCGCCGGAAGTGACAGCGGCGGCGGAGCCGGAATTCAGGCGGATTTGAGAACATTTGCTGCATTTGGTGTATTCGGCTGTTCGGCGGTGACGGCGGTGACGGCGCAGAATCCTCTCCGCGTTTCAGGCATAATGCCGGTCTCTCCGGAGAATGTGAAGGCGCAGATCGAAGCGGTTCTTTCGGAATTCGAAGTGAAGGCGATCAAAACCGGAATGCTGTTTTCCAGGGAGATCATTGAAACGGTCGCCGACTGCCTTGCGGGATTCCAGGGGGCGCTGATTGTCGATCCGGTGATGGTCTCGACCAGCGGATCGCGTCTTTTGCGCGATGATGCCGTGGAGACGCTCATGAAACGTCTTCTTCCGCTTGCCACGATTGTAACACCGAATCTTTTTGAGGCGGAAATTCTTGCCGGTCAATCCATTGCAACAGAGGAAGATATGAAAGTGGCTGCGGAGTCCTGCCGGAAAAAATTCGGATGCGGCATTATCATCAAGGGGGGACATGCGGCGGATGCGGAAGAGGCTTCCGATTATGTGCTGCTGGAGGATGGTGCTTTTACACTCTCAACGAAACGTCTGCCTCTGCCGGAGCTGACAACGCATGGAACCGGATGCACGTTCAGCGCCGCGATTGCCGCCGGAATCGCAGACGGGCTGCCGTTGAAGGAGGCCGTCGCCGAGGCAAAGAAGTTTGTTCAATCTTCGCTGGAACACCATGTGCGAACCGGAAAAAAGTTCCATTCCATGTTCCCCGCCGGATTGGTAAAAAAGGATAAGTGCTGATGTTTTGGAGCCGTAAATTTGTATTTCTGCTGCTTGCCGCGCTGTCGGTTTTGTGTTTCTGTCCGGAACTTCCCGCGCAGGCGAAGAACAGAATTCGTTATCAATGGAGCGCGGGGCGGCGTTATGTGTATTTGTATGATGTGGCGGCCTTTTACGGAATGACGGTTTCAAAGGATGGCAATCGTTATGTTCTTTCTTCGAAGTATTCGCGTCTGGTGTTCAACATCAACAAGCGCTTCGGCTCCATCAACGGGACGGGGGTGACGTATCTGTTTGCCCCTGTTCTGCGTCGCGGACTTCCTTTTATTTCGGAAATGGATTTTACACGGGTGCTGGATCCTGTGCTTCGGAAGAGTGTTCTGCCGCGGAAACGGATTAAAACGATTATGATTGATCCTGGACACGGAGGAAAGGATAAGGGGGCTCCCGGACCGCGCGGCGTCTGGGAAAAGCAGATTGCGCTCTCCATGGCGAAGCAGCTTCAGACGGCATTGCGGGCAAAGGGATACACGGTGATGATGACCCGTTCGACCGATCGTTATCCGACTCTCGATGATCGTGTCAACATGCATGCCAGAACCAAGGCCGATCTGTTTATTTCCATTCATTGCAACGCCTCGGTGGTGAAGAGTATTTCTGGAATTGAGACGTTTGCCATGACTCCGGTCGGAGCGCCGTCCTCCAGTGATACGAAGGCGAGTTTCGTCAAAGGGCGCGGCAATAATTTCGATAAACAGAATTATCGGCTTGCCTACGAAATTCAGCGTCAGCTGATCGCTCGGACCGGGGCAAATGACAGAGGCGTGAAACATGCCAGATTCTATGTGATTAAAAATGTCAACTGTCCGGCGGTGCTGATCGAAACCGGATTCCTTTCGAACTACCGGGAAGGATCCTCCCTGCTGACGGCAAAGCGCCAGAAGGCTACCGTGGATGCGATTGTCGCCGGAATCCTTTGCTATACCGCGGCGGTGAAATGAGATTGCTATTTGCTTTTCCGGGAATCGGTTATATATTTGATTTGCAACGTTACAAAGAAAATCTTTTGGAAAATTTCAAATGTCTGGAAAAAAGAAGACGACACTGAAAGATATTGCTGCCTATGCCCATCTGAGCATGTCGACGGTCAGTGGCGTCGTCAACAATCTGCACGGTTTTTCGGAGGAGACCCGGAAGAAAGTCTGGGATGCCGTTTATTCTCTGAATTATGTGCCGAATGCACAGGCAAAAAAACTGCGCAGCGGAAATGATTCAAACAGACGGATCCGTTCCGGACTGCTGATGCGGATCAAATACTATGGCACAGAATATCCGTGGAAAAAACGGTTTGATGCCGATCTTTCCCAGAAATTTGATGAGATCGCATTGCGTCGCGGATATTTTATTACGAACTATCATTATGTTCAGGAGCGTGGCTTCCGCTGTCCGATGCTGCTGAATGGTCTGATAGACGGCGTTATCATCAAGTCTCCGCATCCGGAAGTGATCCGTATTGTCAAGGACAAGGTTCCTGCGGTTCTTCTGGATATTTCAATGCCGTTTGAAACGGCGGGGATTCCCTCGGTCAATGCCGATATGAAACAGGGATTTCTGGATGCGTTCCGGGATCTGAAGGAGTCCGGTCATCTCCGCATAGCCCAGCTGGATGCCCATCCGGCTCAGCCCTGCTTCAACAAGGAAAAGCTGAATTATGATGCTCTTCGCGGAGCGGCGGAATTCTGCGGACTGGAAATTCCGGATTCCGCGGATTTTCAACTGGATTTGCAGGATATGCGTCCGTTGCGGGAGCGGATCGCTTCTGCCGCGTGGAAGATCCGGTCGGAGTTGCGGAGCAAGAGAGTTTCTGCTGTGGTGACGACCAATTTTAATTTTGCGGCGATTCTGCTGGAGGAACTTGAAAAACTCGGTATTCGTTGTCCGGAGGATCTGGAGATCGTTGCGGGATCCCATCTGATGGAGAATCCGCTGCCGCAGATTTCCACGGTCCGGAACGATTGGGACAGGCTCATTGAAATGTCTCTTGAGCTGCTGATTCGCCAGATCGACGGCAGAACTTTGCCTGGCGATCAATTTTTTGTTGCATCACATTACCATAAAAGGAGTAAAATATGCGTAGGATAGTTCTTCTGAAAGACAACTGGCAATTTAAAAAGGTCGATTCCCGGAAATGGACGACTGTTCGGATTCCTCACGACTTTGCTGCCCGGGAGAATTTTGACCGAGACAGTGACATCTCTTATTCGATTCATGAAATCAGGGGGAAGAAGGTCGAGGTTGAACGTCCGGGAAACACCGGAGGTCTTCCCTTCTGCGGAAAATTCATCTATCGCAGAGAAGTGGAAATCGATTCTCTTGGCAAAGACGAGATGGCGCGTCTGGAATTCGACGGCGTCATGAGCCATGCGGAGGTATACTGCAATGGAGTCCGGGTCGGCGGAAACAGTTATGGGTATTCTCCGTTTGCCTGTAATCTGACGGGTGTCCTGAAAAAAGGAAAAAACCTGATTACGGTGGAGGGCGAAAATTATCATCACATGAGCCGCTGGTATCCGGGGGGAGGGATCTATCGCGATGTCCGTCTGGTGATCTTCAATGAAACGCATATCATCCGCAACGGTGTGAAAATTACGACGGAAAAGGTTTCGGAAGAGTCCGCCGAGGTGCATTTCCGGGTCGCCGTGCATGATTTCCCGACCGAGAAGAAAGAGGTCGCTCTGGAAGCGGAGCTCCTTGCTCCGGATGGAAAAGTGATCGGAAAATTCAAAGATCAGAGTACCGTCTGGAGTTTTTCGTACAAATACCTGGAGTATCAGGGATGTATTCCGGTTAAAAATCCAAAACTCTGGGATATTGAATCGCCGATTCAGTATTCGCTTCGTCTGAAACTGAAGCGGGCCGGAAAGCCGGTTGATGAGCTGACGGTTCCCTTCGGGATTCGCTCGATCCGTCTGGAGCAGGGGAAGGGATTCCTTCTGAATGAAAAACCGATTGTCTTCAAGGGTGTTTGTCTCCATCACGATCTGGGACCGCTCGGAGCAGCGTTCAACAAGTCGTTGCTGCGGGAACGTTTCAAACTGCTGAAGGAGATGGGATGCAATGCGATCCGGACGAGTCATAATCCGGCGGCTTCGGGATTCCTGGACCTTTGCGATGAAATGGGATTCGTGGTGATTGAAGAGGCGTTTGACAAGTGGGAAACGGGACCGGATCCGGATTTTGTTTCCTATGCGGAAACCTCTTTGCGGGAGATGATCCAGCGGGATTGGAACCGGCCGTCGGTGATTATGTGGAGCATTGGAAACGAGGTGGGCGAGCATGATGCTGCAAATGTCCGTATGGCACATAAACTTGCGGGAATTACACGGGCGGAGGATCCGACTCGTCCGGTAACCGTTGGCTGCTGCGGCGGACTTGTCGGATGCAAAAATGGATTCGCCGATGCTGTGGATGTGGTGGGATTCAATTATCATCTGCACATGTTCCCCGAGATCCATGAACTGCATCCGGAGTATTTTCTGATGGCAACCGAAAGTGCTTCCACGGTAAGCAGTAATGGAGAATATTACTTCCCCGTGGGAGAGGAGCGTCCGCCGTGCCGGAAGAACCTTCAGGTCAACGGATACGATCTTGCCGCTCCGCCGTGGGGCGTGCTGCCAGATATGGAATTCGGGTATCTGGATCATCTGCCCTATGCGCTTGGAGAATTTGTCTGGACCGGATTCGACTATCTCGGAGAGACGACTCCTTACGATGATTGGCCGGCGCGCAGTTCTTATTTCGGGATCAACGATCTTGCCGGATTTCCGAAGGATCGCTTCTATCTCTATCAGAGCCGCTGGGCACCGGAGAAAGAGACTCTGCATCTGCTGCCCCACTGGACCTGGCCCGGACGGGAAGGGGAGATTACACCGGTACACTGCTATACATCCTTCCGATATGCGGAACTGTTTGTGAATGGAAAATCGCAGGGCGTGCGGGAGAAATCCATCAAGCCGAGCGCATGTGCGTACCGCCTGATCTGGGATGAAGTTCGCTATGAGCCGGGAGAGCTGAAAGTGGTGGCTTACGACGACAAGTTCAAACCGGTCAAGGAAGAGATCGTCAGGACGGCCGAAGAACCGTATGCGGTAGTGGCGATCCCCTCGAAAAAGACTTTCGAAGATGACGATGATATGATTTTTGTGGAAGTCCGGATTGTGGATCGGAACGGCAACCGCTGTCCGGATGCGTCGGACCGGGTGGAATTCAAAGTAACCGGAGGAGCGGAGCTCGCCGCTTGCGGCAATGGTGATGCGACATCGCTGGAGCCGTTTGCCGGAACTGGTTACAGTGCGTTTCACGGACTTTGTGCGGCGTATCTGAGACCGTCGGGAAAGGGTGGAAAGTTCACATTTACCGCCGAAGCAAAGAATCTGAAAAAGGCCGTGTTCCAGGGAAAATAACTGAAAACGGTTAATTCACGGTGTTCTTTTTGCCTCGGATCCGAGAAAACTTCCGTGGAAGATCCTGAAGAAATGACCGGATGGCGATGAGACG
Organism: uncultured Lentisphaeria bacterium; assembly: GCA_905197955.1. GTDB lineage: Bacteria > Verrucomicrobiota > Lentisphaeria > Victivallales > UBA1829 > UBA1829. The sequence continues at coordinate 5,596 of CAJKAR010000047.1, read as the reverse complement.
ATCATACGCTTTCCGGTCATTGTTTAGAATTGCATGCAGAGCAAGCGGATGCATCCGGCGAAGGATCAGCCAGCGCATTTTGTCTGAAAACGAGGCATTTTTCCATGGTCCGGACGGAATATGTTCTTTTTCGGAGACTCTGTTTCGGAGAAAGTAGTCGCGCATTTGGCAGAAGAATTCCTCTTTGAACTCTTCTTCGAGCGGTTCATACATATAGGCAAACAGACTCAGGGCTGAGTGCAGGAGGTAGGGTTTGATATATTCGAAATGATGGCGATCGACAAATTCATTGGTGTTGTCGAACGCCTGAAAGACGGCAAAACGGTTCCGGTTTTTCTGTGCGGTTACCTGTCCGGTACGTCCTTGGCGATAGTAGTAGAGAGGACGGTCTGTGATGACGATCTTTTCTGCTGCCATCAGGGTTGTGAAGAAGAAAGGGAGGTCCTCTGCCATTTTCATGGAAGAATCGAACCGGATGTCATACCGTTCAAGCATGGAACGTCGGAATAGTTTATTAACTGTTACATTATCCAGGAAAAGCAGTTCCGGTCGGCTTTGAAGATTTGCGGATTCCGTTTTCGCCCATTCGGAGCAGCGTGGAATCAGAACATTTTCAGTTTCGTAAAAATAATAATATCCACATTGCACAAGATCGGCAGAGTGTTTTTCTGCAAGTTCCAGCAAAGAAGAGAACATGGACGGTTCTACCCAGTCATCTGCATCCAGAAAGCCAATATATTTCCCGGATGCCAGTTCTAATCCGATATTTCTTGCCGCTGCTGCGCCTCGTTGTGGAGTGGATGAAAGGCGAATCCTGGGATCTTGCGAGGCAAGGGATTTTACGATTTCGGGAGATTGATCAGAAGAGGCATCATCAATGACAATGATTTCATAATCGCTATTTTTTTCAATCTGCAGAGAATGCAGGGCCTTCCCAATGTAGTTTTCTGCATTATGGCATGGTATAATAATGGACAATAGAGGAGAAGATATCATTGTTATCACTTATCCAGAGAATGGTATTGGCGTCCGGTCAAACGATAATAGAAAAAACGAATCCCTGTATATTTTACAAGGAAAAACATCGGCTGAATGAAAGCGGGCGGAAGACAGTATAAAATAGCATCCCGGAGTGTTCGTTTCTGTCTGATTTCCGGCAACCCGGCGATTTTGCGATAATGAAAATAACGCTCCTTATATCGGATTCTGCTGAAGCCGCTCCAGGGAGCCGCTGCTCCAGCAAAGTGAATTCCTGCTGGAGGAAGTGATGGAAATAAGGAACAATATTTTCGAGAGAATGCATACATGGCAATAAAGTTCCACTTATAATCCAGGAGAAGAATATCATCATAAAACAAGGCATTCAGAATATCCTGGTCGAAATAGGTGAGGGACTGATTGTTCCATTCTTCAATGAAGGCCTGAATCCGTTTCCATGCGTTTTTCGATCGCATCTTATTCAGATCCAGAATCAGGACTCCTCCGTTGACATACATTTTCTCCTTTGGTATTTTTAATTGTTTTTTCCGGGATTTCATGCGATAGGGATTATCTGGAACGGCGGCAAACATCTTATCCTTCAGATCAACGTTCCATAGTTCAACGAGATCAGTTTCAAAGATCAGATCGGAATCCAGATAAAGGATTTTTTCCAGATCTGGAAACAGATAGGGAGAAAGGAGTCTTGCATAAGTCATCCAGCTGTTGCGCATACTGGTCAGATTCTTGAAAATCCGGAGATCAACATGAATAAAGTTCAGTTCAAAAGGGTGAAGATTCTGGAGAGATGAGAACAAGGTCTGATCATCTTCAGTAAGATCTTCGGAAAGAACATAAACATGCAGTTTTGCTTTCGGATCAAGATGAACAAGAATCGATGTCAGCGTAACCATTGTATGCTGCATGTAATTCCGATCAGTTGCAAATAAGATTCTTGGTTCGTGAATCATTTATTTTTTCTCCATTCAAATCGATTGATCAGACTCGGAATATAGTATTTCAGCACATCGTATAGAATACAAAGCGAAGCTCTGATATGTGCAGGAAGAGAATTCGCAATTTTCGTATATTGAGCTAGAAATGTTCTGCAGAAATCTTCTTTTCCCCAGATATCAAAAAGGAGATTTATTCCTTCTTGCTGTTGTTCCTTCGGAAGACGATGCAGGATTTCTAAGGTATAGAGGCAGCTTTCCAGCATTTTTCCCTTCAGACTTTCTTGATATTGGGTCGGCAGGGGGACTTTCCGGAAAAAGTCGGCGAGTTCCCGATAAGTCTCTATGTTGTTTGCAAATTGTCGTAACTGGTCCAGAGTATAGATTTTCTGGCCGAAAGCTCCAGTTCCGTAGTGGTAGCAATAGGCTCGTTGCCGGAGATAAAGCAACTTTTTTGCATGATACATCAGATAGGTCATTCTCAGGAAATCTTCGTTCGTACAATGGGGAATCCCTTTGGGTTGATATTTCCGGACGAGTTCTGTTTTTAATAAATTTCCCCACAAATTGCCTCGGATCTGATTCTTTAGAAAATACGCCTGGAAAATCTCTTCTCCTTGGAGAATGCTCCTGTTGGGGAGACGATAGACTTCGAAAATTCCTCGAATTCTCAGAGAATGAGAATCTGCAATGGACGTCCCGTAATGAATGATATCATAGTCTCCTGTACGGGAATATTGATATGCACTTTGGAGAAATCCAGGCAGTAACTCGTCATCGTCATCGCAAAAAACAAGATAGGAGCCGGATGCCGCATTGATCGTTGTGTTGCGGGCCTTGACTCGTCCGTAATTGCGATCGTGTTGAATAATTTTGACGCGGGAATCCTTTGCCGCATATTCTTCCATAATCTGGAGAGAGTGGTCGGGAGAGGCATCGTTGACAAGAATGACTTCCAGATCCTGAAAGTCTTGATTAAGAATGGAGTCAAGACAGCGCCGCAGGTATTTTTCTGCACCGTAGACCGGAATGAGAATGGATACGAAGGGTTTGTGTTTCATTTGACATTCCTTTGTCCGGTTAGCAGTTTTAAAATTTCAGGAAGATCGAATTTTACAAAATCATAAAAATTTCGCAGAGGCTTCGTTATTTTCCAGGGAATGGAATTAACGATCATATCATAATTATTCTGGAGGAATCGACATCTGTCTTCCAGAGCTTTTTTTTGAATTTCCTCTTTGAATGGAAGCATGTTTGCATAGAGCCACCACTGATCCGCCAGTTCTTTTTCCGGACTGTTCCATGGTTTTCGATCGGAGGCGTAATGAATCAATGCGGGGTGTGTTCCCGGCGATCCGTATGCGTGATATTTTTCTAATAAGCAGGGGGATAGGCAGTCTTTCCAGTGCCAGCAGATGTTCCATTCCGGAGGAAGAAATACTACCATTCCCTGACAGACCAGATTGAGAACATCTTGATCTGCGGCTCGGAGATGTTTCTTCTCCTGCAAAACCTGCATGAATTTTTGAAGCAGCTGGTCGTTTCTGATCTTTTTCAGATTCATAACCAGGTGGCCGGCTGCAAAATATTCTTCACATGGGACTCGTAATCTGAGTGATGCTTTGAGATATCGTCGGAAGGATCGAGATAAACAGACCCATTCATGACCGGCGGCAAGATAACTGTTCTCAACATCTATTTCAAATAGATTCGAGAGATCTTTTTTGATGATAAGATCCGAGTCAAGATAGATGATTTTATTGTAATCCTTCAAGAGGTCTGCAATAAAAAGACGACAATACGTTATACTGGAAATATAGGAAGCGGTTTGAAAGAGATTCCTTTCATGGTTTTCGAACAGTGTAATATGTTGAAAATGAATGGAAAAGTTGTTTTTCCCTTTGATGACTGAAGCAATCAGCTGTTTATTGGATTCAGACAGATCTTCTTCCATAACAATGAGTTCATAATCGTTTTCCGGAGAAGAATGTTCCAGAATAGATCGGATCGTTACGGATAAATAGAGAGCGTAATGATTATCTACAGAGAAGACGACAGGAATTCTTTCTCTTATTATTCCTTGTACATCTTTCGGCATTTCGATTTTTTCCTTTTTGTTTTCGTTGTGTTGATGATTTATGCGCATAAATGAAACATGGGGAATTACTGTTTTTATTTATTCGAATTTTTGCCGATTTGCACGAATGTTTTTTATTCCTGTATTGTATAACAAAAAATCGTACATCCATCGCAAAGGTCTGGTGATTTTCCAGGAAAGGGATTCTGAATACTGTTTTTCTGCTCTGGCAAGGTACTGGGAGAGAACATGAAAGTAAAGTTTTTCGCCCCAGATGTCATAAAGCATTTTCTGTCCGTCTTCCAGAGCCTTATTCGGCAGACAGGTACTCATACGCAGGACTTCTGTAAGATTTTCTTCCTGATACATTTTCAGCATGGAAAAATATTCTGCTGGAAGATTGTTTTCTTTCAGAAAATGCTCTGCTTCGGAATATATTCGATAACCATTTGCGAATACCTGGATTTGAGATAGTGTGTAGGTTTTTCTTCCCCAGATTCCAGCTCCATAATAGTAGACATAACCTTGATCGCGAACATACAGAAGTGTTTCAGCATGGAAAAGCAGCTGGATCATGCGTAAAAAATCGGAACCTGTACAGTTTCCGATTTCCAGAGGTGTATAATATTGGAGGATTTTCGCTTTTATACATTTGCCCCATAACGCACAGGGGAATTTTTTTTCCAGAAAAAAGGCCCGAAGGATTTCTTTTCCTTTTAAAATTTGCTGATGTTTCAGAGTCCAGGTCCGCATTTGGCGTCGAAATGAAGGCGAAACCAGATCTCCGGAAACATGGGTTCGTCCGAAGACAATGATATCGCTATCTGTTTCAGCGTATTTAGCAGCTCTTTTTAGAAAATCAGGGAGCAGTTCGTCATCGGAATCGCAGAATATAATATAATGCCCGGATGCTGCTTTTATTGCAGTAAGACGGGCGTTGTCGCGTCCGGAATTTTCCGAAAGAGCAATCACTTTCAAGCGGGAATCCTGTTTTGCGTATTTTTTTGCAATTTGCAGACTGTCATCCGTGGAAGCGTCATCCACCAGAATGATTTCAAAATCGCGGCAGGACTGTTTTAAAATGGAATCCAGACAACGGGAAAGAACCTTTCCCGTGTTAAAAACAGGTATGAGAATCGAAAACAAACACTGTTTCATCTTTTTTCCATAGTAATAATTTGTTTAAAACTGTTCCTGTATAAGGTAACCCAAAAATGGAGAAGTGCAAGTCTTAGAGGCGAATCCAGTTTTCTGGAACGATAAATTGATCGCGAAGAGGATTTTTTATCTGCCACCATCGTGCTGGAGCTATAACAGTTTTATTTTTGTTTCTTCCCAACCATGCCCCCCACCAGCTGAAGGAGGAATTCGCCAGAATATGGTGCGAGCATTGTGACATGAGCTGGAGATCCCGGTAGGAATTTTCCTGAGAGTTCCAATCGACTACTGTGAAGTGTGACGGCAGAGGAAAATTCTTGACGACCCAGTCCGGTTCATCGGAAAAAATAATAAAATGCGCATTGGGAATCTGATTAAGAACTTATCCCTAAATAAAAGATGAAATCCAAGAAAATTATGCTATATTTGC
>CAJKAR010000046.1 GCA_905197955.1 uncultured Lentisphaeria bacterium | reverse complement strand
CGTCTCGCCGCTGGACCGCGACAAGGACACAGTCCTTGACCCGAGAAAAATGCTGTCGCATTTTTCCGTATTTCAAGAGTCAGAACTCAATCAGGTCGTATGCGCGGGTGCCAAGTCCGATTTTTTCAGCATGGTTCAGCTGGATCTCCCAATTCGTAACCGGAGAGACATCTTTGAAGTGATCGTGGTAGTGGTCACCATGATCACCAAGAAGACTGCTGGCAATCGGAGTCTGGCGATTCACCGCATCCGCGCACGCCTGATCAAGAGCAACAGGATCGAAGGACGCAAACATGCCCACATCCGGAACAATCGGAGCATCGTTCTCCGGATGACAGTCGCAGAACGGAGAAACATCCATGACTAGACTGATGTGGAAATGTGGACGATTATGGACAACCGCCATTGCATATTCCACCATTTTCCGATCGACAAGTCCTTCTTTCTGTCCCCAGGAAGGTTCCACCGCATCTTTCGGACAGACGCCGATACATCTGCCGCAACCGACACATTTTTCGTGATTGATCGTCGCCTTGCCGTTGGCAAACTCCGGCGCATCGTGCGCACAGATCCGGGCACAGGCATGACAGCCGATGCACAAATCCTGATTGACCGTCGGCTTGCCGTCGCAATGCTGCTCCATTTTTCCGGCACGGGAACCGCATCCCATTCCGAGATTTTTCAAAGCGCCGCCAAAGCCGGTCATTTCATGTCCTTTGAAATGATTCAGGGAGATGATGATATCGGCATCCATGATGGCACGTCCGATTTTGGCTTCGTGCACATATTCGCCATTCGGGACAGGCACGGAAACATCGTCTGTCCCCTTCAGACCGTCGCCGATGATGACATGGCATCCGGTCGTATACGGCGTAAAGCCATTCCGGTATGCGGTTTCGATGTGTTCCAGAGCATCCTTGCGGGAACCGACATACAGAGTATTGCAATCGGTCAGGAAAGGTTTTCCGCCGAGTCTGCGAACCTCATCAACCACAGTTCTGGCAAAATTCGGGCGCAGGAACGAGAGGTTGCCTGTTTCTCCAAAATGAATTTTGATCGCGGCAAAACGGCCTTTGAAATCGATTTGTTCCATTCCCGCTTTCCGCATCAGCAGTTCGAGTTTTCCCTGAAGATTCCGTCCTTCCGGTTTCACCCGCATATCTGTAAAGTAGACTTTTGCTTTTTCCATAAAATTCTGACTCCTGTTCTCTGACGATTTTATGTTTTTGTAATCAAACAAATACAATACTCCTGGTTTTATGTTCCGGCAAGCGGGAAATCGTTTTTTTTCGGAAAGAGCCGATTCCCGCCCCGGTTGATTTCAATGGAATAACAGGATATATTGCCGAAAATACTCTCTATCGGAGGCGAAAGGCAATGTTCCTGAAATTTCATCGATGTATCTTTCTGTACTTGAATGTGATTTTGCTTGCTGTTCTGTTTTTCTCCGTCACGCTTTCTGCGGAAGTTCCGCTGGATCGTAACACGGAAAGCACATTGAGTCTGAAAAGCGTACCGTGTCAGGAAATCGCATCGGATCCCATACTCCAGAGTGAACTCCGGAATCTGTACCGGGTTGCGCCTGGAATTTACCGATCCGCCCAGCCGGACGGAGAAGAGTTCCGGACTCTTTATCGAGCAGGCTTGAAAAGCGTACTGAATCTGCGGGCGCATCACAGCGATCGGGAGAGAATAGGGAATCTTCCGCTGACTCTCTGCGAACTGTCGATGAATGCAGGTTCCCTGACGATGAAGGATCTGTTCATGGCCCTTGTGATTCTGCGGGATGCGCCGAAGCCTGTTCTGATTCACTGCTGGCACGGTTCCGACCGGACCGGCGCAGTTGTTGCGGCATACCGGATCGTCTTTCAGGGACTCTCTGTTGAATCCGCGCTGAATGAGTTGAAAGACCGGCGATATGGTCATCACCGGTTCATTTACAGGAACATTCCGGAACTGATCCGTGAAATTGACTGGGATCAGATCCGGAAAAGCATTCTGTCTCCGGAAAAGCTGGAAGCTCCTGTCAGGAAATAAAATTCGTTGCAACCCATGGTTCAGCGGGCGGGAACGGAATTCCGGCTTTTTCCCGGCATTTCAGCAGATGAGCCATATTTCTTCCGAGAGTCCGCATCGTCTGCATCCCCTCCAGATCCTGACGAACCTCATCCGGAGTGAATCCATGAGTGGAATTCCAGTACTGGGAAGAGACAACCGGCATTTCGCAGATTGTGAAATACTTGTTCAACCGGTCAAATGCTGCGGAAGCTCCGCCGCGGCGGCAGTTGACCACACAAGCAGCGGGCTTGCGACGGAATAAATCTGTTGCGGAAAAAAAGACTCTGTCAAGAATTGCGCACAGACTTCCCGGAGGTCCGGCATAGTAAACTGGCGCTCCGATCACGAGTCCATCGCACGCTTTCATTTTCTCTACGAATTCTGTATAGAGTTTGTCTTTGAAAACGCACCCGTCTCCGGTTTCCCGGCATCTCCAGCAGGCGACACAGCCCTGGACGGGATGGTTTCCGATCCAGAAAATTTCAGAATCGACCCCGTTTTCCTTCAAACTGCCAGCCACCTCGGATAAAGAAGTAAAAATACACCCTTCCCGGTGAGGACTTCCATTTACGAGCAGAACTTTCATACTGCACCTCTTTCAGATTATATTTTTTCCAAGTTCAAAAGCCTTCTGCAATGCCGGATGCCCTTCAATATCGCCGATTTTCAAAACACCTCCGGCAATCACGCTGCCCAGATCCTCCCACTCAAGAAAACCAAGCAGCGAGTGATAATACTGGATCACTGGAGCATCGTTCTCTTTTCCGGAGCCTTCGGAAGCCATCAGAAGAATTGTCTTTTTCTTCGGTGTCGCCCATTTCGGATCTGATTCCGTCACGGCGAACAAGCGGTCGATGGCACATTTCAACTGTCCAGAGAATCCCCAGTAATACATCGGCGAGGCAAACACGAGAATATCCGCCGACCGGTACTCTGGATAAATCCGGTTCATATCATCTTTCTGAACGCAGGGTTCCTCCGGATTTTTTCCGCCGCCAAGACACCCCTTGCAGCCATGAATTTTCATCCGGTCCAGATCGAACCGAGCCACCGTATTTCCTGCGCTCTCCGCTCCTTTTGTAAATTCACGGATCAGTGCTGCCGTGTTGCCGTTCAGACGCGGCCCTCCATTGAGAATCACGATTTTCTTTCCCATAACACATCATCCTCCTGTTATCGGCTTTATTCTTTGATCGGCATTCTCCGTCGATTTTCCGTAATATAATCTTCTGTAAAATATTGTCAAGAATGCACTATTTTGTACTATAATATCCTTATTGTGATATACTATCTTTTTTGTTCATATCATTTTCTTATTCAGAACTTGCCTTTTCGGCTATTTAATGTATAGTATAAAAAAATAAAAAAAAAGAAAGGCCGGCACTCGGATCCATGGAAAAAAAGAAAGCATTGACCTTCCACTGTTCTGTCGAAGCGACCATGGCGGTCCTCGGTGGAAAATACAAAGCGATTATCATCTGGCATCTGAACCGGGCCGGAGTCATGCGTTACAATGAGATCCAGAAAGCAATTCCTCAGGCGACGGCAAAAATGCTCAGCCAGCAGCTGAAAGAACTGGAAAATGACGGGATTGTCAAACGCAAGCTCTATCCGGTCGTTCCTCCGAAAACGGAGTATTCCCTGACAGAGGTCGGAAAAACTCTGGTTCCCATCATTGATGAAATGTGTCTCTGGGGCAATGAATACTTCCGGCGGCTCGGAATTCCGAATCCGTGCGAAGAAGAAGAGGCCTGACTCCATGCTGCAATAAAAAGAAAAAACGCCGGTTTTCGCCGGCGTTTTTTTCTTACCTTTTCCCTGTCGGGAGAGAAATGGCTCAGGACTCAGCAAATGGGCCGAACGTGAGAAGAAGCGGATAATCCCGGAGGGGAATCTGCTTGAATTTCCGATATCCTTTGCCGTCATCTTCGATCATATCCTCGGGGAAGGCATAGATGGATCCATCGAGAAGGTCGATCAGGCGGGCCTCACCTTTTACACAACATGCTTCCATGGTCATGGTTGCCTCATACGTAGTAGTCAGCAATTCAGAGGGGGTCCAGTAGACAAACGCGGAACTGCCGTTCGGTTTTGTAAATCCCTGCGAGAGAAGACTGCGGGCGGGATCCTCGTTGCGCATCAGCAGGGTTGATCCTTCGGGCAGAAGACGAACCGGCAGATCCGCCAGAGAGTACTTTTCACGGAAAATCGCAGCAAGCACCTGCAATGCCCGATAGGAGGGCTTGGGCTTGTAGACTCCGGTTGCGACGCCATTCTCGTCAAAATCGGCACCCAGCACTCCGAAATATCCGAAGTCGAGGTAGCTGGCCTTGTCGCCGACCGTTCCGTTCAGCGCTTCAATCATATCCATGCAGGAGAAGTAGGAGGTGAACAGAACATTCTCGAACATGTGCACCAGCATGTGACGGGAAAGGAATTTTGCCTGACGAATCGGCGTCCAGGCGGCCCCCCTCAGGGCTCCGGCGCCGTCGCGGCGGGATTGCGTCCCCGTCTCCCCCTGAATGAACTGTATCGCGGGATTGTACTGCCGGATCAGAGTTTTCAGCGCACGAAGATGGGTAAACGCAATCCGTTCATCAGGAGAATAGCCGTGATAGCTCACAGCATCCATGTTTGCGCCCGCTCCGGTGTCGAGCATATCGCGGATCCATTTGAAATTGTGTGTACAGAACACACCGCCGATGACTTTTGCATCCGGATCCGCCTCCCGCACGGCCTTTGCCGTGGCATTGACAAATTCCCCGTATTCGGTTCCGTTGACCCCGTGTTTCCAGCACCATTTTCCGTCGGGCTCATTCCAGACCTCGTACCAGCCGATCTTCCCCTTGTAACGGGTTACGAGAGCGACCACATAATCGTGCCATGCCTTCTTCTGTTCTTCGGTATGAATCGGCGGACATCCCACGGCACCGAACACCTTTGCGGCCGCTTCATCGTAGACGCCGTTTCCGTAGCAGAGGCAGACCCAGGGACGCAGTCCGCGGCGCAGCAGATTCTCCACAATCGAATCAAACCAGGCAAAATCATACACGCCTTTCTTCTGTTCCGTCCGCGCCCAGCCCGACTGGATGCGAATCCACTTGATTCCCAGTTCCGCCACCTTGTCATACGCTTTTTCCGGATCGAACACTCCCCGGTCCAGCTTTTCAAATCCGAGTCCGAGGACGGACTCTCCGACACGTGTGGAAGGCACCCCTTCCACCGATCCAACTTTTTTAAGACGATCCATTTTCCCGTTTCTCCTATCCTATTGAGTTAATAACCGACAATGCAGCCGAAAGCTCTTCCGCCGCCTTTTGAATCAGTCCCTTCACTTCCAAAATATGTTCCGGCGTATATCTGGCCACAGGCATGGAACATCCCAGTGCCGCCTGGTACACGCCATTGGCAAACACCGGAACAGCAAAAATCCCCTGGATTCCGCTGATGGAATGATATAAGCCCTCAGCCCGGATTTTCGCCAGAGATGCCTCCACCATCTTCCGCTCCCGGAATTCCGGACGCAGATTCGATCCCCATCTGGTGGAATCATAAATTTTCAGAGCCTCTTTCAGAGGAACATACGCCATCTCCACAACGCCCGACGCCGTCGCATAGACATCCTCATACGCCATCTGATTCAGGTGTATCACATGCTCCGGATTGCAATTTTTATGGTACAGCACATAGCGTAATCCCCCGTATACCTGCGAAATAAACACAGAATCGCGCACGGCTTCCGCAAGACGGTCCACTGCCGGAATCGCCTTCTTCAGCAGTTCCGACTGAAATTGTGCCATATTATTCAACGTCACGATCCGCGGCCCCGCCATATACCCAGCCTGTCGAGACACCCGGATGATATAACCGGATTCCAGAAGCATTTTCAGAATTCGCGAACAGGTCGCACGCTTGATCCCAAGTCTCTCCGACAATGCAAGTGGACTTACCGGATGCGGCGTTGACCGTACAATCTCCTCCAGAACAGCTAAGTTTTTATCCAGAATATTTCCCATGACAGCACCCCATAAGTTCATATTATGAACTTTTAATATCATATTTTATACTATAATCTTGCAATAAGAAATTTAAAGCTAGAAAAGTCAGATTTCCAAAAAAAAAGATTCCTTCCAGATGTGATTGGAAGGAATCCTGTTTTTTCGTGACAAGGGAAAACCGGACTGGTTTCGCCAAGTCGTTTTTATTTGTATTTGGGCAGCATGTCTCCGTGCGCTTTGATCAGATCGTCGCACATGGCGATGATCTTGTCGATGCTGAGCTCGGCTGCGGTGTGCGGATCCAGCATGGCTGCCTGATAAATGCACTCTTTTTTCAGAGTCAGAGCAGCTTCAATGGTCAGGAGCTGAACATTGATATTTGTCCGGTTCAGCGCCGCGCAGACCTGGGGCAGATCGCCGACGTAGGTTCCCTGAACGCCGTTGGAATCGACAAGACAGGGAACTTCGACCACACAGTCATGCGGAAGATTCGGGATCAGTCCGTGATTCATGACATTTCCACCGATCTGATAGGGCACATTGGTCACGATTGCATTCATGATCCCGGAGCCGTATTCCTTGGAAAGCGTATGGTCGAGTTTTGCATTGCCGCAGATTTCCTTGTACCGGGTCTTCCAGTCTTTGATCTGGCGGACACAGCGTCGCGGATACTCATCCAGAGGAATCTTGTATTCTTCGATCAGTTCAGGATAGTTCGATTTGATCCAGTAGGGCATGTATTCGGCATTGTGTTCGCTGGATTCGGTCACATAGTATCCGAACTTCATCATGATCTCAAGCCGGATCATATTGCCGGACTTTTTCTCCGGATCCTTGGCTTTTCTCCATGCGGCAAGTTTCCTGGCTGCGACTTTCTTGATCTCGGGATAGATGTCTTTCCCGTTGTTGGTAATCTCCAGAAGCCATGCCATGTGATTGATTCCGGCGATGCGTCCCCGGATTCCGTCGCGTTCCCCCTCGCCTTTGTAAAGGTCGAGAGAATCCAGCAGGGAGGAGACGCAGCTCTGAACCGAGTGGCAGAGACCAACCGTCTTAATCGAAGAGCCCTTCAGCATTGCTCCGGTCAGCATAGCCATGGGATTGGTATAGTTCAGGAACCAGGCGTTCGGACAGACCTCTTCCATGTCGCGGGCGAAATCCAGCATGACCGGAATCGTGCGCAGGGCGCGGAAAATGCCTCCGATACCCAGCGTATCGGCGATGGTCTGACGGAGACCGTATTTCTTCGGAACCTCGAAATCGATCACCGTTGACGGCTCATATCCGCCAACCTGAATGGCGTTGACCACGAAATCCGCTTTTTTCAGAGCATTTTTCCGGTTTTTCACACCGAGGAACGTTTTCACGGTTGCCCGGTTGTCGTTGATATTTTTGTTCAGAGTCTTCAGCATGGCCTCGGACTCTTTCAGACGCGCCGCGTCGATGTCATACAGTGCGATCTCGGCATCCTTGAGAGCTTCTCTGCACATGCAGTCTCCCAGCACGTTCTTGGCGAAAACTGTGCTGCCGGCACCCATGAATGCGATTTTTACATCCTTGCTCATTTTTTCATCCTTTTTTTGTTGTTGATTGGGGACGTCTCCGGATAATTTATCGCACATTTCCGGAAAAAGGCAATAAGAAAAATATGCTATTCATGGTAATTTTGTGCTATTCTGTAAAAGAATCATTGCATGGTAAATTGCAGTCACTATATTAACCATATTCTAAAAAAGGAGATATTCATGACGGTCATCAAAAATTTCAATCGTATTCTGCATGGAGGCGACTACAACCCCGATCAGTGGCTCCATATCCCCGGAATCATCGACCGGGATTTTGAGCTCATGGAAGAATCCTGTTGCAACACCTTCTCTGTTGCGATCTTCTCCTGGGGACAAATTGAAGTTGAGGAAGGGAAATTCGCCTTCTCCTGGCTCGATGATATCTTCGCCCGATGCGCGGAAAGCGGGAAAAAACTGTTTCTTGCCACGCCGTCCGCCGCGAAACCGGCATGGCTCGGGAAAAAATATCCGGAAAGCTGCAAAGTCCATCCGGACGGACAACGCTACTTCTGGGGAAACCGTCAGAACAACTGCCTGACCTCTCCCATCTTCCGGGAAAAGGTCCGGCAGATCAACCGGAAACTGGCCGAACGGTATGCAAACCATCCTGCGCTGGCAGGCTGGCACATCAGCAACGAGTACAACGGCGAACCGTGCTGCTGTGATCTGTGCATCCGGAAATTCCATGAATTCCTGAAGGAGAAATACGGTACGCTCGAAAATCTGAACAAGCAGTACTGGAGCGCATTCTGGGGGCACCATCTGACGGACTGGGATCAGATCCATCCGCTGGATGGTTCCATGAATACTGCCAGACTCGACTGGAGACGGTTCATCACGGCAAATACGGTTGAGTTCTTCCGTATGGAAATCGACGCCGTCCGGGAGTTTTCCGACGCACCCGTCACGACCAACCTGATGGGGTATTACGATCCTCTCGACTACTGGAAATTCGTCCCGTACTGCGACTTCATTGCCGATGACTGCTACCCCAGCTGGTATCACGGCGAAACCGAAGAGACCGCCGCCTGTTTCGCCATGCTCCACGACCTGCATTACACCATGCTGAAAAAACCGTTTGTCATGATGGAATCGTGCCCCGGAATCCCGAATTACCGGCCTTACGTCAAACTGCGCCGTCCGAACGAGTTCCAGCGGGAGATGCTTCTCGCCCTCGGACACGGAGCCGACGGCACCATGTATTTCCAGTGGAGAAAAGGACTCGGCAACTGTGAAAAGATTCATGGTGCCGTGGTCGGACACGATGGCGGAGATCAGACCCTCGCCTTCCAACGGGTTGCGGATTACGGAAGAAAGCTGGAATCCATTTCCGAAATAGTCGATTCCGCCAAAGCCCCGGAAGCCGCCGTCATCTACGACTGGGAATCCAACTGGGCGCTGGACCTGACTAACGGGTTCGGCGGAACGGAAACGAAAAAATGGCAGGAAACGGCACGTCTTCATTACCGTGCTCTCTGGGAAAAGAACATTGATCTTGCCGTTATTGACAGCGAACAGGAGTTTGATTCCTACAAACTCATTGTGGCGCCGATGCTGTTCATGCTGAAAAAAGGAGTCGCCGAACGCCTGAAACGATTTGTCGAAAACGGCGGAACACTGGTCATGACCTATCTTTCCGCGTATGTGGATGAGAACAACGCCTGTTTCTTCGGAGGCAATCCGGGAGGATCGGACTTGCGCAAATTCTTCGGAATCTGGAACGAGGATATCGACGGGCTCGAACCTTCGTCTGATCAGACACTTCTCTGGAACGGGAAAACATATCGCGTCTCGGAGTATGCGGAGTATCTTCACGCCGAGGGAGCGGAGGTCGCAGGGATCTACGGCGGAGAGTTCTATCAGGGATCTCCTGCACTGACCGTCATGCGGCAGGGCAAAGGCAAAGCGATCTATCTCGGAGCGCGGACCGGACTGGATTTCCTTTCCGATTTCTACGGAAAACTTCTGGATGAAACAGGAATCCGTCCCGTTCTGGAAGGAATGCCGGCAGGAGTCAAGGCAAGCCGCAGAACTGCCGCGAACGGGGATGCCTATTATTTCCTTCTGAATATGACCGAGGAACCGCAAACCGTTGCTCTGCCTCGCGAACTTCGGGAAATCTGGGGCACGGATACGCTCAGGAAATCGGTGGAAATCCCATCCCGCGGCGGAACGATCCTCAAAGGCTGAACGGAAGGATCAGCTGCTCACTCATCCGGGGGGCGGAGATTCTTGAAAATCCGCCTCCTGCTCCCTTTCTCTTCAAAGGGACAAGAGTGGTTCAATCGGGGGCGGAGATTCTTGAAAATCCGCCTCCTGCTCCCTTTCTCCTCAAAGAGAGGAGAGTGGTTCAATCGTTGTTGCCGGAATCACTGCCGGATGAACCGTCCCGCCCGATTTCAGACACTCGACAATCTGTTGCGCGGCAGTCCGTCCAAGTTTTGCATAGTCTGTGGCAACAAAGGCGGGGATCCGGAGTTCCCCGCTCGCTTCCCGCAGAAACGACACGCTTTCCCCGGTCTTACGTACGATCAGTTCCGGACGCTCTTCCGGCGGCAGCGTCATCAGAATGCGCACAATTTTCTGATAGGCAGAAAGTCCGCCTTCGGAAAAAATACCGGTCACCTTTAAACAACGGATTCGCTCCAGTAGCAGCTGCTCAATATCTTTTGTTTCGAAATTATGTTCCGGAGTAAACGAAACGCATGTATCCTTGAAAAATTCCGGGAAACGATGCTCCAGCATCGACACCCGATTATCAATATACAGAATGCTTCTGTGTTTCCGTTCAATGAAAAAATCCGCAACCAGTCTTCCGGCAAAAGAATAATCATTGGTCACCAGATTCAGCTTCCGTTCCAGCATGTTCCGGCGCAGTTCCTGATGAAAGACATCCGTAACAACCAGCGGATAACGCGCCTCCTGCTGAATATGCTCCATCACGGGAAGCGCGGAAGGAAGAGGCGAGAGCCAGATCAATGCGGAAACCCCATGATGCGAAGCGGTCTTCTGAATCGCCTCGATCCGTGGAGACTGGAGCAGATGAAGATGAATTCCCGCTGACGCCATAACATTCCAGATCGATGGAAAAAAAGCCCCGCACCCGAGATAGGGCGACTCCTGACCATTAATCAGGATCAATCCGACTTTCAGAAAACGTTCATTGGCAGGCCGGACAAATGTTCCCCCCCGTCCGCGAGTCGTATACACGACCCCCTCCCCGCAGAGTTCCCGCAGAGCCTTCATGTAGGTCTCCAGACAGACATTCAGTTTCTTGCAGAGCACTCTCGCTCCCGGCAGTTTACCCCCGCCGGCATATTCCTCGTCGATCATTCTCCGGAGCCCGTTCAAAGCCTCCAGATAAGTTCCGTTCCTGCTGTTGCTTTCCTCCATCAGCATTCCGCCTTTCTGGAAAAATAAAAAAAATTTTTCTTCCCCTATTGCTTTTTCTTTGTAATGTACTATAATTAAATAGAACATAAAATGCAAGTGTTTCAGAAAAAACAAATGAAAATTTTTGAAACCCTGCATCTGAAAAGGAGAATATCAATGAAAAAGAGAAAGCAAAAATATATGACACAATGTTCAATCCCAACCCGCAAAAGGTCATTCGACCGGAAGAAATTCACATTAATAGAACTTCTTGTCGTAATTGCCATTATTGCCATTCTTGCGGCGATTCTTCTTCCGGCCCTGAACTCGGCACGAAGCAAGGCGCAGACGATCAAATGCATCGGAAACCTCAAGCAGATCGGGATGATGTGTCTTAATTATTCAACAGATTCCGGCGGCTATCTGCCGAATGCATATATTACTCTTGGAGATCCGGCAAATGCAAGGAACTGGAGTCTGGGAAAAGATTTTCCCCTGTACAGCATGGGGAAGAAAATTACGGATGAAGTACCGAAAAATTCGGTGATGGTCTGTCCGGAACCGACTCCCGGAACGGATCTGGAATCCTCATATGGATTCAACCACTGGTTCATTGGAGGCAGCACGGATGGATCGGTGAAACGAACGACAAACAAAGTCCGAATGCCTTCCCGACTTATGATCAGTACCGAAAGCGTCGGATTCCGTTCGAATCCCGGATTCGACAAGACCTCATCTGCACATCTGGGAGAAGTGATTCAGTTCCGACACAATGGGATGGTCAATGTAGCCTTCTTCGACGGTCACGCCGAGACTCGCGGCATGAACAAGGTTCCGACCATGCATTATCCCATCTGGGAGGGATATGGGGCCAACCACATCGCGACCTCCTGGTTCTGGACCGACGGCCAGCATAACGACTGGGCGTTCACCATTCGGGATCAATTTGGACTTTAATCCACTTTATGATAAGGAATCATGAAAATATGAGAAAAACAATTATCTTTGCAATTCTCCTGGTGCTGAGCGCTCCTTTTCTGATGATCGAATCAAAAGGAGCCGTCAAAGAAATCGTCCTTCAGGAAAAAGATAAGCAGAACCTTGTTTTCGGTTCAGGAGATCTCAAGGGCCGCTGGAATCTTTATCATGATCTGCACAGAATGGCATTTTATGTTGTTGCGGAAGGAGAAGGCTTGCTGAAAGGAAATTTCCTTTCCGGGAAACTGGAACTGGAAATGAAGCAGGAAAAAACAGGAAAGGTTTTCCGGATTGTCTACCCGTTCACGCCGCGCGGAATCGATCCCTTCCGGGGAACGCTTTCCGAAGGATTTCAAGGTGGTTCCATGAAGCGGCCAAACGATTTTTATTTCTATGGCAATCTTCCGGACGAGGTTCCGCAAAACTGGATTCTGAAACTCCGTTTTCTGCTCAAGGACAAGAAAGGAGAAAAAGAGTATCTCCTGAACGATGGTAAAAATGGAGTCCGTCTTCTCTGCATTGCCGGCAATGCGGAAAAGAAATTTGCGGAAAATCTCTCGCGCTGGAAAAAGCAGGCGGACAAAGGCAATCCCATGACACAGCAGCTCTATGATACGACGCTGGCATGGAATCGGAAATTCTCCCCCGCCATGGATAAACTCCATCCCTGGGGCTATCCCGGCAAAGCTCAGGAAGCATTCGTAGCAGCGTTCGCCGCCAGCGAACCGGGATCTCCCTATTACAAAGATCCGGTCACCATTCAATTTGCTCTTGACGGCATCAACTTTCTGGTTTCCGAACTGGATGAGCATGGCTGCTGGTGGTATCCGAAACGCAGAGCATGGAAATCGAATGATCCGAACACGAACCGTTTCACGCTGTACCGTCTGATGGATGCGGTCTACTGCATTCTGCGTCTTCCGGAAGGGCAGAAGGAGTTTCCGAAATGGAAAGAGCCTCTCCGGAAAGCGGTCGATTTCCAGACGGCCATCTATGATTTCGGCTTGAAATGCAATGAAACCGGCAAAAGAATTTCACCGTCCGAATTCGGCCTGCCGGGATTCATCGACGGAGAACGCTGGGGAGGACGATATCTGAATCAGGATGCCATGGTGCTTCTGGCGGAGATGTTCGCCGGAAAAATCTTCCAGGAACCCCGGCGTCTGGAACATGCGCACAAAATTCTGGAAGTCATGAAATCGCAGCTTCTTCCCCGCGGCGGCTTCCACTACATTTTCAAAACGGATGAGTCGCCGAGTTATCACTCCCTGAATCTGAGCTGCATTGCCCGCTATGGAACCGTGACAGGCGATCCGCTGGCAAAAGAGGTGATCCGTCTGACCGAACATTACTGGCCGAATGTCATGACGCAGGAAGGAATCCCCGAATGCTGGTCCGATGTCTGGTGGAAACAGGGATGGCAGGAAGGCGACATTCCCGCACTGGTCATCTCCGCCGCCTGCGCCGATTCCAGAAAAGAGGAACTCCAGAGCCTGCTCCATTCGCTCCTGCAAAGACAGCAGCCATGCACCAGGTACGACATCGGATTCTTCTATGCGGCGCCCTACTGGAAGGGTTTCCAGAAAGGGAAAACCTCTCCAGAAAAGTATCTGCGCTTTGATTCCGGAGCCAAAGTCTTCCGCGGACGGAACGGCAGCTGGTATTACGGAATCGGAACCGGACGGGCCATGCGGAATAATTTTTCCGGAGGACTCATCAGCCGTGCGGATACCATCGGAGCATTCGACGGAGGAATGTCCGGAGCGAATCTCAAAATACAGCCGCGCGGAAAACGTCCGCTCTTCCTTGCCAATACGGAATCGAAAAAAACGCTCTGTCTCCAGACTCTCCTTCCCGGACGCTCCGCCGCCATGCTGATCCGCTATGTTCCCCAGGAAAACACCGGAACAATCAATATGCCGGATGCGGATCAGCCGTGGGAAATCACCCAGATTCTCGTCGCAGACCGGGACGGCATGTTCGGAATGATCTCGGCACTGGCGACCAAAGAAACGGAATGGATCGATTCTCTCACAGGAGAGGTCTCATTTGTCCATCACTATCTGCGTCAGACCGCCCGCAATGAATTCATCCTCGGCAGCCTGAAATCCAAAATTCTGTCTTCCAGCATGGGCGAGGCCCGAATCGGCACCGGCGGACACAACAACAAACCGGCGGCGGTCCTGCCTGTTACGCTGAATCGAAAAGTCCGCCAGGGAGAACGCTTCACCTTCGCCTACTGGGTCGGACCGGGAACAGCACCCAACGCATTCCGGTCAGAACCGGATCAGTCCGGCTATACCGTGACTTTCGCCGACGGACACGGACTGGGGGTTCTTGCCAACCTCAAATCCACTCCCGTAAAGAAAACCCTTTCTGTACCGAGGGGAAAAAAGGTCAAACTATTCCATGGCAGCAATGGAGCTCCTCTTCCATTTGAAACGACACCGAATGGAATCCGCTTCCTTCTCCCCGCAAAAACCATCGCTCTCGCGGTATACTGAGAGTTACCCATCCCCCTCCCCCGGAGAACTCTGATCCGGGGGACAAATCCCATCCGGGAACAACACTTCCGCCGTTCGATTCCTCCCCCAGAAGTTTCGAACGGCGGATCTTTATTTGCAAAAACCTTTTCCCGCCTCTATATTATTGCAGAGAGAGAGAAATGATCCCCCGGAAATCAAACCTGATTCTAAAAAAAGGAGGGTGCGTCATGAATCCATCGGCAGACAACAATCTGGAACACCATTCCACCGGAGTGCCGCTCTTCGACCGGCTGAACAGGAATCTTCTGGAAAGAATTTCCAAACTGGAATCGGATGTCGCTTCCGGGAGAATCGATGTCGATCACGCCTTCCGGAAGGGAATCCGCCTCCTGATGCGCGCCATCGAAAAAACCTTCCGCGAGCAGGAACGATGGATGCAGGATACCGGCTTCTGCGGATGCGGAATTCTGAACAGATCGCATCGCTACTTTCTCCGGGAAATCGAGCGGGCCTGCAGTGAACTGGAAAACAGTCGCGAACGAGCCTGCGAGCTGACATTTTTTCTGAAACGACGCCTGATTTCCTACATCCATACTATGAACGAAGGACTCCGTTTCCATATCCGGAACAAAGAGCTTGCGGAAAACCGGCGTAATCTCTTTGAAATCATCCCGTCCGGATTCATGGCTCCGATGAAATGTAAATAGAGTACTCCCCACGAACCGCTGCCTATGACGAACCGTGAAATTCTGGAAACAGCCATGCGCCAGTCCGCAGTCGATCAGAACTGCGATGCAGAAGACTATCTGCGATCGGAACATAAAATTGCAGAATCCCGTCAGAATTCTCTGGCGCGGAAATATCTACAGTTGCCGTTCGACTGCGATCTGGTCTCCTACGGGAATAATATTGTTGCGTCCGTCAGCGCCCCCTGCCGGAAACTCACGGAAGAATACCTGAATACCTACCCGATGGCACACTGTTTTGAAACACCGCATCTTCATGTGCTGAACAGTGCTCTAACGCCGCTGGGACTGGGAGTCTGTTTCATGGCAGAGTATTTTCTTCCGGATCTGAACAGGCTGACTATTCCGGAGTGCCCTTTTCAAATCCGGATCCTCTCCCCATCCGAATTCAAAGAACTCTATCTGCCGCAATGGAGCAATGCTCTGTGCGAAAAAAGAAAAGAGCTCGATTCCATCGCAGCAGGAGCCTATGACAGAAAAGGACAACTGATCGGACTTGCCGGAGCCTCAGCCGACTGCGAAACCATGTGGCAGATCGGAGTGGATGTCCTTCCGGAATATCGCAGATGCGGCATTGCAGCGGCTCTCACCGGAAATCTCGCCGCAGAAATTCTGCAAAAAGGAAAAGTCCCGTTCTACTGTGCGGCATGGTCGAATCTTGCTTCAGTCCGCACAGCTCTCCGCTGCGGATTCCGTCCCGCATGGGCAGAAGTAACGGCAAAACCACTGGAATTCATCCGGCAGATGAACCAGCCCGCTCTTTCGCAAGCCTGATTTTGCCGGAACCGGCCCTCTGTACCGAAGGTCAGAAACCAATGTTCACACAAACCGCCTGACAGAACGGTCAGAAACCAATGTTCACGCCAACCGCCCGCAGGAAGATCAGGAAAATCACAACCGGAGCAAAGAAACGGATGATGATCGCCCACAACGCAATCAGCGTCAATCCATGATCGCGCGTTGTCTTGTACATCGGTTCCCCACGGAATCCGGCAAGAAGAGAAATCAGATTCACGTCAGGAGAACTCTTGGACGCGCCCAGACGCAGTTCGCGCGCAGCCTTCCGAGCGGTCCAGACCCAGCCGACAAACAGACAGATCACCATCCCGCCAATCGGCAGCATCCAGTTCGAAGTCAGATTGTCCAGCATATCAAAGAAACTGCCCGGCACATGCTCCGCCCCGAATATTTTTCCAATCAGAGTCTGTACCGAAGGAATATGTTTCCAGTTCGCCACACTGAGCGAAGAGAGAAATCCAAACAGTGTCACCCCGCAGAAACAGACCGCAATCGAACGCATCCGGCTCCACTTGAGCTGATCCTGAAAAAAGGATACGCCATTCTGGAGAAGCGCCACTCCGCTGGTCACGGCACCGATTGTCAGCATCAGGAAGAAAAGCCCGCCCCAGAGCCAGCCGGTACCGCCGGGGAAATGATTGAAGGTCGCAGGAAGAATCTTGAAGATCAGACTCGGTCCGTCGCCAGGATTGAACCCCATCGCAAACACGGCGGGAAAGATCGCAAGCCCAGCCAGAACCGCGGCAAGAGTATCCAGAACCATAACCCAGAAGGAGGCGGCAAAAATATCCTGATTCTTTCTCATGTAACTGCCGTAGGTTACCGTAATTCCCATGCCGAGACTCAGAGAATAGAAACACTGTCCCAGAGCCATCAGAATGCCGCCGGCAGTCAGCTTGGAAAAATCGGGTTCCAGAAAGAACTTGACTCCCGGCCACGATCCCGGAAGCGTCACACTCCGGACGATCACCGCAAGCAGCAGGAAAAACAACAGCGGCATCAGAATCTTGGACCATTTCTCAATCCCCTCCCGAACACCGCCGACCAGCATGCCTCCGCACAACAGCATGAAGATCACATAAAACACCGAGACTCTCCAAGGCGATTCCGTCAGCTTGCCGAACGCCTCTCCCGCTGACGCAACATCATTATAATTCAAATTCCCGGTAAAGGAACGGAACGTATAATCCACAATCCATCCGCCAACCACTCCGTAATACGAAAGAATCACCAATGCTCCGAAAATCGCAAGAAGCCCGAATGCGGCAAATCCGAATTTCAGAACGATCAATCCGGCAATCACCGAAACCGCCCCGAATCCATAAGAACCTGCCCCGATCAGACAAAGTCCCCCCAGAATCAAACCGGCAGCAATAAAACGCCCGATTCGCGAACGCCGCAGCTCCAGACGCTTATACGCTCCATAGGCATTCAGCCCGGTCTTACGCCCGATATTCATCTCGCAGATCATCACCGGAACCCCCAGCAGCAGAACACAGATAATATAAACAATCACAAACGCGCCGCCGCCGTTCATTCCTGTGATATACGGAAATTTCCATACATTTCCCAGCCCGATCGCCGAGCCGATTGTTGCCATGATAAACCCGAAATTGCCGCTCCAAGTCTCTCTTTTTTCCATTCTTCCGCCACTCTCCGACATGTTGCAGTGTTGACAATTGCAAATAAATTCCCTAATGTAGTGTCGGAACGAGTTTTTTTCAAATCAGGAACCAAAGAAAATTGAGAGGGAAAACCTGATTCCATTTTCTCCTTTGCCTGAACCGAAAACAGATTCTCATTGTAAAAAGAACATTTTGTCAAAAAAATCCATTTTTTTGTCATCGGAATACATTTTATTCCCGTCTCCCGGATGTATATTCTCTTTCAAAATCAAAAAAAGGAAAAGAGGTAAATCATGATTATTAAAGCCCCAGTCATTCACCATGTCGATCTTCTGGTTATCGGCGGCACTCTTCGCGCAGTCAATACGGCGCTGAAACTCGGGAAACAGGGATTCAAGGTTTTCTGCGCCACCCCGTTCAGCTATCTTGGCGAAGATCTTTGCGCAACTCTGGACCTCTTTGCGCCGAAAAGCGAAGACTATCTCGACTTGTTCGGAACCGATGCCACTCTCCATCCGATGAAAATCAAATATACTCTGGACCAAAAACTCATTGATGCGGGAATCGACCATCTTTTCCAAACCCATCCGGTTCAGATCGTCCATGACAAAAACGGCACTCCCGCCGGACTGCTCGTGGCAAACCGCAGCGGATTTCAGATCATTGCGGCAAAAGTGATCCTCGATGCAACGGAACGCTCTCTGGTCCTTCGTCTTGCCGGAGCCCCGTTCCAGCCGTTCCAGCCGGGGGTTTATCCCGTGGAACTGAATGTCATCGGAGAAGTCGCAAAAGATACAGGCTTGACCATTCGTCCCTGCCAGGGCACAATCACCGACGGCGGAAAAAATTATCCCATGTACCAGGTCTCAAAACCAATGGAATTCAAAGGCAATTCTCCTGCCGATCTCGCAAAAGCCGCAGTGGCAATCCGTCTCGCGGCCTGGGATCAGAATACGGCGGAAATTGCAGACCGCTGTCACTTCCATCTGAATGACGGCGTTGCAGAAGAGTACCGGCCGACTTCCGCCAGTCCTTTTGTCTCCGCCGCCCGAGGCAATGCGGCAGAAATCGCAAAACTCCTGAAGGAGTGCTCACCGGGAAAACCGGAACAGTTCCATGTAAAATCAGGAAATCCGAAGTATGATGTCGTCCGCAAAGACGAATTCTTCCGGTTCCGGAACTGCGAAACGGTCGACTTTGATCTCAACAGCCTCCCGGAACAGGAAGAGTGTGACGTTCTGGTCGTCGGAGGCGGAACCGGCGGAGCCTCCGCCGCCATCAGCGCCGCCAGAGCCGGTGCCAATACGATCTGCGTAGAAACACTCGATATTCTCGGAGGGGTCTGCACCGCCGGCTACATCGGAACCTACTGGTTCGGCAACCGGGTCGGATTTACCAGCGAGATGGATCAGGGGGTCTACCATATGGGAGATCATCCGAACTACGATTTCGAACGCGGTCAGACAAACTCTCAATGGAAACGGGAATGGCTCCTGGAACAGGCGGATCATGCCGGAGCCCGTCTCTATTTCGAAACCATGACCATTGCCGCAGCAATCGAAGGAAACCGAGTCTGCGGAGCAGTCGTATCCGGCCCCTGCGGAACAGCCGTCATCCGGGCAAAAGCTCTTGTCGATGCCACTGGAAACGCCGATCTTGCCGCAGCAGCAGGAGCCGAAACAGCCCCCCTCGTCACCGATGAAGTCGCCGTTCAGGGCGCAGGTCTGCCGGAAATCTCACTGAACTCCAGCTATGCAAATTCCGATTACACATTCATCTGCGACTCGGATGTCGTGGATGCAACCAGAGCGTTCACCATGTCCCACGGCAAATTCCGGGATGCTTTCGACGGAGCCCAGATTCTCGATACCCGTGAACGCCGACGCATCATCGGAGATATCGTTCTCCAGCCGCAGGACTTCTTTGCCAACCGCATGTACGATGACACCATCAACATTGCCATGAGCAATTTCGATACCCATGGATTCATTCTGCATCCGATGTTCATGCTCAAACCGACGGAGCATCAACCGTATTATGCCAAAGTCCCCTTCCGCGCCCTTCTTCCGCGCAATCTGGAAGGAGTGCTCGTCACAGGACTGGGCGTCAGCGCCCATCGCGACTGCATGCCTCTGATCCGCATGCAGCCCGATGTGCAAAATCAGGGCTATGCAGCAGGACTTGCCTGTGCCATGTCCGCAGCAGCCGATACTCCGCTGCGCAAAATTGATCTGAAGAGCCTTCAGCAAAAACTCATCGACAAGGATATCCTTCCGGCCTCCGTTCTTTCGGAACACGACGCCATCGGATCCATCGCTCCAGACGACAGCCACTATGAATTAGCCTCCATCTTCCTCGATGAAGCCAAAGCCCTGCCCGAACTCCAGAAACAATTTGCCGAAAATCCCAATCTCCATACAGCCCATATTCTGGCATTTCTGGGAGATTCCTCCGGCAAGGCTCTCCTCTGCGAAGCAATCGCATCCCGTGACTGGGATGAGGGATGGAACTACACCGGAATGGGACAATTCGGACGTTCTCTCAGCGAACTTGACAGCTATCTGATGGCTCTTTCCAGAATCGGCGGCGATGCGGATCTGGTTTTACAGAAACTGCAAGCACTGACTCTTGATCAAGCATTCTCCCACATCCGTACAATCAGCATGATGCTGATGCGGAATCCGGATCCGCGTGCAATTCCTGAACTGGAACGACTGCTGAACACACCGGGGGCAACGGGACATGCCGTTCAAACGCTCCAGGATGCGTTGGATTCCAATCGGGAGGTGCGCAATGACACATCTGTCCGCAACAGTCAGTTGAAGGAACTCTACCTTTCCAAAGCCTTGAAAGCATGTGATCCCACATCCACCAAAGCTGATGCCATCCTTTCCTCCTATGCCAATGGAATGCAGGGTTACTACGCTCTCTACGCCAGAAATTAAAATAAAGGGGGAGGAGCGAAGCGACGACGGTGCAGGTCTGTGACCTGCTTCGGTCCAGCTGAACAAGCTGGTCGCCCGCAGGGCGAAATTCCTGACGTGGCGACCAGCAAACAAAAAATCCGCAAAAAAATCGCGGCAACGTCCGCATAAAAAAATGGCAACGTCCGCATAAAAAATCGCGGCAACGTCCGCGCTAAAAAAACAATAACCTTCCATATAAACCTCACGTCCCGTCTTCAGAAGACTTGAAAAGCAGAAAATCCGGATTACATTGCGGCAAAGCAGGCATGAAACTAAGAGGCCGGAAATGGAAAACTTCAGTTTGAATCTGGATTCTGTACCGAGGGAAACGACGCTGTTTCCTCCTGTCAGTTATATTGCCTATAACCGTCAGGACTATCAAATGCCTGTTCCATTGCACAGAACGAGCATCAACTTTGGAATAGTACTCTCTTCGCGCACAGGACGGACAGGGTATCGAATCGGCGATCAGGAATATGAATCGGAAGTTCCCGCCTTCATCTTCACCTGTCCGGGGCCGGAATACTGCGCCATCAATCCGGCACCGGTGGAGAAATTCTATTTTTCGTACCGACCGGAACATCTGGAACATTTCCAAGAGCTTACGACCCGTCCGGAATGCGTTCTTACGCCCTTCCGTCGCGAGTTCAATCTGACAGATATCCTGAAAGAAATCTTTCATCTTTCGGCGACGATCCAGCATCCTGGGAATACCGATCGTCTGGACAGCTGCTGCATCCGTCTTGTCCAGGAAATGCTATTGAATCTCCGGGAGCGAAAACGGCGCGATCCGCCATATGCCGCGGAACTCTACCGGATCGCCTCCTATCTGGATCTCCATTTTACAGAGCACCCCGATCTGGAAAGCTTAGTACGTTCGCATGGCATGTCCTATCGGAATTTTCTCCGATACTGGAAAGAACAGTTCGGCGTTCCTCCCGGTACCTACCTCAGAAGAAAGCAGCTGGACGAGGCATGCCGTCTTCTGGAAGACACCGACTTGAAAATCTACGAAATTGCCGCACGAACCGGATTTCCCGATCCGTACTACTTCATCCGCGCCTTCCATAAGGAAAAAAAGATTCCGCCGAAAGCCTATCGTTCCATCTGCAGACACACCATTCCATCTTCATCGAGCACCAGCCACTAACGCGGCCTCAAGACGCTCCACCGGAACCGGTGCTTCGAAGTAAAGCATCACCCCCCGATAAACCGCAGGCAATTCAACAGGATTTCCATATAAATCCGCCACTTTGCACTCTTTCAAATCACAGTTGATCGAACATTCTTTTTCCAGAAATCTGGAAGAAACCGCAGCAAGCGACTTCCGATGATCAGAAAAGAAATAAGCAAAAATGCCCTTTTTAATCTCTCTGACTTTCACAAAGCTCATATTTTCCACTCTCTCCGCAAAAGCGGCATGAGCCACAAACATCGGATGAGGAGAACCATCTGCACAGAATAAAAACAGAAAATTCGGAGCAGCAGAAAAATCCGAATAACTATGCGCCGCATAAAAGAAAACTCTCTTGACCCCCAAACTCAGAAGAGAAATCAAATAACGAATATTATATTCAGCAATGGAATGATAATCCTCCCGGTTGTTCCACGGGACAGTATGACGATAAAGTCCGGCATATCGCATGGATCTGTCCCCGCTGACTCCGCCAGTGCTGGCGCCCTGTCCCTCTGACATATAAATCTCTTTTCCAATCTTCCCGTCTTTCTTCAGCAGTGGAGCAAAAGCACTCCGGAACATGGATTCGACCCCATCCCCGGGATACCCGTTTCTTCTTGCCGTATAATAATGAAAATCAACGGCATCACAAAACTCAAGTCCACCCGCATTATACACTCCCTCAGTCCAGCGTTCTCCCTCCATTCCTCCGGTGGTATTAAAGCCTGCAATTTTGACATTCGGATTCACCTTCTTTGCCTCAAGATATGCCGTTTTACATAGTCCGGCAAAATCCGCGGCAGGATTTTTACTCGTAATATAGCGATTCTTCCGCCGGTCATAACCGATCGCCCACCAGCAGGCTCCCCAAGGTTCATTCCAGATGAACCAGTCGTCAATGACCCCTTTATAGCGCCCGACAATCACTCTCACATAATTGGCAAATGCCTCTCTGTCCGAAGGCTGAAAATAACGGTCAAAATACCCGGGCTTTTTCCTGCCGGTATCCGTCCGCGCCAGAAAGCTGGCCCATTTCGGCGCAGTTCCCAGCTGCCCGAAAATCTTAAGATGATGATTACGATACGCCCGCACAGTACTGTCTCGAAAACGCCATTTGCCTTTCTCCGGCTCCAGATAAAACCAGCTTGTGGATTCATATCCAGCATCATGCAGCCGAACCCAGTTGATTCCCGCCGCCTTGACCGCTTTCAGAATATCTCCATATGCCATGACATGAACCCCGAAGGGCGAATCTTTCGCATCTCTGCCCCAGTAAAGCGGTCTTTTAATTCGCGTAACCACCAGCTCATTCACTCTGGATACCGGTTTTCCATTTCTGAAAGCCTGGACCTCAATCCGGAATTGTCCATACGGAACCTCCGGAAAAACCAGATAATTCAGAACACCATCCCGCGTCTGATCCGTAACCCTAACTTCAGGCAGCACTTTCTCCTTCTGATAGAGATTGACTATTTTGAATCGCAAAGTGACGCCATCAGCTTTTCCGGTCAAATGATATTTAACGAGAGATGCCTCATCCTCAAACTGAATCTGCCGGGAGCTGATTTCAGACTTTGGCAGAGCCAGAGCAATCTCGCATTCTCCAGTTGGCACATACTCGGTCTGATCCGCTGGCGCCGCTCTGAAAGCATCCAAAAACACGGTTCCATCCCCCTGAAAACGTATCGTAAACGATAACGCATCCGCTGGAGCTTTGAACGGAATTGCAACCCGTTTCCAATCCGCCCCAGGATTCAGTTGGAGCGATGCCAGACATTTATTCTCCGAATACACCCCCGCCGAATACCTGCCATTCCCTTTGAAAGAAAATGAGACCGAATTCATTCTCTCCACATCTGCAACATTGAACGGCTCGCTGCACAGTCCATGGATCTGTCCCTTCGGAGAAGAAAGCTTCAATGCCGGCGCCCCGGAAGGCCCCTTGACCGCCGTATCTGATGTTATGACCGCATGACTGTAATACCGAACCCAGCCACTTTGAAGTCCAAGAGGAAAACAGGAGTTCCGGAAATAATTTTTACAACTCTTCGGCGGACGCTTCAAAAGAGGCGGAACTTTCTCCGCATCACCGATCTCCTGCAGTTTCAAGTAAACAATATCAAACGTTCCGCCCCCCTCAAAGATCATCATCAGAACCAGAGGCACACTCGGAGTTTTCGCAGGAACTTCAAACAAAATTTCCCGATTTTTCCAATCCTCTGAAGGAAACAGCAACCCTTCTGCCACTGTAATATACGGAGCAAACCGGTAACGGAGACTCATTCTTACGCATCCTTTTGTCTGATTCCGTACAAACGCACTCAACCGATATTTTTTTCCCGCTTGAATTCCCTTCAGCGGAACAAGAAACTGAGGTTCCCCTTTTTGAATGGAAAAACGCATAAAGTGATCCGGAGGCCAATTCAATATTTCTGTACAGACCACAGCATTTTTAAAACCGGTATAATCCTGAATCCATGGAATCGGTAAGGGACCGGAAAAACTTCCCTTCTTTTTGGCGGTATACATCCGGACATTCTCGACAAAATTCGTTTCCAGAACAAGATTCTCTTTAGAAATCAACCCCTGATTTTCTTCCGACTTCCCTGCGCCCCTTCCACAAAAGGAAAAAAGAGTAAAGAGAAGCAAAATTGTAAAACATCTTTTTATCATCGAATAAAACCTCCTGTTATTTCTCAAAAACATCCCGATCATCATCCGGACAAAATTCTATTTTACTGCGGCCACAATGGAAAATTATTGTCTGAACAGCGATTGGCATAAGCATAATGATTCGCATAAGTGAAAGTAATCAGTTTCAACGGGTTCACAGCAAAGACATGCCCATCCGCAGCCAGATTGTTATCCCTGAGATTGTGACGGAGAGGAGAACGGGTTTCCGAATTCGTGCGATCCCAGAAATAAACAAAAGAAGAAAAACCAAGTGCCGTTGAATTCTTGTAATCATAATCAATCGCCATGACCGCCAGGGAAGGACGACGACATCGCGTAAACAAGCGAGCTTCAACCGTCAACCACCCGGAAACAAAATCAATATCGGCAACTCCCAGGAGCTGATTCCAAGCATAATTGGTACGTACCGTGCTGTTCGTAATCGTCCTGAAGTGGGAAGGTTCTCCCGCTGGACAGTGAAAAATCTTCGGAACCTCATTTTCCACAGAAACCTCCTGCATTGGCCTGCCTTTCACATACGGAAAAAGCCGAGGAAGAAAATCATTGTTCATCTTAAGTTGTACTGTATATTTTCCAGTCGCCGGAACATAAGAATCGTAATCATTGCCATAGGCCTGAGCAGCCAGCCCAATCTGTTTCAAGTTGCTGACACAGCTGATCGCCATTGCGCTGTTCCTGGATTTCTGAAGAGCCGGAAGCAAAATGGAAACAAGAATTGCTATAATAGCAATAACCACTAAAAGTTCTATCATTGTAAAGTTTTTTTCCATTCTCCAGGAAACGGATGGCTCTAATCTCTTTTCCAAGGTATTTTTTCTCCATAACGGAACAGTCTGATTCATAGCAATATCCTTTCTTCCTTAAATTTACTTTCGCCATATATTGTTCAAAATCCTTTATATTATACTATAAAAAAAATCAATCGTCAAGATATAGTTTATTTTTTTGAACAATTTTTATATTTTCATATTAAATGTGCTTGAAATTGTATTAAAAAGATTTATTTTAAAGAAGACGACAAGGAGATCAGTATGCAGAAGATTTACAAACAGAACCTCCCGGAAACCATCGGTGAACACCTGATCGAACGCATCAAATCAGGAGAATGGCAGCTTGGGGAACGCCTTCCCCCGATCCGGAATATTGCAGAGGAATTGAATGTATCCGCATCAACAGCAGCTTCGGCGATCAAGGATCTGGTACGGAGCGGATGGCTCATAACACGTCCGGGAAGCGGATGCTTTGTCAATCGGGATCTGAAAGCAATTCTGCATGCACGGGATGAAAAGGCATCGTCCTGCGGGAAAGAAATTTCCACCCCCCTTTCCCCCTCACAGACTCTCTATTTTTTTATTGAAGCGGATCATGCTACGCCGGTTTATGCATGCTTATATACGCAGATTCTCTGTACACTTCAAAAGGAAATTGAGCCGTTGAACTGGCATCTGAAAATTTATCGTTACAACGACAAGCAGGCGATTGCGCAGGCCTGTTCCGATCCGAACTCCGCCGGCATCCTTTACATGCCCTATACCTCCAATACTTTTGAGTTAAATGAAGAAATTCAAAGACAGAATCTGGTTCTGCTGGATATCATGGAGCGCTTCAGTGGAAGTCGCTATGTACTTCCAGATAATTATAAAGCCGGATATGAAGTCGGGAAATATCTTTATGAGCGAGGACACCGTAAACTTGTCTTCATAACAGCATTCCCGACGGAAGATTTTGTTCAGGACAGCCATTTCAAAGTTCGTTATCAAGGACTCTCCTGTTATCTTTCCTCGATTTCAGCCCCTCCGATTGAAACAATTCACTGGAACCTGTTCAGAGAAAACGGAACCAGAGACGTGGAAAATCTCCTAAACCGTTTGGGACACGCGAATGCCCCAACCGCACTGATTATCGCCGGACAGGCAATGGCAATGGAAATTTGTTCCTTTGCCGCTTCGCGTCTGAAAAACAGAATGCTGAAAGAGATGGTCAGCCTCATCACATTCCGTGACGCGACTGCGGATGCAACTCCGGACTTGAGTTACGCTGCTCCCCCTCCTGATGTCATGGCAAAGGAAGCTGTTGCTCTTTTGCGTCAAGGTCAGGATCCGCAGTTCCGCAGGGAATCGGTCCGCATTCTAGTAGGAATGCATATTGTCGAGAGGGGTTCGGTTCATTCTCTTACAGAAAAAGCCTAAGGACATCCCTCATCCACCGGCAGATCCGGCTGATCGGCGGCGGCAGTTGCCAACTGATCGCAGCGGTTGTTCTCCGGATTCTCCGCGTGCCCCTTCACCCAGACAAATTTTGCCTTGTGACGGATCTTTGCAACAAACAAACGCCGCCACAAATCAATATTTTTCACGGAATCCCCTTTCCGATTGACCCATCCCGTTTTGCGCCATTTTTCCAGCCATCCTTTTTCCATGGTATCGATCAGATAACGGGAATCGGAATAGATCGTCATAATGCAGGGTTCGCGCAACGCCTCCAGAGCGGCAATCACGGCAAAAATTTCCATGCGGTTGTTGGTTGTGCGGCGGAACCCTCCGGAAATCTCCTTCCGGAAGTCTCGATATTTCAGAACCGCTGCGTATCCTCCCGGACCGGGGTTGCCGCGACAGGCTCCATCGGTGTAAATCTCAACAATCTTCATACAGAAAAACGAAAATCAAATAACAAAAAAAATCGGAGCCGGAAACATCCCGGCTCCGGAAACGGAATCCGAATGCGGAATCAGACGCGCTCCACCACGATTTCAGGATCGATTTCGTCCTTGAGGATCCGCTCGATACCATCTTTGATCGTGATTGTCGCATGAGGACATCCGCCGCAGGCGCCGCGGAGGGAAAGTTTCACGGTTTTCCCTTCGATCGCAACTATTTCAAGGTCTCCGCCATCCGCCTGAAGATAAGCGCGGAGTTCTTCGAGTCTTGCTCTGATCTTTTCTTCCATGAGTTTCATCCTTTCGTTAAAAATCTTTCGGTTATGATACTATTAATCTGTTTTAGTAATTTTTCAATGCTGAATCGAAAAGGTTTTCAAAAACTTCCGCATCCTTCTCCGAGGTATCGTCCCAGAAGGAGAGACGGAACGCTCCGAAAGCCAGCGCTCTGGAATATCCCATGGCGCGCAGAGTTCCGGAAGGCTCTGGAGTCTCCGCCATGCACGCGGATCCTGCCGCGGCGGAAACGCCTTCCGATTCCAGAATCCGAACCAGAACAGCCCCCTGGTGTTCCGGAAAAATCAGATGCAGAATGTAGGGGGAGGCCTTCTCCGGAGGAATCGTCTCCAGCACCCGATTCCCCGCAGAACGTTTGACCGACTCCAGGATGCGGGATCGGATTTTCCTCATCCGGGCAGCCCGCTCCGAAAGCTTCTCCACGTCACGCTCCGCAACGGATGCCAGGACATGAACCGCTGCGGGAACACATCGTCCCACCGCGTGATCCGTCCCGCGCAGCGCATGGAAGCGCCGGGAAACGATCTTCTCTTTTGAATCGCGGAACAGGAGGGCGGCTCCGCAGGGAGATCCGATCTTGCAGCCGGAAACGGTCATAAAATCCAATCCGGCCTCCTCCCACGGAACAGGGACCTTGCAAACCGACTGCGTCGTATCGGCAAGGAACTTAGTCTTCCCGGAGGAACGCGACTCCAGGACGGCACGAATGGACGGCAAATCCTGCACGGCACCGGTCTCGGCATTCACATGATGAAGCGCAAGAAGCGAGACTTTCGGAGTCAGAAGAGAGGCGAGCGAATCCAGATCCACCCTTCCATCCTCCTTTCTGATTTTAGCGCAGGCGACCTGTAAACCATACTCGGAGGCAAAATGGCGGATCGCCTGTTTGAGTGCAGGATGTTCCGCCTCGGTTGTCACGATTCCGCTTCCGGGATGCGACGCACAGTGCATCCGGATTGCCGCAGCGAGAGCCTCCGTCCCGGAATTGCACCAGAGCACATCGGCTCCGGGTGCGACCGCAGAAGCAAGACGTTTCGAGGATTCGCGGACCAGCCTGTTCGCACGGACACCGAGAGAACCTGCGGATTCCTGATTTGCATATGTCGAAAGTACGGTTTCGGAAAACAGACGAACCGCCCACTCGAACGGTCTGCATGACGCGGCATTGTCGAAATAGAGCTCCAACTCAAGCCTCCTTCCGGTAAGATCCCGGACGTGGAATCGTCAGGGCAAACGCGCTGTTTGCCAGTGCCATGACCGCGGCGAAGCCGAACAGGACCCCTACTCCGAATTTCTGCCAGATCATTCCTCCGGCCAGCGCGGCCAGGATGCTGATCAGGTGGTTGATGGAAATACCGGTGGTCAGGGTGGAAGTCATCTCTTCCTGGGTGTCGGAAATCTCCCGGACATAGACGTTGGTTGCCATGGAGGTTGTGCTGATCACCGCATCCAGCAGGAAATTCAGGCAGACGACATAGTATGCGATATGCTTTGCAAACAGGCTGTCCGCGTATCCGTATACCAGACAGACAAAGAACAGAACCACCGTATCGTAAATCATGATGTTCTTGTAGCCGATCCGATCCATCAGGCGCCCGATCATCGGGGCGCAGAAGATGTTCACCAGCGCACAGATTCCGACCAGTACCGCCATGGTTGTCGTATCCATTTTATAGTTCAGGATCAGGACATACGGCGCAAATGTGATGAAGATCTGTTTCCGGGCTCCGTAGAAGAGTTCCAGAGCATAGAACTTGCCGTACTTGCGATTGAAATACAGGCGGGGACGCTTCACGACCGCCCCCTCCCCCGTCTTCGCCAGCAGGATTGCCGCCACACTAACTGCCAGAAGAAGAACGATGAACCCCCAGATGATGTTGTACAGCAGGATCTGATTTTTCACATGGAAAAAGCGGAGTCCGGCATAAAAGATCGCTGCGGCAATCAGACTGCCGGCCACGTTTCCGGCATTCATTGCGCTTGTCACCATTCCAAGAGAGCGGCCGAGCTTGCCGTAGCGGGCGACCCGCATCGCAATCGAACTGCGGACCGGCATCAGAATATGTTCGCCGGCGCTCCAGACCATGATGAGAGCGGTGATCAGGATTTTGTCTGCGGAAAGCATCAGGCCGGCAACACCGGCCATGGATATCAGGGTGCCGACCTTCAGAATCCGCCAGTCCGTCAGACGGTTCATGACGGCCAGGATGAATACCAGAAGCAGTCCCGGCATCTCCCGGAAAAATTCGAGCAGGCCGCGTTCGAACTCATTGATTCCGCGCACATCCGCAAGGTAGTTGTTCAGTACGGCGGTAAAGCAGCCTGCCGCGACACCCCACATCAGAATGCTCAAAAAGAACTGAGTGGCTCCCGTATTGGGACGAAAATAATTTGCTACATGCCTGAACATCATCTTCCATCTCCTGATCAGAAGAGATTAATATACATGAGGTTCAGTTTTTTTGCAATTTATGATGTCTCAGTTTTTCACGCCCGCGACCATTGCCGCAGCATCCTTTGCAATCGCGTCGAGAGTTTTTCCGGGTTTGTAAAGGGCGCTGCCGATTCCGACTCCGGCGCAGACTTTCATGAACTCCGGAATGTTGCCGGCATTCACGCCGCCGACTGCGAAGATCGGTTTTTTAACTACGGCTTTCAGATCTTTCACATAACCGGGACCGAGAATTGCAGGGAAAAGTTTCAGATAATCGGCTCCGGCTTTGATGGCGGTGAACGCTTCGCTTGCTGTGAAAAAGCCCGGCATGGAGATCATTCCAAGACGTTTTGTCTCTCGGATCACTTCGGCATCGGTATTCGGAGAGATGATGAATTCGCCGCCTGCATCGTGCACGGCAATGACATCTTCCGGGGTCAGGACGGTACCTGCGCCGGCGATCTGCCGTTCTTTTACATGTTTCGAGGCGATCGCGATACTTTTCAGGGCATCGGGGGAATTCAGCGGAATTTCCAGAAGGCGGATTCCGTTCTCATAGAGCACGTCGCAGACTGACGGAACCTCCTCCGGTGTAATTCCACGCAGAATCGCAACCAGCGGACACTCTTTCAGATACGTTTCAAAACTCATGGGATTTTTCCTTTCTTTGATTTATTTCAATCTGAATTGATGGTTTGAAGTTCACTCAACGGCAATATGGAAAGTCCATAATCTTCCTTCGATATGGAGTAGGCAACATAAAACGAATCCCCGAATTCCACTGCACAGGGATAGGACCATTGAGAATGGCTCCGCCCGTCGCGGCAGAGCGGCGACCGGGAATTCCGGATTGTAACTTGACGGCAGAATGTATCTCTTCCCGGTTCCGTCAACAGAATCCGGAGCCAGGAGCGGGTATCGGGCAGATCCGCCGATGGAGAGTTTAGAATCAGGTACCCTTCTCCTGACGAAAGGCGCCCGGCACACATTTTCGACGAAGAAGCCGGAAAATCCACCGAATCAAGCATCTCCCAATGTTCGCCATCTGTCGAATCCGCAGTCAAAAGTCCATGATTACCGCTCCGGACAAATGCTCGGATCCCATTCCGAATCGGCATCAGAGCGGTCTCGGGAAACATCGGAACTGCCGATGATGAGCAGGATAGCGGAATAACCCGCCAGCAAGTTAAATCGGAAGAAGCGGATATCATAACACGGGGTTCATGCAAGTTAAACTCACCCCCGCACAGTAGGCGGCCGTCCGGCAGAGAAATCGGCGGATTCAGAGGTTGAAAACCAGCGACCGAGCAGACTTCCTCCCAGGACAATTTATTTTCCATCAGACGGAACAGAACGGTCCGGCTGCCGTTATCCACCGGATCATGCGGCTGGCAATGGACCTGTCCAACTAGAGCATACAGAGAGGAGCGGTACTCGAACAACTGACAGCTCTCCCAATTTGTCACGTCGTCAATTCTCAATGCCGGACGGATCTCCCGCAAACCGTCATTCTTCCGGAACATCTCGTCCCAGCTGGTCCACCGGATCACCGTCTCTCGGTCGCTTTCGGATTTTCCGCAGGCATTCCAGGCTGTATAGAAACGATCCCTGAAATGGACTAAAGAACACTCATGAAGAAAATGATAGGGTGACGTCGCTCGATTCAGAACAAGATGCGTAATACGTCCGGGAAGTCTGGCATGACTGCTGTCCGCAAGTTCTAGTTCTTTTGACAACAATGATTTCATTCCTTTAACTCCGTATTTGTCTCTCTTCCACTAATTTCCGATGAAACTCTCTTTCCAAATCCAAGGATTCTTTCTATATCCAGATATGAAAGAGTTTTTCTCATCAGAGAACCTGCACTCGCTTTTTCCGCTTGTCCCTGCGGGATGTTTTTTTGCCTCCGGCGGCCAGCTTATTCAGCTGGACCGAAGCAGGTCTCAGACCTGCACCATGATCTTTTTTTCTTGTCTCTGCGGGACGTTTTTTTGCCTCCGGCGGCCAGCTTATTCAGCTGGACCGAAGCAGGTCTCAGACCTGCACCATGATCTTTTTTTCTTGTCTCTGCGGGACGTTTTTTTGCCTCCGGCGGCCAGCTTATTCAGCTGGACCGAAGCAGGTCTCAGACCTGCACCATGATCTTTTTTTCTTGTCTCTGCGGGACGTTTTTTTGCCTCCGGCGGCCAGCTTATTCAGCTGGACCGAAGCAGGTCTCAGAC
>CAJKAR010000045.1 GCA_905197955.1 uncultured Lentisphaeria bacterium | reverse complement strand
CGCTGAAAAAACAACTTTTTAACAAGATGAGCCAAAACGTTTTGAAATTGGCTCTAAAAAAGACACATGACAGCAGAACAGATTTTCGATAATTTTCTTCTCAGCAAAACACAGAAGCGGAAAAAAACTCCTTATTCAAAATCTTTTTTAGTTTTCTTTTGTTTTCCGGCGTGATTTTTTCCGGAAGTGAAGTATATTATCTCTTTCAACACCTGGGAGACTCATCAGAGATGAAAGTGCTGTTCGTATGCACAGGCAACACCTGCCGGAGCCCGATGGCGGAAGGATATTTCAATTTCCTCTGCCGTCAGGCGGGTAGCGGCTGGCTTTCTGCAGAGTCCGCGGGCATTTTTGCTCAGGATGGAAGCCATCCCTCCCCTCAGGCAATCGAAACAATGAGACAAATCGGAATTGACATCTCTGCACACAGGAGCACCGCTTTAAACGCAGGACTCGTCCGTACTGCGGACCGGATCATCGCCATGACAGGATCACACAAAACTAACGCCGCAGCTCTTTTCCCGGAAGCAGCTGAAAAAATTACGACTCTGGCAAGCTGCTCCGGAAACAGACATGGCGACATCGCAGATCCGTTCGGCGGAACTCTGCATACCTATCAGGCTTGTTTCAGAGAAATGAAAACGCCGATCGAAACTCTTTTCCGCGAACTGCTGGCGGAACATAATCAGAATCAACAAAACAACATTTCATAATCGAAAGGATTCCAAATGAAAGCCATCACAGACTGGACAAAGAACGACATGCGGATCGGTATCGCTGCCGATCACGGCGGATTCGAACTGAAAAAAGAGTTGACTTCTGAACTCTCCGCGAAAGGGCTCAATGTCATTGACTACGGACCGGCGGCACTCGATCCGAATGACGACTACAACGAATTCGGCGCAGCTCTTGCGCGCGCCGTCTCCACTGGCGAGATTGAAAAAGGAATCCTCATCTGCCGCTCCGGAATCGGCATGGCAGTTGTCGCAAACCGTTTCCACGGAGTACGCGCGGCGGTGGCTTACAGCACAAAACTTGCAAAGGCAAGCCGCGATCACAACTGCTCGAATGTCCTCGTCATTCCTGCCGATTACATCAGTGCGGATGAAGTCCGGGAAATCATCTCGGTCTGGCTCGACACCCCGTTTGTCTGCACCGAAGGACGCCACGCAAGACGCCTCGCCAATCTGGAAAAGGATTCCTACGACGACATCGCCGCAATCCGTTCCGCCGATCCCGAAATCGCCGCCTGGATCGACGAGGAAGCAAAGCGCCAGTTTGAAGGAATCGAACTGATCGCCTCTGAAAACTTCACAAGCACAGCGGTGCGCGCCGCCCAGGGCTCCGTCCTGACCAACAAATATGCCGAAGGATATCCAGGAAAACGCTACTACAACGGATGCGAATTTGTTGACGAAGTCGAGCGCATCGCCATCGAGCGTGCCTGCAAACTGTTCGGAGCGGAAGCGGCGAACGTCCAGCCCCACTCCGGATCTCAGGCGAACATGGCGGCATACTTTGCACTGATCAAGCCCGGCGACACCATCCTCGCCATGAGCCTCGACCACGGCGGCCATCTGACCCATGGACACAAGATGAACTTCAGCGGACAGCTTTACAATGT
Organism: uncultured Lentisphaeria bacterium; assembly: GCA_905197955.1. Taxonomy (GTDB): domain Bacteria; phylum Verrucomicrobiota; class Lentisphaeria; order Victivallales; family UBA1829; genus UBA1829. The sequence goes on along the minus strand of CAJKAR010000045.1, from coordinate 32,095 downwards.
TGTTCCCTACGGAGTCTCCAAAGATACAGAAGCCATTGACTACGATGAAGTTCAGCGTCTTGCAACCGAGCACAAGCCTGCTCTGATCGTTGCCGGTGCCAGTGCATACCCGCGGACAATCGACTTTGCTGCGCTGCGCCGGATCGCCGATTCCGTCGGAGCCAAGCTGATGGTGGACATGGCGCACATTGCCGGACTTGTTGCAGCGGGACTTCATCCTTCCCCGGTTCCCTATTGCGACATTGTCACCACGACCACCCACAAAACCCTGCGCGGCCCCCGCGGCGGACTCATTCTCTGCAAGGAAGAGTACATCAAAGCGGTCAATTCGAAAGTCTTCCCTGGCATTCAGGGCGGTCCGCTGATGCATGTCATCGCCGGCAAAGCGGTCTGCTTCGGCGAAGCGCTCAAACCGGAATTCAAGGAATATCAGAAACAGCTGGTCAAGAATGCAGCCGTTCTTGCGAAGGCTCTGGTGGACAAGGGATTCCGGATCGTCTCCGGCAGAACGGACAACCATCTTATGCTCGTTGACCTGCGGCCGAAACAGGCAACCGGAAAAGATGTCGCCACCGCTCTGGACAAAGCTCTCATCACCGTCAACAAGAACATGATCCCGTTCGATCCTGAAAAACCGATGGTCACCAGCGGCATCCGTATCGGAACGCCCGCAGTCACGACTCGCGGCATGAAGGAACCGGAAATGCTCAAAATCGCAGATTTCATCAACCGTGCGGTCGAAAACAAGGATAATGACGAGGCTCTCGCCAAAATCGCGGAAGAGGTCCGGGCATTCACAAAGGCCTTCCCCCTTCCCCAATTCTAATGCAGGAGAATCAGAATCATGATCGATATTAAATACATTCGTGAAAATCTTGATTTCGTCAAGCAGAACTGCAAGGTCAGAGGCAGCGACGCTGATGTGGACGCGATCGCAGCTCTCGACAAAGAACGGCGCGAAGTCTCTCAGAAAGCGGAAGCACTCCGTTCCGAGCGCAACCGTCTGAGCAAAGAGTGCCAGACCAATCCCGCCGCCCGTGAACAGGTCAAAGCCATGAAAGAGGAACTCGCAGCTCTCGAAACACAGGAAAAGGAACTCGGGGAAAAACTCGATGCCGCTCTCTCCTGGCTGCCGAACATCCTCGATCCCGAAGTCCCGATGGGCAAAGACGATGCTGACAATAAAGAGATCCGCAAGGTCGGAACGATCCGTCAATTCGACTTCAAGGTTCGTGATCATGTCGAACTCGGCGAATCTCTCGATATTCTCGACATCAAACGCGGCGCCAAAGTTGCCCAGTCCGGATTCTATTACTGGAAAGGCAAAGGAGCCCTCCTCTGCGATGCGCTCTACACTTGGGTCAAGGCAGAACTTATCAAACGCGGTTTCACTCCGATGATCACTCCGTGTCTTGCCAAGGAACGGACTCTCTACGGAACCGGTTATCTGCCCTTCTTTGCCGACCAGACGTACAAACTGGAACGCGAAGACCTCGCTCTGATCGGAACATCGGAACAGACTCTCGTCGGATTCCACGCAGATGAAACGCTTGACGCGGAAAAACTTCCGATCTTCTACACGGCATACTCCCCCTGCTTCCGGACTGAAGCGGGAAGCTACGGAAAAGCCAGCCGCGGCATCTTCCGCGTGCATCAGTTCCACAAGGTTGAACAGATCATTTTCTGCAAGCCTGAAGATTCGGTCAACCAGCACAAGTTCGCGCTGGAAAATGAAGAAATGCTTCTGCAGAAGCTTGGACTGCCCTATCATGTAGTCGATGTCTGCGTCGGCGACATGGGCGCTCCGGGATACAGAAAGTATGATATCGAGGCCTGGTATCCGAGCTTCAACGGATATCGCGAAGTCACCTCGAACACCAATCTGACAGAATTCCAGTCCCGCCGTCTGAACATCCGCTACAAAGCCAAAGACGGCTCCAAAGGATTTGTTCACACAATCAGCGCAACAGCTGCAACCGACCGTGTTGCCATCTGCATTCTGGAAAACTATCAGCAGGCCGATGGCTCTGTCGTTGTTCCGGAGGTCCTCCGGCCTTATACCGGATTCGACAAGATCGAAGCCCCCGCAAAATAACGCGCTATTATTTGTGCGAGAGGCGAAAACCGCTTTGAAAAGCGGTTCTTCTCCTCTCGCGCTCTCCTCTTTCCCTAAACTTTTCGATCGCCTTTGCGCTGCTCACAAAGGCTCACGGGAAAATATCACTCTCATACTTCCGGGGGCGAAAAAATACGCCAGCATTTTTCTCGGGTCAAGGATCGTGTCCTTGTCGCGGTCCAATGGTGAAATGCTGGTCGAGCACAGCACGGAGGCTCTAAAAAAACACCCCGGTTCTTTCTCGGAACCGGGGTGTTTTTTGTTTGCGGATTGGAATCTGCAATTATTTTTTTCGAATACTGTCCACGAGAGCCATCAGACGTTTTCCGTATTCGATGTAGTTCTCGAAGGAAAGTTTCTCATTGACATTTGCATCGGGATCGTGGAAGACCTTGTTCATGTGAGGTTCGATAGAGATGCCGCCGTCATAACCGGTCGCAAACGCATCGGCGAGAATGCGCTCGACTTCGCCCCAGCCTTCTCCGGCGAAGGTATAGACGGGCTGCTCGCCGTTCCATTTTGCGTCCTTGATGTGAATGTAGGCGATAAATTCGCGGACGTTCTTATAGAACTCCCAGGAGCTCTGTTTGCGATACGGCGCCTTGCCGCGAATGTCATCGTTGAAGACGGGATTTCCCGTATCGAACACCAGACGGAACGAGGGCGAAGAAGCGAGTTTGTCGCAAAGTCTGAGAGTATGCTCATAGGAGAGTCCACCCCAGTTCATGCAGTTTTCATGAACGCATACGACACCCGCATCTTCCGCCATTTTGACGATCACGGTAAGACGTTTGACAACTTCATCGAAATATTCCATTGCCCGCGGTTTGAGCTCCGCCGGAACAGCAAAACTCATAATGCGGATCAGTTTGGTCCCGAGTTTCTGCATTCTCGGAAGCGCGGTACGCATCTCCTGATAGGATTTTTCCGGGGACTCGGTAATCGGATTTGCCCAGTTTGCCACAGCACTGCCATAGCAGTTGAAATGGACGCCGGATTCCTCCAGCTTGCGCTGAACAAGTTCGAATTCCTCATCGGAAATGGTTCCGAGATTTTTTCCCAGGAGAGCACGGGTTTCAATGTTCTCCCAGCCAAGCGCCTTTGTTGCCTCGATCTGACGATCGAGATCAGCGGACGCCTCATCTGCAAATCCGGTAAAATACATAATCAGAACAGCTCCTGTGCAATGTAGTCATAGCTCTTTTTCAGGGCATCGAAGGGGCATCCCGGGCAGGTGTCCTCTTCGACGATGTACCAGAGGCATCCGGCTTCATCGGCGGCACGGACAATCTTCTTCCATTCAAGGTTTCCATTGCCGATTTCGGTCATCATGGCCTGTCCGTTGATATATCCCGTGTCCTTCATGTGGAGGAGAGGAAGACGTCCGGAAAGTTTTCTGCACCATGTGACAGGATTTGCTCCACCCATCTGAACCCAGTGGGTATCGGGCTCGCCTTTGAGATTATCCGCGCAGGAGGCGGAGTAGATGATGTCAAGAGCGGTTCTGCCATTGTATTTGCCGAATTCAATATTGTGGTTGTGATAGCAGAGTGTGATTCCCGCTTCACGGAGTTTCGCGCCGACTGCATCAAGACGTTTCGCCAGAGCAATCCACTCCTCCTCGGTTTTCGGATTTGTGTGCGGCCAGGGATAAGCCACATACGGGCATTTGACGGTGTGAAGTTTTTCGATCAGAGCATCGGTTTTGGTGAACAGATCCTCGCCTCCGTCATGAGATGCGCAGCAGACTAGTCCTTCGCCGTCGAGAATGGCTGCAAGTTCTTTCGGATCAATCGGTCCGAGTCCGGAAATCTGAACGGCATCGTAACCGATCGCCTTGATTTTCTTCATGGATTCGGCGATGTCCTTCGGCGTTTTCGTGTAATCGCGGATCGTGTAAAGCTGAGCCGCCAGATTTTTCTTGCTGATTTTCATACTGTGTTCCTTCCTGTTTCCGAATATTGTTCCGGATGGCCAGAGCCATCTTATCTCGGAGATAATATAGACTTTCCCGCGAAAATTAAAAATGGAGAAAAGCATCATAAAAATAGATTTTCTGACTTTTTTTGGAAGAAACATCCTTTCCTGATGAAAAATCCGTTGAATTTTCCGAAAAACAATCCATCTTATTTTCTCCAGACTACAACTCTGGCAAAAATTCGAAAGGAATATTTTTCATGAAGATCGAAGAAATTGACCGGAATTTCAAAGTTTCCACCGTTGGAGACAAGGAAATCATCTATTTCAACGCACTTGAAGCGCCTTTTCAGCTGGAAGGATTTCCGTGGTATCCGCAGCATCACAGGCTGTACCGTCTGCCGGGACATTTCACTCTGCAGCACGTGAATCAGGGGGAACTGGATCTTGCGAAGCAGACCAGCGGAGGAGCAGTCCGTTTCCGGAGCAATGCACAGCAGATAGCCGTCCGGGCAAAACTCTTCTACTCGTTCGACATGAACCACATGCCGAGAACCGGAAGCGCCGGATTCGATCTCTTCCGCGGAACCGGACGGGAGAAATTTCATATCGCCAGCGCTCAGCCGAACCGGGATCAGGAACTTCTGGAAATCCTACTGATCGCAGACAATCAGGACGGCATGCAGGAATGGATGCTCAATTTTCCTCTCTACGGCGGAGTCAGCTCCCTGGAAATCGGCGTAAATCCGGGAGCTCTCATCGAACCGCCCTCCCCTCATAAGATACCCAAACCGGTACTTTTCTACGGTTCCTCCATCACGCAGGGAGGATGCGCATCGCGTCCGGGAAACGCCTATACCTCCATGCTCTGCCGGGAGGTCGATGCAGAACAGATCAATCTCGGATTTTCCGGCTCCGCACGCGGAGAATTTCCTCTGGCGGAGGCGATCGGAGATCTGGATCTGGCCGCCTTCGTCATGGACTACGATCACAATACGCCGAATCCGGAACATCTCCGGAAAACCCACGAACCGTTTTTCCGGATCGTGCGCGCAAAACAGCCGGAACTGCCGATCATCCTGATGTCAAAATGCGACATCTGGACCTACAAAAACCGCAAAGATGACGAGGAACGGCGAAGCATCATCCGCGAGACCTATGAACACGCAGTCGCTGCCGGGGACCGCAATGTCTATTTCATCGATGGCGAAAAGCTCTTCGGCAGCACTCACAGGAGCTGGTGCACCGTCGACACCTGCCATCCGAACGATCTCGGTTTCTTCCGCATGTTCGAGCACACGCTGCCAGTACTGGAAGAAGCACTCAAAAAATATCGCTGATTTTTTACGGATCCTTTTGAAAAATACGCTCCGCCATGTCATATTAACGGCACTATTTTTTTGAAGCGCGTTTTTTCCGGCTAGCCGAAAGAAACGGAAATGTCAAAGATTCATCAGAGGAAGAAAAAAAGAGATGTTTCCTTTTAAAGAATTCAGTCATTTTGTCATGGGTGACATGACCGTCTATTACCTGAAAGACGGCAGCAGACTCACATTCACCATGATCCCGACAGGAATGGAAAAACAGCTCCCGAAACACAGAATCAATCTCAAGGAGACAGTCGCCTGCCGCGGAATCGCCAAAGTGTTCCAATGCGATTTTCCCGCCTCTGTTCTGGAGGATATGACGCAGTTCAAACTGATCGGCGACGGCTATCCGAACCGCTTCGCTCCGGGCAATACCATGCGCGGAAGCGCCAGTCTCAAAAATCTGAAATTCACGGCGCAGAAAGAACACGCAAACTCCGTCGAAACGTTCTTCATGGATGACCGCGGAATCAAACTCGTCCATACGGTCAAATATAAAAAAGGAACCGGATATCTCGAAATCAACACCGCGATTACAAACGGATCCGATCAAACGGTCGAACTGGAAATGCTCGACAGTTTCTCCATCGGGATGCTTTCCCCGTTCCAGCCGGATGACGGTCTGGACAAATATAAAATTCACCGTTTCCGTTCCTTCTGGAGCATGGAAGGACGCCATGAGGCCACAGCGGTCGAAGATCTCGGTCTGGAAATGTCCTGGTCCACCTACGGCATGCGCTCCCTGCGCTTCGGGCAGACCAGCTCCATGCCGGTCAAGGAGTTCTTCCCGATGATCGGATTCGAAGATACCGATGCCGGAGTCATCTGGGGCGCCCAGCTTGCGACCAACGGACCCTGGAGGCTCGAAGCAACCCGCTTTGCAGATCACCTCAACCTCTCCGGCGGACATACCGACCGCGAACTCGGAGGCTGGATCCGGAAACTGAAACCGGGCGAAACGTTCCAGGGACCGACCGCGATCGTCAGCTGCGTCAAAGGCGATATTCAGGACCTGATGACACGACTCACCGCATGGCCGGTCGACAATGCCCTCGCCAGCGTCCCCGCCGAAGAAGACCTCCCCGTCATCTTCAACGAATGGTGCACCACATGGGGATGCCCAAGCCGCGAAAATCTCCTTCCGATTGCCAAAACCCTCAAGGGGCACGGCATCCGCTATTTCGTCATGGACGATGGATGGTTCAAGAGCAAAAACTCCAAATATAACGGAATCGGCGACTGGATCATCTCCGAAGAGAAATATCCGGGCGGACTCAAAAAGTTCACTAGCGAACTCCGTAAAATGGGATTCATTCCGGGCGTCTGGTTCGAATTCGAAAACTGTCTTCCGGGATCACATCTGCTGGAGGAACACGAAGAGATGCTCCTGACCCTCGACGGAAAGACTTATCAGACGGAACGCAGATTCCTCGATTTCCGCAAAAAAGAGGTCTGGGACTACCTCGATAAAAAACTTATCAAGATGCTGAAAGACAACGGTTTCGGATATCTGAAAGTGGATTACAACGCTCCGATCGGCTTCGGTGCCGATACGGAAAACGGCAGTCCCGCGGAAGGACTCCGCGAACATCTCGAAGCGGTCGGCAGATACTACAATCATCTGCGCGAGGAACTGCCGGAACTGGTCATCGAAATCTGCTCCTCCGGCGGACACAGGCTGACCCCGGAATGGATGAGGATCGGAAACATGGGTAGTTTCTCGGATGCTCACGAAGGCGAAGCAATTCCTCTCGTCGGAGCCAATACGCAGATGCTGATCCCGATGGAGCGGAACCAGATCTGGGCGGTTCTCCGGGCGGAAAATGATGCAAAACGTCTTTACTACTCCCTCGCCGCGGGATTCCTCGGAAGACTCTGTCTTTCCGGTGAAATCGACAAGCTGGCTCCGTGGCAGAAAAAGATCATGTTCGAGGCGGTCGATTTCTACAAGCGCATCGCACCGCTGGTCAAACACGGAGTCTCGCGCCTGGAACGGGAGCTGACAAGCCGTTCGAGCAACTATCCGGCAGGATGGCAGATCCTTTCGCGCAGCTGGAAAAACGAGGAAATGCTGGTCATCCACGGTTTCCGGAATGCGCCGGAACAGCTCTCAATCTCTCTGAACGGAGAACAGAAAATCGCAGGAGTGTTCAAGTCCGACGACGTGGACGTCCGAATCGGCGGAGACAAGCTGCTCGTCAGCGGACTCAGCGATTATTCCGGACTCGTCGTTCTCCTGAAACAATAAATTCTAAACGCACCATCACGTCCGGAAAAGAACAGACGGCTTTTCCGGACGATACCACCTATACAATCAGTTCAGCAAATTCCCGCACACAGAATCGTCATCGGTACAAAAATCATCGCAAGAACCGTCAAACAAATCGTCCGCATGCAAACAACAATGCAGCAAGAGTTGAAGGTTATGATTGAATTGGATGCAAAAACACAGACTGTTCTGTGGATCGGAATCGGAGTGTACATAGTCGTCATGCTTGGCATCGGCTGGCTCTCCGGACGCAAAGTGAAAGATATGAACGACTTCCTCGTTGCAGGAAGAAGACTCCCTCTCTGGATGGCGACCGCCACTCTGCTGGCGACCTGGTTCGGAGCAGGATCCAGCATGGGGGTCGCGGCGACCGTTTATTCCGGAGATCTCCGGGATGTGATCGCGGATCCCTTCGCAGCAGCCCTCAGCCTGATCCTGGCGGGAATTTTCATCGTGGGATTCCTGCGGAAATACAACTGTCTGACGGTCACCGACATCATTCAGAAAAAATACGGAAGGGCTGCCGGAATCTATGCCTCGTTCTGGATGATCCCGGTTTATGTCGGCTGGCTCGGCGCGCAGATGCTCGGACTCGGAACGATTCTGCATCTTCTAACGGGAATCAATATGCTTTACGGCACCCTGATCGGAGCGCTGATCGTGCTGATCTACACGGCGTCCGGCGGAATGTGGGCGGTCACGCTGACGGATATCGTGCAGGTTTCCCTTATCATTATCGGACTGGTCATCATCGTCCCCGGCGCGGTGCACTATGCTGGCGGATGGGAAGCAGTCTACACAAATCCCTCAGCGGATCTCTCTCTCCTTCCCGCAGAGGGGGGATGGAACAACACGGTCAACTATCTCGGCAACTGGATGATTATGGGACTCGGCTGCATGGTCGGACAGGATCTTGTCCAGCGCTCCCTCGCCTCCCGGAACGAAACGATCGCCATCCAGAGTTCCATCTATTCCGGATTCCTCTACATGCTGATCGGCATGATCCCGATCACGATCGGGCTTGCGGCAAAAATCGCGTTCCCGGCATGGGGAATTACGGAAGAAGCGTTCGGAACCGATCTCGAAAACCAGGTGCTGCCGAGAATGGCCATTCAGGTGCTCGGCGGAATTCATCCGATTCTGCTGACGATCTTTCTCAGTGCTCTGATCTCCGCCATCATGAGTTCCGCGGACAGCTCTCTGCTTGCCGCCTCCAGTCTGTTTTCCAACAACATTCTCCATACGCTCTGCCCGAAACTGCCGGAAAGGAAAATGCTGCTGATCATCCGCATCATCACGATTCTGGTGCTTGTGACAGCAACGGTTCTTGCGCTTGAGGTCCGAAGCATCTATGCGCTGATGATCAACTGCTGGGCGTCGCAGCTTGTGATTGTGTTTCTCCCGGTGGTCTCCGCGATCTACTGTCCCAGAGCCACCTCCCGTTCCGCGTGGGCGGCAATGGGAACGGCGACAGTGGTCTGGATCGGATATATGATTTCAGTCGCACTCGGCATTCACGGAGGCTTTACGGAAATCATGGGTTCCGATCAATTCCAGTTTGCGCTGACCAACGGAGCCGTCTACGGATTCGCCGCCGGAACGCTTGCCTTTCTGATCTCCTATGCGTTCGATCTTGCCGATCACCGCAGTGAAGAAACGAAAACGATCGCCACTCAAAACTGATCCGTTTCAAAACGCCATTCCTCCCCTGCCGGAAACGCTCCTTCTTCACGAAGGAGCGTGTTACTCTTTTCACATTTTTTTTCATTGCCGCCTTCCCTCCGCCATTTGAAAGCCGGAAAATGGAGCAATACTGTATTGCAAGAAACCTCCGGACTTTCCGGAACACTGACAGAAAAAAGGATAAAACAATGGCGGAATTCAAGGGATTCATGCACGGAATGGGCATCGGAGGATGGCTCACCAACTATAAACGGTTCAATGTGCTTCCGGTGGAACGGCGTTTTCCGCTCTCCATCGGGGATTTCGAGCACTTCGATTCCTACATCACACAAAGAGACATCGACTACATCGCATCTCTGGGAATGGATCATATCCGTCTCGGTTTCGATCAGGTGGTGCTGGAAGAGAAAACCGGAGTTTACCGCGAACGCATCTGGCGACTCTTCGACTCCTTTATCGAATGGTGCGAGGCAGCCGGAGTCAATATAGTCCTGAATCTGCACAAGGCCATCGGAAACTACTGCGACATCCCTGAACCGGTTTCCCTGATGGATTCCGTAGAACTTCAGGATCGCTTTATCAAGCTCTGGCTCGCATTCGAGGAGCGTTATTCCGGCAAGCCGGAGATTGCATTCGAACTGCTCAATGAAGTCCGGGATATCGATCCGGCTCTCTGGAACTCTCTGGCGGAACGCACCATCACGGCGATCCGGAAAAAGAATCCAATCCGCCGGATCATCATAGGCAGCACCTGCTGGAATTCTCCGCACACTTTAAAAGATCTGAACCTTTACAATGATCCCAGTATCATTTATACCTTCCACAACTACGCGCCCTTCGAATTTACGCATCAGCGCGGAGTCCTGCAGGCGGATCCCCTTTACTACAACCGGGAAATGCCGTATCCCGGAGATGTTGAACGCTACCGCGACTTCCGCCGATATGTCTACGGAACCGACAATCCCTATCCGCAGTTTGAACGCATCGACAGGGAATATCTCCGCCATGAACTCCAGCCGGCTTTCGATTTTGCAGAACAGCATCCGGAAAAAATCCTCTGGTGCGGAGAATTCGGAACGATCCGTCACTGCCGCCTTGAATACCGGGAGAACTACATGCGCGACATGATCTTTCTCCTGAAAGAACACGGCATTTCATATTGCGTCTGGAACTATCTTAGCACGCCGAACGATGGCAACCGCTTCAGTCTCGTCGACGACGATCACCGCCGGATCCTGAGTCCGGAACTTGCCCGGATCATCGCTGGCAATGCAGAATAATTTCGTCTCAAGCCTCCGGAAAAGAAGAACAACAAAAAAGCCGGACTTTCCCTGAAAAAGGAAATCCGGCTTTGAAAGGAATCCGCTCTCAGGCGGAAGCAATCAGTATTTGCTGTCGGCGTAATCGACCCAGCCGCCCGCCTTGACCAGCTCGAAATCGAACTCGCCGACGGTGAACGGATAGACTTTCGTCACACTTCCGTTGGAAATGGTGAAGGTCTTCTTTTCCGTGTCGGTCGTGCAGATGGACTCCGTTCCGGCAAAGGTTTTGAAAATGTCATCGATCTGCTCTTTCGGCAGGGAAATCGCCATCAGTCCGCAGTTGAACATGTTCTGACGGAAGATGCGGGCGAAGTTTTCCGCGATCACCAGATTGATGTCATTGTATTCGAGCACCCAGGGAGCATGTTCGCGGGAGGAACCGCAGCCGAAGTTCGCACGGGTGATGACAACGCTCTTTCCGGCGATGTCCTTTTTCGGATCGAAGCCGGGAAGATTGAGGTCTTCCAGACAATACGGTTTGAGCGCATCCTTGGTCAGTTCCGTCAGATATTTTGCCGGAATGATCTCATCGGTATTGATATCGGAGCGGTCGAGAAACAGTATTTTTCCACTGAAGTTTTTCATTTTGCAATCCTTTCCTGATCAGCCTTTGTAGAGCGGAGAGTTCGTGACGAAACCGGCGACCGCCGTTGCAGCCGCGCTTGCCGGACTCATCAGATGCACCATGCCGCCCTTGCCCATGCGGCCGTTGAAGTTGCGGTTTGTGGTCGAAGCACAGCTTTCGCCTTTGGCAAGCACGCCGTTGCTCATGCCGAGACATGCGCCGCAGGTCGGATTGGTGACGCAGAATCCGGCATCCATGAAGATCTGAATGATCCCTTCCGCGAGAGCCTGCCGATAGATTTTCGGAGTCGCCGGAGAGACAATCGCACGCAGATTCGGACTGATCTTTTTGCCCTTGAGCACCTGAGCCGCAATACGCAGGTCTTCGATCCGCCCGTTCGTGCAGGAACCGATGTAAACCTGATCGATCTTTGTTCCGGTCATTTCGCGGATCGTCCGGACCTGATCGGGCTTGTAGTTGATCGTCATCAGGGGTTCGAGCTTCGAAGCGTCGAACTCCACGACTTTGGCGTAGACGGCATCGGCATCCGGACGCCACTTGGAGTATTCGGCAAGCGCGGCCTCCTTGCTCGGGAACTCGTCCTTGATGAACTCCCAGAGATAATCGACTGTCACGCTGTCAGGATAGCAGATGCCGCAGGTGCCGCCGGCTTCGATCGCCATGTTGCAGAGCGTCATGCGAGACTCCATGGACATTTCGTCGATGGTCGGTCCGGCGAACTCAATCACCTTGTCCGTCGCTCCGTTGACCGTGAGAAGCTGGATGATCGCAAGGATCAGGTCCTTGGCATACACGCCTTCGGGAAGTTTGCCTGTCACGTTGATCTTGATGGTTTCCGGAGAGCGCATCGTGCAGACGCCCTTCAGGATACCGACTTCCAGGTCGGTGGTTCCCACTCCCGCGGCAAACGCGCCGAACGCACCGTGCGTACAGGTGTGCGAGTCGCCCATGATGACCGTATATCCCGGACGGACAAATCCCTTTTCCGGGAAGATCGCATGGCAGACACCGTTTTCGCCGATGTCAAAGAAATCCTTGATTCCGTGTCTGCGCGCCCAGTCGCGCATGGTCTTTCCCTGCTCGGCGGTCTTGGAATCCTTCGCGGGGGTGACATGGTCGATGACCGCTTTGATCTTCGCCGGATCGAACACTCTGTCTTTTCCGCGTTTGACAAGATCGTTGATCGCGATCGGGGTGGTGATTTCATGGCAGAACACACGGTCGAGAGAAAGGACGTTGACTCCTTCGGTCGGCTTGTCGATCAGGTGTGCGTCGAATATCTTTTGCGCAACGGTTTTTCCCATTTTTTACTCCTTGTTTGCGTTCGTAAACTGCACTTGTTTTCAACCGAATAACATAGCACAAAATCAAAGAAAATGCAACACTTCAGCAAAATTAAAATCCTTCGGAAAGAAAAGTGGAGGAACACTTGCATAATCTCCATTCGAATGTATTGGTATACCCGGAAAAGAACACGGGAACAGAATGAACAACGATATTCGAACAGTTTTCAGGCATCTGCTCCGGCAGATCATGGACGGGGAACTAGCGCCCGGCGATCTCCTCCCGACCGAATCCGTTCTTGCCGAACAGTTCCGCACCACAAGGATGAATGTTTTCCGGGCGCTCGAACAGCTTAAGCAACATGGAGTCGTCGTGCGGCGGAAACGCGCCGGCAGCACGGTTGCCCCCTCCCCTGATCCGGAACTCCTCCGACAGCTTTTCAACAGGAGCAGCCAGATTGTTCATGTGCTTCTCTCGCGCAACCCGCGCGGAATCCACTGGAACCGGACAACCCTTTCGGCTCTCGCACAGACTCTGAAATCCGCCGGTTACGGAATCCGGCATCTCCAATTTCCTGAAAAAAACGATCCGGCCGAGTTCCAGCGCATTCTCGACCGGGCAACCGCCGATGGAGCCGCCGCAATCGTCATCTTTCCCGATACCGGAGACGAAGAGCTTCTGCGTGCAGGCGTTCCATTTCTGCTGGCGGCAAAAACGCCCGTCATGGTTCTCTACCGGTCCGATGAACTCGAGCGTCTGGACTTTGCCTCCTCCATCATTATCGACCATTTCAGCGACGGCATCCGGATGGGCAATCTCCTCCGGCGGAACGGCGTCCGGAACGTGATTGTCATCCGGAACAGCGGAAACTCTCCGGTATGGAGCCATCTGCGTATGGAAGGACTCAAAATCGGATTCGGCTCCTCCGGCGAAAACGCATCCGCGATCCCTGCCCCGACTCTGGAAGAGTTCCATCCGGACCAGCCCGGTGCGGAACAGCTCTTCCGGGAAATCCGGGAGGACCGGAAGAAAAAACTCTTTTTCATCGCCATAAACGATGAATACGCTGCCGATTTCATCGCCCAGGCTCAGGAACACGGACTCGCAGCAGGACGCGACTATGATCTTGCAGCATTCGACGACAATCCGAAATACCGCTCCCTCGGTATCTCCACCATGCAGATTCCCCTGAAACAGATCGGCGAAATTTTCGGCCGCATGATCTGCGAAAACTCCTGGTACCGTCAGTATCCGGTTCACGTGTCGGTCCGCGTGGAATCGCGTTTTCTCCAGCGCACCAGCTGCCGGAAACTGCACTGACCATTCCCCTCCGGCACCACCGCCGGAACAAGAAAACATCTCCGGGAAAACATCCGGAAAAAGAGAGGAAAATCACAGGAAAAACAACTCAAACCTTTGATTTTTCCCGATTCGACTGTACATTTAATAATGTTCATAAAAGTTGAACATTAACCCCGGGAAAAAGAAATGTCGATCACCGAAAAGCAAATACTGAAAGCCGATCTTTCCGCCGGATTCCGGATGGAAGGATACTGGGTCTGGTGCGGCTCCGTCCTGAAAGGATCCGACGGATATCACATGTATGCCGCCAGATGGTCAAAAGAACATCCGATGTTCACCGGATATATCTATCAGTCAGAAATCGTGCATGCGTTTTCAGAAACGATGTGCGGGCCCTACCGATTTGTCGAAAAAGTGCTTCCGAGCGGCGCCGATCCCTCCGCCTGGGACGGACGCATGACCCACAATCCGACCGTTCTTCGTTACGGCAACAGCTATCTTCTCTATTACATCGGAACGACTTACAGCGAGAAAAATCCCCGGATCACAGATCACGATCCGCTTCTGACCGATGCCATCTATAAAAGGATCCGCATCGGAGTAGCGATCGCGGACTCCCCGGCGGGACCGTGGAAAACACTGGATCATCCGATCCTGGAGCCGAGACCGGGACACTGGGATCACCAGATTGTCACCAATCCGGCGCCGTGCGTTCTGCCGGATGGACGCATCTATCTTTATTACCGCGGCAACACTCCGGAAGGACTGCGAATCGGCCTTGCCGTCGCCGACCGTCCCGAAGGCCCATACCGCCGCATTCAGGACGAACCCGTCCTCCGCGGTTTCAACGTGGAGGATCCCTTTGTCTGGCACAACGGAAGCGAATTCGAAATGCTCGCCAAGGATATGAAGGGAACCATTACGGGGGAACTCCATGCGGGAGCACATTTCAAGTCTTCCGACGGCATCCACTGGGAACTGGTCGGCAAAGGTTATTCCCGCTCTCTCGAAGATCAAAATGGAAATCCGCTGCATCTCGGCTGTCTGGAACGCCCCCAGCTTCTCTTCGATGAGAATCGGAAACCTTGCTGTCTCTTCGCCGCTGCCGCGGACGGCCCCGGCGGATTCCATAATACCCTCAACACCTGGAACATCGCGATTCCCCTGTGATCCGGTTGACCGCCCTCCGGGAGTGTTCCCATAAAAAAATGAAAAAAAACTCCCGGCAGGGGGAACCTCTGCGGTCTTCCACTTGTCTTTCAGAAAAACAGAAGATCTGTTTCCGTTACGGAATTTGAAACGACAAGGAACCAATAAGATGAATCGCAGCAAACAGTTTCTATCATTGCTGGCAGCCTCCGTCTGCGGAGGAGCCGTCGCCCTGTTTCTGGCCCATGTGCTGCTGAAAGAGAAAAATCTTCCGGCGCCCGTCCCCGCTCCGACTTCAGCTTCGGAAAAAACGAAACAGAATCCCGAACTTTCAAGACCGCTTCCGATCTCCGGTCAGGATGCCGGAACGCTCCAGGCGCAGTTTTCCGAAACGATCTCCCGCTCCATGCCGGCGGTCGTGCTGATCACGGCACAGAAACGCATCGGAGTCGTCAGCCCCTATGCGAACCTGTACAACTACGGACGAAGAAGGATCGACTACATGGAAATCCCCTCCGGTCAGGGCTCCGGATTCTTCATCCGCGAAGATGGTTACATTCTCACGAATCATCATGTGGTGCGCAATCAGGACTCCTTCTGGATCACCACTCACGAGGGAGAGGAATATCCGGCAAAGGTTGTCGGCATTGACCCGCCCACCGATCTTGCCCTGCTGAAAATTGATGCGAAACGGAAATTCCCGGTTCTGGAATTCGCCGATGCGGAAAGTGTCCGAATCGGGCACTGGGCCATCGCGATCGGAGCGCCGTTCAGTCTCTCGCGCACCGTCACGATCGGAATCGTCTCCAACACCCGCCGCAACGGCGTCGGAATGAATCTGCACGAAAGCTATGTGCAGACCGATGCCTCCATCAATCCCGGCAACTCCGGCGGACCGCTTCTGAATATTCAAGGCAAAGTCATCGGAGTCAACGACTTCATTCTTTCGCCCTCCGGCGGCAATATCGGGCTCAGTTTTGCGATCTCTTCGGACATCGCCAGGCAGGTCTCCACTGAGCTCATCAACCACGGACATGTGGATCGCCCGTGGCTGGGAGCCGTTCTCGCTCCACTCAACCGCAATGCGAAAAAGAAACTCGGAATCGAACACGGAGTGCTGATCTCGCAGCTCTTCCGGAACTCTCCGGCGGCAAAAGCGCTCCGTCCCGGAGACATTGTCCTGAAGGCGAACGGACGCGATATCTCCACCCCCTATGATCTCCAGGGCTGCATCTTCAGTCTGCTTCCCGGCGCGAAATTGAATCTGACCATCCGCAGGTCGGGAAAAACGATTCCTGTGGAACTGATTCTGACCAAGTCGCCGCGCAACTGGTTCCGCGGCGGAATGAACGCAGACGACGAATCCGTCTACGTCCGGCAGCTGTAACTCCATTCCGCGGCCTTCTCCGCCACGCACCAGGCGCCTTCCGGCGGAAAGCGCTTACCGCCCGTTCACCCGTTTCCAGACGGCAAGGGTCCGGGCGGCAAGAGCCGTCATGGTGACTTCCGTCTCGCCGATGAAGTTCGGCTTGATCGTATCGTGCAGCTTCTCCGCCAGACGGCTCGAATCGTTGATGATTCCGACAATCGACCCGACCGTGGCTCCATTGCAGTCAGTATCGAGTCCCGCCATCACAGCCAGGGCGCAGGAACGGTCGAGATCCAGCTCCCCGTAGAGAAGCGCCATCAGCACAATCAGCGCGTTGTTGACCGTATGGACACCGCTCATGTTCTCATATTTTTCATCCAGACGGTCCATGAAGTCCTCCCAGGACGGGCACTGTTTTTTCCATTCAAGCGCCTCGCGGATCGCCACCGCCAGCTTGCAGCGTTCCGGAATCTCGGAAAGTCCGATCTCGATCAGCTTGTACGGATCCTGCTCGACAAACGCAGCCGCAATGACCGCCGCAAAGAACATCTCTCCATAGATTCCGTTGCGGGTATGGGTCCAATGAGCGTCTCTCCATGCGAATTCGGCGGCGAGCTCCGGATTTCCGGCACAGGCATACGCCCAGCCGTCGGCACGGATCTGTGCGCCGATCCACTCCCGGTAGGGATTGTTGAAGCGCCGGGTGAACGCCGGAGTCACAACCGAGGGCTGTGTACCATGCCGCTGACCGCGCATGTTGTAGTTCAGAATCGCCTGACGCTCCGCCGTGCAGATCGCATAGTACGGAAGATGCGTGTTCCAGGAATTCGCAATATCATTCCAGCGGAAGTCCGGACCGAATTTCTCCAGGACAACCAGTCCCATCAGCGTATAATGGATGTCGTCATCGGGCTCCATGAACGCGATGTTCTCGCGGGTCGAAAGCGGACACCAGGTGAACGGCGGATCATTCGGCACATAATCGGTCAGCTCCCACGCATTTCTGGCAATCAGGAACTCCTTGATCGGCTTGCGGCGCTTTGCTTCCACCGGCTTGCCGAGAGCACATCCCACGGAACGGCCGCGCCAGGCGCCGTGGAACCGTTTTTTCAGTTCCTCATCGGAAAGCGTCAGCTCCAGTTTGCGCACCCCCTGCGGACGCAGTGCGCGGATCTCCTCCAGTCCGTTCGGCTCCACCCAGTCGTAGTCCGGGCGTTTCTGCAGATGTTCCAGCTGCCGGTAAATTCCCGGAATGGAATCCGAATAGGCATCGTGATCCGGATCAATCATCTCCACCTGTTCCCGGATCTCCTCCGGAATCAGGTACCCTTCATACTCAAGCTGAATGAGTTCTTCCTTCAAAAGCTGAATCGGTGTTGTCCATCCTGCAATCGGAAACATGAAAAAACCTCCTTTGATTGGTTTGCGGGGATCATTATAGCAGAAAATCTTCGGAAAATCTTCCTGAAAAAATCCTTTTTCCGAGCAAAAAACACCATTTTTTCTCTCCGAAAAAATTTGCTTCCGGACTTGACATTTTCCGAAACAGGAATATAGTTAGCTTTCTAACTGTTTCAGAAAGTGTTTCCGGAAAAATGAGAGTGGAAGAATCCTTGCATTTCATGCTGCTGAAAGCGGAAGCCGCGCTGGCAAAGCAACTGTACCAGACGCTGCCCGATATCGAACTCTCGCCCGGACAGCCCAAACTGCTGGATTATCTCTGCGAACACGACGGATGCATTCAGAAAGAGCTGGCATCCGTCTGCGAAGTGGAATCGGCGACCATCACCAGACTCCTGGCCCGCATGGAGAATGCCGGACTCATCGAACGCAGACCCTCAAATTCGGACAAACGATCGGTCAGCGTCTTCCTGACGGAAAAAGGCAGGCACGCCGGAACGATCGTCCGGGAACGGTTTGCCGGAATCGAAGCGGGCGCCTTCGCGGGGCTCGACCGGGAACATCGGCAACTCTTCCTGGAACTTCTCTGTAAAATCTACGACAACCTCTCGCACCGGGATCCTCAAACCGGACGATGCCGCAAAAACCATCATTAACAGAAAGGATTGAGCTACCATGAAACCGTTGCTCATCGGCGGAACCGAATTCAAATCAAGACTCTTCCTCGGAACGGGAAAATTCTCGTCCAACGAGGAAATGAAAAAAGCGATCCTCGCTTCCGGAACGGAACTGGTCACCGTTGCCCTGCGCCGCGTCAGCTCCCAGCCCGGCAGCAAGGATGACAATCTTCTCGACGCAATCCCCTCCGGCGTGAAAGTCATGCTGAACACCAGCGGCGCCAGAACCGCGGAAGACGCCGTCAAGATCGCAAAAATCGCCAAGGCCGCCGGTTACGACTGGATCAAACTCGAAATCCATCCCGATCCGAACTATCTTCTTCCCGATCCGATCGAAACGTTCAAAGCGGCGGAAGAACTCGTCCGCATGGGCTTCACGGTGCTGCCGTACATCAATGCCGATCCCGTTCTGGCAAAACGTCTGGAAGAGGTCGGTGTGGCTGCGGTCATGCCGCTCGGCTCCCCCATCGGCAGCAATCAGGGAATCCGCACGGAAGCCATGCTCCGGATCATCATCGAACAGGCGAACGTACCGGTCGTGGTCGATGCCGGACTCGGACTGCCCTCCCATGCCGGACAGGCGATCGAACTGGGCGCCGATGCCGTTCTCGTCAACAGCGCCATCGCGGCGGCGGGAGATCCCTGCGCCATGGCGGAGGCGTTCGCATCCGCAGTTGCCGCATCGGAAAAAGCTCTCAAGGCGGGACCCGCGGCGGTGCTGGCAAACGCAAGCGCATCCTCTCCCTCGGATCTCTTCAACGAGGTGATCTGATATGAAGATGCTCCCATACTCCAAGTACACGGCGGAGGAACTGGATTCCTACATCAACAGCGTGACGCCGGAGAAAGTCAAGGCGTCTCTGCTCCGGCCGAATCCGCAGTTTGTCGATTTTCTCCACTTCATCTCGCCTGCGGCGGCGGATCTCATCCCGGAGATGACTCCGTATGCGGCGGCAGTCAAGCGGCGCTATTTCGGCAACACGATCCGCATGTTTGCTCCGCTTTACATTTCGAACTTCTGTATCAACAACTGCGTCTACTGCGGGTTCCGGAAGTCGTTCCAGTACGAGCGCCGCCGCCTCAGTTTCGACGAGGTCATGAACGAGGCGCGCATCATTCACGAAATGGGACACGACAGCCTCCTGCTGATCACCGGTGAGGATCCCAAAATCTCTCCCGACTTCACAGCAGACTGCATCCGCGAACTCAAACATAAATTCGACTACATCAACATCGAATACTATCCGATGCGCGAGCCTGACTACCGGAAACTCTTCGAAGCCGGATGCCATGGACTCACCATCTTCCAGGAGACCTACGACCCGGAACTCTATCCGAGCCTGCATCCATCGGGACCGAAAGCGGACTACAATTTCCGTCTGAATGCTCTGGCGGAGGGCGGACGCGCCGGATTCTACAATCTCGGCATGGGAGCGCTCCTCGGACTCAATCCGAACTGGCGCATTGAAGCGACCAATCTTGCCATTCACGGCATGTGGATCCGCAAGAACTTCTGGAAGAGCCACATTCAGTTCTCCTTCCCGCGCATCACGCCGACGAAGTGGGGATTCAATGTGCCGGCGCCGATCACGCAGGACAATCTCGAACAGATGATTCTTGCGTTCCGTCTCTTCTTCCACGAAGCGGACCTGATTCTCTCCACACGGGAGACGCTGGAATTCCGGCTGCACATGGCGGAAAGCTGTCTGAGCCACATGAGTGCGGCATCGCAGGTGAACCCGGGAGGGTATCAGGATCATCTTGACGGGAAGTCGCTGGGACAGTTCAAGATGCACGACGAATCCACCGTGGAAACCGTCGCCGCCGGACTCCGCGCCCACGGACTCGAACCCGTCTTCAAAGACTGGGATATGAGTTTCGCCGGATAATCTCCCACTCAGAAATCCGAAAAACAACGGCCGGGAGCCCAATCCTCCCGGAGAAAAACCATCTCCGAACCTCCCGGCCGTTTGATTTTTTCCAAAGGGA
Source organism: uncultured Lentisphaeria bacterium (assembly GCA_905197955.1). Classification (GTDB taxonomy): domain Bacteria; phylum Verrucomicrobiota; class Lentisphaeria; order Victivallales; family UBA1829; genus UBA1829. Next base: position 11,664 of record CAJKAR010000045.1, on the reverse strand, counting down.
ATGTAGGTTACCCATAGCCGGAAACAAAAGGAATCCCAATGCCGCAGTCTCAGAAGACTCCGAAAACACCAATGGAAACAGCGGTCATGCTGCTGACCAGACAGCCCATGTCACGGCTTGCCCTCAAACGCAAACTGCATGACAAAGGCTTCTCCTGGAAAGATTCGGAAGAGACCGTCTCGGAATGCGAACGCTACGGCTACATCAACGACAAACTCGTCGCGGAGGCCAAAGTCGCCCTCATGCGCGACCGCGGCGACGGAGCCAAGAAAATCAAACTCCATCTCCGTCTGAAAGGCTTCGAAAAAGAGACCATCGACGACGCCTTCAAATCCGATGACAAAAATTCCGAACGCGATGAAATCTCCATCGCCATGACTCTTCTCCAGCGGAAGAAGCCCTCCTTCGACCGCGAACCCGATCAGATCCGAAAAAAAACAAAAGCACTCCGGATTCTCGCCTCCAAAGGCTTTTCCGCCGGCATCTCCTATGAAGCGCTCCGCCGCTTCTTCGGCGACAGCGAATCCGATTTCCCGGAAGATGATTCCCAATGAAACTCCATCGACCGTTCTTATTTCTGCTTCTTCTGCCCGCGCTGCTTCTTCCGGCGGGATGTTCCGACTCGCCTGCACGGGAGAAAACAGAATCCCGAGTCCTGCATACCAGTCTGAACAAGATTCTGGCAACCCTCGATCCCGCACTGGCGGCGGACACCGCCTGTCAGTACATGACGGCGGCATTTTATGACACCCCCCTGCAATATTCCTTTACCGCGCGTCCGTACAAACTGGAACCCTCCATGCTTGCCGAAATGCCGGAAATCGAAAACGGGTCAACCGTCTTTCACTGCCGTCTCCGCGACGATCTCTATTTTCAGCCGGGCGAGTGTTTCCCCGGAAAAAACAGAGAGGAACGGAAAATCACCTCAAAGGATGTCGTATTCTCCATTCTCCGTCTTGCCGACACCCGTCTGAAATCCAGCGGCTACTGGCTCATCCGCGGCAAAGTCAAAGGGATCGAAGCCTTCCGAGAACGGACTGGAAAAGCGCCGTCCGGCGATCTCTCCCCCTACGATTCCGGCTGCGAAGGACTGAAAATTCTCGATGACAGACGTTTCACCATCACCTTGAACGCACCCGATCCCCGATTCATCTACGCACTTGCCATGCCGTATTTCTCCGTGGTCTCCCGGAAAGCCGTGGAATACTGGGGGGATAAATTTGCGGATCATCCTGTCGGTTCCGGCCCGTTCATTCTGACCTCCTGGAGAAAAGACTACCAGATCCGCATGAAGCGCAATCCGGAATATCGCACGGAATATTTTAACTCCGCAAGCAGGGAAACCGACCGGAAACGTCCCCTGCCCCTGCTGGATGAAATTGTCTGCAGCTTTATCAAACAGCCGCTCGCCGGATGGCTGCTGTTCCTTCAGGGAGAACTGGATTTCTATGTGCTGGATGGAGAAAACTTTGCAGCGGTCGTCAATGAGAGACTCGAACTGGCGCCGTCGCTGGTCAAACGCGGAATCACGCTGGCACGGACACCGGAGTTCCAGACAAATTACATCGGATTCAATTTCACGGACCCGCTCCTCGGCCGGAATGAAAATCTCCGCAAAGCGATTTCGCTGGCGTTCGACAAACAGAAACGTCAACTCTTCTTCAGCGGTCGGATCGAACCCGCCTACGGCCCGGTGCCTCCCGGAGCTGACGGATATCTCGACAAACCGGAACCCTTCGGCGAAAAAAATCTCCCTCTTGCCAGAAAATATCTGGAACTTGCAGGCTATCCCGGCGGAATGGATCCATCCACCGGCAAGCCGCTGGAGATCTCCTTCGATCAGGCGGGCAGCGACTCGTTCTACCGCCAGACCGCCGAACTGCTCGCAATCGACCTGCTGGAAATCGGAATCAAACTCCGTCCGGAATTCAACAACCGGGCGCGCTTTCTCCAGAAGCTCGCTCAGGGACAAACTCAGTTGTTCCGTCTCTCCTGGACCGGAGATTATCCCGATGCGGAAAACTTTCTCCAGCTCTTCTATGGTCCGAACGCAGGATCCAGCAACCGAGTCTGCTGCTCGTTTCCGGAATTCGACCGGATGTATCGCGAAATCCGGGAAATGCCCGATTCTCCGGAACGCAGGAAAAAATACGAATCCATGGCAAAATGGATCACCGGAAAATGTCCGTGGATCTTTGAAAGCCATCCTGTCTCGTTTCTGCTGCAGCACGGCTGGCTGGAAAACTATCGGGCTCATGACTTCGCATTCAACCGCTGGAAGTATCTTTCGGTCGATTCCACGGAGAGAAACAGAAAAAAAGCAGCCTTCAAGCCTCTCAGCATGAAGGAACTGCGAAAATAAACGGTCCCCGCAAATCAGGAAGGAAACAAAACATGTACGCTGAAAAACTGGAAACCATCAAAGAACGGATCCGGACCTCCCGGATGAGACCGGAACGAAAAACGGAAGTCCTTCATCTCCTGGAAGAACTCTCCAGGGAGATTGAATCCCTCCCCTCCCATTCCCGCGAAGAGGCCGATCAGCTCGTCGAACTTGCCAACAAGTCCACAAAGGCGGCAATCGACGATACTGAAAATTATCCCCTCAAGGAACTGGAAGCCTCCATCAAAGATTTTGAAATCCGTTATCCGACACTGGTCCGCATCATCAACAGAATCTGCATGACCTTTGCCAATATCGGAGTCTGACCTCTCCCGCATCTCTTCCGGCAGGAGGGAAAAAGCGAAGAACGGACTCTTCAAACCAGAAAACAACTGTCGATTGCAAGCAAAAAAAAACCGTCCCTTGCACATGATGCAGGGACGGTTTTCTCTTTCGGATCGGAACCAATCACGTTCCGATCTCCCCGGTTCAGCGAACCGCGTTGCCGGACATATTGATCGAGCGGGTGTAGAAAATCAGTCCGCCTTCAGAATACTGCGAGGCAATGTTCAGTGTCTGAGAAGCCTTCAGCTCTTTGCTCTTTTTCGTAAGAACAGGGAGCATGGACTCGACATTGACAGTATCTTTCAAAACAGCAATGTTGCCCGGAGCATCTGTGGATCCGGTCAGCAGAGGAATCGTGAACAGATAGATTCCCCAGTTCTGTGCATTGATATGGGCGACAGGCGTGCCGCTGTGACTGATCTTTTCACCGTTCAGATTCGGATTCTGGACGGCTTCAACACTGACGCAGCCGACAAACAGCGAAGCGGCAGCGATAACGGAAGCGAGAAGCATAATCTTTTTCATTTTGAATTTCCCTGAATTAAAGATTCTCTAGTGTGTTCACGGACTCAGCGGACCGCGTTGCCGGAAACTGTAACCGTGCGCCAGTAGAAAATGTACGGGAACGGAACCGGAATGTTCATGCTGCTGGAGGAGGAAACAAGGTCTATTGTACGCGATGCCTTCAAGTTCTTGCTCTTCTTTGTAACCATGTTCGTCACAGCGGTAACATTGCAGGAATCCTCGTTGAACGCAATGGATCCCGGCTCTGAGGCAGACCCGGTGAAAATCGGGATCCACAACAGATACAGACCGCTGGTATACCCGCTGACATGGGCGACCCCGGTTCCGGATGCTGTGATTTTCTGGCCGTTGAACGCATTGCTGGACTGCAAAGAGGAACAGCCCGTGAACAGTGCGGCGGCTCCGGCCATGACGAGCAGGAGCATGAGTTTCTTCTTCATTTTCCTAGACCTTTCTTTTGTTGTTTTTGCCTCGTCCGGAAAAACCACCAACCACTGATTCTTCTCAGGATTCAGCCCGGTGTAATATAAAACAGACGAAGAAAAAAAACAAGCATACTTTTTCAAAAACGACTCCCTTTTCTTTCATTTGAATCATAAAAACATTCCAATAAAAACCGGACAGGTCTGCAAAAAAATCCCTTGACAATCCTCTCCGATGCGCCTATATTCCCCTCTCTTTGAAACAGGTGCAGAACAAAATGAAAACCAATGACAGGCAAGTTCCCCGGCTCCTCAGAAAAATCGTGCGGCCGCTTCTCGACTGGTATGATGCCAATGCACGCATTCTCCCGTGGAGAGAACAACCGGAACCCTATCGGGTCTGGCTCTCGGAAATCATGCTTCAGCAGACCCGCGTCGAAGCGGTAAAACCGTATTTCGAGCGTTTTCTGGCAGCTCTTCCCACCATCCGAAGTCTGGCGGAAGCTCCCGAGGACCGTCTGATGAAACTCTGGGAAGGACTCGGGTACTACAACCGCGCTCGGAACCTTCAGAAAGCCGCCCGTATGATTCTGGAGCGGCACAACGGAATGTTCCCCTCGGACTTCGAAGAGATTCTTGCTCTGCCGGGAATCGGAGAATATACGGCGGGAGCGATCTCATCCATTGCATTCGGAAGGCCGGTGCCGGCGGTTGATGGAAATGTTCTGCGGGTGATGTCGCGTCTGCTCGAAAGTGCCGAAGATATCGCGCAGCCTGCGGTCAAAGTGAATATCACTCATGCATTGAAGCAGATCTATCCGGAGCAGCGGTGCGGTGACTTCACACAGAGTCTCATGGAACTCGGTGCAACGGTCTGTCTGCCGAACGGAAAGCCGAAGTGCCGGGAATGTCCGCTGGCGGAACTCTGTCTTGCCCGGCTGAACGGGAAAGTCGCAGAGCTCCCCGTCAAAGCGCCGAAAAAAGCTCGAAAGCTCGAAAACAGGACCGTCCTGCTGCTCTTCTGCGGAACCAGAATCGCCATCCGCCGCAGAGAGGAAAAAGGTCTGCTTGCCGGTCTCTACGAGTTCCCGAACCGCGAAGGATTCCTTACCGGAGAACAGATCCGGGAATGGCTGAACACGGAAGCGGAAATGATTCCCTCTGGAAATGCCGTCCACATTTTCTCGCATGTCGAATGGCACATGCAAAGTGTCCTGGTCCGCGTGAAGGAGGAGCTCCCGGAATTCCGATGGGTTGACCGGGAGTCACTGAGACGGGAAATCTCTCTGCCCTCCGCCTTCAAGGTTTTCCGGAAGACGGTGCTTGAAGCGGACCTCTTTTCCGGCTTGATCTGACAGAAGGATCAGGCTTCCGCAATTTTCCGCATGGCTCCGACGATCCGCGAAATTTCCTCTTCCGGCGTAATGAACGGTGGCATCGTATAGAGCCAGGAACCGAACGGACGCAGCCAGACTCCGGTTTCATGCACGATTTTCTGCACGGTCTCCGGCGAGGGCACCTTCCGCAGAGCCGCCACGCCGACCGCTCCCAGAACACGGATCTCCGCCACATTCGGCAATTCCGTAAGTTCCTGAAGTTCATGCTTCAGCTGACGTTCGATATTCTTGCCCCGTCCTTCCCAGTCGTACTCTTTAAAAAGCTCCAGCGAGGCACATCCCGCGGCACACGCCATCGGACTTGCCATAAAGGTCGGTCCATGCAGGAAAACGCCCGGGGTTCCCGCGGAAATCACTTCCGCCACCTTTTCAGAAGCAACAACCGCAGCTAGCGTGATCGCTCCGCCCGTCAGCCCTTTCCCGACGCACATGATGTCCGGCACAATTTCCGGATATTCCAGAGCAAAGAATTTGCCGAGACGCCCGAATCCGGTCGCCACCTCGTCCAGAATCAGCAGGATCCCCCGATCGCTGCATGCCTTCCTCAGGCAGCGCAGATATTCGGGATGATAAAAACGCATCGCGTTCGCCCCCTGAAACACAGGTTCAATAATCACCGCAGCAATCTCATGTCCGTAACGATCAAGCATCCCTTCCATCGGAACAAAATCGGCAGGATCCCACTCCTCCCCGAACCGGCACTGCGGCTGAGGCGCAAAATGATGCCGGGAGATGATTCCGCTGAACATCTTGTGCATGCCGTCGGGATCGCTGAGCGCCATCGCTCCGGCGGTATCTCCATGATATCCCCCCTTGACACTCGCCAGACGACAGCGTTCCGGAAAACCGGATGCCATCTGATACTGAATCGCCATCTTTGCGGCGCACTCCACGCTTACGGATCCGGAATCCGCGTAGAACACCTTGTTCAATCCCGCAGGAGTCCGTTCGGTCAGCAGTTCCGCGAGACGGATCGCCGGCTCGTGAGTGAAGCCAGCAAACATAACCTGCGCAAGTTTCTCCGACTGGCGGCGGATCGCTTCCATGATCTTCGGATGATTGTGCCCGTGGCAGACACACCACCAGCTGGAAACCGCATCAATCAGCTCCTGCCCATCCGCAAGACGAATGTGCGTACCGGAGGCGGATTCCGCAAAATTCACCGGCGGCGGCTGCGTCATCGAAGCATAAGGATGCCACAGATGCCGGCGGTCAAAAGTCATCAAGTTCTTCAGTTCGGTATAATCCATTGTTCTCCTCCGTGTCATTCGAGTCTCTCATCCATTATTCATTCCGGTCGCGGATCCCCCGGACAATACCCCATAATATACGCGCAGCAGAAATAAAATCAATCCACGATTTTCTCAATCCGCATCTGAACCGGCGATATTGCCGGTAAATCACGGAAAAAGAGTCCTCTTCCCGACTTGAAAATGGAGAGCCGACTGTTATATTATGTGCATACGCACAATATAAACAAAAAAATTCATCCGAGGATCCTGTTTCATGCCGAGGAACAAAAAATGCAGAAGAATCTGCCTGAATGTGGAATGCAGAACCTTCCAGGCGGTCGGCGGGGAAGAAAAGACCCTGCTCGAACTGGACGAGCTGGAGGCAATGCGCCTTGCGGATTATGAAAACATGGATCAGGAAAGCGCCGCGGAAAAAATGAATGTTTCGCGCGGCACGCTTCAGAGGATTCTGTATTCGGCGCGACGGAAGGTCGCCGATGCCCTCCTCAACGGCCGGAGCATCCTCATCGAATCCCGGGAACGGGAGCGGACCTGCTGTACAACAGGACCGGTTTGCAGTCGCTGCTACTTTCACAGGCAGGACGCCGGAACCTTGAATCAACCCTGTAAAGGAGATACTATGAAAATCGCAGTCACATGTGAAAACGATCAGGTTTTCCAGCACTTCGGACACACACCGGAATTCGCCATTTTTGAAATTGTCGATGGAAAGATCAACGGAATGCAGAAGGTCCCGACCGGAGATTCCGGACACGGAGCTCTCGCAGGATTTCTCGCGGAACGCAATGTGGATCTTCTTCTCTGCGGCGGCATCGGCGGAGGAGCGCAGCAGGCGCTCGCGGAAGCGGGAATTCAGCTGATCGGCGGAGTATCGGGCGATGTCATCAAAGCCGTCGGAGACTACCTGAAAGGAGAACTGAAAGCCGATCCGAACTTCAGCTGCAATCACCACCATCACGAGGGCGGCGAACACGGGCACAACTGCCACTGCCACTCTCACTGATCAGAGCCGTGAAAAACGGGGATCGCCGCCGGACCGGAGATCCCCTTTTCTTTTTTCAGACCATACCGCCGGCAAGCGCAAGACAGGCGATATCGCCGATCCGCTCGCCCAGCGCGGCAGGAACGATCCGGCAGACGGAAACCGCCAGCGGAAGCGCCTCCTTCCGGATCACCTTCTCCATCTCCTCCCGGAAAAGCGCCTCTGAGCGGGCAAAGATGCTGCCGATCACAATCCGTTCCGGGTTCAGCAGATCCATCAGGATTGCGAGCCCCTGCCCCAGATGCCGGGCGGACTCCCGGTAAATGTCCAGCGCAAGCGGATCCCCGTTCAAAGCGGCGTCCGCGACCTGTTTTGCATCCACGAGTTCCGGATTCGGAGCCCAGAGAACTCGTTCCCCTCTCTGGAGCACTTCCAGAATTCGCATTTGAGCCAGCCTGGCAATTCCGCCTCCGCTGCAGAACCCTTCCATGGATCCGGCTTTGCCGTAGCCGACCGGTCCATAAGACGCAAGACGGATATGACCGCATTCCCCCGCGTTGTCACAACTGCCGGAATAGAGACGACCATTCAGAATGAGTCCGGCCCCCATACCGGTTCCGAATGTCAGAAAAATCATGTTTTCCGCCCCGCGTCCCGCCCCATACTTCCACTCGGCGACGGCACAGGCGTTTGCGTCATTCTGCAAAAAGACAGGAAGGGAAAAGCGCTTCTTCAGCAGATCAACGACAGGAACAGCATCCCAACCGGGCAGATTCGGCGGAGAAAGAATCACGCCTCTGCGACTGTCCAGCGGTCCGCCGCAGCTGATGCCGATTCCGGCAACGGCTTCCCTCGCGATGCCCTTTCCGCGCAACAGCCCCTCCGCTTCGGCACAGAATCGTTCGATGCAGGAGAAGGGCTCCGGTTCCTCCGCCGTCGGAAAACGAGTCTTTCCCAGAATCTCCATTCCATTCCCGGATGGAGTCTCCCGTCCCAGCACAGCGGCACACTTTGTCCCGCCGATGTCAAAGCCCAGCAAAAAACGATCCGCTTCCACGAGAAGAGTCCTCCTTGTTTTTGATCTGCTTCCAAGTACAATTCCAGGATAATGTATCGTGGAAAAGAGAGAATGCAACACATGAAAAAAAGATTGTCCGGAGAAGGCCGGCTCCAAGTATTTCTCTCTGGATGCAAGGATACCGGAAAACCGAAACAGAACGTTTCCATTCCATCCCTGTTCCGCCTCACGCGATTGTGCGAAAAGGTTCCCGCAGATTTTTTTTATGAAAAAGTGATTCCGGAATTTCACATTTCCCTTGTATTTGCCCGGCATGGGGATATAGTAAATTACAATTTGTTTTGCAGTCAAAACGGCAACTATTCATCTTTGTTGAGGTCATAATGGCAGAGAAATGTGGGCTGGAGCTTACGGGCGGAGAAAAAAACTCCGACTATATGTCCCGCTTGGAACACAGGGAATCCAACGCGAGAACATATTCAAGAAAATTCCCGTTTTCCCTGAAACGGGCAAAAGGGTGCCGAATTGAAGATGTGGAGGGAAACCAGTATCTGGATTTCCTCTGCGGAGCCGGTTCGCTGGCACTGGGGCATAACGACCCCGAAGTCAATGCGGCAATGATCGATATGCTGACTTCCGAAGCGCCGCTTCATACGCTGGATCTGATGACGCCCGTCAAGGACCGTTTCATTCAGATGCTGATGAATCTGCTTCCCGAAGAACTGCGCGACCATGCAAAAATTCAATTCTGCAGTCCCTCCGGCACGGATGCCGTGGATGCGGCTATTAAACTGTGCAAAACCGCCACAGGCAGATCGTCCATCGTCGCATTCAGCGGAGGATATCACGGAATGGGACACGGCGCGCTCTCCCTGACAGGGAATCTGAACGCGAAAACCAAAGTCAACGGTCTGATGCCGGATGCTCATTTCTTCCCCTATCCCTACTCCTACCGCTGTCCGTTCGGACTCGGCGGAGAGGCGGGAACCGATGCAGCTTGCGCTTATTTTGAACGGGTTCTGAAAGATCCTGAAAGCGGAATCACCAAACCCGCGGCAGTCATTCTTGAACCGATTCAGGGAGAAGGCGGAGTCATTCCGGCCCCGATCAAATTCCTGCAGACGGTTCGCAGAGTCACCCGCGAACTCGATATTCCGATGATTGTCGATGAAATCCAGTGCGGATGCGGACGTTCCGGACGTTTCTTTGCGTTCGAATACGCCGATATCGTTCCGGATGTTGTTCTGGTTTCCAAGGCGATCGGCGGTTCTCAGCCGCTGTCCGTTGTCGTGTATCATGAAAAGCTCGATCTTTGGAAACCGGGCGCCCATGCGGGAACCTTCCGCGGAAACCAGCTGGCGATGAGAGCCGGTATGGTGGTCATGGAACGGGTTGCAAAACCAGAGTTCCTGAAAGATGTGGCGGAAAAAGGTGCGTATATCGTCAATCGACTCAATGCCTTGAAAGAAAAAGTTTCGATCATTGGAGATATCCGTGGAAAAGGACTGATGATCGGATGTGAATTTGTCAATCCGAAGGCAACGCCCGATTCTCTCGGATCGCTTCCGCCGGATGGCGATCTGGCGGCACTGATTCAGCACAAATGCTTCCTGAACAAGCTGGTGATCGAGCGCGGCGGACGCAACGGTGCCGTACTGCGCTGCCTGGTTGCGCTGAACGTGACCCGCGAGGAAATTGAAGAGATGCTTTCGATTTTGGAACGCGTCGTTCTCGAGGTCAACGCCGATGCCGTGCGCTGAACTGCTCCTGACCGACCGGAAGGCCGATCAGGCGGAATTTCGCCGGCAGCTTCTCGCAACAATCGACGCCGTTGCCAAAGCAATGGAGTCTTCCAAAGCATACGCAGGAATGCTGCCGCGCGATCTGGAACGCTATCTCCATGAGGAGGAACTGCTTCCGGAACACGGACTCGGTTTCGACGAGGTTCTCCGCAGGACCGCCGAAAAGGTTCTGCCGAACATGCTTCATCCATCGTCGCAGAACTACATGGCGCATCTGCACAGTCCGGTTCTGCTGGAAAGCATTGCGGCGGAACTGATTATCACAGCATTCAATCAGTCGATGGATTCATGGGATCAGTCTCCGGCGGCAACGGAGATTGAAGTGGATACGATCCGGCATCTCTGCCGGCTGTACGGATTCGGCGAAGGAGCAGACGGGGTCTTTACTTCCGGGGGATCGCAGTCGAATCTGACCGGCATTCTGCTGGCTCGCGACCGTTTCTGCCGGGAAAAATTCGGATGCGATGTTCAAAAACACGGATTGCCGGAACAATATCGGAAACTGCGTCTTTACACCTCGGAAATTTCTCACTTCTCAATGGAGAAAAGTGCGCATCTGCTGGGGCTCGGTTACGATGCCGTAATCAAGGTTCCGGTAGATTCCGCGCAGAAAATGGATGTAGAAGCGCTGAAACGCCTCGTCGAAGAGGATGTCCGCAACGGCAACATTCCATTCTGCGTCGTGGCGACCGAAGGAACAACCGATTACGGCAGTATTGATCCGATCCCGGAAATCCGCAAAGTCTGCGACCGTTACGGAATGCGTCTCCATGCCGATGCCGCATACGGAAGCGGTGTTGTGCTTTCAAAAAAATATGCGTCGAGAGTGGAGGGGCTTTCGCTCTGCGACTCTCTGACGGTGGATTTTCATAAAATGTTTCTGCTTCCGATCAGCTGCAGCGCAATTCTGCTCAAAGATGGAACCGATTTCCGTCCGCTGGAATATCATGCGGATTATCTGAATCGCGAGGAGGACGAGGAAGACGGGTACACCAATCTTGTCGGCAAATCCATTCAGACAACCCGCCGGTTCGATGCGCTGAAAGTCTGGATCTCTTTCCAGGTGCGCGGAAAAGACGGCTGGGATCAGCTGATTTCGGGCTGTATTGAAAATGCGGCATACCTTTATGAACAGCTTGCCGCACGTTCGGAATTTGAAACGACCACGGTACCGGAAATCACATCGGTTGTCTTCCGTGTCAAGGATTCCGACGAGGTGAACAGAAAGATTCGCCGGGCATTGATTCATCAATGTGGAGTTGTCATTGGACAGACGGTCTTTCAGGGACAGGTTTGTTTGAAGTGTACGCTTCTGAATCCGGAACTTACACGGGAATCTCTGGATTCTCTTCTGGAGCTGATTCTCCGTCTGCGGGATCAGGTAAAACAATAAATGCTTCTGCGGGATGCGAGAGAAGAAAACTGCATAAAAAGCAATTCTTTCTCACGTCTCAATTCGTTTTTCCTCTAAAAAATAAAGGGCGGAAAAATGCAAAAGCATTTTTCTCGGGTCAAGGACTGTGTCCTTGTCGCGGTC
>CAJKAR010000044.1 GCA_905197955.1 uncultured Lentisphaeria bacterium | reverse complement strand
CGCAGGGTGCAGGGCCCGGGTGGGTCCTGCCGAGGGGTGTTGGGGGCGAGAAGCCCCCAACCCAAACTCCCGCCAGAAAGAAAATAAAAGAGTGAACGAGTTTCATAAGGAAGAATTTTAAGAAAAATGATTTGCTTTTATTTTATACAAGACCTATTTTACTCGAAAAATGGAAGGGAAAGAGCATGAGTATTCATTATTATTTTGCCGGTTCGTTATTTTGTCATAAGGATGTGATAGGGAATCATCTTCTTGCGGAGTCGATTTGTGAGAATTCTGAGGGAAAATATTTAGCAAAGTTGCCGCAGCGGGAGGAGAATCAGCTTCGCCCGTCGCCGCTGGAGATTCGCGACAACGATTACCGGATGCTTCTGGAATCGCAGCTGGCGTTGTTCAATTTTGATGGTTCCGACTTGGATTCCGGTACTGTTGCGGAGTTTTTAGCCGCTCGTTTTCTGGATATTCCGTGTGTTCTTCTCCGGACGGACTTTCGTTCCGCGGGGGATCAGAATGCGGATGGAGAGGACTGGAACCTGATGTGTTCCGGTTATCCTCATACGAGAGTGATTTCCGCTGGTGCGATGGAGCTGTATCAGAAACATTTCCGAGATGGTGTTGCAACTCTGTCCGGGCTGAAATCCTTTTACGATGAGCTGAGCGGAATTCTGATTGCTTCATTTGATGATGTCATGAAAGAGCCGTCCTGTTTTGAGAACCGGGAAGATGCGGAGCGTACATACCGTCATTTTATCCGGATCTGTGGCGGTACGCTGCCGCGACAGTTTGATGCTCGCCGAATTTCGTCTGTTATTTCGGCGCGCGGATTATTCGGAACACAGCGTTCTTGATATCGTTTGTTCGATTGAGAGCATTTTCCGTTTCAAAGAGATCCGGGTGATAGTCTCCGTATTCAACCATGTAGAACTGAGCGAAGAGGAAAAGGGTATCCTGAGAGAGTTCCGGATCGGTGTTTTTAAGGGATTCCGCGTAAGCGAGGAGTTCCTGATTTTTCACTCTTGGCAGGTTTGCTCGTTTCAGCAGGAGTCTGACGCAGTAATACATGCAGCGGATTCTGTGAGCGTTGTCTGTGTTCGGATCGGAAGCCTGAGAGAGGTATTGCAGAGCCCGTTTCAGCAGATTTCTCTGGCGGATCTGAACAATCACCATTTTCAGCGTGATGAGCAGAGACAGCACAACGATAGCTAGCGGCAGTGAGATTTTCCAGTTTTCTGTCAGATAGGTCCGGACGGATGCGATGGAATCGCCAATGGCATTATTGATTTTTTTCAACAGAGCATTGGTTTTCCCGATCCAGTTTTCAGGCTTCTTTTTAGCCTGTTCCGGCTTCTTTTTGACGGCATCCTTGCCTTTGACTTCCTCCTTGTTCAGTGCGGCGGCGATCAGTTCATCGACTTTAGAAAACTCCTCTTTTTTCTCTTTTTCCGTTTCCAGAATCGCCTGTTTGAGATAATTGACCGTGGCCTGTGTCAGTTCGGGCGGAGAGATTTTCCATTCATCGCCGAAAGGATCGCGGAGCATACCGATTCCCAGCGGAGTGGTACGGGAAATAATGTTCTGCGGCGGAGTGGCATCGAATGTCAGCCATCCTTTGTCGTCGAAGAAGATCTGAGTCCATGCATGAGCATGGTATTCGTAGACATCGAACGCATTGGTGAGCGTGTTGTAATTTCCCGGCGAGAAGCCGGTTGCGATCCGGGCGGGAAGTCCGGCAAGACGCGCCATGACGGCAAGAGTCGTTGCAAAATATTCGCAGTGTCCCTCTTTGAGATCAAAGAGGAAGAAGTCTGCCAGTTCCCGATTTGCCGGCGGTTTTTCCGCATAGAGTTTGTAATTGAAATTCTCCCGGAGATAGTCTCGTAAAAGGATGGCCTTGCGATAGGGATCCTTGACATCCTTTGTGAGATTTTTGACAAGTTCGGAAAGTCTTTTCGATATTTTTTTCCGGGGGAGTTGAAGATAATGTCTTGTGGGAATCCGTTCGAGCCAGTAGACCGTTTTCCGTTTATCATCCGGTTTGATCTCCTGCTGATCGAGCGGCAGGAAAATCCGGCTTGTCACTTTGTATTTGAACGGAAGGCGCGGGTACTGGCGGCCATAGAGTTCCGCGTTGAAGAAGGTGTTCTGGAAGATCCGGATGCTTTCCACATTATCCGTTGCGCTGAACATGAGCGGACGGAAAGGAGCGAAGAGCTTCGGTGAGATCCATTTTTGAACCGTGTAATTTGCTTCGATATCATGAAAGGCTGGCAGTCTGAGCTGCTTCGGCAGTCTTCGCTGAGAGCCGTTTTTCAACTGCGGGGAAAGGGTCCACGAAGTGCCGTTGTAGATATCGTAGAGCTGAACCAGATGGTATAGTTTCACCGGCATTTTGACCGAGAAGACGAGATCCTCTCCCTGAGTTGAACCCGATCCGTTGCCCTGCGCCTGGGCTGGCGCATTGGAGTTGGTGACGTTCATCGGTTTACCGGAATTGTCGAGAGTATCCGGTTTTGAACTGTGACGGATGAAGATCGGTGCTTTCGAGTCAATTTTAATATTGTCACCCCGGAGCCATTTCTGCATACTGGGAGGCGTGAAGGCATCCTTGTCGGTCAGGAAGGAGACTTCGAATGCGCCTTTTGTTCTGGTCGGTCTGGTCGGAATCAGGCTGAACACCAGAAAAAACAGGATCAGCGCCATGAGAATATGACACAGGAAAAAGAACCAGGTCTGACGGAAACGGAATTCCGGCATTTTGATGTCCGGATCGCCGGAAAGGTTGACCGGACGCTTGTAATACAGAATCGCCAGAATCAGTACAATCGCTCCGCCCAGCAGGAGAAGATATAAAATACGCGGCAGCAGGGCTCCGTAGATCATCAGAAACAGACTGATGAGAAAGAGATATCCGTAATCCCGGTTGCGCCTGCCCATGAGGAAGGTCGTCGCGGCGACTCCGATCAGTTCAACCGCAGTCTTGTCCACCGTGACCCCCGTCTTGATGCGGTAGAAGGTCCACGCCAGAGCAAATATGACAATGCATAGCTGAAGAATGAAGCGTCCGGAAAATCCGAATTTTGCATACGGAATATAAGCGGGAATGGAAAGGGGAAGGATCATCGCCAGAATCAGAATCGTAATGAACGGATGGCAGTGCTGCCAGAGCACCGCAACCATGGCGACTGCATACAGAAGGGTGTAAACCCAGTGCAGGGGGCCGCGTTCGGGCATTTTCCGCAGATGGGAGGTATCCACGATCTTTGTTCTGGCGTTTTCGCGCCAGTCTGCAAAAAACTGTTTGATGCGTTTAAAAAGTTTCATCCGTTCCATACATCCTCAGTTCAACACATCCTCGATCCGGGATTGACACGAGAGAACGATCGGGATATTCTGGCGCTGCTTGTCAATTTTGATTTTTGCCGGCGTGAGTACCAGCGGAGTTTCCGCGTCGATATACGGGAAATTGATTTTCGGCGCGTAGAGCCAGTGAATATGCACATGGTGCTCGGAGAGCAGATCCAGCGCTGAAACCAGTTTCGGGGAATACGACATGGAAAGAACATACAGCACGGTCCCGGGTTCCATCGTTTCCAGAGCGTTGGACAGCAGGGTTTCAAATTTTGTTTCCGTCGGACGCAGTTCCGTGAGGACCGAGAGAATTCTGCGTTTGACTCCGGTCGCATCACCGTGGATGTCCGCGATCTGTTCCTCGCTGATATTGGCAAAGAAACTCAGAAAACAGTAGATGCTGCTCAGGTAGTTGGTAATGGTGGCGGCAATACTGATAAGAAATTCGAAGTTGTTTTCATATTCGTCGATTCCGATGTCCGGCGCGCTGGTGTCCAGAACGATTGCGACACGGTCAACGGTGCTTGCCTCCATCTCCATCACCATGAGATGCTGCTTTGCCGCCGTGGATTTCCAGTGTACGAATCGCATTTCATCGCCGTGGCGATAGGGACGGATTCCGAAGAAATCACTTCCGAGTCCGGCAATGCCGAGCGGTCTGCCATCGTGTCCCGGCATGACTTTCCGGTTCTGGCGCAAGGTCAGCGAAGGAATGTCCGCCACACGCGGAGAGACAAGAATATCGCCCGGCAGATGAAAAATCTTTGTTTTGCGGAAAATCCCCGCCGGATCTCCTCCATAGACACAGATCCGGTTCAGGGAAAAGTGACCTCGATGAATCAGCCGGACGCTTCGGGGGATCATGAGGCTTTCTCGCGGGCGCAGCGGACGGACCGCAATGTTCAGGCGGCCGCCGGGAAACATTTCCGATTTCTCCGAAATGACAACGCCCTGACGGAAAAATCTGCTGCGGTTTGCAATTCGCAGCGGCAGAGTCGTTTTTGTATTGCAGGTGGTATCCATCATGGTCTCCCGTGTCAGCTCGATGCCGAACAAAGAGAACTGCGCCATGATGAAACTGGAGACGGCAATGGCTGTCAGCACCGCTGCCACCAGCGCCGTGGCCAGTCCGACATTGACATAGGCTACTGCAAGACTGATGATCGCGGCAAGAACAAACAATCCGCCGTGAATCGTCGGGAGGGCAATCCTCATTTAGCGACTTCCTCGTTCTCCAGCTTGATGGATTCCACAATGGAGTTCAGTACATTGTCAACCGATTTCCATTCCGCCTGATGACGGAGCTTTAATGTCAGACGGTGGCTCAGCACGGTGCAGAGAATATCGCGGACATCCTTCGGTGTAACGAAATCGCGTCCATAGTACGCCGCGAGGCTCTGGCAGCAGTGCATGAGGGCCAGCGACGCACGAGGCGAACAGCCGTTGGTCAGAGCCGGATGTCTGCGTGTCGCATTCGAGATCGCAATAATATAGTTCTTCACCTGCGTGGAAACCTTGACCGTGCGGACCAGCGCCTGGCAATGCACCACATCCGTTCCCTTGATGACATACGAAATTGCGCTCAGAGGATGGCTTGCCATCTGGGAATTGAGGATTTCGAGTTCATCTTCGGGCTTCGGATATCCGATCCGGATCTGCATCATGAAGCGGTCCAGCTGGGGTTCGGGCAGGGGATAGGTTCCGTGATAGTCCTGCGAGTTCTGGGTGGCAATGACGAAGAACGGTTTCGGCAGAACGTGTCCTTTGCCGTCGATCGTGACCATGGATTCCGACATGCATTCCAGCAGACTGGACTGGGTGCGCGGCGTGGTGCGGTTGATTTCGTCGGCGAGAATGACATTGCCGAAAATCGGGCCCGGCATGAACTTGAAGGTCTGGTTCTTTTCATCGTAGACATTCATTCCGGTGATGTCGGAAGGGAGCATATCCGGCGTGAACTGAATTCTGCGGTACTGCGCCTGAAGCGATTTTGCAAGGGTCTGCGCGAGAATGCTTTTACCGACGCCGGGAACGTCTTCGATCAGCAGATGTCCATCCGCAAACAGACAGACAATCACATCGCGGATAACCTCCGGTTTCCCTTTGAAAACATGGGCGATGTTCTGTTCGAGACGTTTGACCACCTGACGGAGAAAATCGAACGTGTAGCCTGTGTTGTCAACCTGTCCGCTTTCCTGAGAACCGGCGGCACTCTGTTCGATTCCGGGGTCGTCGGGATCGTTGAAGACAATCATGACACTGCCGATCTGAATCAGGTCCATGTGCTTGATCTGTTTTGTCGTGATCGGCGAGGAGTTGACGAATGTTCCGTTTGCGCTTCCGAGGTCCGTGATTGTGATTTCCCCGGCGTTCTCCGTGATGCGGAGATGGTGGCGGGACACATTCCGGTCCTTGATGACAATGTCGCAGTCGGGATCCCGTCCGATGACGAGATCCGGTTTTTCTATGGCGATCTCCCGGACGACTCCGTAGCCTTCCTGAATGGTGAGTGTCGGCGGATTCTGATAACGAGCCGTATTGCTCATGGCAACCCTTTCTCCTGTCTCTCTCTGGAACCAGGTGTCGTGACTTTCCTTTATGGTTATGGAACTATAAACATAAAACCCTGTTTTTCAAGCGGGAAAGAGTCTCTTTTTTAAGAAAAATTAAGTAATTTTAACTATTCCGGAATCCTGTTTCTGCCGGTGATCTTCTGTTTCCTCCGGAGCGGAAGAGGGAAGGGGGATCGCATTGGCCTCTTCTGACGGTCCGGAGGAATTTGCCGTCAATTTCCGGATTCGGTCCGGACGGGTTTCCGTTTCATCTTTTCCGTGATGATCTGGATCAGGGCATAGAAAACGGGAATGAGGAGCGTTCCGAAAATGACGGAGATCAGCATTCCGCCGAAGACCGCCGTACCGAGCGAACGGCGGCTGACCGCTCCTGCTCCCGTTGCGACCACCAGCGGGAAAGTTCCCAGAATAAAGGAGATCGCAGTCATCAGAACGGCGCGGAAACGGAGTTTCGCTGCTTTTTCCGCCGCATCGCGAATGGAGAGTCCCTGTTCGTGATTCTCCTTTGCAAACTCCACAATCAGAATCGCCGTTTTGCATGCGATGCCGAAGAGCAGTACGAATCCCACCTGCGTATAGATGTTGTTGGTGATCGACAGCGCAAGAAGTGAGACCAGCGCCCCCGCCAGCGCGATCGGTACGGAGAGAAGCACCGAGAGCGGAATCATCCAGCTTTCATATTGCGAAACAAGGAAAAGATAGATGAATACCAGCGCAAGCGCGAAAATGATGATGGTCTGACCTGAGGAGAGCTTTTCCTGATAGGACATATCGGTCCAGTCGAAAGTCATTCCGAACGGCATGGTGCGTTCCGCGATGCGCTCCATCTCCTTCATGGCTTCTCCAGTGCTTACGCCGGGAGCGGATGAGCCTGTGATCGTTGCGGAGGTATACATATTGTAGCGCGAGAGATACTGCGGCACAAATTTGTTCTGAATGGAGGTGAAGGCTCCCAGAGGAACCATTTCCCCGGAATTGCTTTTGATATGGATGTTCGGGATATCGTCCACTCCATCGCGGTATTTCGACTGCGCCTGCACTTCGACCTTGAGGTTTTTGCTGTACCGGTTGAAGTCGTTGACGTAGCGGTAGCCGAACAGGGACTGAAGGGCGGAGTTGATCCCGGAGAGCGGAACATCCATTTTCAGCGCCTTTTCCCGGTCGATTGCCAGATAGAGCTGCGGCAGACTCGCCCGGAAAGTCGAGAAGACCGCCTGGAGTTTCGGCGATTTGTTCGCTTCGGCGACAATCGCATTGACAGCCGCCTGCAATCTCTGCGGATCGCTTCCCATGCGGTCCTCCAGCACGAATGAGAATCCGCCTGTGGTGCCGATTCCGGGGACGCTCGGCAGATTGAACGGAATCACCGCCGCTTCGGGAATCGCTCCGAGTTTCCCGTAGAGTTTCTTTACGATTTCAAACTGGTGCAGGTCCGGCGACTGGCGCTCCTTCCACGGTTTCAGAATCGCAACGGCAAATCCGCAGTTGGAAGCCGCCACCCCGTTGATGATGTTGTAGCCGGCTGTGGAAAACACATCGGAAACGCCGTCGGTTTCCTGGAGAATCTTCTGCACTTTTGCCATGACGTCGTTTGTCCTGTCCAGCGATGCGGCATCCGGCAGCTGGAGATTGACGAAAAATGCTCCCTGGTCCTCATCCGGAATAAATCCGGTCGGGAGAATTCCGTAGAGCCACCAGAGCGACGCCGTCAGGCAGGCATAGAGAATCGCCGTAACCGCCACCTTCCGGAGCAGGGAGCGGACCACAACGGTATAGCCGCTTGTGAGTTTGTCAAAACAGAGATCAAAGTAACGGAACAGGAAAAATTTGCGTTTGTTTCTGTCCATCGGCTTCAGAATCAGGGCGCTGAGCGCCGGACTCAGTGTCAGAGCGTTGATCATGGAGATGAAGACGCTGACGGCAATCGTCAGTCCGAACTGCCGGTACATCACCCCGGTGATTCCGCTCATGAAACAGATCGGGATGAACATGGCGAGAAGCACGGAGGTCGTGGCGATGATCGGCGATGTCACCTGCTGCATGGATTTGACCGCCGCTTCCTTCGGCGGCAGTCCCTCCTCCTCCATGATCCGGCTGACGTTTTCGATTACGACAATCGCATCATCCACCACAATCCCGATGGCGAGGATCAATCCGAACAGCGTAATCAGGTTGATGGAGAAGCCCATGGCGTACATTGCCGCGAATGTTCCCACCAGCGAGACCGGAATGGCGATCGTCGGCACCAGTGTGGCGCGCCAGTCCTGCAGAAAGAGAAATGTGACAAGCACCACCAGCAGCACCGCTTCAATCAGCGTGACAACCACCTCTTCAATGGATGCCGAGATGAATTTTGTCGTATCATACTGAATTCCGTACTCCAGATCCTCCGGGAATACCGTCTTTTTGAGATATGCCAGTTTCTCCTGACACTGTTTCGCGATCTGGATTCCGTTTGCATCGTTGAGCTGGTAGACGGCGAGCAGGGCTCCCGGTTTTCCGTTGACTCTGGCATCGCTGGCATAGCTTTCCGCGCCCATTTCGACTTTGGCGACGTTCCGGATCTTGACTTGCGATCCATCCTTTTCCGCCCGGATCACAATGTTGCCGAACTCTTCCGGAGTGGAAAGTCGGCCCTGGGTGCTGATGGAGAGACGCATCGGCGCCTTGCTGTCGCTGGGCGAGTCCCCGATGGCTCCGGCGGAAACCTGGATATTCTGGCTGGAAATCGCCTGAATCACTTCATCCACGCTGATGTTCAGCGAGGCCAGACGATCGGGATCCAGCCAGATGCGCATGGAGTATTTGCGTTCTCCGAACTGGGTGACATCGCCAACCCCGGGGATTCGCGCGATTTCGTCCTTTATGTAGTTCGACATGAAGTTGCTGAGATACAGTGCGTCATGCGTTCCTTTCGGCGAGGTAAGCGAGATGATAATCAGCATGTTTGCCGATTTTTCCTTGACGATCACTCCCTGCTGCTTCACTTCCGAAGGCAGCTGCGCTTCCGCCCAGTTCACGCGGTTCTGGACGTTGACGGTATTGGAGTCTCCGTCGGTACCGATGTCGAATGTGACATTGATGACGGCGGAACCGCTGTCCGTTGCGGTCGAACTCATGTAAAGCATCCGTTTGACTCCGTTGATCTGAGCTTCGATCGGCTGGATCACGGTATTCTGAACGGTTGCGGCATCGGCTCCGGGATAGGTCGTGGAAATCTGAACCAGCGAAGGCGTCATATTCGGGTACTGGGCAACCGGCAGTGTCATGATCGCGATTCCTCCTGCCAGGAGGAAGAGCAGCGAGATCACGATGGCGAAACGGGGATGTTCAATGAAAAATTTACTGATCATCGTGCCGCTCCGGGATCGGCTGTTTGTACCCGGGGCGTGACTTTCGCTCCCTGCTGGACCTTCGAGACCCCTTCCACGATCACATTCTCCTGTTCACGCACGCCGGAGGTGATATAGAGTGTTCCGTCCTGTTGATGGCCCTTGATGTTGCGGCGCTCGACGGTGTTGTCTTTGGTGACGACATAAACGTAATCTCCGGACATGTCGCTCTGCATGGCTGCCAGCGGCACGCTGACCGCCTGTTTCGGTGCGGCGGTCGGAATCCGGACCTTGACATACATGCCGGGAATGAGATCGTAATCAGGATTGTCGAATACAGCGCGGATGTTGAAGGTTCCGGTGGATTCGTTGACACGGTTGTCCATGGAGTCGATTCTTCCGGTGAGCTTATATTTCCGTCCGTTCTGGAAGAAGAGTTCGACGGGGATGTTCCGGTAGTTATGTTTCCGGTATTCACGGTTGCTCATGATTTCGAGCATGTCGAGTTCATTCAGTCGGAAATCGACTTTGACGGGACCGGAACGGAGAACGGTTGCCAGTTTGCCGCTCTCCGGACCCACCAGATTTCCGACACTGTACGTGCGGAAGCTGATTCTACCATCGAATGGCGCAAAGATCTTTGTGTAGCTGAGATTCAGTTTTGCCTGTTTGAGTTTTGCGTTGGCTGCCATGACTTCGGCATCGGCCTGCATTTTTTCGGATTCAGCGGCTTCAAAATTCTTTTTAGCGGTTGCCTCCTTGGAAAGAAGGGTTTTATAGCGCTGAAAATCCTCGTCGGCTTTTTTCTGTTTTGCCTTTGCCTGAGCCAGATCGGCCTCGGCGGCGCTGACGGCTGCTTCATACTGATCGGGTTCGATCTGATAAAGCAGCTGCCCCTTTTTGACTTCCTGACCTTCCTGGAAGTTGCATTTCTGGAGAAATCCCTGAACGCGGGCGACCAGATCCACGGAATCGTATGCCCGGATATTGCTGATGGATGGCGTGAACGTCTTGTAAACGGCCTTCATTGCCGGCTGCACGGTGACAGCCGGCGCGGCACGTTCCGGAATTTTCTCTTCTTTACAGCCGGAGCCGATGAGAATTGCTCCTGCGGTCAGTGCGATGATCGGAATTACAGTTCTCATTGCTCCTCCTGCGTTATGTTTAGAAATTAAAAATTATGAACGACGAGTCCATCTCTTAGTTTCGGTTCGAACCAGGTGGATTTCGGCGGCATGATCTTGCCAGCGTCCGCGATATCCATCAGCTGGTCGAGCGTGGTCGGGTACATGGAGAACGCCACAGCCGCCTTGCCGGAATCCACCAGCTTGACGAGTTCCTTTGTGCCGCGGATTCCGCCGACAAAGTCGATCCGTTTGCTGGTCCGGGGATCATCGATGCCGAGAA
The DNA here is from genome assembly GCA_905197955.1 of uncultured Lentisphaeria bacterium. Taxonomy (GTDB): domain Bacteria; phylum Verrucomicrobiota; class Lentisphaeria; order Victivallales; family UBA1829; genus UBA1829. The sequence continues at coordinate 23,545 of CAJKAR010000044.1, read as the reverse complement.
CCGGTCCGAGCAGATTGTCCTGCAGAATGCTGACATCCAGTTTCTCAATGACTCCGAGCTTGGAGGTGTCGAATTTCGGCGTCAGCTTATACCATTCGTGATCGAGATACATGCAGATTTCAGAGATCTTCGAAGGTGTCTGATCCGTCGTTTTTTCCACCTGGAACTTCTGGGCGATTTCCGCAAGGAAGCCCTCTTTTGAGCGTCCGTTCAGATCCTTCACCACACGGTTATAGGCGAGGATCCGGAGCTGATTCGAGGGGAAGGTGACTGCGAGAAAATAATTGTAATCCTCTTTTCCTGTGTGGTTCGGATTCTGCGCCTTGCAGGCGATGCCGGAGCGGGAGGCGGAGGCGGCACGATGGTGTCCGTCCGCAATATAGAAGCAGGGAACCTCCTTTTCAAAGAGATCGGAGAGAAGCTGGGAACGTTTTTCCCCGGCTTTCCAGAGTTTGTGCTCGATGCCGTCTGCTGCAACAAAGGAGAAGTACGGCGGCTCCGCGGTGATCTCTTCGACAATCCGGTCGATGTTCGGATTGTCACGATAGGTCAGAAATACCGGGCCGGTATGGGAACGGAGATCCATCACATGACGGGCGCGGTCGTCCTCTTTGTCCTTGCGTGTCTTTTCGTGTTTTTTGATGATATTGTTGTTATAGTCCTCGACGGATGCCGCTCCCGCGATTCCGATCTGGAGATGATCGCCCATTTTGAGGGAGTAAACATAGAGATTTTTCTCCTTGTCTTCCACAAGCGGCGCTTCCTTGATGAGGCGTTTGAAATTCTCCGCAGCTTTTGCGTAGACGGGATCGCTGTAAAGATCAATTCCCGGTTCCAGTTCGATTTCCGGACGGGAAACCCGGAGGAAACTCAAAGGATTGCCTTTTGCAAGTTCCGCCGCCTCCTCGCTGTTGACGACGTCGTAAGGGACCGCCGCGACCTGCGCGACTTTGTCCGGTGTGGGCATCATTCCGTTGAACCCTTTAAAAATAGCCATGGTTGCCTCCGTTCCTGTTTTTGGATGAAATTTGTATCATGTACTATATCACGAAAATCCGCGTTATGCAAGACTGCGGTCTGGAATCCGGAGCAATTATTTCGGGCTCCTTTGTTGAAAAAAAGAGAAAGATGCTTTATATTTCCAGCCGGATCAGAAAAAACAGAACAGCATTCAACTATATTATCAGGAAGGAGTTTGAATCATGTATCTTGGAAGAATCGTTGCTGCGGGAATGACCGCAAAAGGAAATGTTGTTGCGGCCTATCGTGTTTCGTCCCGTTCGTTCCCGAACCGGACGGCCAGTCTGACCGGGGAGACCATTTCGATCATTCCGCGCAAAGGATTTGAATCCGATCTGGCGAAAAATCCGTATATTGCCTACAACTGCATCCGTCTTTCCGGCAAGATCGCCGTTGCGACAAACGGTTCCCACACCGATCCGATCATCGAAAAGATCAAGGCCGGCATGAATCTCCGCGATGCGTTTGCGCTTTCTCTGCTCGCGATGGATTATGAAAAGGATTCCCTGGATACACCCCGTATTGCGGTCGGAGTCGATGCGGAGACAAAGAAGGGGGCGGTGGCAATCGTCCGCAAGGATGCGCTGCTGGTCAACATTTTTGATCTGCTCCCCGGAAAACTCTACTATGTTTCCACTTACGGGAAGAACACTCCTTGCCTTGAGAATGTGGACAACAATTTCGATGCGGCATGCGCGGACTGCGCCTGCAATTATGTGATTTCGCAGGGGGTGTTTGCTGACTTTGAGAATCCTGTCACGTCGGCTGCTGCCGTCTGGACCGGTTCCGAGTACCATCTTTCCGTCAAGGATGCCTGAGTTCAGATGAGTTCGCTTCTTGATCGTCTGAATCCGCCCCAGAAGGAGGCCGCGACCACAATTGAAGGTCCCCTGCTGGTCCTGGCGGGCGCAGGAACCGGCAAAACCAGCGTGATTACCAGCCGCATTGCCTATATGATTCAGAATGGTGTGGCGCCGACTTCGATTCTCGGCGTCACATTTACAAACAAGGCGGCAAAGGAGATGCGTGAGCGTCTGAACCGGATTGTGCCTGTCGAGGATGCCCGCAAAGTGACTCTGGGCACATTTCACTCGTTCTGCGCCCGCGTCCTGCGGAGAGATATCCACTATGCCGGAAATTTCAATTCGAAATTCAGCATCGCGGATGACAGCGATCAGAAAAGCATTCTGCGCCAGGCCGCCGCCGAGCTCGGCTACTCCAAGGATGACGCTCCCACCGATGAGGCCGCCGCATTCATTTCCAACGCAAAAAACCGGATCCTGGATCCCGATGCCGCGTATGAGGATGCCAAACTGAATCATCCGGCCCAGCTCCGTCTTGCGGAAATTTACGAGCGCTATCAGAAGATGCTGGAGCTTCAGAATATCGTCGATTTCGACGACATGCTGATGCTCACATTGAAGATCTTTGAGAATCATCCGAAGATTCTTGAACGCTATCGCGACATCTACCGTTATCTGCTGGTGGATGAATATCAGGATACCAATCAGGCGCAGTTCCGGATTCTTCATCTTCTTGTCGGGGAGCGCGCCAACATCTGCGTCGTCGGCGATGACGACCAGAGCATCTATGCGTGGCGCGGCGCCGATGTTTCCAACATTCTCGATTTTCCGAAGCTGTTTCCCGGTGCAAAGCAGATCAAACTGGAGCAGAACTACCGCTCCACAAACAAGATTCTTGATGCGGCAAACGCGGTGATCGCCAGAAATGACAGTCGCTATGACAAGAACCTCTGGTCCGCAAAAGGCAGCGGCGAAAATCTCCGGCTCGTGAAAGCCAAGGACGGGGAAGCGGAAGCCATGTTCGTCGTGAATACGATCCGCAATCTTGCGGCGAGCGGGGAGTACAATCTGAAGGATTGCGCGATCCTTTACCGGTCCAATCATCTTTCCCGGATCTTTGAACAGCAGTTCCGCAAGTACGGAATCCGGCCGAAGATCGTCGGCGGGCAGGAGTTCTTCCAGAGAAAAGAGGTGAAGGATGCCGCCGCTTATCTGAAACTTCTGATGAATGAGCGCGACGATCAGAGTCTGCTGCGTGTTCTCGGCGTTCCGCCGCGGGGAATCGGGGACAAGGCGGTGGAGCGTCTGCGCGAATTGCAGAAGGTCTCTCCGACTATGTCGCTGATGGAGATCATGTCCGAAGAGGTGTTTTTGACAACGGTCTCCTCTGTCGCCTCGAAAGCTGCGCAGCAGTTCGCCGGGACACTTTCCTCTTTCCGGGAGCGCTTTCAGGAGGCGCCCTCTCTTGCCGCGTGCGCGAAAGACTATCTCGACGAGATCGGCTATCTGCACGGAATGCAGCGGATTTACAAGGATCGCGACGAGGCGGAAAAAAGGCTCGACAATGTAATGGAATTTCTGAATTACATCGGTCAGTTTGAACTTTCGTTTGCGCAGGAGAACAAGCGTCGTGCCACGCTGCTGGATTTTGTGGAAAGCTATTCCCTGATGGATGAAAATGACCGCACCGAAGAGGATGAGGAGGAAGATGCGCCTGTCATGTCCACGGTTCACGCGGCGAAAGGATTGGAATGGCCGGTGGTTTTCATCGTCGGCATGGAACAGAATGTTTTCCCCCACGAGCGCTCTCTGCGGGAAAACGGACTGGATGAGGAACGGCGGCTTTTTTATGTTGCCATTACGCGGGCCAGGGAGCTTCTTTATCTCACCTACTGCGGGGAACGGTTCAAATACCGGGAGTTCATCCGTCAGTTCCCGTCCCCGTTCCTGCTGGATCTGCCGGAGGAGATTGTGGACCGGGATGTCCCGGAAAATCTGAATTATGAAGCCAGCGATGAAAACAAAATCCGCGCGTATGAAAATATCTTCCGCATTCTGGACGAGGAGCCTGAAGACGATTACGATTTCTGATCGTGTCGGCATTGTTGAAAACAAAAGACGGATCGGTTTTTACAGAAAAGAATATTCGCGGAATGCCGTTCCCGCGGCAGATCCGGAAATGCCTCATTCATAAAATTGACAGAAAAAGGGTGGTTCCATGATGAATCAGCAGGATCTTGACGTTTTACGGAGTCTGGCGGAACAAATCGTTGAAACAGCTTCTGCCCCGGTGATGAGCAGCCGGAGAAAAGCGTGGTATCGCATGAATGCTCTTCAATCGGAACAGCCGATGGTGCTGGTTTCGCCGGAAGGGGCCTGGAAGGAGATCCGGGAACTGACGCCGATTCAATGTTCGGATCCAGTCGCACGTGAATTTGAATGGCAGCTGCGTCAGCGTCTCCGGCAGGCATCGTTTGAGGATGATATGCCGGTCGAGGCGGATTTCGTGCTGGGGTATGAAATCGAACCGGATACATGGGGCGTGAAAATCGAACGGCGTCATTCGGGTATGGAAGGGGGAGCGTACAAGCCGATTCCGCCACTGACAGATTTATCGCGGGATCTGGCGAAGCTCCATTTCCGGACTCTCCGCTGGAAGAAGAATGTCTATGAACAGAAAAAAGAGATGGCGGAGAAGGCGTTTGGCGATCTGCTGAAAATTGTGCCCGCTCCGGGTTACTGTTTCTGGACCTGCGGAATGACCTGCAATGTGATCGACCTGATCGGCATGGAGGAACTGATGATCGGCATGTATGACCAGCCGGAAAATATCCATGCTTTGATGCAGTTCCTTACGGAGGATCTTGAACAGTATCTGGATCAGCTGGAGCGGGAGAATCTGCTCTGGTACAACAACGGATCGAATCTGGTCGGGTCGGGGCATTGCGGGCTGACGGATGAGCTGCCTTCCGCGGAGCATCCGGTCGGAAAGGTGACGACGGCGGCTCTCTGGGGACTGGCGGAATCTCAGGAAACGGTCGGGATCTCTCCGGAGATGTTTGCCGAATTCATCTGGCCGTATCAGAAGCGTCTGCTTCAGCGTTTCGGCCTTGCATATTACGGTTGCTGCGAACCGGTCAACGAGCGTTTGGCATCCATCCGCGAAGCCGGGAATCTCCGCGCAATTTCCGTTTCCCCCTGGGCTGATGTGGAGCAGTGCGCAAGGGAATTGCAGAAGCAATATGTGCTCTGTCATAAAGTGAATCCGTCTTACATCTGCCTGAATTTCAATGAAAAGGAGATCCGCAGAGAACTGCGCAGCCGTCTTGATATCTGCAAAGGACTCAATAACGTCTTCGTTCTGAAAGATACGCACACGGTTCATCATGAGCCGGAACGATTCAACCGTTGGGTGGAAATCGTCCGTGAGGAGTTCCGTGCGTAAGAGGAAGATTCCTCTCCTCGTTTTGATAAGAAAGAAAAGGCTCCCGGAGATGTGTATGCTCCGGGAGCCTTGATTGATTAAGGCTGTTACGTTCTTTTAATATTTGAGAAGCGGTGTTTCCAGCAGTCCGCAGGGGACAAGCTGACGTTCAGTCTCCTGATAGAATCGGAACTGGGCGGGACCTGTCCAGGCCGGCCACTTTTCATGGAGATAGAAGGGCCCGTGCGAATTGCGGCGGTGTCCGTAGACCTCAATTTCCAGCGTATTTTCTCCATCTTTGAGGTATTGGGAGATGTCGAGCCGGTAGGGCGGCCACGGGAGCATCGTCTGTTCGGAGCCGTTGACGCTCACTCCGAGTGCGACGCCGCGCCATGCGGGAATTTCCAGAATGACGGATTCGTTTGAATCCGGACGCAGGAAGGTTGTCCGGCAGGTCAGATTGCCTGCGTAATTCTGGAAGCCTTGAGAGCACCAGTCTCCGATGTTCAGGGTATCGGGAAGGGCTGTGATCGTTTCGCCGCGGACTCCGAAGCTGCCAAGCAGGAAAATCGCCTCCAGTCCCGGCATAAGTTCGTGATATGCCGTGCGGAGTTCCAGGTGATTGATGCCTTTTTTCAGCAGATCGACCGGCAGTTTCAGTTTCCGCATGGAGCGGTCGCACCAGAAGCCGCACTCTTCCGCCTTGAACTCCGTGCCATTGAGGAGATAGGTATAGAGATCCGGGCGTTCGATTCCCAGGTAGAGTTCATCTGGCAGAAATTCGCATTCGAACTCATAGCGGAGTTTCAGATCGAGAGTTCTTTCCGGCGTTTTCTCTTTTGCGCTGAGCCAGGGCTGGACCATGGCGCCGCCGCGGGGCTGTTTGCCGAGAATCTCACGGAGGTGCCCGTCGATTTTGAGAATATAGTCCTTGAGACTGTAATAGGAACCGTCGATGGAATAGCTGGCATGATCGAGAACGAAAACATTGAAATCGTCGATGGTGGCGTTCCAGCGCTCCGGCAGACGGACGGTCTGCTGGAAGATCCGTTTTTCGGGTTTGCGTTCCGCATTTGCAATGTTCTCCGCGCAGGCGATGAAAAGACGCGATTCCAGCCGGGCAAACGAGGTGCGGAAGATTCGTTTTCCATCTCTGTATTCCGAGGAGACTGCGTAACGTTCGCCGTTGCTCAGATTGAGTTCATAGACATCCCACTCTTCCGGGAGTTTCCAGGCAACTTCGGCGTTTTCGAACGCGAGCGCGCGGTCGCGGACCATCGGGACATCCATCTGCTCATCGGTCCAGTCGAGGCTTGTGTTGCAGAGGAAGAGGGTTGCCAGATCGCCGGCTCTGCGCAGACCGTAGAGAATCGGAGCAATCTGAGTGCAGTTCTCCGTGACGGAGACTTCGCGTGCGGCATTTTCCACATCTTTTGCGGCATTTGCCGGGGTGGTTCGCGTGAACAGACGATAGATCTCTTTTGCCTCGTCACTGGCGAATCCGTCCACAAATTCCGGCGCATCGCCGATGTAGACGACCTGTCCGCCGTTCTGCGCAAACTCTTTCAGAAGCGCAAGTGTGGTTTTGCGGATGGTTCTCATTTCAGGGATGAGTACCGCTTTATAGGAGGCCTTCGCAATGGAAATGGTGCCGCCGGAGACGGAGCCGTGACGGGACATGACTTCTTCATCGCCGAAATCAAAATCCACATTGTCTTTCAGAATCTGATTGCTCAGATGAACCAGACGGTTTTTCTCTTCATTAAGCTCCTGTTCGGAACAGAGGCAGAGCGCGCGTCCGAACCAGGTCGATTCGATCGGATGGATCACCAGCAGGTTCCGGATCTCCTCGCCTTCGGAGAGGGCCGCGTTCAGGCGGGCAAAGTAATCCTCCACGGCAGGATAGCGTTTGCACCATGGGGACTGATAGGAGATGCTGGCGGGATAGTCGCGTTTCGCTTCGGCTTCCATGGAGTACCAGGCAAGATGCTGACAGCGTAGATTGATGCCGAGAGCTGCCTGCCAGTCGCCGAGCGCCTTGTGCCCTTCGAACGGGAAATCCCAGCCGGTACAGCCGTACGTCTCAGAAAGACGGGTTTCCCTTCCGAACTGGTGCGCCATGGAAACACACTGTTTTGCCGTATTGAAAATGTTCCAGTGTTCGGTCAGCAGATCGATTCCCGGACTCTGCATGTACTCGTAAAAACGCATCGCGGCACCGACGACCCAGGTCTGGGAGACAACATTGTCTTCACAGAGCACATGTCCGGTGAATTCCATATTGTGGCGCTCGCACCACTCGCCGATCTGCTTCGAAAAGGAGGAGACAAACAGATCGGTCAGGACGTTGTAATAGTTCAGACGTACACGGGAAGTCTTTTTCCCATCGACATCGTAATAAAGTTCCGGCAGATGGTCAAGCAGATCGTATCCGTACATTTCCCGGAATCTGGCGGGGACCCCGTCGGTCCAGGTGGAATAGTTCGGCTCGTCCGTGAAGATTCCCGGAACGGTTTTGCCGAGAGATTCCGGAATTTCCTTCGCATATTTTTCATGCGTGACTTCAATAAATTTCTTAACGGCTTCCGGATTCATGGTATCAAGATAAGTCTGTCCATTATACCAGGAATTCGGCTCGTCGATCTGGACGTGGAAGCGGAGGAAGGTTTCACCTTCGTGGAGAGCTTCTCCCTGCTTGAGTCGACGCAGCGAGTATGCGGCGGTACCATCGATTCTCGCTGCGAACCACGCAAGATCCCCGTCTTTGTAATCGACCGTTTTGAGTGTGGCAATCTGCAAATTCCGTCTCCGGAAACGGATATCCTTTGTCACGAATCCTCCGCCTGCGCCGGAAGGCCAGCGGTCCTCATCATAGAGCCATGCGTTCATGCCCTGTTTTTCTGCTTCGTCGATGCATGCCCGAATGCATTCGAACCATTCGTCGCCGAGATATTCCGTATTGAGTCCGACTCGGGAATGCATGAAAAATCCGCCCAGTCCCATCTGTTTCATATTGCGGATCTGTCTCCGGAGCTCCTCCGGTTCCAGTTTACTGTTCCATGCCCAGAAGGGGGCGCCGCGGAATCCGCTTCCGGGATTCCCGATTTTCTGAATGAAGTCGTTCAGCATTTTCACCTCATGATAAGAGTTGTTCCGAAAAAAAAACGTTTTTTCGTTTCCGCCTTAATTATAGCCGATTCTTTGGGAATAAACCTTGACAAATCCGAAAAAAACAAGCATTATTTGACAAAAAACGGCTTGCGGAGTTCTTCTGACGCATTAAATTATCCTTGCAAGTGGAAGAATAAGGAATGATTTTATGCCGAATCGATTGAAACCGCATCTGCAATGGAGAAACTTTGAACTGCGGGTCCAGACCGCCGGACACAAAGGGGATTCCATGGCGCCGCATTCCCATGAATTTTATGAACTTGTTTTTGTGCATGAAGGGAAAGCGCGTCATTGTCTTGGGGACAACATTTATCCGGTGAGGGCAGGGGATGTCTTCATCATTCCGCCCCGCGTGACGCATGTGTACAGAGAAGCGAATATGGGGATCTACAACATGTTGTTCTCCAAAAACTTCCTGAAGCATTTTCAGCAGGATATGTCCGGATTTCCGAACTATCAGCTTCTGTTCAATATTGCGCGGGATCTGCCGTTGTCGCATCGGCTGATGTCGCTGGAGTCGGCGTACTTCCCGGAGATGACCCGTCTGCTGGATGACATTATTCATGAACAGGAGATCGGCGGATGTGGAAGCAGAAGTGCTGTCCTCAGTGATTTTCTGCGTGTGATTCTTCTGATCTGCCGTCATTCGCATCCGGCGGGGAATCCGAAAAATCTGCATTATGCGTATCGCATCAGCAACCTGATGGCGGAGATCGACGAGCGTTATGCGGAAACCTGGAATCTGGAGCAGATGGCGGCGTTTGCGAAGATGTCGGTCAGCGCTTTCCGTCAGCAGTTCAAGAGTCTGACGGGGAAGGCTCCGGTGGAATATCTGCTGGGAGTCCGGCTGAAAAAGGCATCGGAGATGCTGTGCCTCGGCGAGAAGACCATCAGCGAAATCGCGCTGCTCTGCGGCTTTGAAGACAGCAATTATTTTTCCCGGCAATTTAAAAACAGCAATGGAATGAGTCCCAGAAATTATCGCAATATGATCGAATCCAGAAATTTTGAAAAAATAATTTGATTTCCGCTTGAAACCATGCTAGATTCTAAAAGAGTGAATGTTAAAATTTTAACGAGGCTGGTCATGTTATGAAGATTGAGCGATGGTTTCGAAGATTCGCCCTGTGTATGTTTTTTTTCATTTGTGTTTGTTTCTCCTGTTTTACTTCCGGTTGTGCAACGGAAGCACCTGTCAAAACATTTCCGGATCTGATAACCCATTTTTCGAAAAACGGTATTGTGATCAACGGCGTGGGGCAGTTGGCCTATCAGCTCGCTCAGGCGGAAGCCGGATACTGTTTCCGGATTGGAAAACGGGAAATTGGAGTTTATCAATATAATCTGGAACGCAAGAAGCAGCGTCACCGCTATCAGCTGGTGGTGGATTCCGGCGTACTTTACATCAACGGCAAAAAATTCAAAGCGCTGATCAACGGTCCGTTTGTCATGATTGATTTCGACACGCATCCGGACCAGACGAAAATTGTGAAAGCGTTTGAATCTTTTTAATCCCGGCGAGAGGGCTCGTTTTACCGGGATCGTATCATAAATTGCAAAATAGGGAGAGGAGTCTCAGAATGCCTGCCAAGAGCAAAAAAACAGCCAAAACCGCGACTTCTGTAAAATCGGTGAAAACTGCGGTTGTGCCTGTCAAAGCGGCAAAAGCGGAAAAGAAAACGAAATCCGCTGCACCTGCAAAATCTGCAAAAAATACAAAAAAAGTAAAAAGTGAACCGGTGAAAAAGACGGTTTCTGCCAAAGTTGTCAAAGCGGAAAAATCCCCAAAAACTCTTGGGAAGAAGGCCGCGCCTGTAAAGAAGGTCGTTCCTGCAAAGAAGGCCGCTTCCGTGAAAAAGACGGAGAACGCTGCGGCGGCAAAAAAATATGTCTACCTGTTCGGGAAGGACATGTCCGAAGGCAGAGCGGATATGAAGGAACTGCTCGGAGGAAAGGGCGCCAATCTTGCTGAAATGGCGAATCTCGGACTTCCTGTCCCGGCTGGCTTCACCATTACAACTGAATGCTGTGTCGATTATTTCAAGAACGGTTCGAAGGCCCCCGCCTCCCTGGAAGCCGAAGTGCTTGCCGCATTGAAGAAAGTGGAAAAATGCATGGGAATGAAATTCGGGGACAAGGAGAATCCGCTTCTGGTTTCCTGCCGTTCCGGAGCGCGCTCTTCCATGCCCGGCATGATGGAGACTGTGCTGAACGTGGGACTCTCTTCCGCGACCATTCCCGGACTGATCAAAAAGACAAAGAATGAGCGTTTCGTTTATGATGCCTATCGCCGTCTGATTATGATGTATTCCGATGTCGTGATGGAAAAGGCGGAAGGCATCGAACCCGAGGATGGCAAGGGAATCCGCAAGATCCTCGATGAACAGCTTGAAAAACTGAAAAAAGCCAAAAAGTATGCTTCCGATACGGATCTCAAGGTTGCCGATCTGAAAAAACTCTGTGAAGATTTCAAGAAAACCATCAAGAAGGTTCTCAAGAAGGAGTTCCCGGATGATGCGATGCTTCAGCTCTGGGGTGGAATTTCCGCGGTCTTCAAGAGCTGGAACGGGAAAAAAGCGGTATCCTACCGGCGCATTGAGGGAATTCCGGATGACTGGGGGACCGCAGTGAATGTGCAGAGCATGGTGTTCGGAAACATGGGCGACACTTCCGCAACCGGCGTTGCGTTTACACGCGATCCGGCAACCGGCGACAATAAATTCTATGGGGAATGGCTTGTCAATGCCCAGGGCGAGGATGTCGTTGCCGGCACCCGAACCCCGAATCCGCTGAACAATGAAACAAAGAATGAGCAGAATAAGAATCTTGCCTCCATGCAGGATCTTCTGCCATCCATTTACAAGCAGCTGTTCGAGATCCGCAATAAACTGGAACTTCATTATCACGATATGCTGGATATCGAATTCACGATTCAGGAAAAGAAACTCTACATGCTCCAGTGCCGCGTTGGGAAACGTACCGGCATGGCGGCGCTGAACATGGCGATGGATATGCTTTCCGAAAAACTGATTTCGGAAAAGGATGCGGTTATGCGTCTTTCTCCGACGCAGCTGGATGAGTTGCTTCATCCGATTCTTGATCCGAAGGCGGAGAAGAAAGCCGAGTTGATCGTCAAAGGTCTTCCGGCGGGCCCGGGCGGAGCGGTCGGAGAGATCGTTTTCAGTTCGGAGCGTGCGGTGGAACTCGCCGCAAAGAAGATCCCCTGCATTCTGGTTCGAGAGGAGACCAATCCGGAGGATGTGGAAGGCATGCGTGCCGCAACAGGAATTCTGACTGCTCGCGGCGGTATGACCAGTCACGCTGCATTGGTGTGCCGCGGATGGGGAAAATGCTGTATTGTCGGAGCTGGGAGCCTGAATATTTCGGAAAAAGATAAAACCGTCAAGGTTGGAAAATACACGTTCCGTGAGGGCGATTTCCTCAGCCTGAACGGAACACGCGGATACGTTTACAGCGGAAAGGTCGCAACGATGGATTCCAGTGAGAATCCGCGCTTCAAGAAATTTATGGCGCTTGCTGATAAATTCCGGAAGCTCGGTGTGCGGACCAATGCCGATACTGCGGAGGATGCAACTCTTGCCCGTGCGTTCGGGGCGGAAGGAATCGGACTTTTCCGTGTGGAACACATGTTCTACGGAAAGAACAGCGAGAAACCGCTGTTTGCGCTCCGCAAGATGATTCTCTGTTCCTCGCCTGCGGAACGTGTGGCTGCGCTGAAAGAACTTTATCCGTTCATTAAGAAGGATATCAAGGCGACCATGACGGCGATGAAGGGACTGCCTGTCACGATTCGCCTGATGGATCCGCCTCTGCATGAGTTTGTTCCCAAGAGTGCGGATAAGATCAAGGAGCTGGCAAAGAGTCTCAAGATCTCCGCGCAGGAGATCCAGAAGCGGGCGGATGCGCTTCATGAGTCCAATCCGATGATGGGACATCGCGGAATCCGTCTCGGCATCACCTATCCGGAGATCACGGAAACACAGGTCCGCGCGATTTTTGAATCCGCGGCGGAACTGATGAAAGCGGGTGCAAAGTGCAAGCCGGAAATCATGATTCCTGTCACCTGCGATGCTGCGGAGCTCAGAGATCAGAAGAGCATTGTCAAGCGTGTCGCGGATGAGGTCGTCAAGAAATTCAAACTCAAGAATTTTGAATATCTGGTCGGAACCATGATTGAGATCCCGAGAGCCGCGATCCTTGCTGGGAAAATGGCGGAGGAGGCGGAATTCTTCTCCTTCGGAACCAATGATTTAACGCAGATGACTTTCGGATTCAGCCGAGACGATGTCGGAGGTTTCCTCGGAGCGTATCTGGATAAAAAGATTCTGGCATCCGATCCCTTCCAGACGATCGATCAGGAAGGCGTTGGTTACCTGATTGAGCATGCCGTCCGGGAAGGGCGCGCAACGCGTTCCAATCTGAAGATCGGGATTTGCGGAGAACAGGGTGGAGAAGCAAAATCTGTCGAATTCTGCAACCGCATGGGACTTAATTATGTCTCCTGCAGTCCGTTCCGCGTTCCGATTGCCCGTCTTGCCGCAGCTCAGGCTGCAATCAAAGAGGGCTGATAAAAACTCTGCATCGGGCTTTGCAAAAAAGTAATTGCGTCGCCGCATAAGGGAGTTATCCTTATGCGGCATTTTTTATGTCGTGAATACTCCCGGTTTTCGCGGCGAAGAGAAACTGATGTGATTTTCTGAAAAGAAAAAGCCCTGAAAATCTCTTAGGATTCCAGGGCTTTTTAATTGTTCTTACGGAAAAGTTTTTTTAGTTGGCTTTTTTAAGGTTCAGTTTTATTGTCCGCATTACATAGTTTTTGCGGATGGAACTCTTGCGATCCCACGGAAACGCCGGTTCCTGAACCACTTTCGGCAGATGTTTGAGTATTTTTTCCGGGAGACGGTCAAAATACCGGTTCTGGGAAATGATGAAGACTCGCTGATCCGCTTTAGTTGCGATTACTTTTTCCAGATCTTCCGGAGTCCGAAGAATTGAGATTTCATACGGCTGGTTCAGATAGAGCACGCCATTGACAAAAGATTTATCGTAGAAATACACATTCTTTGGAGAAACCTTTTCCGATTTGATGAACTGAGCCATGGTTTGCAGAGTTCTGCGTTCCAGACGGAATTGATCCGCTGTCGGGAAAACATAAAGGAATGCCATCAAAATGATGATGTAAACGGAAAAGATCGACTTTGCCAGTTGCTTATCCGGCAGGAATCTGGTGAAAGGCGTGTCCGGTCCGTTCAGACGGAAGAGGAAAAGTCCGATGACAAAGATTCCAGCCAGCAGTGTGACCATTGTCTGAGGAATAAGCCTGCGGAGAATGGTAAACTCAGCGGGAACCAGCGACGGGAACAGAATCAGGACAAGTCCCGTCAGAAGCATAAGCGCAAGGCCCGCAATCGGAAGAATCCAGTAGAGTTTCAAGAGAATCTGTTTTATTTTTTCAATCCAACGGACCGTGGATTCCCTGTTCAGGAAAATCGCGCAGAAAATCGCGCAATAGGGAATCAGCGGCAGAATGTAATAGTGCCGTTTGGAGCCGGAGATTGTAAAGAATAAAAAGATTGCGATCATGCTCCAGCACAACCATTTTTCCTCTTTTGACAGCGTTTTGCGCAGGAGAATGGCATTGATGACTGCCAGAATCAGAATCGGACTCCAGGGCAGTGTCAGACGCGGAACATGGATGAAATAGGAATAGAATGGCTCCTTGTGGTCGAACGGATCGAAATAACGGATAATATTTTCCCGCAGAGCGAGAGCGATTCCACTGGTTTTTACGGTGCCGTCGCCGTCGATGACAGTCTGTGTTGCCGGTGAGATTGCCGGCGCGATCATTCTGGAGAGCTCAAACGGAATCAGATAGATCCCCACTCCAATGGCAAGTGCAAGAAAGGCTTTCCAGTTGCAATGGACCTTGATCGTTTTATTGAGAATCTGATCCACCAGTACGACAAGAATCGGTACGGCAATCGTCGCAAGCCCCTTTGCATGCGCTCCGATAAAACAGATCAGGAAGAACACCAGATATCCGATGAAACTCTTTTTCCCTCGGTATGCCAGATACCATGCAACTGCCGCGGTGCTGAATGCTTCATTTGCCATATCGGCTTCCGCAAGTCGTCCCCAGAAGGCAAAACTGTAGAAGGTTATGAAGATCCAGCCGGTCACGAGAGCCGTTCTGGTATCCCACAGCCGTTTTGCAATGGAGATGACTGCCGCCAGTGCTGCCAGTGCTGCCAGAGCACTGGGAATTCGCGCTGTCAGTTCGGTCACGACCCGTCCGTTGAACAGGGAGCAGAAAACCGTGAACCAGTAGGTCAAAAGCGGTTTATCGAAATACGGCTCGAAATTGATGGTCGGATGGAGATAATCTCCGGTAAAGAACATTTCTCTGGCAATAACAAGCCATCGCGATTCCGAACCATTCACGGCCTGGACTCCGAGATTGCCAAACAGCAGGAATGCCGCGCAGAGCCATAATGGCAGCCAGGTTGCAAAGGACTCCTTCTTTTTCGATGTCAGGAACGGAGCCTGCGGGGCAAAAGCAGGTGCGGATGGTCCGATCGCTTTTTGTTGAGCTGGTTTATTGATTTTCATGAGGCAAGAATTTCTTTGATTGCAATGATGACATCATCCTGATCGCCTTCGGTCATAGAGGGGAACAGGGGCAGGGAGAGAATCCGGTCGGAGTTCCATTCCGTGTTCGGCAGGGAGCCCGGCTTGCAGCCCATGACATCCCGGTAGTATTTCTGAAGATGCGTACAGCGGAAATGAAGTCCGGTTCCGATATTTCTGGCTTTCAGTTCCGCCATGAAGGTATCGCGGTCCATCCGGTCCGAAACGACTCGGACAATGAACAAATGCCATGCATGCTTGATCTCATAATCGGGATCGCTCAGCGGACGGATTTCTTCGATTTCCGCCAGTTTTTCCCGGTAACGCATGGCAAGAGCCGTCCGTTTTGCATTGATTCCCTCAATCCGGGCGAGCTGGCCGAGCGCGAGTACCGCCTGCATATCGGGCATGTTGAACTTGAAGCCCGGTTCGACAACCTGTGCCTGCGGGGCCCGCTGATGAGTCATTCGGTCGTAGGCATCCACGCCGAGACCGTGGAATTTCAGGCTGCGCGCACGCTTTCCGAGTTCGATGTCATCTGTGACAAGCATTCCGCCTTCTCCGGTTGTGATGTTCTTGATCGGGTGAAACGAGAACATGGAGGTGCCAGAACTGCCGATCATTTTTCCTTTATAACGGGTGCCGATGGCATGGGCGGCATCTTCCACCAGAAGAATTCCGTGCTTTTTCGCGATGGCGCGGAGGGGATCCATATCGGCGCATGCTCCGGCAAAGTGGACGGGGACAATCAGTTTGGTTCGGGGGGTGATTTTGGATTCGACTTCAGCGGGATCGACCATCAAGGTGTCTTTGTCAACATCGACAAAGACGGGCGTCGCGCCCGAAAGACAGACCAGATTCGGCATGGAAACCCACGTCATCGACGGCGTGATAACCTCGTCTCCCGGCCCGATATTGAGTGCATGGAGAAGCACTTCCATAACCGCCGTTTCCGATGTCATCGAAACAGCGTATCCGCCGCCGGTATATTTCATGAACTCTTCTTCGAACTGTGCAACTTTCGGTCCGGTTGTGATCCAGCCGGAACGCAGAACATCGGCAACTGCCTGAATGTCCGCTTCCTCAAGATCCGGTTTGGAGAACGGAAGAAAATCTTTTCTCATAGGATCTCTCCTTGTTTTTAGTGATTCTAATGTACATCGTCCCGGGGGAGGGGGACGGCTTAATATTCCAGATTTGTCTCCGGATCCACCAGCTTGAAGCATTCCATGTGCATGGTGGGATCGGCCCGGAAAGAGAGATCCTTTCCGTAGTCTTCTTCAAGTTCCTGGAGAAGTTCCGCATCGTCGTTTTTCAGGCGGGCGAGAACGGTCGGATGCATGATGACCCGGACAGACATCCTCTTGTTTTTTGCTTTCTTCTTCAGCAGTTCCTTGAGTTTTCTCTGGATTTCCACGCTCATGCTGACCGGAGATTTGACTCTGCCGGAGCCTTCGCAGTAGGGACAGAGATCATAGACGGCATCTTTCACGCTTTCATGTTCGCGTTGCCGGGTCATCTCCATCAGCCCGAACTTGCTGATCGGGAGCAGACGTGTTTTCGCACGATCCGGTTCAATGTATTTCGACATCGCGTGAAGGACCGCGTCGCGGTCACGCTGGGACTTCATATCAATAAAGTCAATGACCACCAGTCCGCCGACATTCCGAAGGCGAACCTGCCGGGCAATCTCTTCCGCCGCTTCCAGATTGGTCCGCAGAATGTTTTCCGGCTGATCCTTGGCATTTTTATTCTTTCCGGAATTGACGTCGATTGCAACCAGCGCTTCCGTTTCGTCGATGCAGATATATCCGCCGCCGGGAAGCTGAACCACACGGTCGAAGATCGCCGCAACCTGACCAGAGATGTTGTAACGCTCAAATACCGGAGTGGCCCGGTTGCTCAGGATAATTTTAGTATCGAATGTTTCAAATTTGGCAAAGTCGGCTTTCAGACGTTTGGCGGCATCCGGACTGTCTACGATGATTTCGTCGATATCGTTGGTCAGGAAGTCCCTGACGGTTCTTTCCAGCAGATCCGGTTCCTTGTAAACAAGAACAGGCGCGGAATTTTCTTCCAGCGCTTCGGTCGCATGCTCCCAGATCTTCAGAAGCATGGCAAGATCCTGTTCGAATTCCTCCGTGGAGCGTCCTTCTCCGATGGTCCGGCAGATGAGTCCCATGCCTTCGGGAACATCGAGTTTGGAAAGAATTTTCCGCAGGCGGTCGCGCTCCTTGCGGTCATCAATGCGCGACGAGAGCCCGATGTGATCGGAGTAGGGCAGCAGGACAAGATAACGTCCCGCAATCGTAATGTTGGTCGTGACGCGCGCCCCCTTGGTTCCGATGGGCCCTTTCGTGATCTGTACCAGAAGTTCCGAATTTTCCGGGAACATCCTGGGAATATCCTTTACGGTGATTTTTCCGCTGTGAAGTTTTGTTTCAAACTCCTTGAGTCTCTGCGCCTTGTTGGTTTTGCCGACGAGTCCGCGGATCCGTTCCGCAACTCGGGAAAGAACGGTTCCTTTTTTTCTGTTTTTCTTCTGCATGGAGGAATCTGCTTCCATGTGGCGGATGTCATCGAGCATGTCGTAGGAAGCGGGCAGCATGTCCTTGTAGTGGAGAAAGGCGTTTTTGGAAGCTCCGATATCAACGAATGCCGCTTCCAGTTTTTTCTCCAGATGAGTGACTCTGCCGAGGTAGATGGAACCGGCCAGGAGCTGTTCATCTTCATCGAAACGTTCGATTTCGTACTCCTCCAGCCGTCCGTTGCGCAGCAGAGCGAATCGTGTTTCCAGCTGCTCGCAGTTCAGGATGATTTGTGTTTTATGTTTCATTGTGTCAATAGTCTCTGGTTTGGAGTTCATGGTTTTGGCGGCGGCGGGGGACCGTCAAGGACTTTGGCGATGGCTCCCGGATGGTTGAGCCCGCGAATGAAGTCCGACGCCTTCATCTCTCTGGATCCTTCCGGAATGAGCTTCAGAATTTCCAGTGCGCCGGTTCCGCAGGCGACAATCCATCGGTTGGCCGTAGAGAGTGTTGTTCCGGAGACCCCGGAGCCTTCCGCCACTCTGGCCTCCGTGATCTTGACAAGCTGAATACCGTTTTTCCCCATGATCCGGAAGGTCGATGCCGGCCACGGATAATAGGCTCGGACTTTGCGTTCGATCAGTTCCGCCGGTTCATCCCATTTTACAGAGCCATCCGTTTTATGGATTTTGCGTGTAAGAGTCGCTTCCTGTTCATCCTGCGGAACGGGGCACATTCCGTTGGCTATTTCGGTGATGATTCCGGCGATGTTCCGGGATCCCAGTTCCGAAAGAGCAATTTCCAGGGTCTGGGTGTTGATTGCCGGAGGCATGGACATCGTCATCGTGGAATAGATCGGACCTGTGTCAAGCCCCTTTTCCATTTTCATGAAGGTCACTCCGGAAATCCGGTCTCCGTTGAGAATTGCTGTCGCGAGGGGGGAGGCTCCGCGATATTTCGGAAGAACCGAACCGTGTACGTTCAGACAGCCGAATTTTGGGAAATTCAAAAGCCGCTCCCGCAGAATCTGGCCGAAGGAGACAACGACGAGAAGCTCCGGCTGAAGTTCCTCCATGACATTCATGAAGTCATCGGAACTGACGGAAGGAATCCGCATGCAGGGGATTCCCATGGCGTCAGCAAATGCTCCGAGGGGAGTCGCTTTGGGGATGCGCTTTCGACCGGACGGTTTATCCGGCTGGGTGCCGACTCCCGTCAGATCAATTTTTTTGGAACGGCTCAATGCGTCGAGAAACGGTACCGCGAATGCGCCGGACCCGAGAAAATAAACTTTCACTTTCGTTTTCTGCATAAATGACGTAACACTCTCTCTTGTATAAAATTCCATTAATTTACAGCCGTTTTCCCGTTTTCGCAAATACTCTTGTGTATTTATTCCGGAAAAAGAGAGAGGTGTTTCCGTAAATGAGTCAAAAAAAGGGGCAGAACAGAATTCGGCGGGAACGCATTTCCGGGGATGGCGGCCCCTCAGAGTGTGAGGGGCCGCCAGAGAAAGGGATTCTCCTCGGTTCCCATGCCGGGGGCGACGGCTAGATAGCCTTCCCGCAGCGGACCATCGTTGTCATTGACAATCAGATTGAAATGGCAGGCAAGCACTCCGGATTTCACCGATTCTCCAAAGAGGGAGAGAGGAATTTCCGCATGATAAGCGGTCAGTTTCTTTTTCTCATCGCGCCATGTCGTCAGACGGATCGCTCCGGATGGATCCAGCAGACCACCTCTGATTTCCCGTCGGAAAGACGCGCCAGACCGATTTTCCAGACGCCGTTTTGTCCCGGCAGGCGAATCCCGAACTGGATGCTGTCTCCTTTCCAGATATTTTTCCCTGTATGCGTCTGAACATGACGATCATCTGTAACTTCAGCCTTCAGGTGAACTTTCTCCCCTTTCCGGAAGAAGTAGATCCTTGCGGAAAGATCACCGGCTCCTTTCCAGTAGTGCGCCTCGTTGCCCGGAGCACTCGGAACCAGAGAATGATATTGGCCGGGCTGGTTCAGAAGAAAAAGCGGTTCATTTGCCGCGGGTCTCCGGGCTAGAGAGCAGACAAGCGTGTCCACACAGGATCCCTCCAGCATGACTTTCAGCAGAAGATTTACCGGAGATGCCGGCGAAGCCGAAAACGAGGTGGTAGCCAGAAGATGATACTTCACACTCTGTTTTTCTCCTGCCTTCAGCGTGATGCTGCGGACGGCAGGTTTGATGGAAACATGGTTCGGAAGAACCGTTTTCAGATGCAGCGTCAGAGTTTTTCCAGTCGGATTGACGAACTCGATCGAAATCGGATGCGATTTGCCCGGTTCAAGAAAGAACTGCATTGGCGTTTTTTGTGCGAGATATCCGCTGCTGATTTGAATTTCTTTTTCTTTTCCGGGCGGAGTCTTCAGGGTAAAGGGAGTTGAGGAGAGTGTCAGATAAGCGAATCCGTCGCGGAGTTCCACAGGGGTCTCTTTGCCGAAAAGATCGACTTTCACCGTTCCGAAAGGCAGTTTTGCCATCACCGTTTGCGGATATTTCTGGAGATTGCTCCAGAGAGCTGCCAGTCCTTCCCCCTTTTCTCCGAGGAAGCGATAGGCGGTTATGCCCGGAGCGATTGCCGTTTCTCCCTGGAATCTGGCATTCCGATAGGTTCCGGCGAGCATATTGAAGACTCGGTAGGCGGGTTTCGGTTCAAAATCCGTGGTGATCAGTCCGAAATGCCGCTCGTGATGTCCGACGGCGTACAGTTCTCCTTTTTCCCGCAGATTATACCAGTTGTATCCGATTGCTCCATTTGCCCAGGCCGTCAGTATCTTTTTGTACAGCGTGACGGCTTGTTCCGCTTCTCCGATGCGGGCGGATGTTTCCGCGGTTTCATTGGAGTACCAGGGACGGGGGGCGCTCTTGCCGATGATCCCGTTTTGTTTCAGAAGATTGAGCTGTTTTGTGTAGTCCGTATAGGGACCGTGTCCATGGAAGGCAAAAATATCGAAATGTTTTCCCTGATCCTTTTTCAGAATCTGCATCCAGCCGTTGTTGCAGAGAGGATCGTTTTTCGTATTGGTCCAGGCACTGGCCATTCCTCCGTTCATGATTCTGGCGTCTGCGGAATTTTTCCGAATTGCACTGGATCCGGCTCGAAGCAGTTCCATGTATTTTTCAAATTCAAAGTTGGCGAAGATGACCAGATCCGGTTCGTTCCAGAGTTCGAAATAGCGAATGCTGTCTTTATAATGTTCTGCAACTTTTCCGCAGTAGGCTGCATAAAGAGCCGGATCGGCAAAGGTCCCCCGGGTCGCGAATTTCGGCGTTGCATTTTTCGGTTTGAAATCCGGCGGAACAGCCCATTTGACAGAGAAGCCGAGGATTGCCTGTACTTCGATCCCCTGCTTTTTCAGAAGCGATACAAGTGAATCATAGGTGGCAAAGTTCCATCGCGTCGGCTGGGGCTGGATTCTGCCCCAGGAGAAGTCTATGCGCATGATTTTCGCGCCGCAGAGTCCGGCGGCAAGAGCCTCCGTCTGAGCTTTTTCCATTCCAAATCGTTCCGGATGACTGCAAATGCCGAACAGAAAGCCCGTTGCGCGTTCCGCGGTCGGTCCGGCGGGAATCATGCGTGCAAAACGGTGTTCTCCGGAATATTTTTTTCCGGCGGCGCTGACCAGATTATATTGAAGTTTCCACCAGTTCGGCGTTGAAAAGTCGCCTGGAATGGGAATGGCAACCTTCTCTCCCGCCGGAAGTGTGGTATTGATGGCGGAGGCATGAATCTTGCCGGAAAAATCCTCAATGCGCAGGATTCCGCCGAGCACCGCTTTTTCGCTGCCTGTATTGCAGAACGTCAGGGCAGGGGGACTCTTGCGTTCCGGCAAGAGCAGCTTCAACGGGTGACCGCAGTCCAGAGAGATTTTAAGAGCTTCTCCCAGAACCTGATATTCCAGCGATTTCAGAATAATTTCCCCGTTGGGATCTGTATTCCGGTTGGTGTCAATGGCGAGTCCGTAAAAGGAGAGGGGCCAGTCTATTTTTTTATTTTTGTTTCTGCCCCAGGAGCTTTCGGCCGAACCCTCTGACAAGGTATATTCCAGCTTCATTTTTCCGGAAAAGGTTCCAGAGATCCGGTTCGAGAACTGGAAGATCTCCCCTTTTGCGTCCTGCATTCGGAATACGATGCGACGCAGACGGAGCTCTTTCGGGAACTCGGCGTTGAGTGTGAAGAGTGCTTTTTCAAAAAGAGGAATCTTCGGAGATGCCGGCGAAACAAGAGCCAGCTCGATCGCAGAAGGTGTTGGCGATTTCCATCGGAGAACAGTCCCGTTTTTTGCAGACGGGGTCAGAGAGGTGTTTTCAATTCCTTTGTTTTTTCTGCCCTCGATTCGGAAAGTCGCGTTATCAAAGGTCAGCAGCTCTTTTGCGGAAAGAACTCCAGCAAACAGAACAATTCCGCAAATCAGGAACACTTTGCTCATGGATTGCTTTTTCATGGATAGCTCCCTAGTTCAAGCGGATTGAGGTAAGACCATCTTCGGCAATGGCGATTTTGGGTTTTGTTGCGCTTTTCCAGTAGAGGGACTTGCCGGTTGCGGCTTCCACATGCCCGTCCACATAGCCGACGGTTGCTTTGCCGGAGTGGATCAGATGAATCGCCGAAACCGTCGGATCTGTTCTATCCGCCCAGAATCCGAACCCTCCGCCCAAGGCCGGTTTTTTATAAGCCGCGGTAGGATACGTTGTATCGGCAACGATAAAGAAGGCGGATGGTCTCTTGCACCGTTCCGGAACAATATATCCCTGCACCAGTGGCGAGTTTGATCCGATCATGCAGTCCCCCACATCCTTGTCCTTCCAGTAATAGATTTCATTTGTAACCTTCAGCATTCCGTAGGTTGAGTAATAGATGCTTCCGGTCGTCTGCCAGTTTTTATCCGCATAGGGATTGGAGGAACAGAGCAGCATCTCCGGAGAAAGATATCCAAGATTGTAGGTGTACTTTCCTGTGACCAGCAGTTCGTTGAACAAAAGGTAGTGGCCCGGTGTATTGTTGACCGGCATGCTGACAACCATGTAACGGAAATCATGAGAGTACATGGTCTCCGCCAGCATGAACTGTTTTTTTCTGGAGAGACAATCATTTTCACGAGCCCGTTCTCTGGCCTTATGCAGGGCCGGCAGCAGAAGTCCGGCAAGAACTGCAATAATTGAGATTACAACCAAAAGCTCTATAAGAGTAAATTTCCGCTTCATTGAAAAACCTTTCTTTATGATTTGTATTTAGGACACATTATACTATATTTATCCGGAAAAACAAGAGAACAAAATGGTTAAACAGTTGTTATTTTGGAGCGCTTATGTTTGAACATGCATCATCGTTGCCCGGCAGCTTGAACCATATTTCTCTGCCGATTTACGCAAGAGGAGTAGGGAAAAGAGGGGTCAATGAAATCATTAACGGGAAGTCCTCCTGTCTTATTTCGGATTCCATAGAAATTAACTTTTGTATACAAGGAACAGGAACTGCCTACATTTTTGATCATCCGTTCCCGATGAAAGAAAATGATGTTGTCTTTTATTATCCCAATGAGGATCATGGATTTGTATCCGATTCCGAAGAGACGGCGATTGCATGGGTTATTTTTGACGGACCTCTGGCAATGTCTCTTTTTTCCTGTTATCATTTTCCCCGCCACTTTTCTCTGGATAGACCGTTCCCGGAAAATCTTTACAAGGAGCTTCTCTGGTGTCTGCCGAAATCCGATCCGGCCTCCATTCTACATGCTTCCACTCAAATTTTTCTTCTGTTTGAGTATCTGGCGGGGGGTGGGATCAAAAGTCTTTCCTATTCAGAGTTTTCTGTGGAGAGTGCGGCCCGTTACATTGAATCCAATTTGTCAAATCCGGAACTTAGAACTTATCCCTAAATAAAAGATGAAATCCAAGAAAATTATGCTATATTT
>CAJKAR010000043.1 GCA_905197955.1 uncultured Lentisphaeria bacterium | reverse complement strand
AGCTTATTCAGCTGGACCGAAGCAGGTCACGGACCTGCACCGAGCCTTCGGCTCCTTCCCTTCGGGCATTTTTCAATCGGTGATGATCTCCATGCGGAAGACAGAGGTATAGCGGCGTCCACTGGCATTTGCCGTTGCCCGGAAGCGATAGTATCTGGCCTTGGTGCTTTGGGCAAAACGAACCACCTGCTGAACCGGCATATTCAGGATGTCCCCGAAAGAACCGCTGCCAAGAAAGGTGTTGACATTGTCGGGCGTGTCACCAACATAGAATTCGTATTTGAGGATGTGTCCCGGCTGCCACGCTGGCGTGTAGATGAACCCGCGGACATCGTAAGGACGCTTCATGTCAACGATGAATTCATGAGGCAGATCGGTTGTTTTCCCGCTGATCCATGGATAGATGTTGTTGAGGAGAATGTTTTCTTTTCGATTCTGCTCATCGTATTCGCTGTCGGCGGAAAGAACTTCCCAGTCGGTATCTGCAATTCCGAAATGAAGCTCTGCGACCGGATTTGTTTTCAATTCCGGGAAAGCCGGATCGAATCCGGCAAGCGGAATTGTAACCGCCCGAATGAATCCGGGCCGTTCGACTTTGAATGGTCCGGTGTAAAGCGGGGAATCGAGAGTCGGAAGAGTCCCGTCAAGAGTGTAGCGGACTTCCGATTCCGCCTGAACGGAAAGGGTAATGACGCCCTCTTTATCGCGTCGGATTTCCGGAGCTTCGATAATGGGGGCGCGGAGATAGGCGGAAAATTCCTCGATCAGCGGTGTTCCCTCGGAGTGAAGAATAGTCAGCCGGAGTTTTTCCGCGTTGCGTTTCGGGAAATTCAAAAGACGTTTATGTCCGATCCCTTCGCCCTCCAGAACCAGTTCCCAGTGAGATCCGTTGAAGGATTCGATCCGGTATTTCCGGACACGTTCCCCCTGGGTGAAGTCTTCCCGCAGAAGAATTTCGGAGACTTCATGATTCTGTTTCAGATCGAGTTCGAGAACTTTTCCTGTTCCGGATACTGTATCTCGGGGGAGCTGCTGGATGCGGCGGATGACACTCCCGAATTCCCGGAAGACCGTCAGGTCCGTTTCAGGCACGAGTCCCCGGTTGTCGATGACCATGCCGATCAGAAAATTGGAGTTTCTGCCGACGGATTTATAGTAACAGTCCACCAGAGTTGCGACGGGATGAACCGCATCATCCTGACCTTCATGCCAGAACCATCCCCCCTGGAAGGATCGGACCGAGTTGCGGTTTGCCAGATCACATTCGATCGGCATGTATTCGTCCCCGTCCGGATTTCCAGAACGGGTCGGGTTGATGGAATCGACCGTTCCCCATGCGGGGAGCACGGCGGTTCCATCTTCCGCTCCGGAGTTGCGGATGCGGTTCGGACAGCCTAGAGGTCCTCCTAGAACAAGGGCGTTCGGCTGAAGTTTTCTCTGGAGTTCTGCAACCGGCGGTCCTCCTTTTTCCACAGGAAGCACGCCGCCGTCGAACCAGAGTTCGAACAGAGGACCGTAATTGCTCCAGAGTTCTGTGAGTTGCTGAATGACAATTTCATTGTATTTTCGGTTGTCCTCGGCGGATCCCCCGACAACCGTTCCCGGATTGTCCACTCTCAGATACGCATTGGCGGAGGCGCTGCAGTAGATGCCCGGTTTGAGTCCGTATTTCCGACAGGACGCAATGAAGTCTGCCACGATGTCGCCTTTTCCATCCCGCCACGGGGAAGTTGCAACGCTGTACGAGTGAGCTTTTGTAGGCCAGAGAGAGAATCCGCTGCAATGTTTTGCCACGAGAATTGCATATTTTGCTCCGGCCTCTGCCGCTGTGGAGATCCATTGATCGGTATCCAGTTCCGTCGGCCGGAAGATTTCCGGGCTTGGAGTGTACCCCCACTGATCGCGGAAGTTGTAGGTGTTTTCAAAAACCTGAAGATCAAGATGAATAATGACTCCGATTTCAGAACGGAGCCATTCCGCCTGTTCTTTGGTTGGCAGAACGGGAGTGTTTGACATGACTGATTCTCCTTCCGGTTGGTTGATTGAATCGGATTCTTCAGTATGATAGCTTCTTTTTTCCGCAATTTCAATGGGAAAGGAAAAGAAATGATAAAAAATATTTTGAATCATGGATTCTTGCTCTCAATTTAACAAGTTCCGACAGAGGAGGGTAGGGAGTTTTTTTTACTTTTTTTCAAAATGCCTACTTGTTTTATTTTAGGGAATAGTTTATAATATATGTACTAAAAAATAAGATTACAAAGAATACAAGTTCATGAGAAAAGATACACTTTACCAGAAAATTGTCGATTATCTGAAAGGCAAGATAGCCTCGGGAGAGCTCAAGATCGGGGATGCGATCTATTCGGAGAATCTGTTGTGCGAGCGGTTCGGTGTTTCCAGAACATCCGTGAGGAAGGCGGTACGCCTGATGATCGAAGAGAATCTTCTGGAGAGTCGTCAGGGAAAAGGCACGTTCATCCGCGGGAGTGGACAGGGGATCATCCACAATGCGGTCTGCCTTCTGAATCACTGGACTCGTGCGCTGCGGCTGGATGTGACGGATTTATATTATACGGACATTATTTATTCCAGTGAGAATGCCGCGCGGGAACAGGGAGTTAATTTTCAGATATTCTCCCGGGTGGTCAATACGCAGGAAGATGCGCTGGAAATGATGAAAAATCTTGCTGTGGATGGACTTCTGATTGATGCCTACTATCAGAACTATTTTGATGATCTTTCCTTTTTCCGGAAAATTACGCCGAATCTTGTTCTGGTGGACGGGAATCCGGAGGAAACGGATCTGCCGGTTGTTGCACCGGATGCGGAAAAGGGATATCGAATGATTCTGGAGGATGTTGTCCGGCGGGATCGTCCCGTGGCGTTTCTTTATCATGAGCAGACCGCTCAGGCTCGCTGGCAGAGGGATTGTTTTCTGAGAGCCGCTTCCGGACTTGGAATTCAGGCGGATCTGCTGGATTACGGACGGAATGTTTCGTTTGATACGTTTGCCGGACTGCGGAACTGTCGGACCGATCACTATCCGTTGATTTTTCGTGCGCTTGAAGGGTGGCTGAAACCGAATCATATTGGAGGAGCCATTATCTGCGGTCGCGATTACGAAGCGGTGAAGACTCTGGCTGTTCTGCAGAAGTGCAATTATCGGGTCCCGGGAGATTTTGCCGTGACCGGATTTGGAGATTTTCTGTTCAGTACAATGACGGATCCGGCTTTGACGACAATCAAAATTGATGCTCGGGAGCTGGGAACTGCATCTGTCGGAATGCTGTTTCAGATTATCAATGGAACATCGAATCAAAGGAAGGTCCTTCTGGAACCGGGATATTTGAAAAGAGAATCAACATGAAACGAAAGGATAAAACAATGATTGCCGGAAATGAACACATCGACAGAAATTTTACATTGATAGAACTCCTTGTCGTAATTGCAATTATTGCAATTCTTGCCGGAATGCTTCTTCCTGCTCTGAACAGTGCGCGTGAGGCGGGATATATGGCGTCGTGCAAGGGCAATATGAAGCAGCTGGGGACTGTAACAACGCTTTATCTTGATGCGTATGATGGGTACATGATTACTGCCACGCCGGGAAGCCGCATGTGGACCCGTCTTGATTACGGAGAATTTTTTACCTCCAACCTGATTGATAAACCTGGACGGAAAATTTTGCTCTGTCCATCAGATCGCTCTCCTTATCTTCATGATGGCTCCAGCACTCCCACCAGTTATGGATTTTATTCTATCATCGGACATCAGAAGGCGGAAAAATATACGAAACGTCCCACGATTCTTCCGATTTTCGCCGATACAGCCAAAGCAGATGCCGGTGATTCTGTTGCGGCGCGTTACCATGCGGTTTTAGAGAGAGTATCCCATATTTACAAGGGTGCGGAACGGCATAACAACAAAGTGAATCTGCTGTATCTTGATATGCATGTTGGTGAGGTTCGAAATCCCCGGATTCTGCCGATGAGTTTCTGGGAGGGTAAATGAAATGTGCCGGAACGTCAATATATTTTTCCTTCTGACGATTCTGCTTCCGTTGCATTACAGTTTAGCCGAGGTCCTTGACCCGAAGGATTTCCGCAATGCCGGGGAAGCCAGAGGAGCAGTGTTCAAACGGATTCGTCTGGAAGAGAATGGTGTTCTTCATCTGCATGATGATGCGGATGGGGCGTTCAATAACGGCCTTCAGCGTTCCTTGACAAAAGAAGAACTGAGCGGGGCGCGCGGAAAGTATTTGAAGTTTTCTGCGGAGCTCAGACAGAAATTCGCTTCTGCTCTTGATTGTGTCGGCATTTCTGTTGCCGCGCGTTTGAAGAACTCCCGCTGGGTGACCCGTTCCGCAAGGACCCGAACAACGGGGAGTACTGGTTGGGAGACTTTGGAAACGGGGCTGTTTCTTCCGATGGATACCGTTTCCGCTTTTCTTTCTTTGGATTGTGCGGCTGGATATGGAAGAAAAGCGGAAGGATGGTTCCGGAATTTGAAAATGGAAGTATCGGATGAGCCGGTCTGGACGCAGTCAGCCCGTCGTCAGGAAGCTCTGTTTCGTTTTCCCGGCAAGGTATCTGAGTGGAGCTGGAGCGAAAGTCCGGGTATTTATTTGATTCCTGCTTCAAATGAACTTTCGTTCCTGCCGATTTCCGAAAAGGAAGGAACAGTACACTTCCGTCCCGCAGATGGGAAACCGCTTCTCCTTTCCGGAATTCACGGGAAAAGCGCATTGGTTCTGGAGATGGATGGACCGTATTCGTTTTCGATGGATCTTATTTCTTATGGAAAAGCCAATCGGAGGGTTAGTCGGAAAGGCTCCGGGAGAACGGGCGAATCTCTTCGGATTCCCCTTTCGGAATTTGCTTTGCCTCACGATCTTGCCGAACTGAACGGCGTGAATATTACAACGGCTTCTCCTCTGAAAATCCGAAGAATTTCGTTTGAGAACCTGACTTTACCGAAAAAGGAGGTCAATCTGCTTCCGGATTCGAGTTTTGAAATGGTAGAAACACTTGCCCCCTCCTATCCGCTGCTGGGAGACTACCGGACGGAAAAAACCATGAACCGCTGTTTTCTTGATTCCGGAAAAGCGTTTCATGGGAAACGGTCTCTCCGGCTGGATCCGGGCGGGTTCTACACATGGATGAGTTACGATCAGGCGCGAAACGGTGCTGTGTTTTCTTTTTATGCGCAGACGGAGAAGCCGAATAGAATCTGCGTGATGCTCCACCCGCTGGAGACCGATATGCACGGTACGAATGCGCCGATATATCGGAAATCATTTCTGCTGGAGCCGGGGGAATGGAAGCGAGAGAAGATTATTTCTCCGAAGACAAATCGGGAACCTCCGCCACAGCAGTTCAACTTCTATCGGATGGAGATTCGGAATGAAGGAAATTCGCCTGTCTGGATTGACGCCGTCCAATTGGAACATGGTACAGTGGAAGCGGGAGCGTTTATGGGGCATCGGAATTCCACTGCGGAAGTGTATCTTTCTCCAGCTGTTTCGCCGGAACGCTATTCCGGAATGAAGAATAGGGGAACAACAAAAAAGGGCGAGGTTCGTTTCAGAGTTTTGAATCCTGCGGGGAAGAAAGTCCGGAATGCGATTGTAAGCGGAGGAATTCCGTTTCCAAAGGGAGAAGTGTTTGATTCTTCGGGCATGGTTCTGATCAACGCGGGAGGTGGTGTTGTTCCTGCGCAGTTTACAATCCTTGCACGCCGTCCGGTGGATGGAAGTATCCTTGCTGTGAAGGTCGATTTTCTGGCAGATCTGGAAGCTGGAGTTTCACGGGATTTTCGACTGCGTTATGGAGAAACGCTGAGCTCTCCGCCATCTTCCGGTCCGGCTCTTGCCAGACAAATCGGAAACGGAGTCGGGATTCGTATTGGCGGACGGGAACTGGAAATTGTCCCGGAAGAGAAGTCTCTTCTGAAAAACATGCTTCTGCGCTGTGTAGTCAAAACGGTGGATGGCAGAATCCATACAGCAAAACCGGATACGATTGAAATAGAGGAAAACGGTCCTGTGACTTCCACCATTCTGATCCGGGGCGGAGCGGAACTCGCTTATGAACTGCGCTTGACCGCGTTTGCGGGAAAACCCTTCTTCCGGCTGGACTATTCGTTTGAAAACAATTTTATTCCGAAAGTGACTCCGCTGATGAAAACGGTTCAGGCAATTTACCTGGAACTTCCCGGCGGCAGAAGATGGCGTGCGGATGGTTTTTCCGGAGAGGGGAATGGAAGTGTCATCCAGCGTCACGCCCGTTCCGGACGGGCGGAATGGGATGTGTTTCAGCGTTCCGGCAGAACTGGAACCATCCGTTCCGGAGAAAAACTTTCGGGAGTCGCATCAAGCGGCAGAGGTGTGGTTCGAGTGGAAAATCTCTGGCAGAATGCTCCGCGAGGATTCGGATTTGAAGAGGATCGGATGAAGCTGTATCTCTGGCCGGAGGATGGCGTGAATCCGCTGGATCTGCCGCTGGGGCTTGCCGCATCCATGCGTCTATGGTACAATCCGGACGGGGCGGAGCTTCCTGAAGAAAAAGAGGCTCTTTTGCAGACCGATCCGACTCATCTTTCCCGGAGCGGAGTTTTCGGTCCTCTTCGCTCTTCTGCGGAACTGAAAGCGGAGTTTCCCCGATCCTGGAAACTGATTGATGATGTTTTTTCTGCGGATTTGAGAGAAGCTGAAGTTAAAAACATGTACGGCTATGGAGACTTCGGCGATTTCGGTTCCCGCTGCTGGACAACGAACCATGAGACCTCCGCTGTGCGGAATCTGTGGACTCGTTATCTGCGTACTGGGAGATACGAGGATTTTGAAATGGCGCGGAATCATTCTCTCCATCAGCGCGATCTTGACATGTGCCATGGGGGGCGCTTTGCCAAAGGCGTGTATCCGCATTACACATGGACCCACATCAATTACAATTTCCATACCGGGCATTTCTGGCTGACGGGACTGGTGTATCACTATCTTCTAACTGGAGATCGCCGAAGTCTGGATGCGATCATCGGCGCGGCGGCTGTCCTGATTCAGAAATCCGCAATTCCGTATAAAAGCGGACGCGAACGGCACCGTATGCTGTTTCATCTGGCGGAAATCTATGAGCTGACCGGAAATCTGGAGGTAAAAAAGGCGTTCGAACGTCAGTACAATCTTGGTGGAACCTCGGATTCTTCCGGTTACTACGGCGGGATCGCGCATGAGGCGCTTCTGAAACTTTACGATGTGACGGGAGAACAGAAGTATCTTGATCGTCTGAACCGGGAAGCGGAACGTTTTCTATCCATCAACAGCCAACCTTCGCCGATGCCGGAAAACCGGATTCAGGCGCCGACTCTGACCGGTTCGGCAGATGAGGGACGCGGATGTATGAGATTGTTTATGGAATCTGTTATGGCAAAACGACTTTCCAATTCGGACTATCTGAATTATCTTTCACGGGGGAGAGATTCGTATATCTGGAGTCTGCTTTCCCCGAACGGGCGTGATACCAGTCTGGAATGGGCGGCATTTTATCTGGAAGGTCTCCGCAGTTTTGGAAGGAAAGAGGATTCGCGCCTGCCCTCGGAGTATTCGTTTCTGCATCGTCTGACCGGACGAATGCCGTTTTGCGGAATAAATGAACCGTTCGAGTTGTTGTTGTATCCGGATACGAAGGGTGTCGTTTCTTTGGATCTTTACCGGATCCGTTCCTTCCGTTACTGGTCGTTTAAACGGGAGGGCGACAGTCTCAGGCTTACGGCGTTCGACTCCCGCGGAAACCAGGTAAGATCCATGGAACTTTATGAAAATCTTCCTGCGGAATACGGGAAATTCCAGATGAAATCTCCGGATGGCAAACCTGTCCGTGTGAAACTGCTGTTCGCTAATGACTGCTGGGGCGGAGTTTCTTCGGATTATCCGTTTCTGATCTCGGCTTCCCGCTGGTTTTCTGCGAGAACGGGAATTGCCGTTCCGATCGGCTTTTTCCTGAAATCTCCGGTGAATGGAAAACTGCGTGTTCACTGGCGCTGGCCGCGAGGGCGAAACACCAATGCAGGGGAATCGCTGGGGATTGTACTGGAGACTCCGGAGGGCAGAAGAGTGTTGTCCGAGGTTTTCATGATTCCTTTTGAGTATCAGACCGATCAGGAAAATTGTTCCTGTTCCATGGAATTGACTCTCCCGGAAGAGTATCGCGGGAAGATTCTCCGTGTGTGGATGAGTGATCCGAAATGGATCGAATGGCGGATGGAGGGACTGGATCTGCCGTGGTTTACCGATCGGGCGGAATTTTTCCGTTCCGTCCTCTGATTCGCATCAGCAAGGATTTTGGGGAACCTTCGGGAAGATGGAACTGCTCAACCTGACGTGTTGAAAGATTTTGCTGGAAAAGAAATATGGAGCCTCCGTGCAAACTCTTTGGAAATTCCGGGAAAGATCCGAAAGGTTCTGAAGCAGGGATGCAGTATAATTCAGGGCAGATTTACAAGATGCTTGAAAATCTGCCGGGGATACGGTATATTCCATCTCCGCAGCAGAAAGAGAATACAGAGAAATGCAGAGCGACAGATTGAAAGATGAGATATTCGGCGGTTTTGCTGTATGCGATCATCTCCCATGTAAAACTTGTCTGTATGCATATGCGGGAGACCCTGAAAATAGTTACTGTAAAATCTATACGGAAGAAATCGGATTAAAGCCGCATGAAGTATATTTTTTTGGCAAAAAATGCAAGTATTATCAATCGCAGGAAGATTTGAACAGAGCTATCGCTGCATTGAATAAAAAGAAACCATAACAAATCCGGATACTGGTTATTCCATTAATACATCTCCCTCCATCCGATGCCGCAGATGCGGTTTTTTATATCCGTTTCCCGGAAAAGTGGAAAGTCTTAACAAAAATGTTTGTCGGAAAACAGTTCCATTTGTTCCATGCTTTGGATTCAACAGAATGGTGAATCAATCGTTCCGGATGTGAGGAGGGGCTGGACGCTTCTCACATCCGGAACCTTGTTCCGCATCAGCAAGCAGGAAAAACAAGGAGACCCTCTGGTTTGTGTATCCTGCACCTGGAGTGTCCGGACTTTCCTGCGGTGAGGCGGAGAATCTGCGCGGAGAGATTCTGTTTCAGGCCCTGCGCAAAGAGTCGGAAGGGTGTGAACTGCAGATCCGGAATCTGATGCTTCAGTGAAAAGGAGACTCAGCTCCTTTTCAGCATCAGCAGTGCTCCGCTGTTCGCCGGCATGTGAATCGCATTCCCTGTCAGACAGACGTCTGGACGGTCGCTGCGGAGTGATTCAATTGTCCATCCGGGATCGATCGTCAGCTCCTCATCCATGGCTTTCATGGAACAGTTGACAAGCACACAGCCCTTTGTTTGTTCATCGAAAGGGTGCTCCGTTACAATCAGTTTCGGATTTGCAGATGAAATAGAATGCTGTTTCGGAAGGATCAACGCATAGATTTTCCATGCATCTGTATCGAATCCGTGCAGAGTGTTCAGCACAATGCGTTCCAGCGGGAAGGCGAGCGTATAAACTCTGCCTTTCCCATAAGAGTGCTCAAACAGGACGGGATTGCCTTCGGAATCTTCCGCAAGAACTCCGGCTCCGAGGCTCTTCATCCGCGAACAGACTTTTCGGGGCAGAGTGAGACGGAAATCGGGGAAGCGATACTCCATCTGGTCGCAGCTTTCGAAACGACTGGTCAGAACACCTCCGCAAACTTCCGCCAGATGTGTCAGGAACGTATCGTCCAGTGCAAGATAGAGGGTCGCACCGTTCCGGACCTTTTCCAGCAGAGCCTCCCAGCGGCGCGTGGAAAGGCCGGCGCGTCCTTTTGCGGACGGCAGAAAGTAGACAGATGCCTCTTTCAACGGGTCGGCCGGCGCCTGAAACTCAAGCTGGAGGCCCGCCTGATGTGCCAGAATGCATACGGCATTGGCAATTTCCGAATCCTCCACCAGACAAATCGCATCCGGTTTGCTCCGCGGCAGTCTCCGGAAAGGGAGTGTATCCAGAAAATCCCGGAAGAGTCTCATGCTCTCCGCCGCGGGATGCGCTTTGCGGTCCGCTGTGAAGATCCCGTGTTCGAGTCCCGGCTGAACCCAGTCGTATGGCGCGATGTCGAACGAATCCTGATCGAAGGCGCACCACCAGAGGAATCCGCGGCAGTCGTTTGCCCAGAGGTTCCAGAGCATTCCGCGGACCGCGGCACCCATGCCGTCCAGATCGGTGGAGATCGGCCGCCAGGTTCCCGTCTCCTCCACAAAGCAGGGCTTGCCGCTGACCTCCTCCACCAGACGCGATTCCGCCGTGGTGAAAAACAGATTCCGAATCTCATTGAACTCTTCCGTTCCCGCCTTTTTCCACATCGGATAGGGATGAACGGTCAGATAGTCGGAAAGCTCCGCCTGATCGGCAATGAGCCAGCAGCGGTCGTTTTCCGGCGTTATGGTCAGTCCGCTGACGCCGATCACAGGACGGCTGTTGTCATTTTCCCGGATAATTCCATGAATGTATTTGATCCATATCCACCCTTCCTCCGGAATGCGCGCATGCGACATGTAATTGGACTCGTTGCCCGATTCCCAGGCGAAAATCGCAGGATGCCGCTTCATCCGCGAGACAAAATAGGACAGAAAACGCGCTTCCCATTTGAGTGCGATCGGATCACGGAAGATATCCCGTCCATCCAGCGCCGGCGGAACGAACTGCCGGAATGTCATGTGACCGGTCATAATGGCGACGATCAGCTTCAAACCGTGTTTTTCCGCCAGATCCGCAAGGGTCTCAAATCGCTGCATCATAAGCTCGCTGACGCCGCACCGTCCGGCGGGCGTATCAGGCAGAGGGATTTCAAAACCGTTTTCAATCATCCGTATTTCGTGAGGCCTTCCGCCGGGATGTCCGGCGTCTTTCAGAAGAGTGATCGGCTGGAAGTCCGGCCAGAGCGGAAACACTCGGACCAGAGTCGTTCCGTACTCCGCAAGAGATCGAAAATCGCGCTCGACCGCGTCCGCATCCCATCTTGACCACATTTCCGTTGCAGCATGCGATGCCCAGTAGTTGACTCCAAGTGTCATGGTTCCGGATTCAAGCATGTCGATTCTCCTCTTCAGGCGGAAGAACGAATACGATCGTTCCGTTCCCTGTAATTGTAATTTCCGGAGAGTCGTATGGAATCATAAAACTTTCTCCCCGTTTGATTTCCAGTGTGTTGAGCCGGGCGGAGCCTTCCGTCAGAATACCGATCCGGAAGAGTCGCCGGGAAAGATCAAGATTCCATTTTTTGCAGAATGTCAGTTTCTGCGCTTCGAAATAGCCGCAGGCGGAACGCGGGATCAGAGTGCTCAAGGTTCCGTTTTCATTCTGTTCCAGCGTTTCCGGTTTCGGAGAGACGTATTCCAGAAGTTCCTGCTTTGTACGGGGCTGGAAGTCGAAGAGGGACATCCCTTTCTCAATTCCTAGGCCGTTGAACCGTTTTTCCACATCCAGCATAACGCCGCAGCAGTTGATTTCCGGCACGATGACCAGATCGCTCGGCTCCATAACTTCCACCATTGTGACCCCGGGACCGATGGCATGGGGGAGTCCGCCGCGGATGATGACAACATCTCCCGGCTTCACATTGAGTTTGTGGAGCATGGAGAGTCCTGTTTTGTATTCGCCTTCCACGGATTCACGGTAAAAGGTCTCCCGGTCAAACGTTTCGTTGAACCCGACCAGCAGATAGGGCTCCTCCCCGTTGATTTTCCGGGTGGCAAGAACGATCCATGCCTCCGTTTTTCCGTAATGGACATGGAAAAGCCGTTCCGCATCGGCGCGGGTCGGATGCACCTGAAGCGGAAGACGTTCCGCCGAATCAAGAAGTTTGGTCAGTACAGCCGGTTCCGGACCGAACCGCTTCAGATGCTCCGGACCGAGAAGCGCAAGCGCATGTTCCCGCAGAAACTCCGGAAAAGAACGGATCTCGCCCTGATACACAATCTTACTGATGCCGTGTCCCGGCGAATGATACGCGCGCCCGTTGCCTTCGATGCACGAAGCGATCCAGTCTTCCGGAAATCGGGTGTCTTTCGGTTCCGCTTCGCCGCAGAGGCGGTCGATTCCGCTTCCGCCCGAGTAGAGCCGGAGAACGCGGTTGTGGATGAATTTGAATACTTCCATGATAAAATCCTTCCGATGATTTTTTTCATGGAGAAAGTATACAGCGGAATCCGGAAAAATGGAATATCCGGGAACGCAAAGATTTATCTTTTTGCGCAAAAGGTTGAGGCGTTTGTTCCGGTCTGCTCGCGAAAGACCCTGGAAAAGTGGAACTGATTGGCAAAACCGAGCTCCTGTGCAACGGATTTTGAGGACATTCCCGCTTGAAGCAGACGGATCGCCTGCCTGATTTTCCATGCCGTAAACACTTTGGAAGGAGGTTTCCCGAACAGAGCCTTGAATTTATATTCCAGGCTTCGCCGGCTCATTCCGAGGGCTTCCGCGGCTTCCTGCACGGAAAGAGAACGATCGATATGCGCAAAGAAAAGGTCGTAGACCCGGCTCCGGAAATAGTTGTCGTTCAGCGCTCCGGTCATGGAGTCCGAAAGCTGATCCCTCAGCAGAGAGAATATGTTCCAGATCAGGGCGGCGGCCAGCGAAGCGGCTGTCTGACGGAGAAAGGCATCCCCGCCGGATCGCCTGCGGACCGCCAGATCAAAGATCTCCCTGATCTCCGCGGAACGCTCAAAACAGAACAGACGTTTTTCCATGGAGGTGCCCGGACGGAAAAAATCGGAACAGGGATTCCCGATCGGGTCCAGCACGCGAAAGACTAGAGCGACAAATCGGCTTTCCGCTCCGCAGTGGTCACAGTGGATATCGCCCGGCTGAATGAAGATTCCATGTCCCGGAGGAACGGAAAACTCGCGGTCGTTGAGTGTACAGTCGTAACTTCCCCTGACGGAAAACATCAGTTCCGGACCTGTGTGCCGGTGCGGCGCGTAGTTGTAGCTGTCATTCACATTTACAATGGAAAAACGGAGAATGCTGATTCGTGTTTCCGCCGCTTCCGAAACGGTATTTTCATAAAGAAGCGGAAATTTTGAATAGGTCTGATAGGAAATAAAGTCGTCCATGTTTTGAAATCCCTGAATATCCAAACAATAGAGCGGGAAAGCGGAAGAGTCAAGTCTCTTTCCGCGAATTTATAACCTCTTGCAAAATCTGCTTCCCCGATTATATTTCCAGATCGATTCGGAAAAGAGGCGGAGTATGGATCAGAAAGTGTATTCCGGAGAGATGGCGAAAGCTTTCTGCTGTCTTCATCTTTCCATTCTGTTTGCCGGGTTTACGGGGATTCTCGGAAAACTCATTGCATTGCCGAGCGGTGTGATGACATGGTGGCGGTTGCTGTTTACGGCAGTTATACTGCTGGCGGTGAGTCGGTTTCTGCGCAGAAGGGAGGCGGCTTCATGGCGTGATCGGCTGGAGATTTCCGGTGCGGGACTGCTGCTTGCATTGCACTGGATCTTTTTTTTCGGCAGCATCAAGATGGCGAATGTATCCATCGGAGTTGCCTGTTTTGCGATGATCGGTTTCTTTTCCGCGATTCTGGAGCCGCTTCTGCTGAAACGGAAGTTTCAATGGATGGAACTGCTGTTCAGTCTGCTGGCGATTGCGGGGATTCTGCTGGTGTTTTCGGTTGATCTCCGTTTCCGGACGGGGATTCTGCTGGGGATTGTTTCGACTCTGCTGGCTTCGCTGTATACGATCGCTTCCAGATTTCTGGGAAGACGGCACTCCGCGTGGAAGATTCTGCATTACGAAATGTGCGGAGGTTTTCTGGCATTTTCGCTGCTTCTGCCGTTTTATCTGATCGCCTTTCCTTCGCCGCGTTTTCTGCCGACTGTAACGGAGACGGCGGAACTGATTGTCTTTGCGCTGGCCTGTACCGTTGGACTTTACTGGTTTCAGATTCAGGCTCTGCGGATGATTTCGGCATTTACGGTGAATCTGAGTTACAATCTGGAGCCGGTATACAGCATTCTTCTGGCAATGCTGATTTTTCGGGAGCATCAGGAGTTTACACCGGCATTTTACGGATGTCTGTTTCTGCTGGTGCTTTCGGTTTCGCTTCAGAGTGTGCGCCAGTTCAAATTGCGGGCGGAAAAATCCTCCTGATCTGGAATTTCGGGAAAGAGGTTTTATATTATTCCTGGAGGGCGGGGACTTGACCGGAGAGAGGAGAAATCGGGCTGTTCGATGGAGTCCGCATGAAGTGAAAAGGCTCTCTTTTTGATTGTTCACAACAATTCAGGAGAAAAGACGTGAAAAAACTGTTGATGTTCTGCCTTGTAATTCTTTTCTCTGCCGGGGTTTTCGGCGTGGATGTCTTTTCCATTCCGCAGAAGAAAAAGGAGCTTCCGACATCTTACGACGTAGGAAAGACCGGTTCCGGAGGGGGAAAAAGTTATTTTTACGGAATTCCTGTCAACAAGAATGAAAAGATCCTTTTTGTCATTGATCTTTCCAGTTCCATGGGGGCCCGGACTCCGGAGGGGATTTCCCGGATGGAGGCCATGAAAAAAGAGTTGATTTCCATGTTGACTCTGCGTCCGGGAAAGTCAGGAGAAGAGCCCGTCCGCGGTTCCTTTTTCCTTGTGGAGTATGCAAGCAACGTCAAATTTTTTCCGCCGGAAAAGAGACTGTATCCCTTCAACAGCATTCTTCACGTGGAGACGGTTATTAAGCATGTTCGGAAACTGACAGCCTGCGGGGGAACCGCAATGGGCGCCGCCTGGAATGCAATCTTTGAACTTGCGGATCCGAATGAGATCAATTCCATTTTTTTCCTGACCGATGGAGAACCTACGGACTGTTCCGAACAGGATCTTCTGCAAAAGGTCAACACCTGGAACGCCAGGCGCAGAATTACCATCAACTGTATTGCCATCGGCCGGGAATCCGAACTGCTGCGTCGGCTTGCGGAGAAAAATGGAGGAATTTACCGCGTCCGCATGTGATGATGAGGGATGATGGGGGCGGTTACATGCTTTCGATTGCAAGATCATGACAGCGAGTGCTGGCGATATCAATTTTCAGAGAGAAACGGTACATTTTTTCTTTGCCATCGTGTGTCTTCACCTTGAAGAAGCCTTTGACTTTATACAGATTTTCAGCAACTTTTTTCATCGAAGTATTGGGTACTCCGTATTCCGGAAATTCAAAGACATCGCGTTTGTCTTTGGCGATTTCTTTGATATGGGTTGTGGCGTAAAACCAGATTTCCGATTCGGAAATAGTCGGCTTCTTTGTGCTTTTCCACTGTTGCTCGGGAAAAGTTGAGCCTGAAGCCTCTGCCTGATTTTTTCCTGGAGCGGAATCACCGGGAGAGGAAGGTTTTCCCGTGGAAGCCGGCAGCGGAGGCGGAATGGATGCGGCTTGTTTCGGATTGCTGCTGTCCGTGGATGATGCGGGGGAAACGGCAGTGTTTCTCTTGTTTCCCTTGTTCTTTTTATTTCCTTTGTTCCCTTTGGAAGAAGCTTCTTTGTTGCCGGAATTTTTCGATGAGAATGATTTTCCGCTCTCTTTTCCTGCGTCAGTTCCACTTCCTCTGCCGGAGCCGGAGTTCGATGGTGTTTGAGCTGTTTTTCCGGAACGGGGGATGTTCGAATCCTTTCCGCGGTCGGCAGATTTTTGCGAAGCCAGAAAAATCAGGAAGAGCAGGATCAGAATCAGCAGGGCCAGAATGCAGAAGGGACGGATTCGATTGAATTTATCTTCCGGGTTGTAAATGCTGTTTGGGTTCATAAGAGGGATCCTTTTCTCTCCGGGCGGGGAAGGTCCGGAATGTTTTTTCAGTCGCTTTCATAGTTTACGTTCTCGCGGAAGGCAAATCCGACGGGACTGTCGTCTGTTTTTGTGGTGAATGCATGGCGGATGTTTTCCTGCTTCAGCGCTTCGCGGATCAGGAACATTTCGCGGGAAGAATCGGAAAACACCTGGAACGAGGGGAAACGGTCCCCGGGAATTCCGCGGATCAGGGCCAGAGCTTCGGCGCTTACTTCTCCGGATTCCGGATTCAACACGGGGGTTCCGGCCGTTGCGGGAGTGCACTCATAGAAATTGTTCCAGTTTTTACTGCTGACATCGGAATGCACCTGGATGGGGAATGTAAGATATGGGCCGATTCTCCAGAGTCTTCCATGCTGAAGAAGAATAAAATAGGGCGCATTTTCGGTCGGCTGAAGATGACGGAAAACCAGCGAAGATTCCGGTTTCCAGTTCGAGAGGGTCCGGGTCGTGAAAAGAATGGATTTCTCCAGCTGCTGCCGTTTTTGCGTCAGAGAATCATACAGTTCTGAGTTCCGGCTGAGCGTGGAATTCAGTTTCTCCTTTTGCTTTTGAAGGTTCTTCTTGAGTTTTTCCGCGGTTTCCTGCTGGAGCTGCCGGAGTTTCCACTGTGTTTCCAGCAGGGTGTTTTCTTCTTTGAGTTTCAGATAGCGGGTCAGGGTTTCGCGTTGGGGAGCGTTTTGGAGACGTTCGGCAAACGGTTTGAGAAGATCAAGCATTTTCCGCGTCTGGAGATATTCGGATTCCAGACGGGCCAGCTGAGTCTGCATGGCTTTCAGAGATTCTGTTTCCGGCAGAGATTCGGAAACGGCGGTCACCTTTCCGAGCATGGAGATGACCACCAGCAGGGAGATGGCAATGAACATGACGGCTCCGAATGTATTGCACATCGTGTCCAGAAGCAGTTCCAGACTGCTGTTGTCTCCGGCGTTCGCTTTGGACATCTTACGGTTCCTCCTCAAGAATTCTCGAATCGTTGGATGGCAGAATTTCCTTTCCCCTGCTGAATCCGGCTGCGGTGAGTTCCTGATCCAGCGTGTTCACATACCCGAAGGCTCCGGGCGTGATGACAAGACTGAAATATTCGTTCTGCCGGTCGCGCTGTTTTGCCCATTGCAGAAAATGGGTGATGGAGGAAGCGTAAGTCAGGTCATTCGGATCAATGAAACTGCGAACTTCTCCCGTGGCGGTGTTTTTGACCCGAATTCCAGCAGGACCGCACTCCACGATCAGCAGTTTTTTCGGGAATTTGCTGTCCACGCTGTATGAGATCAGTTTTTTCCGTTTTTCCAGTTGTTTGTTCTGCTTTTCCAGTTCCTGCTGCCGTTTGGAGATTTCCGTTTTTTCCAGCTGGATTTTTTTGTCCAGCTCCTGAAGGCTCTTTGCCATGCGCCGGGATTCCTTTTCCAGCAGGGTGTTTTCGTTTTTGAGCGAGAGTGTGAGATGTTCCGTTTTGTGTAATTTCTGTTTCAATGCCGTATGTAGTTCCTGTTCGGCGGCTAGTTTCTGATCGAGTTTGTCCGGCGGAAGAGTGAGCTCTTGTTCCATTTGCATCGAAAGGGTGCGGTACTCTTTCTGAGAATCTTTCAGAAGCTGGTCGAGAAGAGCAATCTTCTGTTTGAGTTCGGTCAGATCCTGCGCAGGAGGAGGGGCGGCGGAGGATTTTTCTTCACTGGCGGAGTTCTTCAGGATGCTGCTGTCGAGAATAATCAGCGCCAGAAGAAGCACCACCAGGAACATGATTCCGGTAATTGAGGTGATAATGTCCTGAAAGGAGAAGAGGGAAACAGGAGGGGAATCGTCTCGGGCGGACATGGGATTACTCGCTGATTTGATCGATCATTTTTGCTGTTTTCAGTTTGGCGATGAGATTCCGGTGGCAGTAATCGCTGCATTCATCGAGGAAATCCTCTTCCCTGCTCATGACGAATGTCATCATCAGCTGGACGAACAGGGCGGCGACGAGCGCGATGAGCGTTGTTTCAAAAGCGATGGAAAGTCCGCTTGTGACTCCGGCAAGGGATTGCTTCAGCTGTTCCACATCGGCGCCCTTGCTGACCACGGTTCCGAATCCTCCGACCGCATATGCCAGTCCCAGTACCGTTCCGATGAACCCCAGTACCGGGATCGCCCAGATGAAGCCCTTCAGTACCGTGTAGGAGGAGGCCAGATAGTTTTCATCGTTGGAGGCCTGCGCGTTCAGCCCTTCGGAGACATCGCTTACGTTGCCGATGTTTTTCAAGTTCGAAAGCGATCGTTCAATGCGGTCCAGAATCAGAAAACGCTTGGGGGTCTGCACTTTGTCGTAGATGTTGTCGAGAATCTCCTTGGCGGTTGCCGGGGAGAGAACAAAATTGGGATTTTTCGGCAGGATTTTGAGTTCAAGAGCTCTTCTCTGCACACTGAGCTTCTGGAGCTTGACCAGCAGGATCGCCACGGCCCAGAATGCCAGGAGCATCGTGAAATAAGGAATGACGGAACGGTTTTCCACTCCTCCATGGAAGAACATGTCGATATAGGTGCTCGATCCCCGGAAGGGAAACAGCGCCGCGAAGAAAAGAACCGTCAGCAGGGTCCCGAAGATAAAGGTGAAGACAAAATTGACCGCCGTGAATTTTTTGCTTTGAAAGCCGCACCGGCATTCGATATCCAGATGTTCCCAGCTCAGTTTCGACTCGTTTGACATACTTGACTCTCCTTAAAAATGGATCATGACCAGAAATATGGAAAAGAAAAAGACAAACGGCAGCAGATAAGCGGCCGTTGTTTTTTTTACGGCACCGAATCCTGTCCAGCTTTCATAAAAACAGAGCGTGGAAATGGTCGCTCCGCAGCAGAAGAAAAACAGAAGCAGGATGAACCAGACGGATCGGAAGTACTCCGTTCCCGCCGGAAGAACACTCCACAGCACTCCCGCAAAGGGAAGCAGCACTCCCCAGCAGGCAAGCGAGGCTCCTACCGTGAGGAAATCCGATACATGGAGCTGCTTGAACTTCTCATTCCCGAAAAACAGTCGGACAAATGCTGTATATAGCGTCAGGAACAGTACTAGGAACAGCGGCAGAACGATTGTTTTCCACAGAGGAAGCGAAAGTCCTTTCAATGCCGGGAGAAGATTCAGGGAAAGAGTGGTCGAAAGCCAGAAAAACAGGAAAACGATCACGGAAGCCACAGCACATCCATCTTCTCCAAAACGGTCCCGGATCGCCGTTACATGACAGGCCGGGTTCCAGATCAGCGAGATTACTCTGGCAAAGAATTCCATCCGGTCCGGTGTTCCGGTTTCCGTTTCCGTCTGCCACTCATCCGGCGGGACAAGATGAATGCAGTCCTCCTCTTCCTGACCGGAACTGGAAGCAGAAAAGATTGCCGCGTTCTCTTTCGCATTTTCCACTTCCGGAGCAACCGGCGGAGCATCTGCGACACTGAAAAGCCATGGAAGATCCACGGCGGAACGCCATGACGTGCGATCCATGGAAACGGGCGTGTCCTGCCGGATCAATCCCGCATCTTTCATACTCTTCAGTTTTCTGCCGGAAAAGGGGCCGAAGATTTTTCCGTTGAGTTTTACAAAATAAGCGTTCATTGTTCCTCCACGAAATTGGCAGGCCAGCGGAGAGGATAATCGGTCGGCTGCATGGGATTGCCGGAAGAGGAAAACGACTGGGTTAATTTCTGAAACACGGCGAGAGTTTCCATCCGGTCATCCGGAGTGAAGAGCACCATTCCGTGAACCGGCTGGTCTGCGGATTTGTCTTTCCGGAAGGTTCCGTTTTCCGGGTTCCATCTTGCGAAAATCCGGATGCTGAATTCTCCGCCGGGAATCCGGGTGATGCTCCAGAGTTCTCCGGAGATGGTGGAGTCGCGGAACGGGATGATTTGTTCTTTTCCTTTTGTCAGAACGATTGCCGCCGGACGCAGAATCCGGGAAAGCGCCTCTTCATAAAATGCTCTTTGAAAGCGAATGGTCCGTTCCAGTTCCTCCACGGGAAGCTGATCGACGGCTTTCCGCATGGCGGCTGCTTCCGCAGAACGGTCCACCTCTTCTCTGGGATTCATCCAGCTCCATTCCGGGGCATCGGCCGCATTCAGTTTTGCCAGAAGCGCATCCACGGTAGCGTTGT
This sequence comes from uncultured Lentisphaeria bacterium, assembly GCA_905197955.1. GTDB lineage: Bacteria > Verrucomicrobiota > Lentisphaeria > Victivallales > UBA1829 > UBA1829. Next base: position 15,542 of record CAJKAR010000043.1, on the reverse strand, counting down.
TTAATCCCGAGGTCAGTTTCAGCATGCCGAGCAGTCTCTTTGCGGAATTCATGCGCATGTAGGCATTCATGTTTTTCCGATTTCTCAGCTCCTTGAGGGCGGTGAGAATCGCCAGTTCCGCCTGTGCCGGAGATGGGGCGTTGCGGATGGAATGACACGCATTTTTCAGGAACGTGAAATGATGAGCCTTGGGAATGGTACGGCTCAGAAGATTGCCGTTGACGAGTCTGACAAAGGAATCCGGCAGCAGGATCTCCTTCAACTCTCCGGCACGTCGGAAAAAGATTTTTCCATACATTCCGCTGATCTCCAGTTTCAGCGGAATGGCATTGCCGGGACGGGTGGAAACCATCAGGGTCATTGAGCGGGGATATTTACTGTTTTTCCGTGGATTTTCAAATTCGGGGGGACGGTCGGTGAAGAAATGGTACCGGTTGCCGACGGCATCTTCAAGAATGATTTCGTAAAGATCGTATTCCTTGCTGAGAATGGTGGAATTGAGTTCTTCAATCATGGTTGTCAGAGCGGGACAGGGATTTTGTCCCGAGGCCCCGGAGACTTCCGGCGGAACGAAGCGCGCAAGATCGCTGTAATTGGGATCGACTCCTCTTTCGGCAGCGACTTTACTGTAAATGTTTTTGAGTTCAGCGGGATCATTCAGTTCCTTTTTGCTGAAGATTCCGTCGCTGAATCTGCGCCAGGAGTTTGTCATGGAGACCGCGTTCGCATATTGCGGATAGAGCGAGGGCTGACGAGTTTCAAGATGATCGAGTGCATCCATGTAATCCAGGAACGAGGAAGGTGTTTCCAGACGGATGCGGTAATTTTTTTCAGCAACGAGATTTTTCAAGGTTGTTTCCAGAGCGTTCAATGTGAAATCCAGCCGCTTCCGGAAGAGTTCCTGATATTGCCGGTCGATTCCCCGGACGGCTTCCGGACTGGTAATCTGTTTAAATTCCCGTCGGAAATCAGCCAGTTCTCCGGAAAGTTTCGCAAGGTCCGCGTTCAGGAGCAGTTTTTTCCGGAAATTGGAAAGCCGTTCCTCCAGCTCTTCCATTTGTCTGCGGAAGCGGGCCTCGCGTTCCCGGGCGAGCTGCTGGAGGAGTTCATCCCGGCGAATTTTCAAATGGGTCAGAGCGGCGGTCTGAGCCGCGGTCAAAGAGAGACGGGTGGTCAGTTTCTCCGCGTGCCGGATGAGTTCCTCAAGGCGTTTTGCTTCCACTCCCTGCGGAGTCAGGAAAACTTCGGCGGCTTTCAGGGTCATGGTGTAGTCGGAGGCGAGTTTTGCGAGTTCCTCCGTCTGTTTTTTTGCGTCGTCGCGCAGTTTCAGGATTGTCGGGCGTTCCGCAAAGGGGGAGGTGGATGAGGAGAGATGTTCATATTGGTCGAGGACGGTTTTATACTGTCTGGCATTCAGGGCGTTTTCCATCTGGCGGCGGACGTCTTTATAGGCTTTTTCCTCCTGAATCCAGGCAATGAGATATGCCGTGATGCCGATTACTGCGATAATTGCGAGAACTCCGAGTATCAGATGGCGGCGATGAATGCGTGCGCTTTTCAGATCCGCTTTTTCCCGGGCGGACCGCACCCGCTCCGTTAGGAAGTCGGGCAGAGGAAGATCCAGCCGCTGAAGAGTTCCGTAAAGACGCTCAATTTCGTGAATGGGGCCTTCCGAATCCAAGTGTTCGATGAGGTCGGCGAGCGTCCGATCGAACTCTTCCTGCCGTTCGCGTTCTTCCTGAATCTGACGCATCCATCGACGGGTGTCCTCGATCTGTGAGGCGGCTTCAGGAGGCTGTTCGAAATCAGGATCGCTTTCCAGTTCCTCCCATCGGCGGAATAACGTCTGGAGGGTTTCGTAATTCTGTTCACTGTAGGCGTCTGCAATTTCCCCGAGTAGGCGTCTGGTCTGCGCGGCAAGCTGATTTTTCTGATACTCGTGCAGAACGGCAGTGATTTTTTCCATGACCTTGTCATCGGGAGCTGCATTCAGGTCCGGAGAGGAGAGCTCAAGAAAGATTTTTTCCAGTCCGACATAATCCTTGTCAAGAATTGCCTGTTTTGCCTCATCATACAGCTCTTCGAGCCGGACCTGTTCCAGTTTTGCCAGATTGCCCGCCCATGCTTTGTTGGCGGGATCCAGCTTATGAATGTTCCGGAGGATATCGAGTTTTTCCTCTGTGGAGCCGTCGCGCATGATGGCGCGCCACTTTTCCAGCAGGGGCGCGAGCATTTCGGTACTGCGGTAGGCTTCATGCATCCGGCGGACGATTGCCAGATTGATCGGCTGAGGCGATTCCCAATTTTCATAAAGATGACAGAGTTGGCTCCATTCTTCGAAGCGTTTGATATTCAAGGTCACCGCGCGGGAGAGGAGAGAGGGATGGAGTTCCTTGTCGAATTTCAATGCATCGATAACGAGTCCTTTTTTGAGGAACATATCCGCATGTTCCAGATCCTCGTTGACCTCCCGGCAGAGTGCCGCGAAACGGAGGGAGATCTCCCGCATTTCCGGGGTGCTGGATTGATCCGCGCTGTCAAGAAACGCGTACATTTTTGAAATCAGTTCTGTTATTTTGCTCATTTCCGCCCCTGTTTTACGGTTCGCGTGACCCAGATCCGGGTGAAATACTGTTCCAGTTCCCTGTTCCGGTTTGCTCCATCGCGGAACAGGACGATTTGCTGTCTGCTGCCGACAGCTTTCTTAAGTTTTTCCTTCGCCTGCTTTGAGATGGGCAGATTCGGAATTTGTTTCTGAAGGAATTCCCGCAGTTTCTTTTCCTGATTCTCCTGCTTCAGCTTGCGGGATTTCTGTTCATTGCAGAGAACGATGTTGCGGAGAAGATTCCGGTTGGATGGATGGCAGTCGTTCAGATCCTCGAAGATTCTGCGTGTCTCCTGAAACAGAGGCGCTTCTTCTTTTGCACTGCTGCGTCTGCGTTTTTTTTCTTCCTGTGTCATAAAGGTTTCGTACTCTCTTTTCCGGGAGGTGAAGGCGGTGATCTGTTCTTCCGCCTTTTTTAGATCCCGGCAGAGAAGGATTTCCCCGAAGGTGATGGGATCGTCATCCTTGTAAAAGGCCGAATATTCTTTTTCAAATTTGGAGATCACTTTTTTCAGCGTCTCAATCTGCTGCTGGAGTTTTTCGACGTCCGGGAATTTCCGGGACTTGTTTCGAATCCGGTTCTTCTGGAAACGGTTCCACTTTTCCAGAGTCTGGAAGAATTCATCCCGGTCAGCGAATCGGAAGGAGAGGAACGAAAGAAAACGTTCTTCCGACGGGCTTTTCCGGTAAATGAAATGAAACGGCTCTGACGGAGGATCGGAGAATACAAAATCATATCGTGTGGCGGAACCTTTTTCAAGAGTGCCGAAGGGGAGGCTGGCCGCCATTTCTCCGGTCAGGGTAAAAGGGACGGAGATTTTTGCCGATCCGTGGGAAAAGGTAAATGAGAGAATGTCCGTCAGTCGGGGAGAGTCGATTTTATCGTGGTTTCCGCCTGCTTTTTTCGCCACATGGAGCTGTCGGTTTCCTACGGTGATTTCCAGAAAGTTTTCGGGAACAGGCACATAATCGTAAATGCCGTCCCTGGGAATGTTGGCCGTCGAGAGAATGCGGACTCCTCCGGGAACCTTTCGGATGTATTTTGGAAGATTTCCGACAATTTTTTTCGCCGTATTTCCTCCGATGGCACTCAGCTGCAGAGAAAGATCTTCCGCATTTTCCAGTTCCGGCGGCAGAGAACAGCTGAATGCGAATGTGTTTTCTTCTGAGATTCTGGACGCCAGTTGTTCCAGAAATCGGGAGAGCGAACGGGAAGACGGAACGGAAATCCGATTTTTGGGAATGTTTTTCCGATCCGGCTTCGGCGGTTTGCCAGACCGATCCGGCTGCTCGACCGTCTGTGGCTTCGACGAGACCGGCTGCGGTGGAGTTTCCTGAAGCAGAACTTGTTCTTTCGGAGAGTTTCCGGGGTCTATCCTGATTGTTTCCACGACGTCGCTTGTTTCCTGAGTGGAAGACGAGTCATTAGAGTGATTCCGCTTCTCAGAAGAATGTGTTTTTGAAGCCCCCTGCTGATTCTGGAGCATCTCCTGAGGCTCGTTCCGACTGAACAGCAGAATTGATATGGCAATAAAAGCCGCCGCAAGGGTGATCAGGATGGCGATGCCGAGGAGAAGCTGCTGTTTTTTTCTGTGTTGTTCGAGACGAGTCTGAGCAATGTCTCTTGCTTTGAGGTAATTCTGATACAGATCGTTCGTTTTCTCCTCCTGATTTATTTTTTCCTGCGGCAGAGGCTTTGTTTCTTCCGGTATGGGTGCAAGTCCGGGAAGAGACTCTTCCTGTTGTTCGGAGGAGTCGGAAGAACTTTCCGGGGGGATTCCGGTTCTTGCGTAGATTCCCCAGCGGGAATTTTCCTGAGCGGGAGTCAGTTCATTTTTCTCCGTCAGACGGATGATCGGATTGGAGGCTACCCGTTCAGCGGATCGGAGCGCAGGGGAATTTTCAGGGCAGAACCGCAGAAAACATGCTCCGCCTGTGGGCAGAGAGGTGAAATAGGTATTGAATGTGAAAGAGAGTTCCTGTTCTTTTGTCAGCAGTGACGTGATCTCCGTGACAAGGAGGAGCAGTGTTTCTGGGGGAAAACCCTCCGGATATTCCACATAGACCGCTCTGGAAGGATTCAGCAGATAGTGTTCCGCGATGATGCCCGCCCATGCCGCATTCCCGGCTATTTTATTCCAGTTTTCTGCGGGGATCCGAACTTCTTTTGGAGCGATGATGTGTCTGATCGGCAGTTCTTGCGGCGGCTGGTTCCACTCTGTGACGAATGTGCGACTGTTTCTGCAAAGAGCCGCCGGCGAAAAATCGGGGGATGCGGTTTCTTCTTTCTGAAGCAGAATCTGATGGGCGATTTTATTGCTTCTTCCGGAATAATCGAGTCCGGCGGATGCGATTCTGCTCAATACCGGAAGGATCGTTCCTCCGTATTTGATGTGCTGGTAGGCGATGGCAACAGGATTCAGATTGTATTTCGGGTCGCCGAAGGGATAGAGAGCCCGGTATGCGCAGAGCTGTTCCAGCGGAGGAATCAGATTCACCGGCATTCCGGCGGTCCAGGCGACAGAGCAGAATCCGGATGTATTTTCTTTCAATCCCTGTGGAACGGATGTATGAATTAACTCCAGCATAGTTTTTGCGAGATCCTTAATCCCAGAAACTGTCTTTTCCGTTTTTCCGGGTGATGAATTTTTTCGTTTCGTTTTCCGGCAGACGGTAGCGTTTCCCTGCGATGGTCAGGCATGCCCCGCAATATTCGAGGGGGAGCAGCACCCGATGATGCAGTTCCGGATGTTCAAAGACCAGCATTTTGTCCACGATTCTGCATCCTGGCATCAGCGGTGTCTGCTGCTGGGGCGCGGATTTCGTCTGCTGGATCAGTCCCAGTTTGCAGAGCAGGTAGAGGAACGGAATTTCTGCCCAGAGCGGATCAATGTTTTCCGGAATGATGCCGATGGCTCCGTTTGCATTTTTGATCGCAAGCGTTCCGAAATTGCTGACCGGAACGTAAACGACATGTTCAAAAAAGGATTCCGCGGTATTGACGATCGCCGGATTGGCCTTCAGCAGCAGTTCCCGCACGGCAAAGGAGACATCCAGAATCAAGCCGATATCCAGAGAGGCTTCCAGTGCATCCGGTTCAAGATGAATCGGATTGAGCTTGCGCAGATCCTGGTCCAGCAGAGAGCTCCAGACGTCGTGTTTTGCAACGCAAACCACACAGGGAACCGGATAACGTTCATCCGTCCTCAGATTCGCGTGTCTGCGGAGACGGCTGATCATTTCGCAGAGCAGCACATTCTGATCCGTGATTTTGAGCGCCTCTGCGACCTGCGGATCGTTCCGGTTGCACTCTCTTCGCATCGAGGCATCCGCGGTGGGATCGAATGTGAAGATGATTCCGTTGGAATGAGACAGATGCTGAGTTGCCGGATTCATGACAATATCACTTCCCGGCTGAAAATGTTCTCCTGCATTGTCGTAGAAAATCACGTTCAGATGCTTTTCCTTTTCCGTGGAAAAGATTGGTTTCAGTTCAAAAATGAACGGTTTCGGCAGATCCATCGCCATTCCGTTCATGAAAATCTGATTGGAAAAACCCTCTCCGATCTGCTGGGTTTTCGGCAGAGCTACAAAATGGTCCTGTGCAACGGCCATGAACAGCATTTTCTCATAGGAATTCAGCATGGAATTCATCTGCGGATCGATATCCAGGAATGAGTTCCCGAAGTATTCCGGCAGAACTTTCCGCAGAATATGAGTGAATGCCGTAAGAAAGTAGGATTTCCCGCTGGCGGGTGCGCCGACAATGGAGAAATAGAGCGAATTCAAATCCACAATGCTTGCCGGCAGACGGAGATGACAATGCGGACACGCCATATCCGTGCAAACCATCCCTTCCGAATCCAGCGGCTGTCCGATTGAGTTGAATACGACCGGGAAAAATCTGGTCTGCTCGTGTTCTCCGCAGACCGGATCGCCAACCAGCGAAGGATGGGAGCTGATATACATGATATATTGCCGCGGGAATGTTTTCCAGCAGTGGGGACAGAGAATTTCTCCTTCGGGAATCTCTTCCGGCAGAATTTCCGGTACCGCTTCCGGAGAAGTGATCTGCGTTGGAATCGTGAGTTCCGAGGAACATTGCCGGCAGACGATTTTTTTGCCTTCATACAATGCGATGCTTCCAGTGTAATTCTGATGGCAGACCGGACAGGAAAATTTGAAATCCGTATTGTCCACGGAAAGAATTTCCGCCATCAGCAGTGGAGTATTCTCTTCTTCCGGTTCCATGAAATAATGAGCCAGTTCCGGAAAATCAGCGGCGGTTTTCCAGACAAACGCTGTACTGTCCCGCAGAATGGAATTCCCGGTCACGCGCCCCTGTTCGATCAGCTGATGCAGATCCTCTTCGCTGAACGGTCCGACTGAAACTCCGTTCTTTTTATAATACCATTCCGCCATAATTTCAGTTCTCTTTCGAATTCTTTTGATGATTTTTAGTAAAAATATCCTGAAAAAGACGGATTTCAAGCAGGAAGAGCGTACAAAAAAGAAAATCTCCGGGAAAGAAGAAGGCAAATCTGACTGTCTCTTTTCATCGGATTCCGGAGCAAAATATGCGAAAATAAATGTAGTTCAATACGTTATATTTTTTTTTCGAAAATCGCGGGGGGAAAGTCCGCAGATGCGGTGGAATTCACTTGAGAAATACAGTTGATTCCGGTATCCGACCCTGTCGGCGATATCCTTGATGGAGCACTTCTGTTCCAGCAGCAGACAGCGGGCATGTTTCATTCGAAGCCGGATGATATAGTCTATCGGCGAGAGTTTGAGGTGCTTCCGGAACAGACGGAAAACCGTTCCCGAACTGATCCCGAATTTCCGGCTGAGCAGGTCGATTGTGAGCGTCGAATCGAAATGCCCTTCGATATAGGAGAGAATCCGGCTGAGAAGCTCCGGATACTCCTGAGTCTCATTGCTTTCCGACAGTTCCAGCAGCAGGTGAAACGCCTGGACCGACAGATCGTGCAGATAATTCTCCGGCCGTTCTTCAAGCAGACGGAAAATCGAATCAAAAATCTCTTCGACTTTTCCGGGGACGTTCCGGATCACATCCACCTGATCCAGATTCAGGGAATTCAAAATTGCCGTCCGTGAGGTCCCCGCAATGGAAACGGTCTTTTTGATGGAGTAGTCGCTGGTGGTTCTCATGCAGGAATCGGCTCCGGGCCGGACAAGAAAAAGATCTCCCGGCCCGCAGTTGTACTTCTTTTCATTCTGTGTGAATTCATAAGAACCGCTCTGAATGAATTCAAGAGAGAACAGATCCGAGTTTTCGCGAGCTCTCCAGAAGCCGCGCACGGTTTCATCAGGTCCGGCGAAACTCACCTGAAGAGCCCAGTTTTCCGGCGGAATCTGGGAGACCGGAAAGGAAAAATGATGTTTCGGAAAATCCCCGACATTCTGACCGTAGAGTTTGCATCCGTCCTTGCATTGGAATCGGACATTTATGACTTTTCCTGCGACTGTTTCCATGTGGTGAATCTTTCCGCATCCGTCCTTTCCGGAGTGTTTCGTTTTTCTTCTACTTTATGATGCGGATCGGGAGAATGCAAGATTTCCGGATGTTTTTTTCGGAAAATAAACTTTTCTGAATGAGTTCATGATCCAATGATTTTCCTGCATTTTTCCCGGATTGCGGCTGATGACAGGATTTCCCATAAGTTTGTCAGGATTCCTGATATTTTTCTTTTTTGCTACGGTTGTCATTCCCTTTGGGATCGAGTATAATCTATAAATTATCAAAAAACAGATTTGACAAGGATTTCTGCATGAGAACAACGGGTATTCTGGATCGCTGGGGGAAGGGGCAGCTTCTTGCGTTTTCCGGCATTGAAGGGAAGACGGATTTTGAAAATGGACTGGTTCTGCGGACGGAGGAAAATGCTTCCATGCGAATCTGTCAGCCGGGGGAATCGGGAAGGATCATATTTGCTTCCGGGCAGCCGGGAGATTGTTTTCTGGCATCCGACTGCTTCCGAATGGATGAGACGGTCGGAATGCTGCCGGATGCGCACCATCTGCTTCTGGAGGGAGATGCCGAATTTCAGGGACTCCCGGATTGTTTTTCCGTACTTCGGAAGGGGAGTCGGACTCTGCTGGGAGTGAAAGAATATTTCCGGCCCGGACTGATGGATCTGGATCTTTCTTCGGAGTTCCGAAAACGGGTGGCGTTTTTTGCGGAGCTTCCCGATTTCGGTGTTGAGAGGGAGTCTTCGCAGAAAGCTCTGGCAAAAGCGTATTCCCAGCTGAAGGGACAGATCTGCTCGCCCTGCGGAGCGATTTCATGCCGCTGGACGACTCCTGACCGGTGGCCGCACCGGGCGATGTGGCTCTGGGATTCCGTGTTTCACGCGATCGGCCTGCGGCATTTTGCACCGGAGCTGGCGAAGGAGAGTCTGACCGCAGTGCTGGAATCGCAGCTTGAGGATGGATTGATTCCGCACATGACCACTCCGGTCTGGCATTCCGACATCACACAGCCGCCGGTTCTGGCGTTCGGGATCCGCCTTCTGACGGAAGAGCGGATGGACGAGGCGTTTCTGCGTCGTTCCTATCCCCGTCTGAAGCGATATCTGGAGTGGATCATGACGCACCGCGATGCGGATGGCATGGGACTTGTGGAATGGGCGATAGAGGGCAATCCCCTCTGCCGCAGCGGGGAAAGCGGCATGGATAACTCTCCCCGATTCGATTCCGCGACAAAACTGGATGCGCCTGATTTCAACGCTTATCTCTCTCTGGAATGCGAGTGCATGGCGGAATTTGCGGAACATCTGAAGATCGGCGAGGATGCCGCAATGTGGAGAACTCGTCATGAGCGATTGAATGCGCGGATGAACGAATTGCTCTGGAACGATGCGGAACGCATTTACATGGATCGTGATATTGCCACGGGAAAACTGACGGGAATATCGGCTTCTTCCGGATTTCTTCCGCTGATCTGCGGGGCTCCGTCGCAGGAGCAGGCGGAGAAGCTGCTTGCAAATCTGAAGGATCCGGAGACATTTGCAACGCCGTTCCGTGTTCCTTCGATCAGCCGGAAATGCAGTGCGTTTTATCAGAAGGATATGTGGCGCGGCCCGGTCTGGATCAACGTCAACTGGCTGATTGCTTTCGGTCTGGAACGATACGGCTGGAAGGAGGAGGCGCGGAAACTGTTGGAAGAAACGGTCCGGGAAGAGGAAAAATTCTATTTGAAATACGGAACATTCTTCGAGTTCTACGATGACCGGGAGGAGTGTGATCCGCCGGAACTGATGCGGAAAGGCAGGAATTCTCCATCGGAACCGTATCACCAGTCGTTCCATGACTACGGGTGGAGCGCGACCCTCTACATTGATATGATCCGGAAGCTGCAGACGGGAGATCTCTGATCTGCCGGTCTTCTCTTCCGAGCGGGAACAGACTCCGAAAAGATTTCATCCGAATGGATTGTTTTCCGGAAAACACGCGCTATACTATTCGGAAAACAGGAGATTTTGTTCATGAAATTCCAGCATTCCGCCTGCCTGATTCCCGCGCTTTTTCAGACAGCGATGATGATTCTGTTTGCTGCCTGGTCCTGCATTCCGGAAGCGGTGCTTGAAAATGCGGGTCTTCCGCAGAATTACGATATCATGCCGTATCTGATTCCTCTGACCCTTCTCTGTTTTGCCGCCTGCTTTTATTTATGGCTCTCCCGATTGGTCCGGACGCATGGAAAGGAGACGAATCGTTTTGGAATTTCGCTGATTGTGATTCTTCAGGATATTGCCGTCATGGGCGCGTTTATGCCTCCGATGGGGCAGGTTACGGAGCGGGCCAAACGTTCTTCCTGTGCGGCGAATCTTGCGCAGATTATGACTGCGCTGACCGCGTATGAGCAGCGTTACGGAACGATGCCGCCGTTTCCGGAGGAAAAGGGACTGGATCTGCTCCGGAAAACCGGTCTTCTGACCGATCCTTTTCTTCTGCTCTGTCCCGGTGACGGAACGTGCACTCCGGTTCCGCTGGATGAGCCTCTGACTCCGGATCATTGCGGTTATCTCTATACGCCGCCTGTCCATGCGGACGATGTCATTCTTCAGGATCGGCGGGAAAACCATCCGCTGTTCCGACATGAAGTTCGCAGGTCCGGTATTTCCGGGAGCCGTTGACTCCCGGAAACACCGTTGTGTTGTTTCTCTCTCTCCCTGCTTTTTCAGGGAAAAACGAAATTATGTCCGTTTTTCCTCGCAGAATTCATTTTTCGTTTTTGACCTGGAAGGTGACGGTGACTTTTTCTCCGGCTTTGACCGGGATTGACTGAACGAGCGGATCAACGTGATTCGCCAGAACATACTGATTGCCGTCCGGGGCGTTGCCGGCAACGCGCTGAGGTTTTCCCCATCCGTCCCAGCTTGTGATTTTGTCTCCGGATCCCTCTTCAAAACTGCCGTTCTTCACGAGTTTTCCGTTGACTTTGATGTTGTCATAGGCAAGGTGAGGCGCACCGGGTTTATTGATGGTTCCCATCAGGCAGAGATTGACATTCCCGTTCGATTTCGGAACAAAGGAGATGCTTTTTGTTTCCCATTGATCGGAAGCGGCACCGATAAAAAGGAGTCGCTGGTTTTTCCGTTCGTTCAGCCATCCGGCGCTGGAAGCGCGGATTTTTTCCGAGCATTCCTTGATTTCCAGTTCCACTTTGGAACGTTCTCCCCCGATGTCGATGCGGAATTCGGCGGCGGAGAGGAGTCCTGCGGCACAGAGGGCTGCCGCACATAAGAGCATTTTTTCCATATTGTTTTTCTCCTGTTTCTGTTATTGGTTGACTGCCATGGAGTTATTTCCAAAGCAGAAGGGCCGGCCAGAGATGAGGCTTGTTGCAGCAGTCGGTTTCTCCTTTCGCGTTGGTGAGGGCGGAAAGAACGCGTTTATAGCTCTTTTCCTGCGGATTGTCCGCGTTCGGAACGTAGACGCCGAAGCCGAAGGAATATCCCTCTTTCAGCTGAATTGGCAGGATATGCTTTGCGGGGAAGAAGATCTCATAAACATAACCGTCGGAAGTTCTTGTGAAGCGGGTCGGGATATCGCTTGCGAAAGTTCCGGCCTTTTCCTGCGAGGTGCCGAGTCCGAGCTGCCAGTCGACCATCCGGTGACGATAGACGGAACAGGTTTTTCCGGCGCCATCCGGAAGAATCATATAATCGTAGTCGTTCTCATCGTAGCCGATTGACTGCTTAGAACGGGCGTCGGCGTAGGTGTCGAAATAGACTTGCAGCGTGTCGTTTGCCCAGCGATTTGCGGCTTTCGGAAATTCAATATGCGAGAAGTGTTTGTCTCTGATTTCCACGCGGAGGAAGAATCCTTTCCGGTTCCATGCCGTGCGATAGAGTCCGGATGTGAGTGCCGGTTTTCCTTTGGCGTTGGCAAGGCGGACTGCGGGGATGTTTTTCCAGTCGATCTGTTCCAGCGTTGCGGAATCCGGGACCCGTTTGCAGAGCGAAGCGCGGAAAGTGAGATCGACCGCAATGTTTCCACCGTTTTTCCCCTTGATTCGGACGGGCAGTTTTTCTTCGGTGATCCGATCTGCTGCGAGAGTGTGCGGAAGAGAATGGAAAATACGTTCCGTTGCGGCTCCGGCAATTTTGACTCCGGTTGCACCGATGGTCCCTTCAAACGGGGTGGAAAGAAGATTTTTGACCGTCAGAACCGCTTTCTCCGGAGATGCCGGATTTGCTGTGACGATCAGCGGCGAGACTCCTTCTCCGGAGAGAACAGCCGCATTTTCAAACGCCTTGACCATCTGTGCCAGTGTTCCAGGCTTTCCGCGGAAGAAGAGCGGGAAGGAGGTCACGGCGAATTTCACTTTGCCGGGAGTGAAGGCGCGCTCGTTGTTCATGAGGTCGATGACCGATTCCAGAGAGGTGCCGAAGTCGGCTTCTGCGACGGGAGCGTCCTGTCTTCCCTCGTCCAGCGCCGGGAGATGGCACCAGACTGCGGCGACTGGACGTTTCTGCCCATCTTCAAAGATGTACGTCCGGATATACGCTGCGAACCGGACATCCTTCCGGAACTTCGAATCTCCGAGCAGATTTCCGAGCGTGTTCGGCATCACCTGCGATGCAAACGGCGTCAGATTCAGGTCCATGGCAAAGTTGTTCATATCGGAAGCTGCGCAGGCTGTCTTGACGCGGTCGGAGTATTTGAGTGCGACCAGCCACGAGCGGGCACGCCACGCCGCGGAGATCTTTTCCACCCAGCCCATGTCGTAGCTGATGGACCCGTTGACCCAGGATTTGGGAGCCCCCATCCAGTCTGCGGAGACCACATTCCATGCGGGAATGGTATAGGGTCCCCAGTGCATCATTTCGCTCCAGAAGAGCGGTTCTTTCGTATAGCCGAGTTTGCCGACCGTTTCAAGGTAGAGTGCGGTATCCGCATCCAGATCGGGACTTTCCGGCGAGGCACGGTAGGTATGGCAGGCCAGACGGTCAAATTTGAATCCGAGTTTGTTGCAGGTGCGGAGCAGATCGGCGGTCTCCTGAATTCCGCCGGTTGGATTCATGTTCCACGGACAGTCCGCGCTGACCTCCGCTTTCGGATTTCCCGCCTTGATTCCTTCCGTGAAAGCTTTGAGGATCAAGGCGAAGTTCTCCGCCCGTTTTTCCGGGGTTCCCTCTTTCGACCACCACTCGTTCGGGAATCCGGCGCCCATTTCGTTGGAGAACTGCCAGCGGAGGATATACGGATATTTCCGGGCGAGCTTCTCACACCCTTTCCGCACCTTTTCCAGATACGCCGGAGTGATGACTCCGCCGGAATCCCGATAAAAATCGCTGAACAGGAGATGGGGGTCGTTCTGAAGATCACCGCGCATGGAAAGATTCTCCGAAACGCCGAAGTGCCGGGTCCCGTCCTTGCTCCGGTATCTGCGGGTGATGATGATTTCCGAGATCGGAATGCCGAATTTGGCAAACGTGCTGTGAATCAGCGGATCGCCGGTAAAATCCTGCGCCTTGGCACCGAAGCCGACCTTCTTATAGCGGTCCAGAATCCGGTAGAGATCCGCGTTTTCATAGAGTCCGCCGTAGTTGTCGCTGAAGAGAAAACGATGGGGATGCTTGTTTTCCAGAAAGTCCAGAATGGTCAGGCGGTGCTGATCGTAGCATTTGCGTCCGTCCGCGAGCGTGTAATCGGTGCGGAGCAGAAAGATGCCTTTGCCGATCCTGTCGAGCTTCAGCGGGACAACGGCACGTCCGTTGGAATCGGTCCGGAAGGAGAATTCCCGCTTCCCCACAGTTTCCCGGTAGAAGTTGCGGATCGTGGTGACTCCTTTCCCGGTTGAATTCGGAACGGACTGGATCTCCAGTTTTGCATCCAGAGGGGCGGAGGCGGAGACGAAATTGTCCGGATCGGATGTGACCAGTTGCGCTTCCACCGGTTTCACATCGAAATCGGTCATCTTCTCTCCTTTTTCCACCTGAATGCCGTCAAGCCAGACAAATCCGCGTTTCTGCGAACTGACCGCATTGAACCGCACACTCAGCGGCATGGTCGATTCGATCCGGAACGTTGTCACATATCGTCTCCACTCCTTCGTAACGGGCAGTGTGAGCTTTCCGTTTTTTACCGCCAGCCAGTGATTGTGCGGACCGTAGTTGTAGGGAGAAACCCAGATGTTGAAGGTCTGTTCGCCGGGATGCGATCCCTTCATGTAAAAACTCAGAGTATAGATTCCGGGCGCAACGGCGGTATGCTGGGTCGAAAGATTGACCGCGGTACTCAGATTCCGGTAGTCGTCGCGCTTGTCATGGGCGAAAAAGGTGGTGATCCGCAGAGAACTGGACCCGAAACGATGTTCCTTTTTGTCCAGAGCGAACATCGGGGTCTCCCATTTCTCTTTGCTGTAATTATACCCCCTTCCTCCGGAGAAGACAAAGTAACCGAGAAGCCCCTGCTCAAACGAGGGATTGGCAATGAGATTCCGGCTGGAATTGTCCGGCATGTCGAGATTGTCCACGGCACGGAAATCAACATTTCCGCGCATGGAATCGGATTTGCTCTGGCGGATCCCTTTTCGAATGTCGATTGTGAAGATCAGTCGGTTTTCCTTCCGGTTCTCCTTCAGGTCGAAGCGCAGAGTGTCTTTCAGGGCGAAACAGGAGATCCCCGCAAGATTCCCCGCTTCTCCGGAGATTGTGAAAGTTCGTGCCGGGTCCTCCGGGAAAAACTGAATCGAATGGGGTTTGTTTCCTGATCCATCTGTGATGTAGTTGATCGGAGTGTTCGGAAGCGTATGCGTTTTTCCATCGCAGACAATCCGTTTTCCTCCACCGACGGAATAGGGGATATTGAAGAAAAGTCCGTACTGTTTCAGAAGATACTTTTCCGGATCAGGATTCTTCCAGGTGAAGGTGACCTGTACCAGTCCGTTCGGGAGAAGTTCGGTCTCCTGCCGGGCAAAGTCCCAGGTATAGTTGCCGATGGAGAATTTCTGCTCGAAAATGCGTTTGTTTCCGTTCGATTCGGTTTTGTACATGCCGGGACGCCGGGTTCCAAGTGAGTGCCATGTGGTTTTTCCGGTCTTCTTGTCGGTGAGCGTAAAGACATAGGCCGTTTCCGCGAGCGTGCGTCCGCTTTCCGTAATGGTGATCTGAAAATTGTTGACCAGCTGAATTTTTTTGCTTCCCGCCGAGATGCTGTTTCCTTCCATAACCGGAACGAACTGTTCCGTTTTTTGCGCGGCAGCGGAGGATTTCGGAAGTCCGGCTTTTCCCGCCGGGATGGGCAGTTTTTCCGCCGCCAGTAGTCCTATGCTCAAAAAGAGGATTCCTGTTTGAATTTTCATGCGAAGAGACTCCTTTGTCTTGTTTTATGTGAAACAAATTGAATTATCACTACTGTCCGGTAAAAATCACCGGAGTTAATTGAAATTGTCGGGACTTGTTAT
>CAJKAR010000042.1 GCA_905197955.1 uncultured Lentisphaeria bacterium | reverse complement strand
CGACCAGCTTATTCAGCTGGACCGAAGCAGGTCACCGACCTGCACCGAGCCTTGCAGCTCCTATCAATATATGCGCTAAGATGCGGAGCGTGTGCAACGCACGAAATCTTCTTTTTTTGATTTCAAAAAGAGGTTTCGCTCTCCGAGCGACCAGCTTATTCAGCTGGACCGAAGCAGGTCACCGACCTGCACCGAGCCTTGCAGCTCCTATCAATATATGCGCTAAGATGCGGAGCGTGTGCAACGCACGAAATCTTCTTTTTTTGATTTCAAAAAGAGGTTTCGCTCTCCGAGCGACCAGCTTATTCAGCTGGACCGAAGCAGGTCACCGACCTGCACCGAGCCTTGCGGCTCCTATCAATATATGCGCTAAGATGATGTTTATTTTCGCTCCCTCGCAATGAATTCGCGAAGTTCCCCGGAAAAAGTCTCGACCATATCCTGAGCATCCTTTTGACTCCGTGAAGATTCGGCATAAACCCGAATCACCGGTTCCGTATTTGATTGTCGGGCTAGAACCCACGATTCATCGAAATCCAGACGAACGCCGTCAATCAGAACAGGATTCTGATCTGCATATTTCTGAGCGAAAAACCGGAGAGCATTGCATGCGCTCTGCGCATCGGTTTCGAGTTTTCCCGTAGCGGACCAGTATCTGGGGAGTCCATCCATAATTCCGGACACGGTTTTTTTCCGAAGGGCCATTGCTTCCAGAGTCAAAGCCATGGCAGAGAAGCTGTCACGACAAAGATGCACCTCGTGCCAGAGAATACCGCCGCTTCCACCCTCCGCCCCGAAAACGGCATTGCAGAGACGCATTTCACGGGCGACATTCACCTCTCCGACCTTTGAATATCGGATGACGGCCCCATAACGCCCAGCGATATCCCCAAGCGCCTTGGTCGTCTGAATATTGGCGACAACAGCCCCCGGAGTCCGTTCCAGCACTCGATCCGCAGGAATCAGAGTGGAATACTGTTCTCCCAGCGGCTCACCCCGCTCGTTGACAATGGAAATCCGATCTCCATCAGGATCCTGAGCAAATCCCACATCACAGCCATAGCGCTTGACACATTCGCATAATTCCGAAATGTTGGCAGCTACCGGCTCCGGCTTCCGACGGAAATTTCCATCCGGCGTATCGAACAGGGGAATGACTTCCGCACAGCCGAGCATCTCCAGGAATCGTTTTGAGTATAAAGCGCCGACCCCGTTGCAGCAATCCACCGCGACCTTGAATCCTGCTCCTCGAATCACTTCGGTATCAATGCGGGAAAGGATCTTTTCCGCATGGAGCGCGAACGCATCCTCCAGCCGCGCAACGCCGCGGAAGTTCTGTTCAGAAACAAAATCATCCTGCGGCTGATTGTAAATATCAAGCAAAGCGTTCATTCCGTTTTCCGTGAGGAAGAAAGCGGAGGAATCAATAAATTTCAAGGCGTTCCAGTCTGCAGGATTATGACTTGCGGTAATGGCAATCGCTCCAGCCGCCTCGTATTCCTCCACGGCGATCTGGAGGGTGGGAGTCGGAACGACTCCAGCCAGCAGGACATGCGAACCGGAAGCAAGCAATCCGGCGACCACGGCATTTTCGATCATTTCCCCGCTGGGGCGTGTATCCCGTCCCACGATCACGATTCCCTGTCCGGTGTATCCGCCGAAAGAGGCGGCAAAATCGGCGGCCAGCGCCGGCGAAAGGGTCTCCCCGACAATTCCGCGAACGCCGCTGACTCCGATTTTCAAATTTTTCCGATGCGTTCTCATTGCGCGATCAACCTTTCCACCGCTGCCCGGATATGTGTGACTTTATTTACGGCCTCCTTCGGATCACGCCATTCAAAAATCATTCGCAGAATCGGTTCGGTCATTGACATGCGGACATGGACCCATCCATCGGGCCAGTCGAATCGGAGGCCGTCGCACTCGGTCATGACGGCATCCGGGAAAAGTCCCGTCAGCGACCGCAGAGCCGAATACGCCTTGAACGACTGACACGGAATCGAAAGTTTTGTAATGTGCCAGCGCGGAAGATCTCCGGCAATCTCCGAGGACCGCTTGCGTTTCAATGCCATGGATTCGAGAGTGAGAATCATTGCCGCGAATCCGTCGAATCCGTATGTTCCGCTGGAGGCGACAGCCACACTTCCGCTGCCTTCGCCCGCCAGAATTGCATTTTTTTCGAACATCAGATCAATCGTGTATGCCTCTCCGGTCTGGCCCTTGCAGATCACGCCTCCGTGGCTTGCGACCACCATATCGAGCGTTTTTGTCGAGCACCAGTTGGTCACTACCACGGCCCCTTTCGGAGATTTTGCAAGGAGATTGTCCGCCACGATCGGCACGGTATATTCCTCGGAAAGCGTCTCTCCCGTATCGGTCACGATGGCGACACGTCCTGCATCGCTGCTGAACACGAAACCGGCATCCGCATGCAGCGGAAGCATGATCGATTTCACCTGCGCCGAACTTCTCGGTCTCGGTTCAGGATCATGCGGCAGAGATCCTGAAAGGATATCATTGATCGGCACGGAATCAATACCGAAGCGATCGGTGATTCGTTCCCGGAGGACACTCCCGGAACCGTTGCAGAAATCCATGACGACCCGGAAATGGCGATCGGCAATCGCACCGATATCGACCAGTCCGGCGAGATCCTCCACATATTCGTCCAGAATGGAAGGCGGTGCCGGAAGGATTCTGCCGATTCTGTTCCATTTTGCCGAAGAGAAAATTCCGCCGTGATAAATATCCAGCATCTCCTGACTCTGAATCGGAGAGAGGCACGACCCGCGCGAGGAGAACGGAACGATCGCATTCCAGCCGGCCTGATGATGTCCCGGTCCGATCAGGAGTCCGCCGTCGAGTCCGAGTTTCCGAACAGCAAAATGGAGAACCGGAGCCGGACACACCCCGAAATCCATCACGTTGCACCCGCAGGACAGCAATCCGGAAAGGCATGCCGCCTTGAACATTGGCGAAGAGGTCCGTGAATCGATCGCCACCCCCACGGTTCCACCGTCCAGCCATGTTCCGAACGCCGATGCGTATCGAATGGCGAGCTGACAGGTCAGTGCCGTTCCGACCGCGCCGCGAATCCCCGAAGGTCCGAGTCGAAGAAATCTCATTTTTATCCGTTCCATTCCTTTTTCTGTAATATATTGCCCGGGAAAAATGAAATCAAGAAAATTCGGCTCTTCCAGTTGAAAAAAACAGAAACTTATTGTACCTTTATTCACGATGAATTTGAACGGAAAGGAAATTGCCATGAGTACCGGAATTACAGAAACGCTGTTCAACGCTCAAACCATGATGGATACCTACGATGAAACGATCATCGCGTTCGGGCACGACGCAATCGATCAGCTGTCGGCACATGTCATGCTCAACGGATATAAAACGGTCATGCTGGTCATGGGTGGAGATTCCGTCCATCGCTGCGGCGCATTCCGGATGTTTCTGCAGTCTCCGCTGTTCGGGAAACTGGATCTGAATATGCCGCGTTTTGAAAACGTGCCTCCCGAACCGGATACCGATTGTGTCCGCAGAATCGTGGAACAGCTTGAACTGGAACAGCCCGATGCGGTCATCGCGGTCGGCGGCGGCAGCGTGATCGACGCGGCAAAAGTGGCCCTGCTCTCCTGGCAGACAAGAATCGACATCGATGATCTTTTCGGCAAAGAGGTTGCCTCCACCCGCTTCCCCGGCAAAGAATTCAAACGTGTTCTTGCAGTTCCGACCACTGCCGGAACCGGATCGGAAGTCACCAGTTATTCCAACATCATTGATGCAAAAACGGGAATCAAAAAACTCATTGCCGATCCTGCCGTGATTCCGACGTTTGCGGCGGTGGAACCGGTGTTTACGGTCAGTGCGCCGACGAACCTCACTCGCGTAACGGCATTTGACGCGCTTGTTCACGCCATTGAGAGTCTGCTGAACTTCAACGGATGCAGACAGCATCCGGAGGTTGAAAAATGGGCGGTGCAGGCGGTCCGGATGATCGTTCCGGCGCTCCCGAAAGTCCTGAAGGTGCCCGAAGATGAAGAGGAACGGGCGGAACTTTCCGCAGCGGCGACTCTGGCGGGAATGTCGATCCGCATGTCTCCGACGGCGCTTCCCCATCTTCTCAGTTTCTCTTTCTGCGGCAAAGCCTCGCACGGAGCCGCGGTTGCGGCTCTTCTGCCGCACTTCTGGAAATACTATCTGAAAGAGGAACAGGTTCGGCGGCAGACCATGCTGCTCTCCGGTATTTTCCCTGGAACGGAACCGGAAGAGGTCATACAATCGTATGTCAAATTCATCGAATCCTGCGGCGGCACGGTGCATCCCGGCGAGCTGGCGGGGACCGGAGCGGAAATGATCGACAAACTTGCGGAAGACGCCGCACAGAATCCGGTGAAACTGGAAAGCGCCCCCAGGAAAATCCGTGCGGAAGAATGCAACACAGTCTTCCATGAAGTGCTTGACGGTGCCTGGACAAAATGAAGCTGCTGCTTGCTCCCGACAAATTCAAAGGAACTCTTACGGCGGAGCAGGCTGCCGAAATTGAAAAAGAAGCCATTTCCTCGGTTCTGCCCGATGCGGAGATTCGGTGTCTGCCCCTTGCCGACGGCGGAGAGGGAACCGTTGCCGCTCTGACTCGTGCATTGAACGGGAGATGGAAGTCGGTTCGGGTAAACGATCCGCTCGGCCGTCCGGTTTCCGCAATCTACGGGATCGCAGGGGAAACAGCGATTCTTGAAATGTCGTCAGCTTCGGGCATGTCTCTCCTGAAACGGGAGGAGCTGAATCCGATGCGGACCTCCACATTCGGAACCGGTGAACTGATTCTCTCGGCATTGAAAGACGGTGCGGAACGCATCATTATCGGGATCGGCGGAAGCGCTACCGTTGACGGCGGAATCGGAATGGCGGAAGCTCTCGGATACCGTTTTTTCGACTCCTCCGGCAAACCGCTTTCCCGCTTTCACGGAACGATGCCGCAAATGATCGCCCGGATCGACAGTTCCGCGGTCAGCCCAGCCCTCTTTCAGTGCGAGATTCTGATTGCCTCGGATGTCACCAATCCTCTTCTGGGCCCGCACGGAGCCTCCGCAGTTTTTGCTCCGCAGAAAGGCGCCACAGCGGAAATGCTTCCGCTTCTGGAACGCAATCTGGAAACTCTCTCGAACGTTCTGATCCGACAGGGAATGATCGAACGTGCCGACTATCCCGGCGATGGTGCCGCAGGCGGCCTCGGCATGGGATTGCGGGCATTCTGCAAAGCCCGTCCGGTATCGGGAGCCCGCCTTGCGATGGAACTGACCGGATTCGAATCCCTGCTCTCCGAAATGGACTATGTCATCACCGGAGAAGGCTGCACGGATTCTCAGACGGAAGATGGAAAACTGTGTTCCGAAATTGCTAAAATCTGTCGGAAGCACCATGTAAAATGCATTCTGCTTTCCGGTGCGGTCAAAGGCGATCCCGCGATTCTTGCGACGGATTTCCATCTGATAAAAGCCGCCACCCCCGAAAGAACGCCTCTGGAACAGATTCAACAAAATGCGGGCCGCTATCTTTCTGATGCGGCCAAAGAACTCGCGGAAAAACTTTGATTCCGGGAAAACAGATCCAATCCATTTTCCCGGCTCCGATGCGTTACATCCCGAAACAGAACTTCAGAGGAAGACCATCCGTCAGAAGAAGAATGATTATTTTTTCTCTTCTGCCGGATTCTGTCCAGGATTCTGCTGTCCTGCGGCCTCGGCTTCGGCCTTGTTCACCGTGATATAGGCTTTTACGCGATCGGCAAGAGTCGGGAAGTTCTGAATGAACGCCCGTGCGATCTCGGATTTCATGACATCAAACGGCGGCAGTCCCACCCGGTCCTTGGAATCCTTGTACTCGTGGGAATATTTGGCATAGGCCATCTTTGCAAGCTGAAGATGCGCATTTGCTCCGGCGGGATCATCATAGCCGAGAAGCAGACAGCTTGTAAACAGAAGACCATTGATCAGATCATGAGCCTGTTTATAATTACCGTCCTTGATATCCTCGGTCCATTCCTTGAGAATGAACCGGTCAAAATCAGCGTAATTAGGATCGCCGCGGCGCTCCTTGCGCATGATGTTGAAATACTCGCGGGACTTGCCATACTGGCCGTAACTGTACAGGGTCACAATGGCGTCCTTCATGAAGTTGTCGAGCGCGCCCTTGAATGTGGAAGTCTGGTTGCGCTCATAGGCATCCAGATACGTTTTCCGGACCGCGTCTGCCAGTCCGAGATTCGGCACGAGCATATAATTCATCGTGACCTCTTTTCCCGGGATCAGGATGCGTCCGGCGATAAAGGACTCCTTCAGCGACTGCGTAATCATTCGGTCGCAGTCAATGCTGGCACGCTTCGGACTGTACATGATTCCAAGGGTTGCCCAGTAGATGGCAAACGAATCGGAAAGGCGCCAGTCCAGTTCGCCGTAATCCTTGTTGATCTGGATCACGATCTCCGGCCGGAGCTTGTAATATTCCCGGAGCCATTTGGCGCGCAGGAAGGTATCCAGAGCATCTTTCGTCTCGGGTTTCAGAACCTGAATCAAAGAATCCGGCAGGAATCCCGTTTCCCGGAATTTTCTGGAAAGAGACTCCAGACCGTCGAATCCGGCTTTTCTGATTTCTTCCCACAGAAGAGTATCCGCTTCATGAGCTTTGCGGAATTCGGCGTTGGTTTTCGGTGCCGCGGCAAGAGCGGCCCAGTCGGGAGCGGCAACGCCGCCATACGCCTTCATCATCTCTTTGGCAATCATGTACTTGTAGTACTTCTGCGCATCGTCGAGCATATTGCCGATCTTATGCTGATAGATCCATCCGAGTTCCCGGTAGAGCAGAGGATCGTTGGCATTGTAGTTCAACGCTTCATCCCGAATGAGTTCGATTCCGCGCTGAACCCATCTCCAGCGATCAACCGGAGAGGTGAACGTGACGGAAATATTGTATGCCATGTTCCAGGCAAGATAGGCCGTTGCCCCTGTGAATTTCGGCTGAAGTTTCGTAATCCAGGAAGCAAGCTGAACCATCTCGAAATACTTGCCCTGCGACTGCAGTCCTGTGGTTCTCAGCCAGAGCAGATCCGCAAGCACCCCTCGGAATCCTCCGAGCGCGACCGTTGTAAATGCGACCATCGGCGGAAGACCTTCGATGCTGGCCTCATCGACCAGTTTATCTTCCTTCACGATGGTATCAAGGCGGCCCTGCACGAAAACAGTCGCCGTCACCAGAAGGGCAAGCGCCGCCAGAGCCGGAATCCATATTTTGAATTGTCTGAAATACATTATCTCACCTCTTGATTGCGGCGAGCGCGAGCTCGCGCCGATTGTACAGCCACGCACCGAGAAGCGCCAGCGGGATGCCTTTCAGAATCACCTGGAACAGCAGAACAGAACCGATCGTAGCAAACTCAATCAGTTCCCCGGTGGCGACAAGGCCTGAAATTCCGAACTTCTGAACCGGAATAATTGTCATCTCAATAATGCGCCCCATGTAATACCCATACAAATCCATTGCCGGCATGGAGGCAACTCCGCCATACATTGCTTCGGTACTGATCAGATAAGAAGTAAATACACCGGTCATCATGTAGGCAATCGCAAAAAAGATCGCCGTCGGCAGGGAGAGGAAAGAGGAGACCGAAACGGAAATAATCACAACCGTGGCAATTCCAAGGAAGATCATGAACACGGCACGTGCATAGTTATCCGCAAAACTGGTGTATTTCACATAGATGACAGGACCATCGGCAACCTGAATAAACAGATTCTTCCCTGTCTGGGAAAGATTCTGGAATCCGACCACGGCTTTCCCGTCAACGATCACTCTTGCCGCAGGCATTTCAAATTCATTCACTGCGGAACAGAGGATCTGTTCCGGCGGCTTCATCAGAAACGCCTGACGCTTCTGGGCTTCCGGCGGTTTCTGCCCCGGTTTCAGCTTTTTAGGATCGGGCTGTTCAATCCAGGTGAACAACGCTCCCCATGCGCCATACCCGTGTTCCTGATTCTGATTTGCCTCAATCGCACCGGAATAGGCCTTGTAACGGACATAGAAACGGCTGTCCTCCTTAAGATTCTCCGGGAGACCCTCGTAGTTCCAGATCCGAGTCTGCCCCGGCTTGATTTCCGCAAGAGAGGCAACGACCTCGCGATAAACGGAATCAATGGCCTTCGCCCGTTCGTTTCCGGTCAAAGTATTTGCAAGAAGCTGCCCGGAAGCATTTTTCTTCGACTGAAACACCTGCATCGTAATCTCCTGGAGATTCGGCAAAACCGGACGATAGGCTCGCCGACCGGTCAGAACCTCGTTCTCCATGCGGGCCCGTTCCTCTTTCGAGAAATCCTGACGGGAATACTGGTAGAGAATAAACCCGTAAATCACCGCTGCGGAAATAATCAGCAGAGAAGTGAGCACCACGAGAACACCCGTCAATTTTCCCAGCCAGACCAGATAACGGGAAATCGGTTTCACAACGATCAGATGCAGACGACAGTCCTCAACATCGGCAGTCATCGTCTGACAGCCGAGCCATACCCCGGACAGCATCAGCATGACCGTAATAAACGTCAGACTGTATTCCAGAGAAACCTGCATATAGCTGTACGGCGTTCCATCTCCCTTGATGGTATTCGGAACAAGGAACACTCCCAGCAGCAGGATGAACAGCAGGAACTGAAACACATGCGAACGCACGGCGCTCCTGCATGTCAGTTTCACAATGGCCAGAAAAGAAGTCATATTCGATTCCCCGTAATTATTTCTCTTTTCCGGAAGAAAGGATGTCCATCAGTTTCTTATTGGCTTCCTCGAGCTTCAGCTTTGCTTCGGCGTCTTCCGGGATCGGAGTCTTTTCGACCGGCTTATCCTCTTCTTCGAGGCTGGTCAGTCTGGCGGTGTTGATTTCCTGCTCCGGCTCCTTTTCAACTTTCTGCACAGGCGGCTCTTCCGGTTTGATTCCGGCAAGGACGTTCAATTTTTCATCTGCGGTCACTTGCGGTGCCGAATCGGAAAGATACTCTGCGATTTCTCCGCCGGAGGTGGCTCCGGAGGTTTCCACGCTCTCGCGTTTCGCCTTGTTGACAACATCCAGGAAGAAGTCCTCCAGACTCATCCGCGGATGATCAATGGTAAACGGACGGCCATCCAGATTCTTTTTGAGGATCTCCGTAATCTGCGACATGGCCTCTTCCGGGAGATCAGGCGTTGTAATGCGGCTGGATCCCTTGACCGTGAGGAGTTCATTCAGCGATCCGGTCGCGCGAATTTTGCCGCCGTAGAGAATAATCACCCGGTCGCAGACATCCTCGACATCTCCGAGAAGATGACTTGTCACAATCACGGTTTTCCCTCTGCGTTTCAGCAGACGGATCAGATCCTTGACTTCACGGCATCCGATCGGGTCGAGTCCGGAAGTCGGCTCGTCCAGAATCAGGAACGACGGATCGTTGATCATCGCCTGAGCCAGTCCGATACGGCGCGCCATTCCCTTGGAAAACTCGCCGACCTGACGGTTCCGCGCATGGGAAAGCCCCACCATGTCAAGCAGCTGTTCCGTTCTCACCTGCCGCTCTTTCGCGGAAAGATTGAACAGGGAGGCGAAGAAATCCAGCGTCTCCGCCGCTGTCAGATATTTGTACAGATACGTCTCTTCCGGAAGATAGCCGATCATGCGCTTGGTATCGACATCTCTCGGGGATTTGCCGAACACGGTCAACCTTCCCCCGGTCGGATACAGAAGTCCGAGAAGCATTTTGATCGTCGTCGATTTTCCGGAACCGTTCGGTCCGAGGAAACCGAGCACCTCTCCTTCCCGCACTTCGAAGTCGATATCGTTGACAGCCTTTGCCTTGGGCCTGTTCCAGAAATCCTTGAATTCCTTCACAAGTCCGACTGCTTCCACTATATTTCCCATTCTCAACATTCTCCCGGATTAGGTTCAGCGGTTCCGCGCCGCCGTGTTTTCCGCCCGGGTAATCTCTTCTCCCGTACGAACAAGGCGGGCACTGTTGAATATCACAATCAGCGTACTGAGCGTATGCAGGATCGCCGCGAAAATCGGCGTCATCTGACCGAAAACGGAAAGCACGATTCCGCAGATCACGAAAATCATACCGAACGCAAGGTTCTGGTTGATAACCGATGCGGACTTCCGGGAAAGCGTGATCAGCAGAGGAATTCTGCGCAGATCGTTCGTCATCAGAGCAACCGAAGCGCTGTTGATGGCAATGTCGCTGCCGATCGCACCCATGGCGATGCTGAGATCGGATGCCGCCAGAGCCGGGGCATCGTTCACGCCGTCGCCGACGAACGCCACAATATTGTTCTCCTTCACATGCTCCACATACTCCACTTTTCCCTGCGGAAGACAATCCCCGCGGAAATCGTCGATCCCGATTTTGGAGGCAACCATGGTAGCAACCGCGGTCCGGTCACCGGTCACCATGGAGCACTGGCGAATCCCTTCTGCCTTCAGGCTGCGCACCATCTCGGCGGCTTCCGGACGGATCTGGTCACGGAATCCGATCCAGCCGATCGCTTTTCCGGCACGGGCGACCACCACGATGCTCATGCCTTCGACCTCTTTTTCATCATGCGGCAGCGCAATGCCGAGGGAGCTCAGCCACGCGGGACGTCCAACCAGGCAGTCCACTCCGTTGATCTTCGCTTCCACGCCCTTGCCGGGCAGTTCCTTGTATGCCTCGCCCTTCACCGGAGAAACTCCGACCTCTTTGGCAAGACGCTGAAGCGCAAGAGCCGTAGGATGATTACTCGCCGTTTCCACCGAAACAGCCGCAAGCAGCAGTTCAGCCGGTTCAATTCCGTCAACCGGTTTCAGACGGGCGACTTCCAGTTCCCCCTTGGTCAGAGTTCCGGTCTTGTCAAAGACAAAACAGCGGACCTTGGCGGCCAGTTCCAGGTGTGCCACATTTTTAATCAGAATACCAAGACGGGCAGCGGCGGCAATCGCGGCAACAACAGCCGTCGGCGTGGCAAGCACCACAGCACACGGGCAGGCGATCACCATCAAGGTGATGACGCGGTTCATATCGCCGTTGGAGAACCACCAGGTGAGAGTCGCAAGCATCAGAATCGTCGGAGTATAGAATCCGGCGTATTTGTCAATGATGCGGACCATCGGAGTTTTACTGGTTTCAGCGGCAAGAATCATCTCTTTGACCTTGCCGAGTGTGGTGTCATTGCCGACTTTGGTCACCCGGACATCAATCGAACCGGAAAGGTTCATCGTACCGGCATAGACCTCGTCTCCGATTCCCTTGTCAACTGGCAGAGACTCTCCGGTGATGGAGGCCTGATTCACGGCACTCTGTCCGGAAACGATCTCGCCGTCGATCGGGAAGTTCTCTCCGGGACGCACGTTGATGACATCGCCGAGCTTGAGATCCAGCACCTCTCCCTCCACATACTGACCGTCCACCAGTTTGCGGGCGGTGTGCGGAGTCAGACGGATCAGCTCCTCAATGGAACGCTGCGCGCCCGACGCGGTACGGGATTCAATGATGATCGTAATCAGCAGGAAGAACGCAATAATTCCCGCTTCCCGGAAAACGCCTCCGGCAAACGCGGCAAGAAGCGCCATCGCAACCAGCTCGTTCATATAGACGCGCCCGACGCGGAGATCCTTGATCGCCACCCAGATAATGGGCAGAGCAAGAATAACAGCACCAAGCATCGCACTGATTTCAGAGGCGAACTCCTGGCCGGGGAAGAGCCACTCCAGAATAAACGAGTTCAAAATCAGGAACCCGCCGGCGACCGCAAAAGATGTGCGGCCCATGGATCTGCCGTGTCCGGCGCCTTCGGTCATCGGCTGACCGCAAACGCAGACCGTGGCATCCTCGTGATGGTGTTCATGTTCATGGTCATGTCCGCAGCAGCAGCTCATTTACCAGCCTCCTTGTCCTTATTTTCTTCCTTCTTTTCCTCCGGAGTCAGGGGCTCCGGATTCAGCTTGAGCCTGAGCTCCTGCCGTCCCTGGCCGAGCGAATTGAGTATGAATTTATCTTTCACCTTGGACATCGAATCCGCCATCACCTGCGAGAAGAGAGTGGCAATCACGGAAGAAGGACTCTTTTTATACTCCTGCAGGATGCTCTTGAAATAGATGCCATCGGCTTCCACTTCGGCAACGATCCGTTTCTTATATGTTTCGGCTTCCGCGATGATGTTCGCACTTTCGGACTGCGCAAGCGCATCCTGTTCCAAGGCGTAGGCTTCCGCTTTCTTCCGCGCGGTGTCCAGGTCCATCTGAGCCTGAAGAACCTCGTCGAATGCATCGATGGTCTGCGGAGGCGGACTCTTGATGTCCAAGCCGACCGTCACGATATTGATGCCGAGATTCATGTCTCCGACACGTTTGGCAACCATCGACTGTACATCATCAATATACTGAGCCGTCTTATTGTAGAGAATATCGTTGACTTTCCACTGGGCCGTGACACGGAGCACACAGTCATCAAGGATCGCCTTGAGAAGAGTCTGCGGACCGCGGGTGCCGAGGTTTTCTCCGAGGGGGCCCTCGAAGGAATCATCGGGCTTGTCCGGCGATTCCGGCGTAAGGCAGTTCTCGTAGTAGGCTTTGGGCGCGACGATGCGGTAGGACATTCTCCATTCCGTATGGATAATGCACGCATCCGCCGTCAGCAGATAACCGTCAACTCCGGGTTTCAAAGCCTCCGGAGAGCCGCCATTTTCCATGGCGGCCTTGCGGTTCGTGATCAGAGCCTTGTTCGCCGGCATGAACGACGACGATACAATGTACTGCGGATTTGTCGGCACCTTGATGATCCGGCTCACCGGATAGGGGAAAACCCAGTGCCAGCTTTCCGTGTAAATATTCTGGAATTTGCCGAACCGGAGCGTGATGACGGCGGTATCGGGCTTCACCGTGAAAAATCCGCTGAAGGTGAAAAACCAGATCAGCAGCAATGCAATCAATACGACAAGCAGCATGAACACTGCCCGCAGATATTTGCTCAGCGTATCAAGTCCCGAGGAGAAGACACTTCCCTCTGCGACCCGTTCCGCCTTGTCTTTTGTTTCAAGTTCCCGCATGATTTCAACTCCGGTCTGGGTTATTTGGATTTTTCACCGGCAGGACGTTCCAGAGAGGAACCACCATCCTTCAGAATATCAAACGGAGCGGAATTGGTATCCAGAACAAGCGTTGTCCGTTTGCCCATCAGGCGTTTCATGGATTCCAGCTTTCTCAGGAAGACCGCGAGTTCAGGATCCTGACTGAAAATCGCATAGTTCGCTGCAGCGGCGGCATCGCCTTCCGCACGCAGTTTGGTGGCTTTAGCTTCGGCGACAGTCAACGCATCGCGTTTCTGCGCATCCGCTCTGGTCTTGATTTCCTTGGAGAGAACATTACCCTGCTGCTTGTAAACCGCAGCGGCTTTTTTGCGTTCGCTGATCATGCGGTCCGCAATGGCCTTGGCAGGTTTCTCCGGCACGCCGATCGCCTTGATGCTTGCAGAGACAACTTCAATACCGTACTGTTCCTCCATCTTCGGAGCGATTCCGGAAAGCATCTGTTTTTCCATTTCCGGGATCTTGATCTTCTTCGGATCGGAGTTGACCATCTCATCGAAACGGAAACGGCCGACGACCGCACCTTTCGCCGTTCTCATCAAACTGCCGAGAAGTTCTTCCGCGGAAACAATATTGCCGCCGGCGCTCTGGAACTTCTCCAGATTTTTGAGACGGTAAACGGTGTAAATGGAAACCGTGATATTCTTGCCGTCGGCAGTGGTGGTTTCCTCCAGCTTTCCGATGTTGCCGTCAAAACATCTGAGACGGATATCATATTTCACGATTTTCTGAATGGGCAGCGGCCAGCGGAAATGGAGTCCGGGGTCACGCACTCCGCTGATCGAACCGAACGTCAGAACAACGGCCCGCTCTGTCGACTGCACCTGATAAGAAAATATGGCTGTTCCGAAAATCGCCACAACCGCGATTCCGAGAAGGGAAATCAGAATTCGCCTTCCGATATTTGCCACGTGTCCGTTTGTTGTCTCTGCCATTTATGAATCTCCTGTTGTTATATTAATTTTACTTTAATTCGCCGAGATCGGTATCCGTCAGATCCATGCGCGGTTTTTCTTCCGCGTTGAGCTCCAGAATCTGATACGGAATGGAAGATGCCACAATATACTTTCTCAAAGGCTCGCAATCGGTCTCCAGGAAGGAAAGATAGGTTCTGAGCTTGTACATTTCCGGCATTTTCCGGTAAGCCTCCAGCTGACTTTTGAAACGGAAGGCGTCCGCGCTGGAAACCTTTTCCACATTGTATTTATAGGTTTCCGCCTGAGAGGTGATCTCAAGGACATTGATCTGCGCATCCGCAAGGACCTCGGTTTTATAGGCTTCCGCCTTTTCAATTTCGGCCCCCATCTCCTCCTGCGCGCAGAAGACTTCTTCAAACGCCGGAGCGACCTCCTTCAGTGGCGGATGAGTATCCAGCAGATTCACCGTGTAGATCTCAACACCGAGACCGGCTTTATCAACCGCCGCCTGAATCCGAGTCTGCAGATTCCGCGATACTTCCATCCGGCCGGTGGACATATCCTTGATAAAGTCCGTGCTGGCAAAATAGATGGTTGCCTCTCTTGTCCCAATATCCGTCAGGTAACGCTCCACGTTTTCAAACCCGAACGCAAACTGGATGATATGTTCCGGCTTCACCTTGTAAGTAATCGGAAGGGATGCGTTGAGCAGAGAGACTGCTGCACTGATATCTTTGCTGGAACTGTCGTTTGCCACAAGGAAAGGATTTTCTCCGGCGCTGTGATCTTCGGTCCAGAGAATAACATCCATATTTTTAGCCTTGCCTTTTTCCGTTTGCGGAGTTGCCTTCAGGACGGCACCGACCGTAAACTCTCTCGGTTTGTCCACAGGCACCAGAACGATCTCCTCGCACGGCCAGGGAAGTTTCAAATAAACCCCCGGCTTCAAAGAGGAGGAGTTTTCAACGATTCGCCCGAAACGGGTCAGAATCCCGAGTTCACCCGGACCGACCTCGGCAATTCCGGTCGAAAGCCAGAGAACCAGAAGCCATGCACTGATCGCTGGAAGCGCCACACGGCAGAAGGCGCTGTACAGCGACGTGCCGGAAATTTTAAAACCGAACTGATAATCAAGAGCATCCGTAATATTTTTCGCCACGCTCCCCGGCTCCACAAACAGAGCCAGAAGACGGCTCTCATGAAGCGGACGCTCTTCCAGCTGAGTCCGCGGACGATAAAATTCCGTAATGAAATTGAATATCTGTTCTGCCGCCAGCACCGCCAGCACCGCGAAGACGATCTTTGCCACCGGCAGTTCCAACCCCGCATTTTCATAATGCAGAGCAATCGCGGGAATCAACGCGAGAATCCAGACCGCCGCGCCAGCCACCAGCCATGCCGCCACCGGACGGAGCCAGCGAAACTCATGTACACGGGACTGGCCCGCCAGAAACGCTCCGATAAACAACGACGCCGCCGCGCCAAACGCACTGACCACCGCCAGCGTCATCGGCTCCTTCGGAAGCGCAGGACCCGCCTTGCCGAAACTGGAACCAATCCGCCACGCCGCCCATAAACCAAGAACCGTCAGGATAAACGCCAGAAGCGAGAAAACCGCAGGAGCATATTTATTGTAATTCCGGAACGTTCTGCCGGCGGTAAAACGAACATCTTCGGAAACATCCAGAATGCTGCTTGCCGACTCCTTCCGCTTCCGGAGAAGCTCCTTTTCGAACTCCTCTTCCGACGCACTCCCCGCCAGCATGCTGTAAATCGCAGAGGCAAGCGCAAAGAGCGTTGCGATCGCAAACGGAATCGTTCCCAGACCGAATGCACCGTTTCCGGCCCAGTCGTAAACTCCGCCGGCAATGCCTCCCAGCAGAGCCATCAGCAGAGAATACACTCCTGCAAAGACTGAGAGCTTCATCGCAAGACGAGAACGCTCACAACTCAACGAATAGTTTGATTTTTCGCCTGTCATTCCAAAACAGTCCTTTTTTTGTTTCGTCCCGTCCGGAGACAAAAAGACCACCGGCTCAGGGAGCTTTTTTTCTATCATTAAAACTACTTTTCATTCTCAACAGCAACCGTTTCCGGAACTTTTTGATCATTCCGTTCTCCGGCAATACTCAAACGATATACCGGATTCCATTGAATTGCAAATGGAAAAGGCAGGAAAAATCGGGATGTTTGAAACTTTTTTTTCGTTTTTTTTGCTTTCGACATGGAACATTTTCAGATTTGCCATTAAATTGAAGAAAAACAACAAGAAACACAATGATATTGAAAAGCGGGGTTTTTATGCTCTCCGGATACCTTTATCTTCTTCTGGCGATGGCCCTCTTTCTTCAGGGGGGAACAGCTTTTCTTGCGGCAATCAATGTCGAAAGAAAACGCTTCACACCCTTTCTGATTTATTCAGGTCTTCTCGGAGCATCGTTTCTCGCCGGACTCTTCTCCGCCATTCCCCAGCTGACCGCGGGAATCCTGCTGACGAAAATGATCCTGCAGCTGGCGGCATTCTTTTTCCTGGCGGAATTCACTTTCACTTGTCTTCAGTGCAGATGGAAAACAAAACTCTTCTGGCATCTGATCCTGCTGGCGGCAGTCCTGACATCCCTGCACCTGACCGGAGGAACAAAGGGAAGAGAGATCATCACGCTTTGTGTGACGGCCCTGCCATTCCTGCCATTTTCCGCTATCATGCTCTGGCGGACTGGAAATGTCTACCCGAATCTGGAAGCGGCATTCAAAATCGCCTCGGTCTTTCATCTCGGGAACGGCGCGGCGATTCTCTCCACCTATCTTCTGCGCCTCCGCACTCTTCCGCGCGACTTCCAGTTCAATCAGGAAATGGGCCTTATCCTGATCGGTTTTTCGCTCTTCTGCACGCTTGCCTGCGCATTCTGTTTCCTCCTGCCCCTGAGAACAATCGATTTCCCCACAAGAAAGAACAAACAGTTCATCTTTGCTCTGATTCCCGCGGCATTTCTGCTTTTTGCCGGAGCAGGTGCGCTTGTCCCGGCCATTTTCCAGTACTATGGGGAAGAAGTGGCATATATCAGAGCGAGGAACAATGCGGAACTGCTGATGAAAGACCTGATCATCAGCATCAACCGCGTGGAAGACTATGCAAGAGAACTCGCAAGAAACAAAACGGTGCATCAGATTCTCGAACAGGGTGAAGTCAACGGAAGCATTCTCGGAAACAATCACATTCTGGAAAAGTTCACGGCGTCCAAACTTCAGATTGTGTGCAGTCTGCTGAATACGGCGGGACTCTGCATTGACTCTTCCAACAAGGCATCCCTTCTTTACAATCTGACAGGACAGGACCTCTCCTTCTCCGAATATTTCCGGCAGGCAATGCGCTTTGGAGAATCCAGGACTCTGGCTCCGGACCTCATCAGCGGACTGCCGGGAATTTTTGCAGCCGTCCGTGTGGATAATGCTCAGGGAAAACCGATCGGTGTTGTCGTCGCCCGCAGAAACATCAGCTTTGCTCTCGATAAATTCAACAACAGCTATGCCGCTCTCATCTCTCCGGGAAACACGGTCTTTTTCACAAACACCGAGCGCCTTTCCACAAAACAGATCAAATGGGAACACGGCCTGCGATGGTTCTGCATGGAAGGCGAAGTCGAACAGGATCGCTATTCCAATGGAATCATCTTTACGGAACGTTCCTGCAACTTTCTGACGATTCCCGGCTGGAGACTGGTACTCGGCATCCCGACCCTTCAACCAGTCTTTTTTCATCTGATCGGACAATTTTTCCTTCTGCTTCTCTGGGTTCTCACTCTCTGCGTCATCGGGATCTACATCATCCAGAAAAAAATGCAGATCCAGCTCCTCCAGCACAGCTCCTGGCGCGATACCGTTTTCAACAGCAATACCGCGGGAATCATTGTCGCTGACATGAACCGCAATGTCATCGACGCAAACGAAACCATAACAAAAATGCTCGGCTATACCACCGAGGATCTCAAAAAGCTCGGAATTGAGGCAATCTATCCGAATGAAGGCGTGGAACACGCATTTCTGGAACAGCTTTCGCGCTCTTTCTCGGAAGGAAAGGCGTATGAAAATCCCGAAATCTGCCTCCGTCGCAAAAATGGTTCGCAGGCGATCTTCAAAATTGCCGGCAACTGTTTCCACAATAAAACGGCGGCAGCGGGACTCCCGATCCAAGGAGTCGTCTGGACCATCACCGATCAGACCAGGGCACTCCTGGAAATCAACGCCCTGAAGGAAAGCGAAAAAATGTACCGTGCACTGGTGGAAAGCACAACCGAACATATTTTCATGCTCGACACCCACGGATTCTTTCTCTATTCCAACAACAAGCAGATCCGTTCCGCCATGCAGGAAAATAGCACTCCGATCCATCTGCATGACGTTTACGATTCCGCAACAACCGCTCTCTACACGAAAATGCTTGAAACGGTATTCAACGGAGGCCATCAGCTCTCCTTCCAGCATACCGTGAAAAATCAGGATGGAAGCATCCTGGTCATGGTCGTACTCTATCCGATCCGGAAAGACAGCATCATCTATGCCGCAGGAGGAATTGCCAGAGACATCACAACATTCCGTGTACAAGGGAACTCTCTTGGATAAAATTCACAAAATCATCCCTCCCCGGATTGAGCCAGTACACAAAGATTCAAAAAAAAGACATTTTTCTTTTGTATTTTCCGTAACAGGAATGTAAGTTACAGCAGAACTCATCAGAAAGGATGTGTCTTATGCGATTGTCTACCGGAATGATTTTTCTTCTCTCCCTGCTGGCTGGATTCCACTCCCTGACGGCAGCAGCACTGGAAATTCTCAATCCCGCCAAACCGATCCCCGCAATCGCTCTTGTTGCCAAAAATCTGAGAAAACAGACCGCGGAAATCGCAACGGCTCCCGACGGGAAACCTGCCCTGAAACTGACATGGAACAACTCCGATGCCAATAAACTTGAGTTTTTTTTCGAACCGGGAGCAGATATTCCCGAATTCAAAAAAGCCATCGTCGATGTGGAAGTCTATCTGACGGAAAACTCCTTCTCCAACTTCTTCTACATCCGCCTGATCGACAGTCAGGTGGAGATCTTCCAGTTCCGCAAGTTCCTGCGCTTCGACGAGCTCCCCATGGGATGGCAGACTTTCCAGTTCGAAATCAATGCCGAAGACCTGAACAATAATCCGGACATCCGCACCTGGGGCAGAAATGCCAACCGGAAAATCAACTATCCGGCAAAATTTTTCGGATTCTGCATCGACTTTTCCCGCACCCGCGGCAGCGGAGACATCTACATCGGCAAAATCTCCATCAGACCGGAAAAGCAGTAACTCTTCTAAGAGAGATTCCCTTTCTTCCCTTCGGCAGAGCCTGTCTATATCTACTTCAGAGGACTCCGGGGAACGGTTTTGCGGAACGCTCCGCACTCACCATTTGCGTCCATCCAGAATCATGTTCAGCAGACGGATCAGCGCATCCAGAGTTTCCTGCGGCGGATAATTTGCAGGCACTTTCGGCAGTTTTCCATCCTGACGGTAAAGATCGCTGTTGCGTTCCAGAAAGATTTTCCCGTCGCGACAGGAGATGGAGTGGAATCCGGCACGGCTGCCAAGAATGCGCAGACGGACCGTTTTCAGAAAATTTTCCACACTCACCGGCATGGGACCGTATTTATCGACCAGTTCCTCGGCATAATCATCCAGCGACTCCAGATCTGAAATATACGCCAGTTTGCGGTAGGCGGCAAGCCGGAGACGATCATCCTCGATATAAGAGGGCGGTATGCCTGCGGAAATGCGGGGAGCCTTTGCTTTCAGGGCGAACTCCAGAAAATCAAGATTCAGATCGCATTCCACCAGTTTCGGAGATTTCACGCCGCGAAGCGAGTTTGCAGCCTCTTTCAAAAGCTGGCAGTACAAATGAAAGCCGATTGCATCCACATGTCCGCTCTGCTCCGCACCGATGATGTTTCCAGCGCCTCGAATCTCCAGGTCGCGGATCGCCAGCTGGAATCCGGAGCCGAGATGAGTATAGCGACGGATCGCGGCCATTCTCCGACGGGCATCGGTGGTCATCACACCGGTCGGCGGCAGGAGGAGATAGGCGTATGCCTGACGATTCCAGCGGCCGACTCGTCCGCGGAGCTGATGCAGTTCCGCAAGACCGAAGGTGTCCGCGCGTTCAATAATCATCGTATTTGCATTCGGGATATCGATTCCCGACTCAATGATGGTGGTACAGACAAGGATATCGATCCGCCCCTCGATAAACTGCTGCATGATGTCTTCCAGCTGAACGCCGCGCATCTGTCCATGAGCCACTGCAACGCGGGCATCCGGAGCCAGACACCGCACGCGGTCGGCACATTTTTCGATGGAGTTCACGCGGTTGTGAATGTAGAACACCTGTCCGCCGCGCCCGAGTTCCCGTGCAAGCGCAGCGGCAACAAGCGCATCCTCCTGCTGTGCGACAATGGTATGTACAGGAAGACGCTTCACCGGAGCAGTCGTAATTGCACTCAGATCCCGTAGTCCGGACATCGCCATGTGAAGGGTTCTGGGAATCGGCGTGGCGGTCATGGTCAGGACATCCACAGTGGTCCGGACCGCCTTCAGCTTTTCCTTATGTTCCACGCCGAAGCGCTGTTCCTCGTCGATGATCACCAGTCCGAGATCATGAAACTTCACATCGGGCCCGATCAGAGAATGTGTTCCGATGATGATGTCTACCGATCCCTCTGCCAGACGCTCCAGAAGCTGACGTCTCTGCTTCCCCATTTTGAGACGGGTCAGAGTATCAATCACAATCGGGTATTCCGCGAACCGCTCCGAAAAGCTCAGGTAGTGCTGCTGAGCGAGAACCGTTGTCGGCACCAGGATCGCCACCTGCTTGCCGGAGACGGCGCATTTGAATGCGACCCGCATGGCGACCTCGGTTTTTCCATATCCG
This sequence comes from uncultured Lentisphaeria bacterium, assembly GCA_905197955.1. GTDB lineage: Bacteria > Verrucomicrobiota > Lentisphaeria > Victivallales > UBA1829 > UBA1829. The sequence goes on along the minus strand of CAJKAR010000042.1, from coordinate 17,436 downwards.
ACATCTCCGCAGAGCAGCCGGTCCATCGGCCGCTCGGACTCCATATCGAGTTTGATTTCTTCGATGGCTCTGCGCTGTCCTTCCGTCTCATCGAACGGGAAGGAATCCTCAAAGAGTTTCTGATCGTATCCGTCCTTCGGGAAGGGCAGTCCCGGAGCCGATTTGCGGATTGCCTGCATCCGGAGCATTTCACAGGCAAGGTTCCGCGCGGAAGACGCCGCCTCCTCGCGCGCCTTCGCCCATCGGGAGGAGCCGAGCTTCGACAGCTGCGCCCCCTTCACATGCGATCCCACATACCGGGAGACCAGATGCGCCTGCCAGACCGGAACATACACCATGGCATCATCATCGAACTCCAGCACCAGCGATTCAATGGAACTGCCGCCGCTTTTGACATTTTTAAGTCCCCGGTATCGGCAGAGACCGTAATTCAGATGCACGGTCAGATCCCCTTCCTCGATATCCGCCATGTTTTCGAGTTCACCGGCGGATGCCCGGGCGATATCCTCCTCCAGCGAGCTCTCGTTGCGGACCCGTCCCTTTCCCCGCAGAACCGCAGGGAAGAGTTCCCGCTCCGTCAGGAACACAATCTTCTGTTTCGGAAGCACGATGCCGCAGGGAATCGAAAGGTTCCGGACCGAGAGATTCGGACGATCCGCCAGATGATTTTCTCTCAGCCACTCGGAAATATGTTCCGTATCGGACTCCTTGGCTGCGGCGAGAATCACCTGCATTCCCGTATCCAGGGAACGGGAAACGAAATCCACGGAAAGGCGTCTGGAAAGTTCCGTCACAGCTTCCGCGCTCTCTTCCGCGGAAGCCCGCAGCGCCGGAGAAACGCCGATGCAGTCCCGCTCCAGAGCAACTCCCCGTTCCGCGCACTCGATTTCAGATGCCAGCTCGTAGACCGGAGCCAGCTTCTCCAGAAACGCCTTCCAATGTTCTTCCGCATGAATGCCGCCATACTTCTGAAGCGCTTCCACACATGCTTCCGGAGAATAGACAATGGTAAAGCGTTTGCCGGCATAATCGGAAAAATCGAAATACTCGTCGCCGTCAACCGACTCACATCCGGAACGCGCAATGACCCGGCAGGAGTCAATCTCCCGGAGGGAACGGCCCGAATCCGGCGAATACTCCCGCATGGATTCGATCTGATCGCCGAAGAACTCAAGGCGGACCGGATATTTCATGCCGGGCGAATAAATATCCAGAATTCCGCCGCGACGGGAAAATTCGCCCATGGCAACCGCCTCCGGTTCATCGTCATATCCGAGCGCCACCAGCTTTTCGACCAGTTTTCCCATCGGGATCTCATCATTCCGATGAAATAGCATTTCAGCTCCGCAGAACTCCCGTGGATCGGGAGTCGGAGACAGAAACGCAAGGACGGAACCGATGAAAAGATCCGGCGGATTCTCTCCTGCGGCCAGCGCAAGAGCTTCCGCGCGTTCCGCCTCGTCATCCAGCGTGACCGTATCTCTCCAGGATCCTTCCGGGAGCAGACAGGCGGAAATCTTCATCCCTGCCGCAGCCGCCCAGATTTCAAATTCATGAAACAGCTGTTCCGCAATCCCGTAGGAAGGAGCGGCAAGAACCGCCTTTCTCCCTCTGGAGAGAGAATAAAAGAGTCTCAAAGCCTCCATTGCGGCAGTGTCTTCATCGACCGGAAAAATTTTTTTCAAAGAATCCGGGACTCCTCCCAGATGCTTCAAAAAAACATTTTTCAAAAAATTTTCATTTACCTCTTGATTTTTCTTCATCTTTCGTGTATAATATCCAACTATATTTGTTTGAAGAAATCGCCGGATTTTTCCACTTCCGGCATAACCAACAACAAAAGCGAAATCATGTCAGGGAAAAATAGAAAAGATAAAAGCCCAAATGTCAAGGGCAAAGACGAAAAGTCTTCAGTAAAAATTGCTGAAAAATCTGTTTCCCAAGCAAAAAAGAGCGCAAAGACCAGCTCTGAAGCCTCTTCCGCTGAAAAGAAGAGTGCAAAAAAAGAAGATCGTGCGGAAAAAAAATCGTCACCGACGGAAAAAAAATTGACGGTTAAAAAAGAAACAGCCTCTGTTCCCCCTTCCAAAGAACCGAAGAAAAAATCCCCGGCGGAAGGAAAAACAGCCAAGGCTCCGGAAAAAGCCCGGAAACCGGAACCCGAAGAACTTGGAAAAAAATCCGAAAAGACCGGTAAAAAAACGGGATCCGCTGCGGAAAAGAAAACGGCAAAGGACAAGGAGAAAAAACTCCCGGCTGCCTCTGCAAAGAAATCCGCAACTCCGGCAAAAACTTCCAGAAAACATCACGACGATGATGACGACGATTTCGTGATTCCTCCCCCGAAGCCGGAGGATGAATTCGCAAATCTGCCTCCTTATGAAGAAGAGCCGGAACCGCCGGCTGATGACGTCCTGCCCGAAGACATCGACGATCAGGAAGCATACAAGGTGCAGGAGGATGAGGACCTCACGGAACTCGAAGACGAGAAAAAAGACGAAAACGCCGACAAGAAAAAAGATTCCGCAAAACTGGCGCCGATCTCCGCATCGAAAAACGACACTATGAAAGTGTATATGCAGGATATCGGACAGATTTCTCTTGTAACCAAAAACGAGGAAGTCGAACTTGCCGCAAAAATTCATGGCGGAGATACGGGCGCTCACGATGTGGCCCGTTCAACTCTGATTCAGGCGAACCTGCGTCTTGTCGTGAAGATCGCCCATGACTTCAAAGGACTGGGGTTGCCGCTGCTCGACCTGATCTCCGAAGGGAATATCGGTCTGATGCGCGCGGTGGAAAAATTCGATCCCGCCAAAGGAGCCAAATTCAGTTCCTATGCGGCCTGGTGGATCAAGCAGTCCATGCGCAGAGCGCTTGCGAACCAGAGCCGGACGATCCGTATTCCGGTGCAGTCGGCAGGAAAGATCAACAAGATCAAATCGGTGCGCATGAAGCTGGCGGAGAAACTCGGAAGAGAACCGACAGATGCGGAAATCGCGGCCAATCTGGATTTCAGCGAACGAACCGTTGCGGGACTGCGTCTTGCGGATCTCAAAACCTTCTCACTGCACGATCCGATTCAGCAGGGCGAAGACGGAGAGTTCCAGGATATTATTCCCGACCGCGGAGCGATGACACCTGACCGGATTCTCGGAGACGTGGAATCCATCGGCAGACTGATGGATCTGCTGCGGGATCTGGATGAACGGGAACGCATGATTCTGAAAATGCGTTTCGGACTGGACAACAATCGTCCGCGGACGCTGGAAGAGGTCAGTCAGGAAATCGGCCGGACGCGCGAACGTGTCAGACAGATTCAGAACCAGGCTCTCAGCAAGCTCAAGGCCATGCTTGCTGATGAAGCCGACTTTACAAGTGATTAATCAACCATGAAAACGTTACCAACTCAGTAAGGAAGGGGGGTGAAAACAATGGAAGCAACGGAAGTCAGACTGAAAAAAGGCGAGCCGATCGATCGCGCTCTCCGCAGACTCAAGAAGAAACTCGACAAAGAAGGCACCCTCAAGGAACTTCGTAACAGAAGACACTTCGAAAAACCGAGTGAAAAGAAACGCCGGACGCAGCGCCGCAGAGGCTGAGCCAAAGGCTGAATGCGAGCCGCAAAGATGGATTCTCTTGAAATTCCCACCTTTGCGGCTTGTTTCTTTTCTTTTTCACTGTATGTTATGATACTATCCGGAAAGAAACCGGCCCGTTTTCCGAAGCACAAAAATTCAACAGCAGAAATATTTGATTCAGGCGAACATGAACAGCGACAGGAATTTATTGCATTCCATCAACAGCGGAAGAACCTTTAAATGGCTTCCGATTCTCGACTTCTACATTCTCCGGGAATTCCTGATTCCGTTTTCCGTGCTGGCATTCACGTTTACACTGCTTTTTCTGATCGGAGACATTTTCAACGATCTTTCCGAATTTCTGGAATACAAGACCTCTCCGCTGATTGCCGCAAAATACTTTATTCTGAAAATGCCGGGCAACATCCGGTTTGTCCTGCCGATTTCGGTTCTTCTCTCCTGCATGTACTCCATTGCGAATCTGGGAAGAACACGGGAGATTACCGCGATGCGGGCTTCCGGACTTTCGCTTCTCCGCTGCGGCGGAGCGATTTATGTTGCGGCGCTCTGCGTTACATTTGTCAATTTCTGGTTCAATGAGCAGCTGGTCCCGGACTGCGACATGCATGCTAAAATACTGATCGAATCGCTTGGAGACAAAAACTACAAGGCTCGCATGTACAGCATGCTCCAGTACCGCAGTCCGGACAAAACACGGGACTGGCTCTTCAAAAACTTCGACGAGGACGGCCATCAGCGCGACATCATCCTGAAACAATACCGGATCGATAAGAACGGGAAACGTTTCCTTGCATGGGATATGAGCGCGGAAGAAGGTTTTTATGATCCCGTCAAAGGGTGGACCTTCAAAGGGGTCAAAAAGACTCCTTACAGCGAACTGATTCATATTCCGGGCGGAGAACAGAGATTCCGGGAACTGACCTTCTCGCCGAAGGAAATTTCGGAAACTCCGGAAAACATCAAAAATGCGGTGCGGCCGCCGGATGAGCTTTCCTCCTATGCGATCTACTCCATTCTGAAAGACAATCAGAACATGGTGAAGTCGCTGAAAAACATCTACACGACAATTCTGTACTATCGTCTGGCGTTTCCGTGGGTCTGTTTCCTGTGCGTTTTTCTGGGACTCCCGCTTGCGGCGAAAAATGAACGAGCTGGGATTTTCCTCTCTATCGTCACAGCCGTCGCCGCCATCGTCATTTTCCAGATGATGACCGAAATCTTTCTGGTTCTCGGAAAACAGGGATATATCCCGCCGATCATCGGCGGACTCGGACCGACTCTGGCGTTCCTGGCGTACAGCTACTTCGGCGTGATCCGGAAATCTGCCTGAGCCGTCCACAAAAAAAGTTCCAGACGGCAGCGTCGTAACGTCTGGAACATTTTTCATTCTATCTGCAAACTCTTTTCCTCCACCAGAAAAGAGCATCACTTCCAGAGTTCCGCATGACGGATTCCGAAAGGAGCCGGACAATCCGCGCAGATGAAATTCTGTGCAATATTTCGCAGGATGATTTTCAGAGAATTCCGTCCGTTTACGCAGAACCCGGACAACGAAAGCAGATACGGATGTCCCGTAATCGTTCCACACGATGTTCCGTTAACAGCAATCTCCGCTGTACCGTTAAGCTCCAGTTTCAGAAAACGGAAGGCTCCGTCGAATTCAAATTCATACTCCATCGCGCCCCAGTAGAATGGATATCCCTGTTCCGCAAGATTGCCATATCCGGGCATGGTGTGTCCAAAATGGAATCCGCCATTCCCGTCGGGAAGCAGCTGGAACGATCCGGCCAGATAGAGCGTTTCAATCTCCTTTTCAAACGTCAGACGGTTCGTCCCGGGATGGAATATTCCATCCCCGCGAATCCCGGTATAGCATGGATCCGCCGGATGCGACGGAACTGGAGCCATATTGACAAGCGTTCCATTGACATGCATTCCGGATTCACGGATTCTCTCGCCGTAAACGGACGAAATCCGGACATCATCAGGTAGCTCAAGAGTCAGATCAGATACATGGTGAAACGCCAGAATGTTGTCGTTCAACGGACGAACGGAACGCAGAACCGGTTCGGCGGATACGCTGCCGGATGGAGAATAAATACTCTCCTCAAACGGGATCGCCTTCCCTTCCAGAGACGCGGGAAGAACAAAGACGGAAGATCCTTCCCGCAGCAGGAACTCTTCCGGCAGGGAATCCCCGCGGAATACGATCCTGTCAATTTCCGGATCGTACAGGCAGAACGCGGAATCCGCAGAAAAACGGGGAGCAAGATCGCGGCCGGAAAGATTCAGCAGAAACAGCTCCCGGAAACCGTTGTTGTCGCGGGCATGCACCAGGATTTCCTCTGTTCCATCGCCGGAAATGCGGACATCCGGAATCAGCCGGTCCAGTTCTTCCGGCGAAGCGGAAACGATCCGGCCTCCGGCGGCACGGAAGGAATCCAGCAGTTCGCAAGTGCCGGGCTCCAGAGGAAGCTCCGTCGCAAGAACCACGGTGGAATAGGTCATAGCCCCAAGCGTCAGAGTTCCCTTTCCAACCACACCTTTTTCCTGCATGAGAAATTCATCACCAAGATCAAATCCGATATGGCGGCGCATCAGATGCAGCATTGCATCCGCGACCTCATGTTCCACACGGTCCAGAGTGAAGGAGGTCTTCGCCGTTTTCCGCGGGAAATCGGGATCCGTTTCCGAGCCGTCGCAGATCCGCCAGACTCCGGCAGGAAACACAAGAAGGGTGTCGGCATGGAACTTCCCGCGCAACAGAAGATCGGCGGAACGAGTCCATTTCCGAATCATGGAAGCGGAATCCGGAAAGCAGGGCTGCTGAAAGAAATAACTCGGAGGGCAGTCCTTTTTCGTGCCGTCGCCAACCGTGTAATAAAAGGCATGCGGAGTCATGAGATTCACTCCCAGCCCGATTTCAAACATCGTCTGAAGATCCTGAAAATCAGGGGGGCACTCCCAGGAAAGATAGGTCAGCGTCTCGGAAGAAAAAAGATCGCCCTTGAACTGATGCGCTATCGACGAGGCATTCTTATAAGGGAACAGAACCGGAAACTCGCGAACCCCGTGATCTTTCCAGCGGGTAACGCCATCGTTATGGGTCCGGCGGAGATAGGCACAGTCCTTCATATCACAGAGATAATCGTCTATGGAGGGAACATCCTCCTCCATGTAATAGGGCATGGGCGAACCGAAATTCTTTACATAGATGTTGAAGTTGCCTTCGTCGCCGGCCAGATGCCCCAGATAACTCACCCCGTGTTCCCGGCACCACTCCCACTGGGGAGCAATAAAATTCTTCAGAAAGAGTTTCTGTGCCAGAGCATAAAAATTGCGCCGGGCCTCTCCGGAGTGCGGAAGATTTTCCACCAGCAGAGGCAGGATCTCTTCCAGAGGATGACCGTAGTTTGCAAGATACTCCCGCTCCAGAACCTCGGACCAGACCAGTCCGGGATTAGCACAGAGAATGTAACTTTCATCATCGGTATACACCGCCTCAATCGGATCACCGAAAAACTCCTTCAATTCCGTAAAATACCGTTCATGCGTCAACGCGATGAACTGTTTCGCACTCTCCGGATTCAGAGTGTCCACGTGGCTTTCCGCAAGAACTTTGAAAAAACGAAGCGCCGGAGTCCCCTTCGGAAGCACGGTTTCATCCAGTTTCCGGAACGTGACTGCATCGTATGCGGCAAACGCCGGATGATCCGGATCCGTTCCGGAATAGTCGTACCGCAGATTTTTCTGCACCAGATCCGGATGGAGCCGCTGCACCTTGCCGCCGGCATTGCCGCTCGGATAACCATCCTCGTCATACAGCCAGATCTTCAACCCCAGATCCCGTGCGCATCGGCACGCACACCGCACCAGCTCCATCCAGCGGTCCGAGAGATACTCAATCTTATTTCCGGTCCGGGAATGCAGCGCAACACCTTTGCAGCCGACCTCCGCCATACGCCTGAGCTGACGTTCCAGCTCCTCTTCTTCCTCAATACCATTCCAGAACCAGAACGGATAAAGACCGGGAACAGGTTTTTTATACGAATCCATACACAAATCTCCTTTTTTGAGAAATACTATAGGGGCAGAGGCAAGAGGATTCCTTCATTTTTTTCAAAAAAACAAGCATAATCTGACAAAAAAATGCCGTATGCATTTTTCCGCATACGGCACACGAAACAATCAAAAAAACACTATCAGATCACTCTGCCGGATTCGGAACAAATTTATCTCCGCGGCAGCGTTTCAGATAGTTGAGTCCGGCGACCTGACCCGTCATCTCCAGCTCGCCGCGATAGACCGGATCATGCCAGCCTTCGATATCGATATTGCCCTCGTAACCATATTTTCTGAGTTCGGAAATAATATCCGCCCAGTTGCTGTCTCCGAAGCCCGGTGTCCGGTGCCACATGAACGGAACCTTTCCAAGATTGCCGTGTTTCGCAAGAATATCCTTCCGGAACGTGAGATCTTTTCCGTGGATGTGGAAAATACGTTTGCTCCACTCCCCGATCTGCGGCATCGGATCAATGAACTGGCACATCTGATGGCAGGGCTCCCACTCAAGTCCGATGTTCTCCGCGGGAACGGCTTCAAAAAGAAGCTCCCACGCATCGGGATTCAACGCCATGTTATAGGTGGTGCTGTTCCAGTTACCGCCCATGTTGCAGTTTTCAAATGCGATCCGGACTCCTTTGGAAGCGGCAAATTCGGTCATCGGGGTCCAGACTTCCTTGAAGCGCTCAATGGATTCCGGCAGTTTCTTGCCGACAAGAGAACCGGTAAAGCCAGTCACCAGATTCGTCCCGAACAGATGCGCCGTCTCTATGGCGTGACGGAAACACTTCCTCGTCTCCTCCGCCAGCTCCGTATCCATCAGAGGATTGCCGAATACGGAAATACTCGAAATTTCAATATCCTTCCCCTCCAGTTCCGGCATGACCTTCTCCGCGACCTCCTCCGGAGAAACTCCCTGATAGCTGCCCGAAGGATAGGTCAGCGCAAAGCATTCAAACCCATACGGAATGATCTCCCGAATGTAATTGCCGGAATTCGCTCCGGCACGGACCATGGTTCCAATTCTGATGTTTTTCATATGTGTTCCTTTTTAAATGTTTCAGGTTGCTCTGAAAACATATCATCTCATTTTTCAAAAAAAAGAGGAAACAAAAAAAATTTCTATCGAAATCTCCTGAGAAATCCTCTGCTCATCCGACAGAGCATCTCCGCGCAGAAAATCGCCTCCTGGATGCTTACACTCCAAAAATTTCCGCTGCCCGTTTCATATTCCGGATCACCGGGACGGCAAAGGGACAGCGCCCTTCACAGCTTCCGCACTCGATACACTCGGATGCATGATGTTTCAACGCACGGTAATGATGCGCTGTTCCCGGAGGAACATTCACCTCGTCCAGAAGAGCGATGTCCAGATATTTGTTGACCGTGGCGACATCAATCTCCACAGGACAGGGCTGGCAGTGACCGCAATAGACGCAGGCTCCGTGAAAATCATTCTGCCGACTGCTCACCACCGGCGCGTAATCGCGTTCCTCATCGGACAGCGACAGGTAGCCGACCGCCTCCTCCACCTGCACCCGCGAACGGCAGCCGATCATCGTGCTGACCACCGCCGGACGGGTCAGCGCATAATGAATACACTGTCCCACGGTCAGCGGCTTCACAAACGGCGTATGCTCCGGCGAAAGCAGCTTTCCCGCCCCCAGCGTCTTCATCACCGTGATCCCCACCCCGAGCTGCTCGCAGACCCGGTACAGCTCCGCACGTTTCGGATCCATCCCGGTCACATTCCCGGAAGGATTCTCGATCATGGACATCAGATCGGCATTCGCCGGCATCATGTCAAACGCGGGATTGATGCTGAACATCAGCAGATCCACAACGCCGCTTTCCGCAATCCGGCGCGCCGTCACCGGATTGTGAGAACTGGCACCGATCGCACGAATCACGCCCTTCTCCTTCAACGACTGCGCATATTCCAGAATAGGACTGTCAAACACCGCGGAATAGTCCTCCGGGGAATCAATGAAAAACAGCATTCCGAAATCAATGTAATCGGTATTCAGCGCTTTCAGAAGAGCCTCAAAATAGCGCTTGCAAATGGCCAGATCCCGGCTGATGTCGTACTGCTGATTCAAATCGACCGAACCGATATGACCCTGGATCAGCATCTTGTCTCGCCGCCCGGCAAGAGCCCGGCCGATATTGCGACGAACCGTCTCCCCCGGCATAAACAGATCCATTATGTTGATTCCGTTGTCCAGAGCCGCGTGAATCGTCTCTTCAACCGTCTCATACGGCCGGTTGTCCAGATGCTCCGTCCCAAGCCCGATCACGCTGGCGGACATCTCCGTTTTTCCAATCTTCCGATACTCCATACCCATCATCTCCTTCCGCTTTTCCACTTACCGTTCCACCGGAACGAATTTCACATGTTCAAACAAGTCCATTCCCTCCCCGACCGATGCCATCAGCGTGGAAGGCGCCCGGTTCTTCGCCACCGGATACACCAGCACCACACGATTCCGTCCGGCTGACGCACGGAAACGGCACGGACGTTTGAAATCATATTTTTTCCCATTGATGAAAATCGCCGAAATCTGTTTCGCATTCCACAGGTTCAACAGAAGATTATACTCCTTTGAAATCGGAGATTCAAAATCCATTGCGAAAGCAAATTCCCCGTCCTGCTTCTTCCGGAACTCGGCGGCATCGCGGTTCCAGTCCCGATCCGGAGAGAGCGGATTCAGCGCAGGGGCCGCCTGAGATCTCACCGGAACCACCGGACGCCAGCGTTCCAGCGGCTGCGTTCCGGGATCCGCCAGTTTAACCGACGGATTGGAAAATTTCGCCAAAAACTCCTGCGTCAGCGTCCCCACGGGAAGCGGACCAACTGTCAGCGCATTGTCCCGCGGCGATCCCGGAAGCGACGAATCCCGTTTCACCTTCATTACCGCATGAAGACGTCTCGGAACCCCGCCGCTGACCAGATCCACCTGAAGATAGAAATCGTAATCCCCCACCTGAAACTCCGCACGGGAATCCCGTTCCCCAAGCGGGAAGGACGCGGAAATCATCCCTTTCAGCTCCGGGATCAACAACCGTTTAACTCCGCTTTTCCATGCCGGCGGCTGACGCAGGATCAGAGAGACATTCTCCATCTTCCCCTCCTCTGCCGGGACAAACGAGAAATCCAGCGTATTTTCCTTCTCCCGGAAAGTCATTTGAACGGTTCCCGGAAACTTCGAAAGTTTCTTTGCCCCCGGAGAAGCTCCCTCAAACCGAACCAGCTCCACTTCCTGAGGGACCCGGTATTTCGGATCCTGCGGCAAAGCAAGGAGCATGCCCTCGCCGACCCGCAGCGGAGCGGAATCCAGAAAGGCGGAAACCACCGGACTTCCTTCCAGTTTGACCGTCAGCGGAATATTGTGTCCGAGTTCAGGCGCGGCAATTCGTGTCAGTTCAAACAGAGCGGTTTTTCCTTCCACGCCGGTCTTCCGGATCCCGGTGTGGAAAAACTGATAGCGATAGGCCAGATATTCATTTTCGTTGCAATACCACCAGTCCGGTTTGCCGGCATGTTTCTGAAAAATTCCGTCGAGCACACGGAATCCCTCATCACTCTGCCAGGTGTGCAGACCGAGCGTCAGATGCGGTCCGGTTTTCCATTGCTCTCCGGCAATGGTTTTCAGACCGCGGGCAAGATGCTTTTCAAACTGTTCGGGAGAGGGATCGCGGTCGTTGATTCCAAACAGAAACGAACCGTACCAGAAATCGGGAGCCAGTCCGAAGCGCTTTGCAACATCGCCCCACGGTTCCGGCCCGCCGAAATGACCGCTGCGTTTCAGGACATCGCCGATCAGAACGGGGACATGATCCTGAAAGCGGGTCGAATAGGAACAGTACGGCAGAACAAATGCCGTCACACAGGTGTTGTACGCCGACTCCTCCTGTATGCGGAGATCCAGAATCTGGCTGAAAATTCCGGACGGCAGCAGACTTGGCAGATCCGGATGGTCCACCGTATGCGATCCCAGAGCAGACCCCAGTTTCAGAATCTCTTCCGGAACCGACCGGTTCACCCAGCGGTCATGGAAATGATACAGATAAAAATTTCCCTTGAATCCCCGTCCGGCAAGAGTCTGTGCCATTTTCAAATGACGGTTGTTGGTATCGTCCCAGCGGGTGGAAAAGGCGATTTTTTTCCCGTCGGGGAGTTCCATTTTTTTCAGCTCCGCCTTCCGAGCCTCTTCCGGCGTGCGGAATTCCAGTTTCAAGCTCTGTCTGTACTCCGGCATTCCGAGCGGATTTTCCGCACAGAGCCCCAGTGCAGCGAGTCCGAGAACGACAGAGAAATAGAGTCGTTTCATACAGTTGCTCCTTCCATTGCATTCATCTGAAAGAAACAGAGCACGAAACAAGCTCTTTTTCAAGCGCTCCGCCAAAGAAAAGCAGGGGAAATCAGGAATGCTCCGCCGTCGATTCCCGCAGAATCAGGGATCCTTTCAGAAAATGGGTCTTTCCCCGTTCATAGTCCGGATTTCCCTGGAGCTTCTCCACAAGAATGCGGGCGGCTAAAGTCCCCATCTCCTCCGCAGGGATCCGGAACGACGACGTCGGCGGGATCGTCCGTTTGAGAAACGGCAGATCGTTGTAGGCAACAACCGAAAGCTCTTCCGGAATCGCGATTCCGAATTTGTGCGCCTTATACAGAAGCTCCATCACAAAATCATCGTAACAGACCACCGCACTCACGCCATGACGGAACAGTTCATCGGAAAAACCGGCGCCCTCCACATAAAATGGATCGCTCCCGTCATGCAGATCAAAATCCGCTCCCAGCCAGGAGTCCTGATGAAATTGTCTGAAATGAATCCGCACCGTCACAGGCTGAATTCCCAGCCGGTGGGCATTCTCCAGGAATCCCTTGCAGCGTTCTCCTCCAATGCAGTAAGGGTATATCTCCTCAAAAAACGGAGAAACCATCGCAATTCTGCGGTGCCCGAGAGAATACAGATATTCCAGAATCTCCCGGATTCCTTCGCGCTCGTCCACGAGGACAGAGCTTCCGCCCGGCCCGGCGACTCCGTTCATACAAACATAAGGGACACCCGATTTCTCAATTTCCGCGAGAGTCGCCGGATCATGCACATCCGGAATCAGCAGTCCGGCCACTTTCCATGGAGGCATCGTATAGTTCTGGAGCGGCGGCATGACACGGCAGAAGGTGTAGTTGACCTCGTAACCGTGATCGCGCAGAAAAAGAGTTGCCTTGTCAACCATCTGCTCGACCGTGAATCCGGTGCTCATACTTGTGCGGCTGTAAAACAGCACTGCCACCTGCTTGTTCTTCCGCAGCTTCATCGACTGAAACACCGGATTGGCACGATAGCCGCATTTTTCCACATGATCCAGAATCCGTTTGCGGAGTTCATCCGGAATCGTGAAATTCTTGCTGCATCCGTTCAGGACGCGGCTGATGGTGGAGGGCGCAACTCCCAGATCCCGCGCCATATCCTTCAGAGTCATGATTCATCCTGTTTTCTGCTAGAATATATCCCGGAAAAACTTTTTTTCAACTATCTTTGACGGAAGGGATTCCTCAGCGGCCGTCATCGGTGGTTCCGTACTGATAGAAGTTTTTGTTCGGCTCCATATTTTTGTTCAACGGGACCTGATTCCATTTGAGATATCCGACATTGCCCGCGATGTATACCGCATTGATCCCGTTGCCGTGCCGGGGAAAAACCGCCCCGTTGTAAATGTTGTTGCGGTTCCACTCCGCTCCCCAGAAGAACGGAATCGACGTTATCTTGTAGATGTCCGTAAACATGGCTCGAGTCCCCGGAGAGAGGATCCGGGAAATTTTCCGCGGCTGAATGGTGGGGTTCCAGGCGGAGTCATATCCGTTCCAGTTGCCGCGGCTGAGGGCGGAAACGGAGATCCCCTGCCAGAAACCCATCTTTTCCCAGGCGGATTCCGATCCATCGGAACTGGCCTGCCCGCAGCGGGCCTTCAGCGTGTACGGCTCCCCCGGACAGTCGTATGCGCCGCGCGGACGCATTTTCCGATAATCGAATATGCATTCATCGTTGATCTCAATTCCCGGATTGCTGTACGGCATGAGCTGCTTGTAATATCTCAGCTCCGTCATAAAAAACTCGTTGTTATCCGCGGTATAGCTGATGACGAAAAGCGCAAGCTGTTTTTGATTTCCGGAACAGGAAATTGCCATAGCCTTTATTCTTGCGGAACTCAGCGCCGGCAGAAGCAGTGACGCAAGAATCGCAATCACGGCTATCGTTACAAGAAGTTCGATCAGAGTAAATTTCTTTTTGCTTCTCATTTGCAGGCCCCATCCTTTGGTTTTATTTTACAGAGTTGATTTGACCAGTTCATAGAGCAGAACGCATCCTTGTTCGGAGGTATTATCCGCAACGAACGTGATCCGGTCTCCGCTCCGCTGGAAAGGAACTTCAAACAAACGCGATCCATCCGGCGCACAGGCGAACAAACGATATGCATTCTTCGTCCGCAGTTCGATCGACGCCCGGTTCTTCCGAAGCAGCCGGTTCGCACTTCCCTCATGCTCCAAAACGGAAAGTGTGGAATCCCGGAAAACAGCGCCATCGCTTTTCAGATCCGTCAAATGCATGAGCAGGATCCGTCCGCTCTCCTTCAAAGGGCGGCGGTCAAGAGAGGCGACGAAAAAAGCCGCAAAAACTCCACCGTTCCGCACGGACAGAAAATCGCCGGCAAGTCCCTGTCCCTTTTTCATCAGCAGCGCTTCGCAGAGAGGAGTAACGACCCGGAAATTCCCCTGTTTCCGATTCAAAATCAGTTCTCCTGTCTCGCTTTTGCTGATCCCGCTCCGGAGATCGGCGGCATCCGCTGGAATCGTACCGGCCTCTGCGAGTTTCCGCAGAGCATCCTGACCGTTTTTCACCCGGATCACAGCAGCGGAATTTTCCATTTTTTCCCCCGGCAGAGCAAGAACTACGCCGGGAGCTTTTTTTCCCGGAATACGTCTTCCGATTTTTGTAATCAGGGCAACCGATCTTCCCGCGGCGCGAACACCTTTCGGAGTCCCGGAAACGGAAGAGGGAGCCGTTCGGACATCCCCGCGCAGGAACATCAGCGCTCCAGCCCGAACCGCCAGCTTCATCACCGGATTTGCATGAAAATCGAACGCTCCGAACGGCTTCGGAATCTCAGGATTTGCCGCATGCGAATAGCAGAACTGCCAGAGACCGCTGAAATCCTGAAGTGCGGAATAGGCAGCGGCAAGAAAAGGTCCCTCGAAATTCTGAGGATTCGGATAACAGTACCCCCATTCGGTTATGGTCATCGGACGCCCGAACACACGGACATGGAACACATCGCCGATTCCACCCGCATTTGCCGCAATCGCGGAAACCGGATTTGTGTAGGATGGAAGTTTCCATGAACTTTTTCCGATAAACACCGGATGTCCCCAGTACAAATGCGTATCGACATAATCAAAGGAAGCGCGAGTCTCCCCTGCGGCTTCGGCGTAGTTCTGATCCGAAAGAGGAATCCGGACACCGAACGCGCTCAGACGTTTTTTCAGATCCGAGAAAAATTCTTTTCCAGTCTCTTCCAGAAACGCCTCCCGATATTTCTCCCACGCATTTTCCGTCCCGGAGACCTTGTGCCGATCCAGATAGCGCCGGAACGCCGCTTCCACCGCAGGACGAACTCGATCATTCATCCGGTTCACCAGCATCGGCAGGGTTCCTTCATTGATCAGGTTGATACTGACGAACACGGGATCATCCTTCCATGCAATTCCCGTATAAGGATTGACATGCCCGAAGAGCTTCTCCGCAAACTCAATAAACACCTTCCGCACCGCCGGATCGAAATAGCAGAGTGTTTTATACTCCCTGGTCTTCCATGCCAGAGAGACCTTTTCCATACTTCCCAGCTGAGCGATGGTCAGCAGATCAAGAGTAATGTAGATTCCCCGTTTTTTCGCCTCGGCAACGAGAAAATCCAGACGATCCGCTTTCTCCGGATCGAACACGCCTGTCCGACTTTCGTCCCGGGTCAGGAGATAGTCGAAATGATGCAGGCGAATCGAATTACAGCCCATGGATGCAAAATCGTCGAGCATTCCGCAAATCGCCTTTTTCTCCATGAAAATTGCCTCCATGCAGATGTTCGCCCCCCAGAACCGGACCGGAATCCCAGGACGTTTTTCAAATTCAAAATGATCTCCGTTCGTTTTTACGAATCCGTATTTTCCGGCGGGAGCATCCAGCAGAGAGGAAAGATCGGCAACGCTTCCCCGGAGAGTCCGGAATCCGGCATTCAGCGGAAACCAATCTCTTCCGGCACGGATGACAACGGCTTCGGACGTCTGTTTTTCCAGCCCGCGATTGGTCACCGTCGCCGCCAGAATCATCCAGACCTGATTCTGCGAAGTAAACTCCAGGCCGGAGACCTTCTTCTTCGGATCCAGAGCAATCCGGGTGGCATAAAGTCCGATCACGGAGGAATCATTCCGGCTCTTCCAGACAACAGGAGCTTCCGGAAGATCAGATGCCCCCCAGAAATTTCCGGTATGAATTCCACATTTGAGTATCGATTCCGTGCGGGATCCATCCGAATAGAGAACGGTCACTTTCCCGGAGGGCTTCCCCTTCTCCGGTGCCCAGGCAAGTCCGTTCAGCAGAAAAAGAGAGCTGCCGGAGCATTCCGGCACTTTGAGTGCCGCATGTTCCAGAAAATACGGACGCGCTCCGCCACGTATCGCCAGGCATGATTTTCCACGGTTTTTCACGGGATCTATGATATCGAATGAAATTCCGGCAAATTCCCGGACTCCCGGAACCATCGCACGAAGATCATTGCCGGGACCTTGATCGGTCCATCCGCCGGAACGGTCGTCTGCGATTTCATCGCGAAAACCCATGTTTGCCGCGGAACGAAGGTCAATCGTCCGGGAAGCATACGGCGTATAGAGAAGATGAAGATTCAATTTCGCGGAACGTACTGTTCCCCAGCTGTTCGGAAAACGAAGACGAATCTCCGTTCCCCAGCTGAGCGGGACCACCGTCAGATGGAAACGGCCCCGAAGCGTCAGGCGTCCGTTTCGAAGATTCAGAATCAATTCATCCTTTTCTTTCGATTCAAACTCCTGCTGTTTGGCAGAAGGAGAAACGGCTTTGCCGTTGAATACCGCCGGATTTGCCGCATACTCCCGGCTCGGAATGAGCGTGGTCCAGGCAAGAATAGAGGTCGGGATGCCGGCGGATGACTTCAATTCGAGCTGAAGATGGATCTCATTTTCGGAAATCGTTCTGACCGTCTCAATATACTGGAACTGAGATTCTTCAGTAATCCGCCATGTTCCATACCGTCGAAGCCCCTGCGAAGTCTCCTCCCCGCCCTCGCCCGGAAATGAAACGCTTTCCGGTTTTGAGGTCTGAGATGCTGAACTCTTCCAGTCCCGGCTCCAATAGGCAACTCCGAACTTCTGTTTTTCCACTTGGAACAGTCCATCCTCCGAACGGCTGATTCCAGCTGTGATGCACAACAATGGAATCACAACTAGAAATGGAATCAATGTAAATTTTATCATGAGATCCTCTTTCTCTGTTTTTATCTTTATTTTACGCAACGAAAACTGATTTCGTTATGTTTTTAATTATAGCAGAAAAGAGAAATTTTGTCAAGAGGGGGATGGTAGAAAAATAAGAGAAATTTTTACGTTTTTTTATGGAGAAGATTCCGTGCTTCGCACGGCCAGCGTCTCGCCGCTGGACCGCGACAAGGACACTGTCCT
>CAJKAR010000041.1 GCA_905197955.1 uncultured Lentisphaeria bacterium | reverse complement strand
GCCGCAACGGTTATAATTTATCGAAAACTTGCTGTTATTTAGGGATAGGTTCTAAAAGCAGATATTGCGGAGAAATTCTTCCCGCTCCCTCTTCGGATTCTGGTGATTCCGATTCCAGGTCCATCTCTAGAGGTTCCCATTGATCTCATTCTCTTATCCGTTGTCGAAAAAAAAAGTCTCATGATTGTTTCTTTTCTTTTTCAAGTTTTTCTAATTTGCAGGGAGATGTAGACTCTTGACAATCTTTCTTTGTTATGATATGTTTCTTATTATTTTTCATGGAGACCGTTTTATGCAGTATCGAAAAGAAACCCATGCATTTTATGACAAAGTATCCCGTTTTAACTGGTGTTTGGCTGGACTTTTGGTTCTGGGTCATGGAACCATTGGTCTTATTTATGCTATTTTTAAAGCTGGTTCAGTTTGCACCTCTATTTTCTTTTTCACCTGGTTGCTTTTTATCGTAGGTTCTATTATTTCCTATTGTTGGACGAAACGCCTGAACTATATGCTTTGGGAAGATGAGCACGAAGATTTGAAAAATTGTATTCGTGAAAGCCATGGTGGAGTTGCTTCTGCGGAAAACACTCATTCCTTTCTGACAGACTCGAATGGCGTTGATGTAATGTCCTATCCATCAACGCCACGGAAGCGCCATCTTTTGGAGGAGGTCTCTTGTCCGAACTGCCATGACGTTTTGCATGTGAAAAATAATCTTTTCGGGCAAAGTGTGAATTGCCTGAAATGCGGGACAAAGTTTCGAATCGTTCCCCGGACGAAAATCTGTCCTTATTGCGCGGAAGTAATCAACGCACAGGCAATTAAATGCAGATTTTGTGGAGAATTTCTTCCCGGTACCTCTTCGGCTTCAGAAGATTCCGATTTCCGGTCCGTACCTCGTGGTCCCCGCTGATCTTTTCCTTTTATCCGTTTTTTATCGGATCCCTTTTTTTCGACAGAACTCTTCTCCGAGTTGCTGTGTGTATTCATAAATTTCCCTGCCGATATCGATGGGAAGA
Source organism: uncultured Lentisphaeria bacterium (assembly GCA_905197955.1). Taxonomy (GTDB): domain Bacteria; phylum Verrucomicrobiota; class Lentisphaeria; order Victivallales; family UBA1829; genus UBA1829. The sequence goes on along the minus strand of CAJKAR010000041.1, from coordinate 38,486 downwards.
CGTCTTTGAATAAGATTTTTCCGATCCTTTCGGCGCAGTTCGAGAATGTAGTAGGCAAGACAGCTTGACAGGGGCATCCGGTTCAGTACATAGGACGCTCTTTCATTTGCATTGCGAGCGGCAATGGAAACAATGTCTGCGAGCCAAAGCTGATCGTAGACCGGTCTGACGTCGAATTCCGTAGCCGGGGCCGGGAGCATCTCCAGAACCTTGAAGGTGCGCCGGATCATCAGAAACAGTTCCGCTTTCATCTCCAGCGGATTCAGTCCGTTGCGGTTGCAGAAGCCGATTGCCCGGCTGATCAGTTTTACAGGAGAATTGTCCCAGGATACCCGTTGATGGGAAAGAAGATAGAGAAATTCATCCGTATCCCGCGTCTCCGGCGATCCCCTTCCAGTTACATAGCGGTTTTCAAGACTCCATAGAATCGCCCAGATTCCCGGTGTTAGGGGACCGATCCGGAGCGCTCCGATGTCCCGGAACCATCCGGGGAGGAACTCCAGTATGGACGGGAGTTCCTCCTCCGGATGGACGGTTTCCGCTTCCAGATCCTTCAGATGCGGATCCCCTGCAAGAATTCTGCTGAATTCCGCCGAGGACGCCAGATAGATGGATTGAGAAGGGGTCAGCATAGGTTGTTACACTCCGGCTTCGTATTCCGTGATTTCTGCGGAGTCGGCGGTTCTTGCGGTGATGGAGTACTGGACGAATTCAGTGTTGCTTTCTGTCTGCTCCGCCGATTCGATGATGTAATCCTTGCTGTCGATGGTGATTTTTGTTCCCGGTTCGACGGCGCTTCCATCGGCTTTCAGAACTCCGGTAATGGAGATGGATTCACCTTTGGAATAGGCCTTCAGATCTGTGACCTGACCTTTTTCATTGCGGGCTTCGGCGATTTCTGCGCTTTTGCTGCGGGTCAGACTGTTGATGGTGATCTGTTCCGGGATTCCGGTTGCGGGGGTGATGATTCCGAATTTAGTTGCCATTAGAAAATCCTTTCATGAGTGAGAGCGTTGTTTTGAGAGAGAATCAGGTTCGCTGCTGCAGACGCAGATGCAGGGTGAACGAGATATATTGTTCGTCCAGAGCAGAAGAGACGAGTCGTTCCGGCAGATAGACCACGTTGTTGAGGAAGATTCCTTCCGCGGGGAAACTGGCTGCGAGGGTTTCTGTCGCTCTCCATGCCGATTCCGCGCGCTGGTCGGATCCTGCGACGAAGCGGTCTACGAGAACAAGCGAAAGTTTCGGCTCGCGGACTCTGTTGTTCTGTGTATACTCCGCTTCGTGGAGCGTGATGATGACTGCGGGAAGGTTGTTGATGCTGATTGCTTCGATCTCCCGGAGAAGCTGAGCGGATTCTGCTGCTGTGGAGAAGCGGATACTTGGAAAGACACCGGCAATGTGCTGGCGGATGTCATCCGCGATTTCGTAAAGGGTCCGCATCTTAAAACCCTCTGAGTTTGTTGCGAGAGAAGACCGGTTCTTCTATATCGACGAGAAGAGCGGATTCGGTTGCATTTTCCTCTGCTCCCGTCAATGAGAAGCGGGAAAGACGGATCATTTCCAGATAATTGCGAACCAGATCGACACGGCGTTTAATTTTTTCCGCATATTGAGATCCCGCAGCCCTGGAAAAGGTCCGTTCTTCTGCGAGAGTCAGGTTCCAGTCTTTGAGGAGGGGCAGGTTTTCCAGTGCGGCAACGGGAACGTGATATCGACAGGCCAGAGCTCCATCGATTTCCGCCGCTGCGCCCTGCAGATCCGCATCTGCCGCGGACTCGTCCGTGCCGTAAATTTCTTCGAAAACGACGCCAAGACGTTTTTTCAGATCATCAATCGTTGCGTATCCCATCCCTTGGTTCCTTTCCTGAGTTGTGTTTGCTTTTGAGAAGGAGATCCGGCGGGGTCCGGAGAAATAGCTCCATAACGGAGAAATGCATTTTCTCCGGACCCTCGCAAGAGCTTCTGAGAAAGGAATCAGAGATTTCCGCCGATGATAAGCTGCGGTGCAACGAGAGCTGCGGCTCCGCGGTAATGGAGTCCATATTCGCAGCGGTTCTTGTTTTTGACGCAGGAGTCATCCTCCTTGTCCCAGCGCTGGAGGGGGCTGACCTTTCTCTGCTGAACCACGATCGGTTTGATGCCGCGTTTGGTGTTCATCAGATACCACTTGTTGGCGTGAGCTCCGACCAGATACGGGTTGATGATAATTTCGCATTCATCCTTGTGAACATTGCTTACGGTGTTGCCGTCTTCGACAACCAGATCGGCCTTGAAGATTCTCCGAGCCGTGGTTTCCAGAGCGGGTCCGACCATGAGGGTATCAGGAACGAGCCAGATCGGTGTTTTATCCGGCTTGCAGAAGCCCATCATCTGGGAACGTGCCGTCTCATAGGTCGAGATGGAAAGCGCGCCGGAAACCACATTGTTGATGGTGCTCTTTCCGATTTTGCGTGTTGAGGAGAAGAAGTTTTCCCCGTCCGCCCATTTTGTCGTTTCCGTGAGAGCCTTCACTGCGAGCTCCGGCCAGAGATTTGCGGCATTGATTCCCATTTCGATAAAGAGGGACTGGGTGAAGCCGATGTTGTCGTCCTCGATATCGTTCCTGCTGATCCCTTCCGTGTGTTCGAAATCCTTGTTGATGACCTCGAACATTTTGCCGGAGAGTTCATTGACGATCCGTTCTCCAATCCATTCACGCATGCCGCCTGCGATGATCGTCATTGGATATTTCTCCAGATAGGCGCCGGACTGAATGACGGAACAGAATTTAGTCCATTCGTTCCATCCTCCGCCAAGACCTTTCTGAAGATAGGCGTTGAATGCGTAGTAAAGCTGTCTCATGTTTTCCGTTGTGAGATCCATAGTGAATATCCTTTCTTAAGAGCTTGATGATGTGTATTTTCCGGGAATTCGATTTTTTGAGCGGAAGGCTGGAGTCCCGGAGATTCCCGGAGGGAAGGCCTTCGCTGTTTTCAATGAGAGAGTCGCTGGCTGTCAGGCACTTTTCGAAGCAAGTCCCGCAATGGCGAGCGCGACCGGATCACAGGCAATATAGACATCTCCACCATAGAGATCCACCAGGATGCCCGCGGGAATGTGATTGGTAGATGTCTTTCCAACCGTTTCCGCATCAACGACATAGACTGCCGATCCGCGATCTGCTCTTGTGAGTGCTGCTCCTTCCGCGGCATTGTTCAGGGAGACGATTCCGTCAAAGACTTCGACCTCATCGTTTTCGATGTTTCTGGCAATTCCGATGACCTTCAGATCCGCCGTATCGGCTGCGGGAACCGCATTGCCGTCGCTGTTCAGTGCCACGAGGGTTCCGGGATGAATGGTGGTGTCGGGATTGATCTGATAACGTTCCAGAGGGCTTGTTCCATTCAGTCTGTTCATAAAATTGGATTCCTTTTTTTCTTGTTATAAGTTGTTGGCTTGAAAATGGTTGAGTTGGTGATTTATTTCCGGGTTCCTGTTCCGCATTCTTTTTTGGAACGGAGATATTCCTCCTCGGAGAGTCCCATTTTGCGAGCGAGGATTTTTTCCTCATCCGAGAGCATTTCCTCATCATCTTCCGATCCATCCGGAAGTCTGGTGGACGGGACTGCGTTTCTGGGACGCTTGGGCAGTTCGGCTGCGAGCCATGCGACATCCAGTTCCATAAGTCCTTTCCGTTCAGCGTTGGTGATCCGGTTTTCTTTGACGGCTTTGTCGATCAGTTCTTTTTTTCTGTTGTTTTCCGCGGAGAGTTGCAGCTCTTCGACTTTTGCTTTAGCCGCCCGGAGTTCGGGCAGTTCGGCTGCGAGAGCTTCCAGCTTTGCCGCCACTGCCGCATCATTGGAGTCGGAAAGTGCGAGCATTTCTCCGCCCAGAAGTTTTGTCAGGGCCTGTTCTGTTTTGGTCATAATAGGTTCCTTTCTGTTGGAGCCGTCCGGGTCCGACCTGTAAGACCTGTCCGGCTGGGTTGTGGATTCAGCGGATGCCGCCAGAATTTCAAGGTTGTTGAGAGCGGGAACGTTGTCCATGGCAATCGAGGTGATCCGCAGGGGAGAATTCCCGTCGAGTCCGCGGATCACCGGCGACCAGTAACGCAGGGCACCTTGCCGGAAGAGTTCCGCCGCCAGCGGCGAAAGTTCAATTTCCACGGCATAGAGTCCATCGTTCCGGAGTTCGAGTCCCGCAAAGCCGAGTGCTGCGACGGATGAAGGGACAGCTTTCAGTGCTTCCGTTTCGGAGATATTCGCTTTTTCTGCGGCGAGAAGCAGAGCGTGGCGGGAGTCGATCGGTATTTTTTCTCCTTTTTTCCGATTGTAGTCCGCAATGCTTTTCAGTTCATCCTCCGAGAAGGTGAGCTTATAGTCTTTTCCATTTCGAGTGAGTCGGTTTTCCCCGATCCGGAAAAGACGGAAAGGGCGCAGAGTCCTTGTTTCGGAAGTGGTTCCGGTCCAGGGAATTCCGTCAAAGAGTTCGTAATCCATTCGAGATCCTTTTTTTAGAGATGAATCTTGTATTTTGAATGTGTTCAGAGCTTGGAGGTCGTTCTGCGACGGAGTTTGAGTCCGACACGGGCGCTGATTTCATCCGGATCGGTTTCATAACCGGCATCGTGAAGGGTTTTCACGATTGTGGCAAGACGAACGGCGTCTTCCGGTTCTGTGCAGTCGATAACCAGTTCTGGCGGAAGAACTTCCGGTCCATAGTTATAAAGGGTCCATGGCTTCAGAAGCTGGGCGTTGATGACATGCTGGATAATCCTGCAGTCCGATTCGAGGATATCCTGACGCACTTTGCTCTGGGCATCGCCTTTGCTCAGTCCGGAGGAATCTCCGGAACTGGCGGTCTGTCCGAGGATCACTTTGTTTACTGCTGCTTCCAGGTATTCCAGAAGTCGGAAATAGACTTCTCCGTTGTTTTTGCATTCCAGAAGTTGAAGTTCTACATTTTTTGTAAAAATTCCGCCACCGCTGGTCCCGAAGTTCCGGATCAGGCGCTTCACAAGATTTTTTTCTTTTTCAAATGCGCTGGAATCAACTTTTGCAATGAGGAAAGGCATTCCATGACGTTCGATAAAAGAGAGTAAATCTTTTTCATCCAAAGACTTGAAACAGTGAAGCCAGGCGAGGGGCCGAATCAGTCCGCCGCGAGCCGGATCGCTTCCATGCAGACGGAGTTTGTGAAAAATGATCCGTTCTCTGGGAAGACGGATTCCCCGGGAATCGCTGCTTGTGACGAGTCTGGGTGTGAATCCATCCTGAAATGTAAAATGTTTCTGTTCAATCTGATGAAATCCGGCTATTTTCCCGCCGTTTTCCCAGAGGATTTCGCTGACGGCAAATCCTGGCAGCAGAGCTCCCATCAGATCTTCGATGAGATCCTCGAACGTTTCCGCGTCATCTCCGTTTCCGCAGTTTCTCAGCTGTTTTTCCAGTTCTTCCGCGGCGCTTCTTGCTTCCGGCGTGTTCCCACCGGGTTTCAGGCGCCAGCCGCAGCCGATCACGGCATTTTTCCGTGTGGAAAACGCCTGCATGATATCTGCGTTTTTCTCCAGAATTTCCTGTGCCAGACGGCATTGATCTGCTGTGTCTCCCGAGTTTGCCGCCAGCATGATCCGATCGACCTTTTCCGGTGTGAGTCCGCGTCCGGCTTCATAATCGGCCCGGTCGCTGACTTCCGGTTGAGCGGCTGGTTTTCCCGTATTGAGAAAACGTTTCAAAAAAAGCATATGGCCTCCTTTCTCTTTTCTTTCTGTAATTGATATCCCAGGCGCGAGAGCTCATGGGGTTTTGAGATCAGTCATCGGAATGATCCGGAAAGTCGTATCCGTTTCCATTCTCCTGATCCGGTTCAGAGAGTGCTTCCATGCGACATGGCGCATGTCCGGAACTTTTCGCATGCCGGGCAAGAGCCAGTGCCCAGAAACGATCCGAGTGTCCTGCATCGTCGCGTTCGCCTTCGAAACGGATATTCCCCGCCGCCGTCGTCGTTTTCCGGATCTTGTGCAGATCTTCGCGAATCTCCGGATCCGACGCGATCCGGATCGTCCGATCCTCGAAACTGGCGCGCAGCGGCATCGCAAGCTCGGCTTTCACCGGTCCCGAAAAATTCACCGCTTCGACCCGGTACTTTCCGAACCGGTCCTGCGCGTATTCGGCAAGCATCATGCCCATTCCGGTCGAGTCGATACACATCCGCACGAGTCGCGGATTGTTCAGCCGCGAGTAGAGATACTCGCTCTGCACCCGGAACGGCGCGTTGCGGAAAACCCGGTATTCGGTCTGCCGGAGCACGTCTCCGACAAGTTCGAGTTCAAAATAAACACCGAGGTCCTTTTTGCGGCCGACATCGTATCCGCCGAACAGAAGACCTTGTCCCCTGTCGCGGCATTCGTCCGCCGGAACCTCGCAGGAGGAGATCAGCTCATACGAAAGCAGCGCCGCTCCGTCGGTCGACGGCTGAATCATGTACTGCGTCTGCCATGCCTCTTCGGTACGGCATTTTGCCCGCATCATCGCGAGCCATTCGCTGCGCGTATAGTGCTGTCCTGTGACCTCGTTGATCTTCTCGACAAATCCCTGCTCGACCGCATCGACGATCGTCGTCCGATGATGGCTCCAGCCCATCGGGTTGCCGTTTTCGGTGATGTCGCGTTCCATTTTGCAAAACGGAGTGTTCGGGCCGCCGTCCACGCTCAGCGCGGAGAGCATTTCAAGCTGTCCGCCCCAGGTGGTGCACGGGAGCGCCATGTCGATGACGCGGCCGGAGTCCTTGTGCAGATCGGTCTCGTCGATGAGGACATCTCCGCCCTTGCCGGCGAACGCCTCCGGCGTGCTGGAGAGCGAGACGACGCGGCTTCCGGTCGATTCATACGTCGCGACAAAGGCGCGGATCCCGCGCTCGGTGTCGATGACCTGCAGATCGTCGCCGAGAAGTCCCCGGCAGACGGCGTTCGATGCGTTCGCCCACTTCGCGATGTAATCCGTGATGAATTCATGCGCGGTGAGTTCGTCTCGCGAGGTCACCCACTGCGTGAAGTTCCTGCGCCTCAGACATTTGTCGTTGACGCGGAAACTGGTTGCATAGGTGATGCCGATCCGGCGCGATTTCGCGTACAGTTTCATGGGCGAGTCATCGACGATCCAGTCGCGCTGGTACGGTAGAAGATAATCGTTGACGCGATTCATTTTTTTCTGACTCCGAGGATGTCCGCCAGTTCGTCCGCGACCCGCTCCGGTTCGGCAATTTTTTTACAGCGTTCCGTAATGCGCCGTATTTCAGATTCCTGTTTCAGCTTGAGCTGTTCCATTTCCGCTTTGAGTTTATTTTTGGAACTGACCGTTCGAGCCAGTCTGGATTTGAGTTCCTGAATGGTTCTGTCTTTCGCCGCGTTTGAGAGTGCTGTGACGCTTTGCGAAAGGCTGCGAATCGCTTTGATTTTATCTTCATCTTCTGTCAGACTTGAAAGATCCGTCAGACTCGAGATGCTTTTCAGCAATGCGATTTTTATGGAATCCGCGATATGTTCCGCTGCGCCGGATTCCTTCAGCATGATTGCCGTCAGAGCTTCCTTTTCGAGTTCCTGGCGGAACGCGGTTCGCCGCGATGCAATTTCCTGATATTCCGGACTCCGCTTGATCCGTGTGATCGCGGAGAGGGGTAATGTTTTTCCGATCCGTTCACAACCACCTTTGATTTCCGGGTCTTCTGCGATGGCTTCCGCCGCGGCTCCGTCCTGAATCATTGCGCAGATTCGGTATCGGACCGCATAAGGGAGTATCACATTGCCGGATGGTTTCCGCGGGGAGGGCGGAATTTTTTTTTCTGCCATGTCCGAAATCCTTTACCGGAGTGCATCGGGACCGAACAGGAAGGGATCATCCTGAATACTTTTCCGGTTGTCGAGCCGTTTTCGCAGGACGGGAGAAAGTGCGCAGTGATCCGGATAGATGTCGTTTGGCACGATTCGTCCGGCTTCGATCAGTTCTTCCCATACTTCCTTCAGCAAGGCCGGATCCGCATTTTCAATCATAATGGAATCCGCGTAACGGACCGTTTTCAGCGGTTGCGGAACGGTAAAGCGGTACAGGGTTTGCACGATGGCAATTCGCAGTCGGTGTTTGAGATCCATAATTTTCCTTTCATTTCCATTTGTCAACAAACAATTTGTTCAGATTTGCAAGATACAGATCATGAGCTTTCAGCTTCTCATTCTGCGCGGCGTTGGTTTCGAGCGATCGATCGATTTTGGTTCCAAGCGTGTTGATGTTTCCGGTCAAATGGTTCAGAATGGCGAGAATTTCCTGTGAGCGATCTTTGTCGATATGACTTTTCACTTCCACCTTTAATTCGGAAAGCTCATTGTTTTTGAGATCCGTGATTGTGTTTTCCAGATCCGCAATTCTGGCTCGATCCGCTTCTCTCTGTGCATCAGTTTCCTTGATTTTCCGGAGAAACAGGGCTATCGAAAGGCAGGTTCCGATTCCCCCGCCGATCCCGGCTGAGATGACCAGCGATATAATTTTTTCAATCAGGCTATCCATTCAGAAGTTCTTTCCTTTGTTACTTGTTGAAATGCTTCAGAGCAGATGGCTTATCGTTTCGGCTGATCAGGTCCCCTCGGGATTCGGAAATTTCGTTTTAATCGGCATTCTGCATTGGTGTCAGCTCGGCGGATTCTCTGGAAGGCAACTGCTCTTCACAAAAAGAAGAAAAAGAGACACAAAAAGAATATTTTTATATTTAACTTTCTGGAAATAAAATAGTTAGTGTGAGACATAATACAGAAAAACAATATCCTCCTTACTGGGAGGGGATGGCGGTATGATTCTATTTTTCCGGGGAGAAAATGATTCCGGAGAAAGGGAAGACGGATTTTGTTTCCAGATTCCGCTCAGGCCGATTGTGTCCGGCGGAACAATGAGGGAGTTTTCCCTGTAATGCGTTTGAATTCCTGAGAAAAATAGAACTGATTACAGTAGCCTGTTTGAAAAGCGATCTCCTTCATACTCAAATCGGTATGATGAAGCAGATATTTTGCCTGTTCGATCTTGCAGTTGATACGATATTCCCGAGGCGATAAACCGAATTTCTTGCGGAAAAGAGATTCCAGATGAGTTTGGCTGATATGGAATTCTTTTGCAATATCCCGGATGGTAAGCGGTTCGTTTAGCTGATTCTCAAGTCGTGTTTGAATGGCTGTCAGAAGGCGTGGTACATGATTCTTTGTTTTTTTTCTATGCATGGAAAATTCATTCAGAAGCGTATAGGTCATTCCCATAAGTTCCGAAAATTCCGATGGAAGGTTCCGATCGATCATCTCCGTGATAAGTGTCAATTTCCCAAGGAACCATTCCTGCTTATCACCCAGGTGAAAGCGTTCCGGTCTGCACAGTCCGAGCGTTTCCAGAATGGAGAGCAGGTTTACTCCTTTGATTTCCAGAACTCTTTTGTGATAAAACGGATTTTCCAGAGTTTCAAAGCTGTAATTGCTTCCAGGTGGAATCAGAAGCGCATCTCCCTTGAAAAGATCATACGTTTTTTCGTCAAAATGATAGCGCAGCTTTCCTTCTTTCAGGAAGACCAGAATCAGATAGCGGCAGAACTGTTCCTGAAAATGAACAGGCTGATGACGCATGGATTCCTCTGTGGCAAATGGATAGAGCGGCCAGCTCTCCTGAAAAGAGTGCTGCCAGATATGGAGCTTGTGAATATCGGCGCCAAGAAAATCTCCCTGAAAAAGATAGGTATGTTTCGGATTCCGTTTCATTGTGTTGGATTAAACATATATATTTGCTTTGTTTTCCATATAATATATAGCGTTCCGGGACTTGTTTTCAAGTCATTTTTTGCTATAATGTAAAAAAAGAATCCGGAGAGGAACAATGAAGAAAAGAGAAGAATGGAAAGGGAGAGAAATCATGAAATTTATCAATAAAAATTTCACATTGATAGAGCTCCTTGTGGTAATTGCGATCATCGCAATCCTTGCAGCTCTTCTGCTGCCGGCTTTGAATTCAGCAAAGAACAAGGGGTTGGCCATCAGCTGTATCAATAATCTGAAAAGTGCGGGGATCATGTTTCTGTCCTATGCGGATGATTCTGATGATTTTTTTCCGTCGCCATCCGTTCCGAAAGGGGATGGCATCAGCGGATCGGGGGCCAACTGGGCAGATGGGTTGAAATGGTCTGCTCGGATTTCCGCTTATAACGCTAAGCAGAATCGATTTCGGAATTTGTCCTGTCCAGCATTGCCAAGCACAGGTGTGGTTGACGGAATCTATGAAAATGATCAGGTCTATGGTATGAATCCGAATCTGACCGGTAGCTGGGGAACATCGAAACTTGTCAAACGGAGCAGGATCACCCGAATTTCCTATTCATACAATAATCTCCCGGCAAGTAAAAATGCTTCGGATACAGTGATTCTGACAGACAGTCTGCATATTTCCTCCAAAGTACAGTTCGTTTATGTCGGGGCATCCGATGCCGAGCTCCATCTGCGTCATGCGGAGGCGGCAAACTGTCTGATGCTTGACGGTAGTGCTGTTTCCCGAAATGAGGCCGCTTTAAGAGTTAAATCCAACTGGAAGAAGTTTATTTCCTCTTCCGGGTTATATCATTAAGTTAAAGGTTTTGATATGAAAAAGATCTTGCTTACCATCCTGCTGTTCTTCCTGTTTTGCCTGAAGCTGCCTGCTGCGGATCTTGTCCGCATGGGCGAGTACGGTGATTTGCGCTTGAACAATACACGGAGTTTTTACTGGTTTCATGCCGGACCAAAGTGGTCGAGCAACAAGAGAATGAACCGGACTACTCTTGTTCCCGAAAAACATCTCCCGGGAACGGAACCTGGAAAGCAGATCGTTTCCGGAAGATTTGTTGTGAGTCCCGAACATACTTTCCATTTCCGTGCCGTATTGAACAGAATCCACGAAGGGGAATATTTCTATAAGGCAGAATTTCTCTCAGCGAAACCGGTCCCTTCGACAGCTCTGTTCTGGATGATGGAGGTTCCTCTTTCCGATGGTCTTTTCCGTGCGGAAGTGGATGATAAGACGATTACTGCATCGGAATCGTATCGAACGCTTTCGTTGTATGAATCGGAAAAGCATGTCCCGGTACGGATGGTCGTATTCCAGGCGGGAGACCGCAAAGTGACACTGGAAAGCCGCTTTCATCTCCGGATTCAGGATGACCGGCGTTTTCGGCGCGATCAGATTTCCCTGCGTATTTTTCCTCTTGATTCCAGTTCCTTGATTTCGAAGTGTTCGATGCAAATCAGAATCCGTCTGGAGCCATTGACGAGTGTTCCGCTGAGTCTTGCGGAATGCGCCAACATGGGATTTTCTGATGCAGTCGCGGATGATGGAGTTGGCGGCTGGACCGATCAGGGGCCGGAAAATGATCTCAGGTGTATGAAACCGGGAGTTCTGGATCTTGGCGGTATTGTATTCCGGATTCTGGATCCGGAGAAGAACCGCGGTCGAACTTCTCTGGTTTTATCACGAATCCGCAAGTATCCGAAAACGAGCGGGAAGATCCCCGGCAACGGTAAAGCTCATGAGTATTTATATCTGTTGCACGCCTGTGCCTGGAGTCCGAAATTTCGAACCCCCATCGGGGAAATTCAGGTGATATATCAGGATGGAAAGGTGGAGCGGATTCCGGTGCGGACCGGGGTGGATGTCGGCAACTGGTGGCGTCCGACAATGTCCTATCCGAACGGACTTCTGTTGTGGAGCGGAGAAAATTTCGGCGGAAAGGTCGGCTTGTTTGTCTCCGCATTCAAACTGAGGAATACCACTGTTCGGGAGCTGCAGCTGATTCCCGGAGGGGAGGGCGTCTGGATGATTGCCGGCGTTTCTTTTGCCAATCTGTTTCTGGAACGTCCGCTGGAAAAACCTCTGGTCATCAGCGAAGGAAGGGAGTGGAGCAGAATATGTTCCTCGGGGAGTGTTGTCAAAGGTTCTCCGCTGGACTTCTCCCGTTTTCTGCATAGACCGGCGGGAAAATACGGATTCGTTTCCATCGGTGCAAACGGAAAGTTCATTTTGTCGGGCAGGAATGGCGAACGGATTCGGTTTCTCGGGACTAATCTTTGTCAGTCGGTCCTGTTTCCTTCGCATGAGGAGGCGGAACTTCTGGCCGAACAGCTTGCGGCAAGAGGATATAATTCTGTCCGCATTCATCAGTTTGAGCGCGGTCTCATGGACCGCCGAGCCAAAGATACGCTGACTTTTGATCCGATCCAGCTGGATCGTTTTCACTATCTGCTGGCTCAGCTGAAAAAACAGGGGCTCTATCTCTGTACAGATCTTTATGCAACTCGTCCGATCCGCCCAGGAGACGGCATCGTTGAATGCGCTTCCGCGGACGGTCTCGAACGGAAAGTCCTGAATTATATTTCTCCGACTGCAATGGCTAACTGGAAGGAATATGTCCGGCGTTTTCTTACGATTCGTAATCCTTATACAGGTCTTTCTCTTCTGGAAGATCCGGCTCTCTATTCTGTAAATCTGGATAATGAGGCCCCTTTTCCCGATATCTGGGCACAGTATCCGAAAGTCGTTTCCGCTGTCGAACAGGCATATGATCTCTGGTTGCAGAAAATGAAAATTCGCCGGGATTCCAAGACGTATCGTCACAAGGAGACCTTTTCCGCGTATCTGGCGGAATGCCAGAGAAACACACAAAGAGAGCAGATTCGTTTTCTGCGGGAACTCGGAGCCAAGTTTCTGATTACAAATCTGAACAATCTGTCGGAGAAACCGAGGTATCAGGAGTTTCGTTCGGAACTTGATTTTATTGATTCGCATCTGTATCACGATCACCCGTCATATCCGCAGGGAGCCTGGAGTACGCCGACCGCATATCGGCAGGAGTCTGCGATTGCCCGTTTTGCACGTCCGTTTTACAATCAGATGTCGATTCGCATGTTTGATCGTCCTTTCACGGTTACGGAATTTCAGTTCTGCAATCCGAATCGTTATCGTGCAGAAAACGGTCTGCTTGCCGGAGCCATCGCCGGGCTTCAGGACTGGGATGGCATCTATCGCTTTGCCTATACCCATACATCCCGCTCTCTGAAACAGCCTGTCGCATCCTTTGGTTTCGATACTATTCATGATCCGATTCAGATTCTTGCTGAGCGAATCATCTGGTTTTTATTTATCCGCGGCGATGCCTCTGCGGCAAAGGAGTTCATGGAATATGGAATTCCAGCAGCTGATCCGCCTCTTCGTTTTCCCTTGAAATTTCAGCAGTCAGGCTTGTTTATCCGGATCGGCTCCCGTCCGATTGATGGTCGGCGGAGTGCCCTGGTCCTTCCAGCTGCCGCAGAAAATGCGTGGAAGAATTTTTCAGAAACCGGCAAAATCCACTCATCCACAGGAGAATTGAAACTGGATGCAAAACGGACTCATTTATCCTTTGAGTCAGTAAAATCCGAAGGGGCCGTTCTGAATGGGGGAGCGCACGAAGGAAAAGTCCTTTCCGTTCGCAATGTGGATGGCTTTGCATCCATCTCTCTCCATTCTCTGGATGGCCTGCCGCTGCGGGAGAGCCGTTCCCTTTTGCTTTTCCACCTGACAAATACAGCAAATTCCGGAATGAAATTCCGTTCCAGCGATCAGAAACTGCTCGATGAATGGGGGGGGCTGCCCCTGCTCGCCCGGATTGGAACGGCAGAGGTGGAATTGGCGTTTCCTGCAGGAAAGGTGCTGGCTCTTGGCGTTGACGGCCGTGTTCTCGGAGAAATCCCCGTCCGGCGTTCCGGCAGGGGGATATGCTTTGATGCTGAGACTAACCGATATGCGGAAGATGCCGTATTCTGCTACCACATCTCCCGGTGAGAGAACAGATTTGCCGATCCGTTCAGCGCAGATTGAACATGATCCGATGTTCCCGTAGAACAGTCCGTCCGTTCCCGGAATGAACCACGGAAAGAAAATACGCCGGAATTTGAGTAAGATAATCGGTATCCTGAAGCACCTGCGCAACATCGTCAAGCGAATGCACCATACGCTGTCCCAGCTTGACCAGCAGGTCGCCGCGGGAGATCCCCAGTCCGGAGAGCGTAGCCGGGAGATCCGTTACTACAACACCAGTGTCATACGGATAGTTCAAGGCTTTTGCCGCAGTCGGTGTCAGATTTTCGATACCGAGCTGGAGCTTGAATTTTGCCAGCAGTGCTCCATCCAGAGCCGGCAGCTTTACAGCTTTGATGGAAAGTGTTTTTGAAATTCCGCCAACCTTCAGTGTTACGGTTTCTCCTGCCCGGATCCGCCAGAGACGCCGGGAAAGTTCCAGCAGATTTCCATGCGGATTCCAGCCGTTGAAACGCAGAATCTGCTGTCCTTCTTTCAGTTCCGTCTTCTCCGCGGGAGATCCGGGAAACACTTTCCGGATAAAGATCGTTCCATCGGATTTGATTCCGGGAACGATTCCGAGGCGGGTGGCGTTCATCCGTTCCGGAAGCATCCAGTTGGCCAGAATGTTCTCTATCCGCAGCAGCGGAATCGCAAAGCCGATTCCTGGAGCGTCTCTGCGGACCGCCATGTTCATACCGAGCATTTTTCCGTTCAGATTGATCAGAGGTCCTCCGCTGTTGCCGGGAAATACGGCGGCATCGGTTTGGAGCAGATCCGAAAAAATGACTTTGTCGTTATTGATGAGGGAGCGGCCGATTCCGCTCAGCACACCCACTGTGATAGTTCCGTCGAGTCCATAGGGATTTCCCACAGCAATCGTGGTCTCCCCCAGCATCATGTCCCCCGGATGGATCCCTTCAATGGCTTTGAAAACCCGCTTCGGAGCATGAATCTGCAACAGAGCAACATCATTTTCGATATCTTCAGCAAGGGTCCGCGCCCTGAATGTTATTCCATTGTTCAGTGTCACTTCGATCTGCGCCGCACGGCTGACGACATGAGCGCTGGTGACAATCAGTCCCGCCGGATCAATGATGCTTCCGCTTCCGATGGAGTAGCCCTGATCCTGACGCCGTTCTGAGGGCATGGCAAAACGTGATGTAATTTTCCTCTGCCATGGCGAATAATGCCGGTCCACAATCTTGCTCGTGCTCAGATTCACAACCGAGGGCATGGCCTTTTCTATCGCCAGAACCACCGGCGTTTTTCGCAGTGCGATCTCCTTCTTCTCCGGTTCAGATCCGAGTGATGCCGGACGGTTTGCCCTGTTCCGCGAAACAAAAAAGAAAAAGACGAAAACTAGAAAAAGAATAACCGTGATTTGTAAAAAAATTCTTGATTTTTCCTGATTCATAACTTCATTCCATGACAATCGTTGATGTTGATATTAGAAAGATACAATCGCGATGAAGAAATGCAAATATAATCACTCAAGAATCCGGAATTATTCAGAGATTGAGAAGATTTTTGAGCGAAATAAAAAAATATAAAAAAAAATTAGCTTAGACTAATTGAAAAACGGTTTTTTTATGCTATATCTATAAAAAATAATTTTTTTTGAACACTTTTATTAGGATTGGCTAATTATGGAGCGTAACAGCGTCTTTGAGTGTCAAGGAATGCAGGACCTGGCAGAATATCTTCTTGTGAAGACTGCACCGGTCATTATGGGGGTGAAACCGGCCCTGCTGCTTCGACTTACGAAATGTGCCCGCCTGCGGAATTCGGAGCGGTATGATGTTTTCTGTCTTTACGGCGAGGAGATGCTGTCGATCCTGAAACTCAAGGCGGTCATTCTGAAGGAAAGTGCGACGGATCTTCAGATTCTCTTCTATGAGGAACGTTCCCTGCAGAAGATCTTGTGCCGATCGGAAAACAGAAATTTCCTGAACCTCTTCGGTTATGAATCCTGCCGGAACGTGGAAGAGTTTCTGGAGCATCTGCGCCTCCGTTTTTCCGGAATGGAATTCCCGCATGAGATCGGTTTATTTCTCGGATATCCGAAAAAGGATGTGGAGGGGTTTATCCGCTCTCCGGGGGGCGGACGCTGTGTGCCGAGGGGACTCTGGCGAGTATTTGGGCCGATGGGGGAATCTATGGTCAAGATGAACTGTTTCCGGTTTGCGGAGCGAGCCGCGGAACATGCGTTGAGGGAATGCGGCAGTGTGCCGCTTTGTGTGGATAAGATCAAGAGCACTGATTTAAGGATGGCAGTCTCATTTTAACAGAGAAAAACAGAAAGGAGTCATGAAAATGGCGGAAATCAAAATCGTTTACGGCAGCACGACGGGATGTACGGAACAGGCAGCAGAAAAAATCGCGAAAATTCTCGGCGGAACAGCGATCAATGTCGCCGGCGCGGATGGCTCGTCGTTTCAGGCGGATTTGCTGATTCTCGGGACTTCGACCTGGGGCGCTGGAGATCTTCAGGATGACTGGCTGTCGGCTGAAGGAATTCTGGAAAATGCGGATCTGAAGGGCCGAAAGGTCGCTCTCTTCGGTCTTGGCGATCAATGCGGTTTCAGCGATACCTTTGTGGATGGAGTCGGGACTCTTTTCCGGATGGTTCAGGAGAAGGGCGCCGAAGTGATCGGTTTTACCGGAACGGATGGTTATGATTTCCTCTCATCAACCGCTCAGGTGGACGGCCGTTTCGTCGGACTGATTCTTGATGACAACAATCAGCCGGATTTGACCGATGAGCGTATTGATGCCTGGTGCATGCAACTGAAACAGGAAGCCGGGATCGGATCATGAAAAAGCATCGTTCCTGCAAACGCAGTGGAGAGAGAATCTGTTCTGTGACGATGGACTCCTGCTGTCCGGCGGAAGTTCATGAGACGTGCAGACGGGCAAACGGCGGACGATGCATTCTGGAGAATCTACGGATTGCGCTGGTTGGCGGACTGGATCGTCTGGAAGACAAATATCAGGAGGCGTTTGAGACCAACGGTGCCCAGTTCCGTTTCCATACGGGAGTCAGCGGCGGAGTGAATGCCATTCGCTTGAAAACACTGGCAAACTGGGCGGATGTTGTGGTGTTTGTGACAACTGTAAACAGTCACAATGCCCTGTCGATCGTGAAGGGGATCTGCCGGAAAAGCGGAAAACGATTTCTTGCAATGCGTCATTCGAGCGTGGAACAGATCTCCGCAAATGTCACAGAACAGCTTATGAAAATGAAATAAAGATTTGTGATACAGCCTTCTCCGTACCGCGGGAAAGATGGTTTTCCGTCTTTTCCGCGGTTTTTTTCGAGCCTGCATTGTTTTTTCCCGAAGATGTTGTACGTTACGCTATCGAAAAATCAGGACAGAAACTATGCTGCGATTCAAATCGTTTAACGACTGGTGGTTCTCCGGCGCATGCCGGAAGTTTGACGGGATTCTGCTGGATATCGATGGAACTTTGCTTTCCGGCAGAAAAAAAGCGCTGCCCGGCGCTCTGGAGCTTGTATCCTCCCTGCGGAAAACCGGATTCCGGTTCGGCATTCTGACAAATGATGGAAATCATTCCAGGGAAGAGAAAAGTTCCTTTCTCAATGTTGCCGGATTCGACTTTCAGCCGGAAGATATCATCTCCTGCGCCCTGGTGCTGAAAACGCTTGCTGTGGAGCTCTCGCTAAAAGGAGAGAAGGTCTTTGTGATGGGCGATCTGGGCTGTCCGGTCAGCTACGCGGAACTGGCCGGGATGATTCCGGTTTCCGACCCCGATGCGATCGAATCCTGCCGCGCTGTGATCGTAGGCGAAGGACAGTATGACTGGTGCGGAGTATTTGAGGCTGTTGTGAATTTTCTGATGCGTCATCCGGACGTGCCGCTGATTGCCCCCAATCCGGATACTCATTGGCCGAATGGCCGTGGCGGAATTGGGATCGGGGCGGGAGCCACAAGCCGCTTCCTTGCGGAGATGCTGGCGGATCTCGGTTTCCGGATTCGGCGAATGACTCTGGGAAAACCGGAACGGGCGATTTTCGATTATGCGCTGGAAAAGATGTTCCCCGGAGAAAATCCTCCTGACCGCAGCCGGATTCTGATGGTCGGCGATTTTCTGAAATCGGACATCCGCGGAGCGAATCGCTCCGGCATGGCCAGCGCTCTGGTGATGACCGGTGTGACAAACGAAGATCTTCTGGCCGAGGCCGATGGCGAGGATGTGCCGGATTTTGTTTTTAATGCACTCGCTTGCACAGATTCCGGAAACAGTGTGATTCCCGGCAAAAAAGTGTCGGCTCAGACCAGTCCCAGATAACTCCTGGTGTAGCAGGCCATAACGACTTTGCCATCGTCTCCTTTCAGGGAATGAAAGAGTTCCGTCAGAGCCGCGACAAACTTTTCCCGCGACTGGGAGCCCGGAAGCGGCGCATAGGATGCGGAAAGATTTCTGCCGATGAATCCATCCAGATCGAATGACTGGGGATTGTCGAATGTCATAAGTTCATACTTGCCATCCCGGAAAAAGTGTTCGAACACTTCTGGATTCTGGGAATCCTTTCCTCCGCTGAATCCGTGAAAATCCGGGCAGTAGAGCTTGCAGATTCCGGCGTTTTGTATGACCAGTTCGCTGTGATTGTCGCGGGTGTTCCAGACCAGATTCACGGGGGAATCCGGTTTCAGGATCCGTTGGCACTCTGTCCGGAACTGTTCCGGATCAAACCAGTGAAACGCCTGTGCCGCAACAATAAGATCCACGCTCCGGTTTTCGAGCAGCGTATTTTCCGCCGTTCCGACATGGGAGATGAATCCGGTATATCCCGCAAGATTCCGTTCCGCAACTCCGCGCATATCATCATTCGGTTCCACTCCGATGACACATGGATGCCGATCCAGCAGCTGCTTCAGCAGAATTCCGGTACCAGAGCCGATTTCGGCTATGACGGATTCCCGGTCCAGCTTCACCGTTTTGAACAGATAGTCAATGTAGGCTTGCGGATAAGTCGGACGGTATTTCGCATATGTTTCTGCTTTTCCGGTGAATTTATAAATATTGTTCATCTGGAGCCTCCGGCTTTCTGTTGGATGTTTGATCTCCGCGGAATTTTTTGTTCAGTCTAAATATCATGCCGTTGAACAAAAATCAAGTGCCAATTTGGATTATTTTCCCTTTCGGATCGGAAAAGTGGAAGTTTTGGACGAAAAATTGCCTGATTCATCTTTTTATTTGCAGAAAAACTCGATGACGATGATTTTTCTTTTGGGTTTGTCCTTGTATTTTCTGCAAGCCGGATTATTTTTTCTATAAAACAAAAATTTATATATAAAAATGAAAAACGAGAAAAAATATCATGCTCCCGCGGCGGAGGCGATGCTGAAGATTCTGGAATTTCTGGCGGATCATCCCGGTTCCTGGGGGATATCCGAATTGAGTGGAGCCGTTCAGGAAGGGAAAAATATTGTCTTTCGGGTTTTGAATGTGCTTGTTGAACGCGGTTATGCGGTGAGACAGGATTCGGGAAAGTATGAACTGGGAGCAAAGCTGTTTTCTCTCGGCATGAAGCTGCACGACCGGTTCGATTTGCGTTTCAAGGCGCGTCCGTTTCTGCGGATTCTGGCGGAGCGGACGGGGGAGACCTGTCAGCTTCAGATTCCGGATGGCGACCGGATGCTTTCCATTGAGACGGTCTATCCCAGACGAGATTATTATCTGATGGTGAATCCGGGCGCACGTCTCTATTACCATGGAAATGCTTTCGGCAAAGCGGTGATGGCATTTCTGGAAGAGGACGTCCT
Source organism: uncultured Lentisphaeria bacterium (assembly GCA_905197955.1). GTDB lineage: Bacteria > Verrucomicrobiota > Lentisphaeria > Victivallales > UBA1829 > UBA1829. Next base: position 18,829 of record CAJKAR010000041.1, on the reverse strand, counting down.
GAAAAAAATACTGCAAGCGCCTTTGAAGAAAATTACGGAAAGCACTGTGACGGCTCCCTCGGCGATCCGGAGAGAGCTGGCTGCCATTCGCAGAACTCGCGTTGCCGTGGAGCATAATGAATATGTAAGAGGATCGTTCTGCATTGGCAGTCCGGTGTTTGATGCATCGGGAGCCGTGGTCGCCGGGGTGGGAGTCTCCGCGCTTTCCAGCCGGATGGAGGCAGCGGATGAGCTGCAGATGAAAACATGGGTTCTGGAATGTGCCAGAGCCATTTCCGAAAGCATTGGATACAGAGAGGGTGAAAATGAAAAAAAGTGAAATTTTCCGTTATCTTGGAGAACCTTTTGCCGCCGGTTTTTTTGAACAGGAAAACGCCACTTATCTGTCACGGCATGCGGATGCGCTCCGGGAGCATCTGGACCGTGCTCCTTTGCCGGAATATGAAACGGGATCCCGTTTTTATCCATCTGGAAGACCGGGAATCTGGGATGCGGATTCCGGTGAAACGGTCCAGTTTTTCTATCCGTTCTCGCTGCGGATCGACGGAGAGGCGCTTCGGCGGAAAAAGTCGCTTCTGGACTCCGGATTCGATCAGCGTCTCTTCCAGGATGCCGTGACGGAGCTGGAATTTCTGCTTCAGAGTTCCATTCCTCCCTGTTACGGGGTCGGCGGACGCGGATGGACTCATGCTGTGATCCACTATGAACGGATCCTGAAAGAGGGGTGGAACGGGTATCTTGAACGAATTGAAAAGTGTTATGATCGGAATCCTGAATTTTACGGGGCGCTGAAAGAGGTGCTTGAGGCGTTGTTCCGATACAAGCGGAGGTGTCTGGAATACTTGAAACGGATCGGAGCGGATGCAAAACTGATTTCTGCGCTTGAGAGGGTTCCGGAGAAGCCGCCTCGATCATTGTATGAGGCTTTTGTCGCCTGCAATTTCATGTGGTATGTGGATGGTTGTGATTCTCTTGGACGGATCGACCGGGTTTTAAATACGTACTGGAAGAACGAACCGGAATCGGAAGTGAGAGGCTTGTTCGCGGCGTTCTGGCGCAATGTGGATTTGAATGATGGATGGCATGTGGTGTTGGAATCGCATCTTCCGATCTGCAAGTCGGCGATTTTGGGACAGAAGGGATATCGCCGTCCGAATGCGGGGATTCTGGTGGATGAGAAGACTCCGGACGAGGTATGGGATGCGGTGTTTGATGCGTGGGCGTCTTCGAATCCCAGTCCATCGCTGTATTCCCGGAAAAACTATGCCGACGCTGCAAGAGCTGGACTGGGGGTCGCGGAAAACGATGTCGATGATTTTGCCTTCGCCGGATGTACGGAGCTGATGATTCAGGGGAAATCTCATGTTGTTTCGATTGATGCCGGAATTAATCTTCTTGGGATTCTCTGTGCGACAGGAATCCGTTTTTCTTCGTACGAGGAATTTTACGAACATTTTATCGCGGATGTCAAACGTCATATTACCCGCATGATCCAGTCGATTCGGAAGAATGCGCTTTTCCGTGCCGATTACATTCCCCAGCTGATTCGGACTCTGTTTATGGATGACTGCATTGAACGCGGAGTGGAATTCAATGCCGGCGGAGTCCGCTATAACGGAAGTGTTGTGAATGTGGCCGGGTTGAACAATGTTGTGAATTCGCTGGTTGTCTTGAAACGTCTTTATGCGGGAAGACTCGGAATTTCGGTGGAGGAATTTGCCTGCCGCATGGAGCGGAATTTTGAGAAGAGCGAGGTTCTGGTTGCTGAACTGCGCCGGCTGCCGAAATTCGGCAATGACAATGAGGAAGCGGATTCGATTGCACGGGAACTTTCCTCACTGATTTTTCGTTTTATGATGTCGTTCAGCACCGGAGATCATTTCATTCTGCCGTCCATCATTCTGTTTGCGACTTACGCTTCGCTGGGATCGGTGGTGCCGGCATCGCCGGAAGGACGTTTCGAGGGGATGGCTCTCGGCGATTCCAGCGGTCCGGTGCAGGGAACCGATTTGAACGGACCGACCGCCATGCTGAAATCGGTTCTCAAACTCGATCAGAAAAGTGCTCCGGGAACTCTGGTCCTGAATATTCGCCTGAATAAGAAGATGCTGGGAGATCCCGAATGCCGGAAAAAGTGGAAAGCGCTTTTCCTTTCCTACTTTCAGATGGGGGGACTGCATATTCAGGCTACCGTTGCTGATACGGAAACATTGAAATCCGCCATGAAAGATCCCGCCTCCTATGAGGGATTGATTATCCGTATCGGCGGGTACAGCGAATACTTCAACCGTCTTTCGGAAGAGCTGAAACGGGAGGTTATCAAGCGAGAGGAACATCTCGGCTGTTAAGAGCCCCTCCGATGATTTCCCGATGCGCTTTCCCGATGGTTTGTGCCGAAAAAATCCGATTCTGAATGTTTCCCGGATCTTTTTTTGTTGAAATTCCATGTCCTTAGGAATATATTTCCAGAACCTGTTTTCCGGGAAGGAGTTTTGCAATGACCGCGACGGTTTTCGATATTGAAAAGTTTGCTGTTCATGACGGGCCGGGAATTCGGACTGCCGTATTTTTGAAGGGCTGTCCACTTCGCTGCATCTGGTGCCATAATCCGGAGTCGCAGAGACGAGGGAAGGAGATTTTTTTCTCTCCGGAAAAATGTATCGGCTGCGGCTGGTGCTTCCGAGTCTGCCCGAATCATTGCCATATTGCCGGAGAGACGCACCGCTTTGATCGGACTGACTGCATCCGATGCGGCAAATGTACGGAAAAGTGCTATGCGGGCGCTTTGGAGCTTGTCGGCCGCGAGATGACCTCTGATGAAGTCCTGGCCGAGGTGCTGAAAGATAAACTTTTTTATGAGAATTCCGGCGGCGGCATGACTCTTTCCGGTGGAGAACCGATGGTGCATTTCGAATTTCTCTGCGAGCTTCTGCCCAAAGCAAAGCGGGCCGGACTGCATCTCTGCATTGAAACCTGCGGCTACGCTCCATGGGAACAGTATGAGCGGATTCTTCCCTGGATGGATCTCTTTCTTTATGATATCAAGGCGACCGACCCGGAAAAACATCGTCAGTTTACCGGCGTGACCAATGAACAGATTCTGGAGAATCTGCGGAAACTGGATGCCGCCGGAGGAAAAACGATTCTGCGTTGTCCCCTGGTTCCCGGTGTGAACGATGATGAGGCGCATTTGCTGGCAATTGCAGAGCTGGCGAATTCGCTGAAAAATGTGCAGGAGATCAATCTGGAACCTTATCATCCGCTCGGAGTGGGCAAATGCGCACGCCTCGGAGTTGCGAGCCGACTGGAAAAAAATGATTTTGCGGATGAAAAGTCGATTGAAACATGGTTTTCGCTGATTCGCTCTAAAACCAGGGTGAGTGTGAAGAAAAGCTGAATGGCGCTGTCCGTCGGTGCAAATGGGTCAGTGTGATTGTTCCAGCTTGGAAACGACCTGATCCAGCAGATGTTCCATCGGCTGAGGCATTTCAAGCGGGATGGCTTCCCGGTGCTGTCCGCGAAACCAGGTCAGTTGTCTGCGGGCAAACTGCCATGTGGCTGTGACGATGCGGTCTTCCAGTTCATTTTCTGCGAGTTCTCCGCGCAGATATTCTCCGATCAGCGGATAGCCGAGCGCCTGCCATGCTGTCGGAGCGGAAAACAGCCCCCGGGCAGCGAGGGTTTTCGTTTCTTCGATCCAGCCGCCGGCAAGCATTTCCCGGCAGCGTATCCGGATCCGGCGTTTCAGTTCCTCCCGATCCCATTGAAGGACAAACTGTACGGCATCGCGTCTCGGACCGGCACTTTTCCAGGTTTTCTGAAGGGAGGTGAACGATTGTCCCGTCAGCAGAAACACCTCATAGGCGCGGAGGAGACGGCGCCGGTGCTGGTGCCATTTTTCAAAATCATCCGGAACTTTATCCCGCATGATTTTTTTCAGGGATTCGAATCCGGAGTCGTTGTCGAATTCCGCATTGAGCCGCTGACGGAGCGATTCATCGGCTGGCATGTTGTCGAGCCCGTAGACCAGAGCACGGAGATAAAGTCCGGTTCCTCCGGCAAGGATCGGGAGGCGTCCGCGGGAACGGATGTCGGCGATCAGTTCTTCCGCTCTGTCCCGGAACGTGAAGAGATCCGCCCGTTCACCGATTTCCAGAATATCGATCAGGTGATGTGGTATTTCTTCCCGTTCCTTCTGCGAGGGTTTGGCTGTGCCGATGTCGAGTCCGCGGTAGACCTGCATGGAATCGACGGAAATGATCTCTCCGCCGACTTTGCGCGCCAGCGCCAGCGCCAGCGCCGATTTTCCGGAGGCCGTCGGGCCCATAATGACAGGGAAGGGGGTGTCCGGGGACATGTTGCTCTTACTGTTTGCTTTCCTGTTCGGCTGCCCGTTTCTTCTCCGGTCGGAAAACGGTCGAAATCAGAAAAACCGCCACCCCGCAGGTAATGCAGGAATCCGCCACATTGAAGGAGGGCCAGTAGAATCTTCCGACATGAAACTGAAGAAAATCCACGACTTCCCCCCGGAAGATCCGGTCGGTGCAGTTGCCGACAATTCCGGAAGCGATCAGAAGCAGTGCATAAATCCGTTCCGCATAATTCTCGGAAAGACGTTTCAAAAAGAGAATGATTCCCGCCAGCGCCGCAATGGAAATCAGAAGCAGCAGCCATCCTTTTCCAGCCAGCATCCCCCATGCCGCTCCGGGATTGGTGATGTAGGTAATGTTGAAGAAATCGGGTATGACAACCTGAACGGAGTGATAAGGCACCATCCGTACGATCGCCTCTTTCGTGAGCTGATCGATGAGATAAAATACAACAGCCACCGCAGCAGCGAGGGCTGTTGTCCGATTGGTCTTATCCCGATAAATCGCTTTGAAGTCAAACAATTTCAGATCTTTCGCGAAGTTATCTGCTTCTGCGGCCGGGATCCTCCATGGATTCCCGTTTTTCCTTGCATTTTGTGCAGTATCTGGCATACGGTTTTGCCGCGAGTCTGGCTTCCGCGATGAGATCGCCGCAGTCGAGGCAGATTCCGTATTCGTCATCATGGATACGCTGGAGCGCCTCCTCGATCATTTCGACAACGTCCACTTCGGAAGACATGAGTCCGAGTTCAAGATCATGTCTGGAATTATCACTGCCGAGATCCGCCATATGAGTTGCCATTCCCGCACGTTCTCCAGCGGAATCCTTCTGAGAAGTCAGAGCTTCGTCCGCATGGAATTTGACCTGGGTCATGAATTCGCCACGGGCTTTCATGAGCAGATCATAATAAAACTGCTTTTTCGCTTTCGGCAGTTTGTTTTTCAGGATTTTTTTTGTCTTCTTTTCGTCTTTCATACTCGTGTTCCCTGGTTAATGACGTTCCCTGAACTGATTGCGGCTTTCGGGGAAAATAACGCCACTTCGCCTTTGCAATCCTTTCCACAGGTCCGGCTCATTCAAATTGCGAAACTGCCGGAACACTGATCTGCTAAAAATAACACGGAATTCCAAATTTTCAAGATGTTTTTAATGTATTCACCTGTTTTTTTCATGGAAACCGATTGCATTCTGCCGCAGGTGAATTATTGTAAAAGAGATTATTTTTACTCAATCGTACCATTCAGATAAAGGAGTTCAGATTATGAAACAAAAACTTCTTCTCGCCGCCGGCGCTTTTTCTATTCTTTTCTGTGTGCAGGCGCAGACCGTGTTCAAGACGCCGCAGGAGGCTGTAAGATATTACGAGGAACTGGTCGGAACGCTTGCCGGTCAGGTTCGAAGCCTTCAGGATGAAAATGCAAAACTCGGCGGAGCCGTTCAGAATCTTCAGCGTCAGCTTGAAGCAATCGCCAGAAACAACGAGATGCTGACCAGAGATATTGCCGATCTGCGAAAACAGATCGCCGCCGATTCCGAGAAACGCGAGAAACAGCTCGGTAAACTGGCGGATCGCCTGAAAGCCGCCGCCGATTCCTCTGCCAGAAACGCCAAACAGGCTTCCACGGTAACGGAATATGAAATCTATGTCGTTCAGCGCGGGGCGACTCTGACTGCGATTTCCAAGGCATACGGCGTATCCGTGGATTCCATCCGCAAAGCCAACAATATGAGTTCCGATGTACTGCGTGTGGGACAGTCATTGAAAATTCCGCGCAAGTAAACGCTCATGCAGACGTTTCTTTCCTCCACGCCGTATTCAGAGAGGGTGCGTCCGCTCCTGGGGGTGCAGTTCCTGGGCGTATTCAATGACAATGCATTTAAAATGCTGGCGATTCTTGCTGTGATCGGATCGGGTGTCGATCCGTTCAAGGACGCCGCGTTCATGTTTACGATCACGATCTTTTATGTGGCGCCGTTTGTTCTGCTGACGGCGCCTGCCGGAAAGCTCAGCGATGTCTTCCAGAAGCGCTATGTGCTGATTCTTACAAAAATCTGGGAGCTGGGGGTGATGGTTCTCGGATCGTTCTGTCTGGGAAACGCCTCTTCATGGGGAATGCTGCCGCTGCTGGCGGTCATGTTCCTGATGACGTCGCAGACCTCTTTTTTCAGCCCGGCCTTCAACGGGATTCTGCCGGAGACTTTTTCCGAGCGGGAACTTTCCAAAGCCAACGGCGATATCGGGATGGCTTCTTTTATTGCGGCCATTACCGGAATCGGCGCGGCGCCTCTTTTAAAGCATCTTTCCGGGATGATCTCTCGGACTTTGACGGAAAGTGGAATTCAGGCGCCGGATGCGTTTTTCTTTTCCGGACTCTGGCTCTGTCTGTTTTCCTTGCTCGGAATCGTGTCTGCGTTCAAAGTCATTCCCACGGCGGAGTATGAACAGGAATTTGCCGGAGAGAAGCGGAGTGCTTCGCTGATGCAGAGTCTTGTGCTCGGCTGGCGGGCGCTGACGGAGCGGAAAAGCATTCTGCTGGCGGCGCTGGGAGATGCTTTTTTCATCGGAATCGGCGTGGCGGTTCAGACTCTCCTGGTGATGTTTGCCAAGTACGGGTTGAAGGAGTACGGGGGAGATGTGGAGATCGCCGCGCTTCAGTTGTCGCCGGCGATTGGAATGGGACTGGGATGTTATCTGTGCGGGCGCCTCTCCGGAAATAAAATCGAGCTGGGGCTCGTGCCTTACGGAGCTCTTGGACTGGCGGTCTTTCTGCCGTTGGCTGGATATTGTCCGGGGGAGGCGCTGCGGATTCATGGAGTGCTGCTGCATCCGCTGGCGCTGCTGTGGCTGTGTCTTGCCGGAATCTGCAGCGGTTTTTTTGTTATTCCGCTCCGCACGTTTTTGCAGCAGGCGTTGAAACCGGCTGTCCGCGGAGCGGCGCTGGCGTGTTCGAACGCAATCTGTTTCACGGTGGTGCTGCTCTCCGCGGCCGGAGCGTTTCTGCTGCAGATCGGATCCATGAAGCTGCCGGAGGGAACGCCGGAATATGTTGTGGAAATTGCGGGACATATTCCTTCGTTCACGCCATCGCACCTGTTTCTTTTCATTGCGCTTCTGACGATCGGAGTGACGGTTTTTGCGATGTTCCTTCTGCCGGATCTGGCTTTGCGTTTCGGGGTGGTTGCTCTGACGCATTCCTTATATAAGATCCGGATTGTCGGAGCAGAGAATATTCCGGAAAGCGGTCCTGTGCTGCTGGTGGCAAACCACGTTTCGTTTATTGACGGATTCCTGATTACCGCCTGTACCTCCCGCAAGATTCGTTTTCTGATGCATGAGGATTTTTATAGACATCCGCTGATTCATCCGTTTGTGAAGCTGACCGGCTTCATCGAGGTGCCCGCGCAGGGCCGGTTGAAAAGCATGCAGGAGATGTTTGGAATCGTGCAGGAAGCGCTGCGCCGGGGGGAGGCGGTCTGCGTGTTCCCCGAGGGGAAAATCACAAGGAACGGACTGATCGATGATTTCAAAGCCGGATATGCTATGATGCTTCCGCCGGACCGGAAGGTGCCGATTGTGCCGGTGTATCTGGGAATGATCTGGGGGAGTATTTTCAGTTATTATTACGGAAGGCTCAAATTCCGTCTGCCCCGGGAGTTCCCGTATCCGGCACTTGTTTCGTTCGGGAAGCCGATTCTTCGGGAGAATGTGTCTGCTTTTGAACTGCGGCAGGCGGTCAGCGAGCTGGGGGCGGATGCCGAACAGACTCCGCGCAAGGAGGAACGGACTCTGCATTACCAGCTGGCGAAACACGCTTCCCGTCATCCGTTCCGGGTGATGGTGCAGGATTACGATGGAAAATCGTTGACGGCGTTTCAGCTTCTGGTGGCTTCGATTGTGCTTTCCCGCGAGATTCGGAAAATGGTGCCGGATTCCGTAAAATATGTCGGTGTGATGCTGCCGAATACGGTGGCGTCGTCTCTTTCCGTGACGGCGGTGCTGATGGCGGACAAGGTGCCGTCGCCGCTGAACTTCACAGTCTCCGCGGAAACGCTCGACTGTTCCATTCGGAAGGCCGGAATCACGCTCATCCTGACAAGCCGGAAGTTCCTTCAGAAGATCCATCGCGAACCGGTCCCGCAGATGGTGTTCCTGGAGGATGTCGCAGCGCGGATCCCGAAAAAGAATAAACTCTTCTGGGCAGTGCTGACGGCGATCCTGCCGCATCAGGAACTGATGAATCTGGTTTCGCCGGTCACGCATCGGAATGTGTTCGGAACGGCCGTGCTTCTGTTTTCGAGCGGTTCCACTGGAGAACCAAAAGGAGTGTTGCTGTCGCACCGCAACATCAATGGAGATATTTATTCCTTCATGCGTGTGATGGGGTGGACCCGTCGCGATAAGATCCTGGGGAACCTGCCGCTGTTTCATTCGTTCGGGTTCACGACCGGGTACTGGATGCCTCTGGCAATCGCGTGCAAGGTGGTTTATGTGGTTTCGCCTCTGGATGCGGCAACGGTAGGGAATGCGATTGAAAAGTACGGGCTGACGATTTTTCTGGCAACTCCGACCTTTATGCAGGCCTATATGAAACGCTGCCGGGCGGAGCAGTTCAAATCGGTTCGTCTTGCGATTGTCGGCGCCGAGAAACTGCGCCGGGACATTGCGGAACGATTTGCCGGTGTCACGGATAACCGCATCGCTCTTGTGGAAGGGTACGGCTGTACGGAGCTTTCGCCAATCGTATCCATCAACATCGGCAGTTCCATTCTGGAACTTGGAAAGGTGATCGGAAAAGCCGGAAGCATCGGGGCTCCGATGCCCGGAATCTGCGTTAAGATTGTGGATCCCGTCACCGGTGTGGAACTGCCTCCGGATACCGATGGACTCATGCTTGTCAAGGGACCGAACGTCATGCAGGGATATCTGGAGGATCCTGCTCAGACCGCTCGTGTGATCGAAAACGGCTGGTACGACACCGGGGATATCGCCCGGATGGATATTGATGGTTATATCACAATCAGCGGACGGCTTTCCCGTTTCAGTAAAATCGCCGGGGAAATGGTTCCTCATGAAATGCTGGAATGCGTTCTGAATGAGCTGGCCGGCACCGAGGATCGGATCTTCGCCGTAACGGGGATTCCGGATCCGGGCAAAGGGGAGGCGCTGGTCGTGCTTCACACCGCCGCAATGAAGATGACTCCGGAGGAGATGAATGCAATGCTGCGCGAACGTTCCATTCCGAATCTCTGGATTCCGCGTCCGCAGAATTACTGGCTCGTGGACCGTATTCCCGTCCTGGCCAGCGGCAAGCTGGATATGATGGAGCTGAATGCAATCATGCCGGAACTGATCCGGAAACAGAAGAAAATGTCGTGAGATGTTGGATTTCTCCGGTGCGGGAAGGGAAAACTGGGAATGAATTGTTGTCCGCGGATTGCGGAAAGGCTGACTTGTAATTGCGGAGAAGGTTGTTCCAGCAGGGACAGGCGGACTCCGGGGGAGTGAATACGATGGTGACGATTCAGGATGTGGCAAAACTTGCCGGAGTGCCGGAGAAAACTGCGGCAAGAGCTCTGGCGGGGCTGACAATGGGAAAGCGCCGCGATGCCAGGGAACGGGCGGAACGGGTGTTGAAGGCGGCTGCGGAACTGGGATACGAGCCGTCGAATATCGCGCGGGCTCTGCGGCAGGGGAGAACGAAAACGCTGGGGCTGATTACGGGACGTCTGACAAATCTTTATTTTGCTGCTGTCGCCGAAGTGGCAATGGATGAGGCTGCGCGGGCGGGATATCGTCTGCTGATAGAGATCTCCCGCTGGGAGTCGGAACGGACCTATCATTGCGTAAAAGATTTCCTGAGTTACCGGGTGGATGGCCTTCTTTTCACTTCCAGTGTGCCGTCTGAAAACGGCCATTTCTACAAACTTCTGGCGGATCGCCATTTTCCGCTGGTTGCACTGCTTCCCGGAACACTGAATTTCACCTCCGTTTTCAGTGATTATACCGAAACCTTTCCCGAGGCGATCCGATATCTGGCGGAACGCGGAAACCGGAGTGTTCTCTTTGTGCTTCCTCCGGGACGCGCCGTGCTGAACAAGGTGTACAGCCGCAACTTTGAAGACGCCTGCAAAGCTGCCGGAATCCGCGGGGAACTGGTGGATACGCAGAATTTCGAGGATGTGGATGTGATTCCTGAACGGATGCGGCCGGAATCCATTGTGATTTTCGGCAAATATTCTCTGAAACATTTTGTGAAGCATGCGCGGATGATTCCCGGATATCGTCCGGATATCATCGGTTTTTACAATGAGTGGACCTGGTCCGAGCATCCGGAAGAGGTGGTAGGTGTCCTGTTTGCCAATGAGGAAAGTCTCGTGCGCACCGCGGTCCGGGAACTGATCGCTCAGATCGAATTGAAGGTCCCCGTGCATAACATTTCGTTCTCCACGGAGTTCTATCCGATGGAACGCTTCCATGAGATCAAAGCTCTGAATCTGGATCTTGATTATCTCAGCTGATACATTCTTCCGGGACTTCCTGATTGGTAGTTTTTTTGCAGATCCTATCTTGACAAAACAGGCGGTTTCGTGTATAATTAGAACTGGACCGATGCTGGACCGATATTGCAGGAGTTCTTATGCGAAAAGCGAAGATGGAAAACAGTTTGATGAGTCAGCAGATGCGGATTCGTTACTATGTGATGAATCTGATTTATCGCAGTTCCGGAAAATCCGTCAAGGTGCCGTCCACCCGGGAGCTGTCGCGCCGGTTCGGGATTGCGAGGAGTACCGTTCAGCTGGCGTTTGAAAAGATGATTCAGGATGGATATCTGATCTGTCGCCAGGGGGCCGCCACGATGACGAATCCTCTCAGCGGGTTCATTCTCCAGCCGCAGACAAAAAATCCGCTGATCGGGGTGAAACTTCATAAAGGTGATGCCTTTTACTATGGAAGCCATTTCTGGCGGACCCTTTCCTCTGTTGCCGAAGAGCTGACGGAACGGAACTTCAATATCCGTCTTCTGATGAGCGCCGCAACCACAACGGAAAGCATCAGGCGGGAAATCGAGGAATCTTATCTGGACGGCGTGATCCTGATCGACACCAGCATGGAGTATATCAATGCCGCAAGAAAACAGCTGCCCTGTTGTGTGGTGATCGGCGGAGAAATTCCTGAGAATTTACCATCCTCCATCCGCCGATCTCCGGAAGCCGCCGTGCGGAAGCTGGCGGAGTTGACCGCGGAACGGAAAATGACTCGGATTCTGAATCTCGGCGGGGCTCTTACGGAAGAACAGCTTCGGATTCAAGAGCGTCTGTGCGAGCTGAATCCGGCTCTGAAAATGGAGTCCTGTGATCCCAATGCCGTTCCGGATCTTGCAAGCTGGGTTCGGGAGCGATTGCTCAAGGATCCGCCGGATCTGATTCTGCATTTCGAAGCATATGCGGAATTTCTTCAAGAAATGGTGGAGGAGAGCGGAAGGGAGATTCTTCTGATCTCCAGACATCCGCCGGCGGGAAAAGTGCATTACCACGGTCTCGTATTCGAATATCCTCTTGAGCGGATCGCCGTGGAGGCCGCGGATCTGCTGGAACGAATGCTGGGGGGAGAAATGGATTTACCGCAGTCGGTCGTCGAGGCGGAACTGAAAGAACATCAATCTGAACGGAGAAAATAAGATGCGGAATCAAGTTGCATTATGTCTGTTTGCCGCGGTAGCCCTGTTTTTGCAGGGAGGAGAAGCGATCCCGAAAACGCCTGGAGTCTGTTTTCGTTTTGATGACAACAAACCTCCGGAACAGTGGAAGCAGATGGGGGAACTTTTCGAAAAATACGGATATCGGATGAGTCTTGCGCTTGTGTCTCAGGATCTGAACAGAAAAGAGTCGCTTGAGGTGTTGAGGAACTTGTCGGCAAAAGGGCATTCCATGATGGATCATCTGCCGAATCATGCCGTGTATCAGATCCGGGCGAGAACGCCGCAGGAGTTTGAGAAGTATTCGAACCTCTCGTTTGCGGATCATGCCGATCCGAAAAAAAGTCGGGTCTATTTCAAGTATGAATTGAATTGGAATCATCCCCGGAACAAAAAATTTCAGGCGTCGATCCGCGGTGGCGAGCTTTGCGGATATCCTGAGTCGATGAATCGGGAACTTGGTTCCACGCGGAAACTGCTGGAGCCCTCAAGTGGAACGGTTTATGGAATCCGCATCCGGAACGGAAAGAAAATGCTGATGGATTTCTGGGGAGAGCAGATCCGGATTCCCGATCAGGAGAAAAGGGAGTTTATTCTGCTGGCTGCGAATGCTGCGATTCAGCCGTCGGATGATCTGCTCCGTTTTCTTGCATCGGTTAGCCGGGCGAACTTCCTTGCCGCAGGACTCCCCGCGCCCAGGGCCTGGATCCAGCCGGGAGGATGGGAATGTTTCGTTTCGGGAGAGAAGATCTCCGGAATCTACGGACGGGAGTTCGGTTATCGTTCCGCCGACTGCATTCCGGGTTCATCGCGCCAGAACTGTCTGTTCCACGATCCGTCCGCCGATCTGCAGCGTTTCCGCATGCGTCCCGATTTTACCGGTCTTGACAACGGACAGGATATTCCCGCCATGAAGCGCAGAATCGCCGAGGCCGTTGCAAAACGGCAGGTGAAAATTTTTATTTCACACATGTGGGTCAATCGGGTCAAAGGCGGATGGGATGCCTATCTTAAAGGCTACGAGGAACTTCTGCAATGGCTGAAGAAACATCGGATTCCGGTTCGGACTCAGGAGGAGTGGGCAGAGATTCTGTATGAGTCGAAACCGGAAGCTGAGGGGAGGAACATCATGCCGTCTCTTTCCACGGATCTGGACGAAGATGGAACCCCGGATGGTTATGAACTTCAGAAAGGGTGCCGGGCAGATGTGAAAAGTGGAATCGTATCCATTCCCCGTGGCGGCAGACTGCATCTCTCCGACCTCGGCGGATTGGAAAAAGGAAAGAACCGGTTTGCTCTGACTGTAAACGGAAAAGAGGGACAGATCGTGGAGCTGGATTTCTTCTTTGTCGTCCGTTCCGGGAAAAATTATCGCGAACGGCGGCAGTTCCCCCTGAAAAATGAAGGCAGACAAGTTCTGTCAGGCGAACTCCGGATAAAATCCGAAGCCGTTGCACTCCAGTACAGCGTGAGCTTTTCCGGCAGCGGCTCTCTGCTGGAAGTTCAGAATCCACTTTTGCACTCCGTAATCCCGTGACAGCAGAATTTTACCGGAGAATTCCAAGGAACCTTTCCCCGGTTTCAGATTTATTGAAATTGTTTGAAATTCAATCCAGAAACATTTCAGAAAGAGGTCTTATATGCTGAACCTGCACAACTTTCCTGCAATCGTTTTCCCGCAGGGATTTCTCTGGGGAAGTGCCACCGCCGCCCACCAGATTGAGGGGGACGATATCTACTCCATCAACTGGCGCGACCAGGCTCTCCATCCGGAACGCTTTATTCATCATTCCGGCAAAGCGTGCGACAGTTACCGTCTTTACAAAGAGGATGTGGAACTCTTGAAAACGCTGGGGCATCAGGCGTACCGATTTTCCATTCCCTGGTCGCGGATCGAACCGGAGGAGGGAAAATTCTGCCGGGAGGCAGTTGAACATTACCGCGATCTGCTGCGTCTGCTGAAGGAGGCCGGAATCAAAACATTCGTCACCGTGTCGCACGGCAGCGATCCCGCGTGGTTCTGGGATAAGGGCGGATTCGCCGACCGGAACGCCCTTTTTTATTTCGAACGTTATGTCCGATTTATCGTTCCGGAACTGGAGGAGATGGTCGATTTCTGGCTGACCATCAATGAGATCAACATTATGGAACGGCCTGGATGCGACAAGTTCGAACTGCGCAAAAATTACATGATCTGCCATGCGAAGGCGTTCCGGATCATGAAATCGTATTCCTCGAAACCGGTCGGGGCGCCTCACGCGATGGCCTCCATCATGCCGAAGGATCCTCATTTCGAAGCCGACCGCGCCCATGCCGCCATGGAGGTCTGGATTTTCAACGGCTTCTTCTATCACGCTCTCCGGACCGGAGAACTGGTTTTTCCGCATTATCAGTCGGAGACAATCCCGGAACTGAAGGATTCTTTCGATTTCTGGGCAATCAATTATTATACACGGCGCGAGGTCTCATCCCGCACGAAAAGTGGTACCGAAGAACTGCCCCTCTATGCACGGCTCAAGCTCATAGACAAGGAATTCTACATGAGCAGCTTCTGGCCGGAGGGACTTTACAATGAACTTCTCCGTCTGAAAGACAAACCGGTCTATATCACGGAAAACGGCTGCTGCTGTACCGATGACCGCTGGCGAATCGTGAAGATGTGTCAGGATCTCTCCGCGGTTCGGGAGGCAATGGATGACGGCGTCGATATCCGCGGCGTCCTTCACTGGTCGCTGATGGATAACTACGAGTGGGTCAGTTTTATTCCGCGTTTCGGTCTGGTGCATGTCGATTTCGAGACTTTCCAGCGGACTCCGAAACCGAGCGCATGGTTCTTCCGTGAACTCATCGAACAAAACGGATTCACACCGGCCCTGATCGAAAAATATCTGCCGGAACTGCCGAAATTCCAACTTTTCCGCTGAGTCAGGCCTTCGGAGGCATCGCTCCCGGTCCGGGATTCTGCTTGCCCGTGATGGAGGTGACTGTCATTTTCAGAATGGCGGTGTGGCGAACAACCACTTCCGGAACTTCAAACGGCTGATCCCCGATGAAATGCTTCATGAGCAGTTTCAGCGCATGATACTTTTCCTCCAGTCCGTCAACGAGTTCCACGCTTCCCTCGGCGGCTACGGAAGAGTAGAACATGGTCCAGTATTTCTGTCCGTCCTTTTCCCCTTCGTGGAATCGAGTATCCGTTTCCGCGAAGAAATAGGCCGAAGAGTTCCGGCGGATGCAGTCGATTTTACGTCCTTCCTGCGCGGCATGAAAATAGAGAACGAGTGTGCCATCTTTGATTTCATGACCGAAATTCATGGTGATCCCGTATGGTTTCTCGCCATCGCAGAGGGCAAGATGTCCGTATTCAAGTTTATCAAGAATGGCGTAAATGGCGGAAATGTCTTTGATTTCGCGATCTTTTCTGCGCATGATGAAGATTCCTTTCAGCCGTTGTATTCGGCGGATATTTTTTCAGCGGTCGCTTTGACCAGCTGTGCAAATTCGTCTGTTTTTTCCCTGAGATAGAGCTCGGAGCCGGAGACACTGATCCCGGCAACAACCGCGCCGGAATAGTCCAGAATCGGCGCGGCAAGACAGTAGACTCCGAGCTCGTGTTCACAGTTGTCAATAGCATATCCCCGCTTTCTGATTTCCGCAAGTTCGCTCTTCAGCGCATCGGGAGTCCGAATCGTATGTTCTGTAAAAGGTGTGAAGCGGATCCGTGCGCACAATTCGTCAACGGTTTTTCCCGGCAGAAAGGCCAGAATCGCTTTCCCGATTCCGGTGCAGTAAAGCGGACTGTAATTGCCGATCAGCGATCCCATCCGGACCGGACGGATCCCCTCCACTTTGTCCACATAAAGAATCCGGTCATCCTTGAGTTCCGCCAGATGAACCGTTTCCATCGTTTTCGAGGAAAGTTCCGCAAGATGCGGACGCGATACCTTCAGCAGTGGATTCTGCGCCGCCGCAATGTTGCCCAGACGAGCCAGCCCAAGTCCCAGGGAATACCGGGAACCGGAACTGCGGAGATATCCCTTTTCCACTAGAAATTTCAACATGCGGAAGGTGGTACTCGTTGGAAATCCGCACTCCTCCGCAATTTCCTTCCCCTTGAGCCCGGAACGGCTTTTTGCCACCCGTTCGATGATATCGAAGAGTTTTGAAAAACTCTTATCGCCGTCTTTGATTTGTGTTCTGTCCGTCATGGCTGATTGATCCTGCCGGGAAAAACGATCGGGAAATTTCATTCCCGTTCCGCGGTTCCCGTCTTTTCCTTTCGTCTCACGCCATAAATTATCTGTTTTTTTCCGGAAATCAAACGTTTTCCGTTTGCATTTTCTTTTCTCTTCCATTAATTTAATATTGTAAGAATAAATTCTCATAATATAAGAAAAAAATAACAAAACGGAGATAAAGACGATGGAAAAATGGATTGCCGGATTCGGAGAAGTGATGCTGAGACTCGCTCCTGCGGGAAAGACTCGTTTTGCACAGGCTCTGCCTGGGACTCTGGAAGCGACGTTCGGGGGAGGGGAGGCAAATGTCTGTGCCTCTCTTGCAATTCTCGGTGAAAAGAGCCGGTATCTGACGGCTCTGCCGGAAAATCCAGTCAGCTGTGCTTTTGCGGTCCAGCTGCGCGGACTCGGTGTGGATGTCAATCGGATTCTGTATCGGAAGAACGGACGAATGGGGGTTTATTATGCGGAACACGGCGCCGCTCAGCGCGGTTCCAATGTTGTCTACGACCGCTCAAACTCCGTGATCTCTGAATGCGGACCGGAGGACTATGATTTTGCCTCCATGCTGGAAAACTGCAAACATCTCCATGTGACGGGAATCACTCCGGCTCTCAGCGAAAAAGCCTTTCTTTCGACGCTCGCAATAGTGAAATATGCATCGGAACAGGGAATCAAAATTTCCTGCGACCTGAACTTCCGTAAAAAACTCTGGCGCTGGAAAGAGGGATGCGCTCCGAAAGAACTTGCCGCAGAGTGTATGGAACAAATCGTGAAATACGCTGATATCATCATCGGCAATGAAGAAGATGCCTCGGATGTGTTCGGCATCACGTCGGAAGGAACTTCGGTCGAGAGCGGAAAAATCAACGTAGCCGGATATCGCGACGTGGCCCGTAAACTTTCCGCACGCTTCCCGAAAGCCTCACATGTAGCTATCACTCTGCGCGAAAGTTATTCCGCCGATCACAACAACTGGGGCGGAATGCTCTATGAAAAAGCCTCGGACAAAGAATTTTTCGCTCCCCTGAATGCCGAAGGCGAGTATTCCCCGTATGAGATCCGGAATATTGTTGACCGTTTTGGTGGAGGCGATTCCTTCTGCGCCGGACTTATCTTTGCTCTGAACAGTACGGAATTCGCCACCCCGGACAAGGCAATCCGCTTTGCCGTTGCAGCAAGCTGCCTGAAACATTCCATCAAGGGCGATTACAACTACTCCTCAAAAGAGGAAGTCTCCGCGCTGATGAACGGCAACGCATCGGGCCGCGTCAAACGCTGAACCGGAGAGGAACCATATGAAAATCACACGCATTGAACCGATTCTTGTGGGAGCTCCAACTCCCGGAGTCGGACTGCTTTCCAGCCGGAATTATCTCTATGTGAAAGTCCATACCGATGAGGAAATTTACGGGCTCGGCGAAGCCACTCTGGAAAGCCATGACAATTCCGTTCTCGGCGCCTTGAAGGATATCGAAATTCTGGTGCTGGGAGAGGACCCGCGCCGAATTGAATATCTGACCCAGAAAATGGTCAAGCAGCTCTTCTGGAAGGGCGGAGTCATCAAAGGTTCTGCGATTGCAGGGGTCGAGCTTGCCTTGTGGGATATCCTCGGCAAATCGCTGGGACAGCCGGTCTACAAACTTCTCGGAGGAGCGTGCCGCGACAAGATGCGTGTCTATGTCAACGGGTGGAGCGGCGGATCGCTGGATCCGGTCGTCATCCGGGAAAAGGCTCAGATCGCGATGGATGCCGGTTACGATGCCTTCAAATTCAGTCTGGCACTGCCGGTCTGGCCTCTGAATGATCCGGTGAATCTTCGGAAGATCCGGAAGGCTGCGGAAACAATCCGGGAGACGATCGGGCCGGATGCTCTGCTTATGTTCGATGGTCACGGACGTTATGATGCCGATCTTGCCATTCGCATCGGCAAGCTCTTCGAACCGTTGGACTTCACCTTCTTTGAGGAACCATGTCAGCCGGAAGACGAGGAAGGTCTGGCGAAAGTAGCTGCAAACGTCAACATCCCGATTGCTACTGGAGAGCGTCTTTCGTTCCTGCCGGAATTTAAACGGCTTCTGACTCGGAATTGTGCGAGTGTGATTCAGCCGGACATCGGTCATTCCTGCGGTTTCGGTACCGCATTGAAAGCTGCACGGTTGGCGGAGGCTTTCAACGCATTTGTCGCTCCTCACGGACCGATGAGTCCGGTTATCACAACCATCTCTCTCCATTTGGATGCGATTCTTCCGAACTTCCTGATCCAGGAACGCCTTTTCCTCAACGATTGGCGCAATGAGGTCATCACGGAACCGCTGAAAGTGGAAAACGGCTACATTACACTGAACGACAAACCCGGCTGGGGCATTGAATTGAACGAAGATGTCTGCAAGGCACATCCGGCGATTTCTCCTTATACACCGCGTCTTCATCGTCCAGACGGGGCTGTCTGCGACTGGTAGTATTATGGTGCAGGTCTGTGACCTGCTTCGGTCCAGCTGAATAAGCTGGCCGCCGGAGGCA
>CAJKAR010000040.1 GCA_905197955.1 uncultured Lentisphaeria bacterium | reverse complement strand
AAAGTGTTACCCGTTTTTACAAACTCTTCAAACCATTTTCCTGCAGCTTAGCACACTGTCAGTTACCCGAAATTTCGAGCGTAAAGGAGTTGTAGTTCATGGCAAAGACCATCGAAGAGGCAAAAAAACTCGTCTTCGGATGCTTCCTTTCAAATGTATCTGTTCTTGTGGCTGTGGGAGTCAACGACGAAGGGTATCGAGAAATCCTCGGCATTGCGGAAGGGAGTCGAGAGGATAAAGAATTCTGGACAAATTTCCTGCGTTATTTAAAGGATCGCGAATTTTCTGGAGTAAAGCTGATCGTGTCTGATAAATGTTCCGGACTGCATGGAATTATCGGGGACTTTTTCCCGTATGCGAAGTGGCAGCGCTGTGTTGTCCACTGGTATCGGAATGCATTCTCGATGAGTCCATGGAAACATGTGAAAAGTATTGCAGCAATGCTGAAAGCGATTCATACGCAGGAAGACAGGGAGGCTGCGCGAGAGAAAGCAAAACCTGTCGCCGAAAAACTTCGGAAAATGAACTTGAATAAGGTCGCTGAATTCGTCGAATCGACCGTTGAAGGAACCTTGTCTTATATGGACTTTCCTTATGAGCATTGGACACGTTTGCGTACGAACAATGCCTTGGAACGGATCATGAGAAAGAGATTCGACACAGGACCCGTGTAATCGGAGCATTTCCAGATGGCTATTCCGCCATGATGCTGGTCGGCGCAAGGCTCAGACACATTTCGACAACGAAATGGGAAACTCGCCAGTATTTGAACTCTTGTAAACTTTACAAAACGGTGTAAATTAACGGAGGAACAATAATCCATCAAAAGCAAATATGCGCAAAAATTCGGACACTACCAAGGTAAATTGTCAAGATAAACATACATCTCTTTTCTTGTCGGTGTGTTTACTTTGATAAGTATCACCTACGAACTGAAATTCGATTAAAGCTTTTTCTTATTCAAAAGAAGACTTGAATTTGAGATAAAGAGATGGTATATTATTTATCATACGAAACGTATATTTAACAAGCAATCGTCACGAGGAGCTCTATGAGTGTGAAATGCCTGTTTTTCATGACTTTAACGCCTCCTTGTTTTTATAAAAATGGTGAAATGTGATTTTTTCCTGATGGAATTCTTCAGTAAAAAGAAAACGCGACAGCTCTTCTCCGACTTCCTGAAAATCATAGGAATACGACGTAACCGGCCGTTTCAGACTGTTGTTGTATTCATATTCAAATTCCGTAATGATTTTGATCTCCTCCGGAATTCCGAGATTTCCGTTCAGAGTCTTGCTGTAATCAATGGAAAGGGAATCGGGAAGGGCGATCAGAAGTCCGTCGAAACGGTATTGTTCGTATAAGCGGCGAATGCATTGTTTGAATGCATCGGAGTTGTCGGAAACAGATAGCGTTGCGCATGTCATCGCTGATTCCATGGGGAGTCCGCAGCGGCGAAGTCCTTCGAAATAGCCTGCTTTCCTGGGATTTTCCGGATTATCCAGATGATCGCTTGTGACCATGATTTTCCGGCAGCCGCAGGCGTGAAGCAGCTCCACGTTGGAGACGAACGCCGAATATTCATCCAGATAACAGGTTGCCCATTCCTCCGGATAATTCTGTTCCGCGGGAACGTTTTTCCAGACGTTCCGGACCATCATGACCCTGCATTTCTTCTCGTGCAGAAGCGGATAGACCGGATAGAACCAGTTGCTGTAAAAAACAACACGCGCCCGTTCCGGCAGCTGACGCAGAGCGTTCCAGTCGATTTCCTGCTGATTGTTTGTCCGTGAAATGGAGAGCGGAACCACATGGAAATTCAGCAGGTGGGACTGGGTGAGGCAGCCGCTCAGAATTCTGCCTGTTGTCAGACGTGTCGTATAATTCGAACGGATGAAGTAATCGGGGCACGGGATCAGAAAGAAAAGTTCCCTCGTGTCTCCGTAACGGACATAGGTTCCCTGACCGATGATTCGTTCAATGTAGTTTTCCTCTTCCAGAATTTTCAGCGCGCCCCGCAGGGTTTCCCGTGCAACGCCGAGTTCCCGGCAGAAATCCCGTTCAATCGGGAGCCGGGAGCCGTTCGGATACACTCCTTCTGTAATTTCCCTGCGGATTCTGTTGACCAGATTGGTCCGTTTGACCGGCGGCTTCATGGTATCCTTTCCATTCTGTTTTTGTTAATTATACTTATTGGTCTAGTTATCGACAAGAGGTAAATTTCCGGAAAAATGAAAAAAATCTTGGAAAGGAAATCTCCGCCGGAGGACTCTCCGGCAGAGATCGGAAAAAGGAGGGTGATTTCCCGGAATTTTTATCTGGAAATCAGAGCATCATGCAACGCCGCGATTGCCAGCCGGACATGCGGATGACGGGGCAGAGCTTCGAGAAGAAGAGTCCCTTTCCTGAGTTTGTCCGGTTCTTTGAGCGGATCGAAACAGGTGTCCAATATGGCGGCGATTTCCCGGAAGACCGTCTCCGGAGTCGGATCGGGAAGAGGTGCGGGGGCGGGGAGGGGAAGACGTTCTGTGTTTGCGGCATATTCCGCGGCGCTTTTTCCGGCAATCCGCCCGAAGACGAAGACTTCGAGTCCGGCGTTTCCCCCGATCCGGTCGCATCCGTGGATTCCTCCGACGGCCTCTCCGGCGGCGAAGAGTCCTGGGACAGCACTCTCGCACCGACTGTTGATCCGAATTCCGCCGAGCGTGGTATGAGCTCCCGGTTTCACTTCAAAAGCAAGACGTTTGAAATCCGGTTCGAGCCGCTTGAATTTTGTGTAGTATTCCGGATATTTTCTGGCAAACGCGGATTCGCAGACGGCGGAAAAATCGTAGAGGATTCCACCATGAGCGAGAGCGTCGCCAGCGTTGATTTCGCGGAGAATTCGTCTGGCCAGTTCGCTTTTCCTGGGAACCGGCTCTCTGGGAAGGAGAAGGGAATGACCGTGCCGGTTCCGGAGAACCGCACCTTCATGAAGTACGGTGGTTATGACCGGGAATCGGGCCGTTTTGGGCGGGAATACGGAGACCGTGGGCTCAAACTGTACACATCCGAGTCCGGTCAGTTCCGCGCCCGCATCGGCAGCCAGGATCAGAGCATCTCCCCGCAGATTCCGGCTCCAGGTGGAGAATTTCCAGAGGCCGGCAAATCCGCCGCCTGCGAGAATCACAGCTTTTGCGGAGATCCGGCTGCCGTTCTCCGCAACGGCTCCGCAGATGGTACCCTTGTTTTTCAGCAGTTGAACGATTCGCATTGGAACTGGTTCCGTGTCGAGAAGGTGGATCGCCTGTTTCCCGGTCGTAGTTCCGCTGTGCACGACGCGGGGATGGGTGGAACCGACGGCATTGACGGTATCGTATCTTCCATCCGGCAATTTGTCGAATCGGATCCCCAGCCGTTCCAATCGCCGGAGTTCCGGGATCGCCCGTTCTGCAAGAGTCCGAGCCAGCAGGGGATCCGCGAATCCGCCGCCGGCGGCGAGAATATCCCGGAGAAAGAGTTCGGGGGAATCGTCCGGATGAACCGGAGCCGAGAACCCCATGATCTCCGAGGAGGCCGCGCCTCCCGTATCGCACAGAAGAACGCGGAGACCGGGATCGGATTCGCGGATTTCCGCGGCGGCGTTCTGTCCGGCGAGTCCGCCGCCGACGATCAGGATATCCGTTCCGATCGCCTTCATTCCCAGATGGCTCCGTTGGCCAGCGATCCGACATTTTTACTGAACAGTCTCAGAAACGGCGGATAGTTTTTCTCCTGAAATTCCCAGCTCCATTTTGATTTTCTCTCTTTCAGTTCCTCTTCGGGAACGAGCAGATCAATCCTGCGCTGGTCGAGATCTATTTCGATCCGGTCCCCGTCACGGACGAGAGCCAGCGGGCTTCCAAGTGCGGCTTCGGGGGAAAGATAGCCGATGCTCAGTCCGCTGGATCCCCCGGAGAAGCGCCCGTCGGTGACGATTGCTACATCGTCCGCCAGACCGCGTCCTTTGAGCTCCTTCTGGAAGACGTATGCGGTCGTTCCGAACGCCGCTTTCGGACCCAGATAGCGGAGTATGGCGACATCTCCTTTTTCAATCCGGTTCCCGTTCAGCGCAGCGAGAGCTTCTTCGAGCGAATCGAACGTTTTCGCCGGTCCGGAAAAACGGCGCATGGAACTTTCGCATGCACCTGCCTTGATGATGCATCCATCGGGAGCGAGTGAACCGTATAGCACATAGAGTGCGCCTGAGGCGGAGACCGGATGTTCCAGCGGTCGAATGATTTCCTCATCGAAGACCGGAGCATCCGCATAGTTTTCCGCTACGGTTTTTCCCGTGACAGTGAGGGCATCTCCATGGAGCAGCGGAAGAAGACGCTTCATGACGGCGGCGGATCCGCCTGCTCGGTCGATCTCCTGCAAATGCCACGGACCGCTCGGAGAGGCCGCCACGATCTGCGGAATTTCCCGCGAAGCCCGGTCGAACTTAGCCCACCAGCGTTCATGAAGTCCGGCTTCGTTGGCAATGGCGGGCAGGTGCAGGAAGAGATTGGTGGAGCCGGCCATCGCCATGGTTATGGCTATGGCGTTTTCCACGGCGTCTGCGGTGATGATCTTCCGGGCGGTGATGTTTTCCGCCACAAGATCCATAATCCGTTTTCCGGCGAGATAGGCGCACTGAAGAATGGAGGACGAGACGGCGGACATGCATCCGTTGCCCGGAAGGGTGAGCCCGAGCGCTTCGGCGGCAAGACACATGCTGTTTGCGGTGGTCATGACGCCGCATGCGCCGCAGGTAGCGTACATGCCGGCGACTTCGCGATCCGCCTTTGCCCGGTCGTATTGCCCGGTCATGACCTTGCCGACGTGATCGGTGAGTTCGATGTAATTGACATTTCGTCCTTCGAAAGCGGGCATGGGCATGTAGCCTCCCGTGACCATGATGGAGGGAATATCGAGCCGCGCCGCCGCCATGAGATGTCCCGGAACGATAGAGTCGCAGGTGGAGAGCAGTACCATGCCGTCGAACATGTTGCTTTCGACGATGAGTTCGACTTCATCGGCAATGCTGTTGCGGCTGGGCAGTTCGATGTAGCGCGGATTCTTCAGTACCATGCCGTCGCAAACCGCGGAGGTCATGAGTTCGAACGGCAGTCCTCCCGCCTCCCGGATTCCCTGTTTGACACGCTCGCTGAGCGTACGCAGATGGACGTGCCCGGGATTGTACTCGTTCCAGGAGTTGACAACCGCGATGATGGGACGTTCAAACTCCTCCTCAGTATAGCCCATGCCGCGTACAAGACCGCGGCGGCATTCGTTGGCGACTCCGTAGGCGTTGGTGCTGCGGAGATGGGAAAAACGTGATATTGTCATGCTGGATTCTCCTTGTTTTTTCGATGGATTCAATCAAGCATCATGTCGATGGCGCCGTCGATGGACTGCCCGCCGTCGATGACAAAGGTCTGGCCGGTGATGAAGGCCGATTTCTCATCGTCGGCAAGAAAGAGCATCATCGGAGTGATGTCGGAAGTTTTGCCGAGCCGTCCGAGCGGAATTTTCCGCAGAAATGCCCTCGTCTCCTCCTCCGAATAGCGCGCGGAAAGTTTGGTGAGAATAAAACCCGGCGCAATCAGATTCACATTGATTCCGTAGCGGGCAACCTCCACGCCGAGAGCTTTTGTAAACATGGCAAGTCCGGCTTTGGCGGGGGAATACGGAAGCATTTTCCGCTTCACCCACGTTACAATGCCGTGGATCGAACCGACATTGATGATCTTTCCACGGATCTTCTGATCAATCATGTTCCGGATCGCGATCCGCGAGGTGTAGGCGGCCGCGTTCAGATTCAGATTCACCTGATTGTTCCAGTAATCCAGTGGCATGTCAATGAATCCGCCTTCGGGGATTTTGAGTGCGCCGCCGGCGTTGTTGACAAGAACATCAATTCTGCCGAACCGGTCAAGAAAGGAGTTTACCATCTGTTCGCATGCTTCGGGGGAGCTGACATCTGCCTGATAGATTTCCGCTTCTCTTCCGAGTTCATGCACGGCTCGGAGAGTCTCTTCGGCACCCTCCCGGTTTTTGCAGTAGTTGATGCCGATGTCGCATCCCTCTTCGGCAAACGCGATTGCCGCCGCACTTCCGATCCCGTGCGAGGCTCCTGTGATTAAAACTTTTTTCCCTGAAAGTCCCATTTTATCTCCTTTGCTGTAAAATAATGCATATTCCGATTGAATCTTTAGTATTATCAAGTTTGATATAAATATAGAAATGTTTTTCGGAAAAGTCAAATTATCTGCTTCAGGAAAGGTCAGAAAAATGTTTCGTAGGCGAGGCGTGCGGCTCCGAGGGCCGACTGGTGTGCGCCGAGATTGGTGATGTCGAGAAAACAGCTGCGGCGTTCGGGCGGGAGGATTTCGGCGAGTTTTTCGAGTGTGGTTTGAAAGAGGAATCCGTCTCGTCTGCTCTGTCCGCCGGAAAAGAGGATGGCGTCGGGAGCATAGAGCTGAATCATGGCGGCGATTCCGACCGCATTATAGGAGGCGGCCGTTGTCATGATCTTGAGAGCATCGGGATCTCCCTGGGCTGCGGCGCGGTCGAGCGCCGGAGCGGAATGCAGTTCCGGACGATCCGGCAGCGTCTCTTTTGCGATCTCCGCCAGATAACGGGAGCCGGAATAGGCCTCCAGGCAGCCCGTGAATCCGCAGGTGCAGAGATGGCGGTTGCCCGGAATGAGAATGTGGCCGATGTATCCCACCGGCCGTTTCGGATGGCTGAGCAGAAGCATGTGATTGGTCACGATTCCGGAGCCGATGCCGACGCCGAGTCCAATGCTGACCAGATTCCCGCAGCCGGCGCGTTTTCCGAAATGGTATTCGGCGCAGACCGCCGCCACCTGAGTCGTGACTGCGTAAACAGGCTTGCCGATTCGCTGTGCAATTCCTGCCAGTGGAATGTCGGCCCCGTATTTCATCCCGAAGTTACCGCCGGAAACGATGAGTCCGTGTTCCGAATCCACATTTCCCGAAATGGCGAGTCCGACGGCATGGAGTTTTTCTTTTTGCACTCCACTTTCCCGGAGTACCTGATGGAACAGTTTAGCGATCCAGTCTGAAAAACGTTCCGGTGTCGTATACGGTTCCGTAGGGAGCTCGTCGCGGTGAAGAATGTTGAAATTCATATCGCAGAAGAGCGTTTTTGTTGTGGCTGCTCCGACATCAATGCCGCAGAACAGCGCGGAGTCCGCATTGACGCAGAGCGGGACAACCGGGCGTCCCGGCGAGTTCGTTTTCTCCCGGCGGGCAAACAGATAGCCCTGTTCCAGCAGCAGATTGGTCGTTTTGCACATGGTGCCCCATGAGAGGCCTGTGACCCGCTGGATGTCTTTTTTTGATGCGCTGTTCTTTCCGTTTCGAACCGCATCCATAACTTTTACATTGTTTGACGACATGTCGATCCGTTTTTTTATCTGAGAGCCGGATTTTTCAGATGATTCCGTTCCCGGTTTTTCCGGTGTTCCGTTACTGTATAAAGAGCAAGGAACAGATATTCCGGCATCTGTCCTCCGATCGTGCGGATGAGGTGTTCCGCTAGTTTAGCGGAATCCCTTTCGCCCGTCTGCATCGCGGACCCGATTATTTTATCATATAAATCTGTGATTTCAAGAGCGTTCTTCAGACAGTTTGCCGCTTTTTCATTCCGCAGAACCGCCGAGTCCCAGGGCAGGTAGGGGTGTCCGGTGATGATAGTGCTGATCGATTCCTTCTGCAATTTTTTCATGGAAGCCCGGTATTCTGGCAGATTCATGTAAAGGGCGCATCCCTGGAGAACGGTTCCGTTTCCCTGAATGGAGTCTCCGGTTAAAAGGGTTCCGGTTTCCCGGTCCAGAAAGCAGACTGTATCCGTATCGTGCCCCGGTGTGTGGATGAGTTTCAGCGGACCGATGGTATCGGAGTCCTTCAGCAGAAAATCCGGTTCGATTCCTTTCAGGTTTGCTGGTGGTTTTGGACTGTATCGGGGAAAGGTGTCTCGAATCAACTTACTGTATTTTAATGGATTGCGCAGTTTTTCCGCGCCGCTTTCCAGAACGCCGCAGGGAATGTTTGCCAGTTCCTTGATTCGGTGGTGACCTCCGATATGATCGCCGTGCGTATGGGTGCAGAGCAGATATGAGAGATCCGAGAGCTTCAGACCAAGATGTTTCAATGCCGGAAGAAGAGTGTTGTCCACAGTTTCAGCGGAAGCACCGGAATCGATCAGAATGTTCTTCTCCCGTCGGATCAGGTAAACTCCGCTCCAAAGACCGTTGAATGGCGTTTTTAAAAGATAAATTCCATCGCCAAGAGCTTCGAATAGTTCCATTTTGCTGTTTCCTCCTTGCATTTTTCAGTTTATTCATGTATAATATAAATCAGAGTTGATATAATTCAACAAAAGGAATGAAAAAATGAATGAAGCTAACAGGACTGCATTTGAAAAATTGACGGGAGCGCGTCCGATACTGATCGGTTGTGGTACTGCGGGAGAGGTGATGCCGGGATTCCGGAAAAATCTGATTCTGCATTCCGGACCGCCGGTGGAGTTTGGAAATATGCGCGGACCGCATCGGATGGGAATTGTCGGAGCGGCGATGCTGGAAGGGCTTGCCAGGGATGAAAAAGAAGCGGTCGGAATGATCGAATCGGGGGAGATTGAACTGGGATGTGCAAATGACTTTCATTCCGGAGGTCCCGGCGCGGGAATTACATCGTATTCGATGGCGATGCTGGTAGTGCGGGAGAAAAATTCCGGGACGCTTGGATTTGCCGCTCCGATCGAAGGTGCTCTGGGGGGCGGACTCGGTGGATGGGGTGTTTACAACGATTCCGTTCGGGAAAATTTGAAACGAATCGCAGGGATATTTGCTCCGCTGCTCGACCGGGTTTTGAAACAGAGCGGAGGAATCGACATTGCCGATCTGTTTGCGAATGGACTGCTGATGGGGGATGAGGAACATACCAGGCAGGTTGCTGCCGACAAGCTGTTTCTCTCTCAGGTACTCTCCAAGTCAGGAGAATCGGATCTTTCTGATTCTGAACGAGTTGCTCTTTTGAATTGGCTGAATTCCTGTCGTCGTTTTGTGCATCATGTGGGATGTGCTTCCGCGGTTGCTGCTTTGAAATCGGCTTCGGGCGTTGCCGGATCGACACTGGTTACCGCAATGTGCGGCAACGGCTTTGAATTCGGAATTAAAACCAGCGGAACCGGAGAACAATGGTACACAGCTCCTGCACCGGTCTTTTGTGGACGTTGTTTCTCTCCTGCTGACTCTCTGGAGGATGCCGCTCCGTGGCTTGGCGACAGCAGCAATGTGGAGGCTTGGGGATTGGGAGGAATGGTCGCCGCCGCGAGTCCGGCACTTCTTCGGGATCGTTCCGAATCTCCTGCCGACGGGGTGAGACAATGCGCGGAAATGGCGGAGATCTGTTTCGGACGTAATCCTGTGTTTGCTGTTCCGCTGCTACCGGAAAGTTTCGCGCCCGCCGGAATTCTTCCGGAACTTGTTGTCGAAAAAAAGATCACTCCAAAAATGCACGGAGGTATTCTTTCTCGAATAACGGGTGGTCAAATCGGCGTCGGCTATGCGCGGACCCCTCTGGAGTGCTTTGAAAAAGCTCTTGCATGATAACCGCCGCCATCACCTACGCTCTCAATTATATGTACGAAAAGATAGCCTTTGCGGAAATCGCAAAGGCGGCAGAAGTTTGGGGAAAGAGAGGAGCGCGAGGAGAGAAGAACAGCTTTTCAAAGCGGTTTTCTCTCCTCGCATTTTTATAAAGATAAGAGATTCCGTGCGTTGCACGGCCAGCGTCTCGCCGCTGGACCGCGACAAGGACACGGTCCTTGACCCGAGAAAAATGCATTTGCATTTTTCCGTCCTATTCCCCATTTTCTCAAAGATTTGTTGTAGCGATAAAAAAAAAGCACCCGGCGGAAACCGGGTGCTTCAGAATACAGGATTGCTGTATCGCGTCAGATCTTGACGGGTTCGCCGAGAGCGGCGGACTTGTAAATTGCATCAAGAATCTTCATGACGGTGACACCTTCTTCCGGCTGAACGAGGAATGGGGTGTTGTCGCGGACGGCATCGACGAAGAGATGGAATGCGCTCGGAGTCGGCTGAGCGGTATGCATTTTTGCATCGAACTGTCTTCCCGCGATCTCGTAATAATATTCGACATCGTAGGTGTACCCTTCGTTGAGATTGTACTGATACATGCCGCCTTTGTCGCCGAGGAGACGAATTGTCTGATGCTCGTTCTCCTTGATATTGGATGCCCAGGAAGCATCGAGTTCAAGAGTCGCTCCATTTTCGAACTTGATCATGGCGCAGGCGAGATCTTCGACCGTATAAGAGAGACCGCGTTCTTTTGCCATTCTCGGCCCGAACTTGTCGTAAGTGCTCGCCATGACCCAGACCGGACGGGGATATCCCATGAGCCAGAGTGCAAGGTCGAGTCTATGGACTCCGAGGTCGATCAGCGGTCCGCCTCCGGACTGCTTCTTGTCGTAGAACCAGGATCCCATCGGTGCTCCGGATCCGGTGTTGAAGTTCGCTGCGGCAAGACCGGGGATCCCGCGGCGGCGGAGCCAGACACTCCGTCCGTAATAGATATCACCGAGCGTTCCCTGTTCAATCAGATCCTTCATCGCGCGGGACTGCGGATTGAAACGATAGGAAAAGTCGATGCCGAGTTTTTTGTTGAGACGTTTTGCCGTATCCAGCATCTCCTGCGCCTCCTGCGCATTGAGCGCCATCGGCTTTTCGCAGAGGACATTGGCTCCGGATTCGAGAGCGGCAATCGTCAGCGGTTTGTGCTGATCGTTCGGAACGGCGACGGAAATAATGTCGAGCTGCTCCTTTTCGATCATGTCGATACCTTCGTGATAGACCTTTCCCTTGAATGCCGGATGTTTCTCCGGAAGAAGAGCGCGACGGTCTTCGCGGCGGTCCGCAATGGCCACCACTTCTACATCAGGATGTGTCAGATATCCCGCAAGATGTCCGCCACCCATGCCGAGTCCGATAACTCCGGCTTTCAGTTTCTTAGCCATGTGATTTCTCCGAATTTTCTGAAATTTGATTATTCTGCGGATTTGAGTTCTTCGAGCGGTTCGACCATCGGGCAGCCCGAATCGCGGTTGATCGTCGCCGCCGCCCATTTCGCCGCGTTGACGAGAACTTTCTGGATGTTCGGATCATAATAGATCGGGAATGATTCATGACCGGGCGCAAAATAGAAGATCTTGCCGTTGCCGCGTGTAAAGGTTACGCCGCTGCGGAAGACCTCTCCACCTTCGTACCAGGTGATGAACACCACATCATCCGGCTTCGGAATATCAAAGCGTTCGCCGTACATTTCGGTGTGCGGCAGTTCGAAATGATCGGGCAGACCCTTCGCGATCGGATGGGAGTGCTCAATGACCCAGATCCGTTCCTTTTCTCCTTTTTCGCGCCACTTGAGGTTCGCGGTGGTTCCCAGCATCCGCATGAAGATCTTGGATTTGTGACCGGAGTGCAGAACAATAAGACCCATTCCGGCAAGAATGCGTTTCTGAATGCGGTCGACAATTTCATCTTTCACATCGCCATGGTGTCCGTGTCCCCACCAGAAGAGGACGTCGGTATTATCGAGAACTTCCTGTGTGAGACCATGTTCCGGATCGTCGAGAGTTGCATAAGTAACTTCAAAATCGCCTTCGTTTTTCAACATTTCCCCGATGGCGACATGCATTCCCTGCGGGTAAATGGCTTTGACTTTGTCGTTTTCCTTTTCATGGCGGAATTCGTTCCATACCGTGACTTTGATTTTCTTGTCAGACATCTTTTTTTGTCTCCTTATTTGGTTTGTGATGTGTTTTTTCCTCTTCTGTTGTAATATAAGACCTTGAAAAATCGCTTCAAGAAGGTATATGTATACAAAATGTGATATTAACATTACACTTTGTGAGCGAGACCGATGAGACTTTGGGAAGTACGTTTCCAGATTCTGAAACCGATAGAGTCGTTGTCCGTGCCGGATGAGATTGTTCTGGAGGAACAGAACGCTCCGACTTACCATCTGGAGGGGAGCGGACGGGATATCTATTCCGCACAGATTGTCACCACGATTTCCGGCGAGGGGGCGTTCCGCTGTAAAAACGAGGTTTTCCGGATGCTGCCCGGCAGGACCTTTCTTGCCTGTCTCGGAGATCCGGATACGGCGTATTATTATCCGGGACATGTTTCCGAACCGTGGATCTTTCTCTGGATCTCCTTTTACGGCAAGCATATTCCGGAAATTATGGCGGATCTGAACAGTCGATATGGGTATGTTTTCGATCTGCCGCTGGACAAGGGATTTGTCCGTCATCTGGAATCGTACCGCAGCCAGCGAGGGACCTTTCAGTTCCTCACGCCCACCGCAGGAGCGAAAATCGTTTCCGATGCGCTTGCCTCCTTCGGGGAATGCATCGAATTCAAGGAGAGCTTTTCCCCGAAGGCGGAACTGGTTCGTTCGGCGCAGGAGATCATTTCGGCGAATCTGGACCGAGAACTCGATATTTCCGCCGTGGCGGAAAAGCTCCATGTTTCCCGGGAGCATCTGACGCGCGTGTTCAAGGCGCAGACCGGAATCACGCCGGGAGTTTTCGCCATGGATGAACGGATGCGTGTGGCGCGCCGTCTTCTTCGCGACAACACTCTGACCTGCAAGGAGATCGGCGAACGGCTCGGCTATGTTTCCGCCACCAGCTTCGCTCGCGCGTTCAAGCATTATTACCGATACAGCCCGGACGCATATAAAAACCGTTGAAAATCTTCTCCCGCAAGTTGATTTCTTCCTCTTTTCATTGTATTTTTATAGTCACGGATCTTTACACGGAAAGGAATATGGATATCATGGAACAGAATCATTGGAAACTTGAAACGATCGCCGTTCAGAGCGGCTATACTCCCGAGAACGGCGGCCCCCGCGTCCAGCCCCTTGTGCAGAGCACAACTTATAAATATAACGATGCTCAGAGTGTGGCGGATCTGTTTGACCTGAAACGCGAAGGCTTTTTCTATACGAGACTGGCAAATCCGACCGTGGACTGCTTCGAAAAGAAGATCGCGGCACTGGAAGGCGGTGTCGCCGCCGTGGCGACCAGTTCGGGACAGAATGCCAATGCGCTTGCTCTGCTGAACATTGCACGCTGCGGAGATCATGTCGTGGCGGTATCGAGTCTGTATGGCGGAACGGTCTCCCTGTTTACCAATACACTGAAAAAAACGGGACTGTCTTTTACCTTTGTTTCACCGGAGGCATCGGAGGAGGAGCTGCAGGCGGCGATCCGGCCGGAAACCAAGGCCATTTTCGCCGAGGTGCTGGCAAATCCGGCGCTGATTGTTCTGGATATCGAAAAGTTTGCGAAGGTCGCACACCGCAACGGACTGCCGCTGGTTGTGGACAATACATTCCCGACCCCCTTCCTCTGCCGTCCGTTTGAGTTCGGCGCGGATATCATTACCCATTCGACTACGAAGTATCTGGATGGACATGCCACCAGCGTTGGCGGAATGATCGTCGAAAAAGGCGGCTTCAACTGGAACAACGGCAAGTTCCCGGAACTTGTGGAACCGGATGAAAGCTATCATGGAATCGTCTACACCCGCGATTTCCCCGCGTGCCCCTATTCCGTGAAAATGCGTGCGCAGTGGATCCGCGATCTCGGCAGCGGAATGGCGCCTTACAATGCCTTCCTCTCCATGATGGGGACGGAAACTCTGCATCTGCGTATGGAGCGTCACTGCGCCAATGCGCTTGCTCTGGCGGAATTCCTGGAAAAGCATCCGAAGGTCGGCTGGGTCAACTATCCCGGATTGAAGAACAGTCCGCAGCAGCCGCTGGTGCAGAAATATCTCAAGCGCGGATGCAGCGGAGTGCTCTGCTTCGGCGTGAAGGGCGGCGTCAAGGCAGGTGAGCACGTCATGGACAGTTTGAAGCTGGCGGCAATCGCCGTGCATGTCGCCGATATCCGAACCTGCGTGCTGCATCCGGCAAGCATGACACATCGTCAGCTGACCGAGGCGGAACTGGTCGCGGCGGGTGTTTCGCCGGATCTGATCCGCGTTTCGGTCGGAATCGAACATATTGACGATCTCAAGGCCGATTTTGATCAGGCGCTGGCCGGTGCCTGACAGAAAAAATCCCTGTTCCGCGTCCCCGGAGAAGGGACGCGGATGGGGCTCTTCCGGAATACGGGGAGGAGCCGCTGGAATATTTGCTGACTTTTCCGGGGGATTCTCTTGTTAAAAGAGTAAAGAAGTGTATATTTAAGAAGAGTTAACGTTTGGTCTCACTGGGGAAAAGATGCGCTATCGCTGTCCGTTCTGTTATTATACGATTGCCGTGGACGATATGTCCCGCGGATATCCCGTGGTCTGTGCGGGCTGCGGCAAGACGATTCAGATTCCTCCGGGAAAATTTGATCCCGGCTGCATTATCGGGGATTTCGTTATTCTCGACCGGATCGGCGCCGGGTCGATCGGGACCGTTTACAGAGCGACGCAGCTTTCGCTGGACCGTCAGGTCGCCCTGAAAATTCTGTCGCCGGAGTACACCACCTCCAAAGGAATCGACGATTTCCTCCGGGAAGCCCGTGCCGCCGCGAAGCTCAGCCATACTAATCTTGTGCAGGCGCTTGCCGTTGGCGAAGAGGATGGAATCTGTTACCTTGCCATGACATACGTCAACGGCGAGAACCTCAAGGCGCGTCTGCGCAGGGAAGGGCGGATCCCCGTTGACGAGGCGCTGCATATCGCCCAGCAGGTGGCGGAGGCACTCTATTACGCCTGGGACGAGGCGGGACTTATTCATCGCGATGTCAAGCCGGATAATATCATGACAACCGATGACGGAATCATCAAGCTGACCGATCTCGGCCTTGCGATGAACCAGTCCGAATGGAAGGAGGGGATGGAGGTCTGCGGCAGTCCCTCCTATATGAGTCCGGAACAGTTCGCCGGGGAAAAACTGGATCCCCGAAGCGATATTTACAGTCTCGGAGTGACGCTCTATCAGATGATCTCCGGCAGACTGCCTTACGATGGCGAAACCGTCAAGAAAATCGCGCGCCAGCACATGGAGGAGGAACCGGTCCCGCTGAGGCGTCTGGTTCCCGGTGTCCCCCTGCCGGTGGAGGCGCTGGTCAAACGCATGATGGCGAAAAAACCGGAAAACCGTTTCGCTTCCATGGAAGAGGTGCTCAAGGCAATCTGGACCATCCGTCAGAAAACCGCGCCGAACAAAAGTCTTGTACCCGATGTTCACACCATTTCCATCAAACGCCTTGACTATGATATCCAGAATGAATCATCGGAGCTGCGGGCAAAGGTGACGGAGCGGATCAAGACAAAAAATATGCTGATGGATCGCTTTGTAACCGCCTTCATTACCGCTCTGGCCGTGGTGATTGTGATGCTGATGCTGTATACGATTTTCGACGCGGGGGCGCCGGAGCCGATCAAAATGTATCCGAAGGTGGCGTATTTTGAAAAATTGTCCACCGACAAGAGTCTGGATCGAAAATCCATTCTTGATGAAGGAAAGAAAATCCTTGAGGAACTGCCGAATCTGCATACGCCGGAACAGGATTTCAATCGCACGAAAATGCTTCTCCTGATTGCAAATCTGGAGCAGGAGATCTCGGCAAATGAGATCCTTTCCCTGAACCAGAAAATCGCTGCGGAGCGGAAACAGGCGGATTCCATTGCCGCAGAACTGGCGGAGTCGAGAAAAAACAGTGCGGCGCTCCGGAAAAGTGTCGAACGCACCGCGGATTACGATGTCCTGAAAAAGAAGAACGGAGAGCTGGCGGCTCAGAATGAAAAACAGGCATCTGATCTGCGGGCGCTTCATTCGCGCTTCCTCCAGGCGGAAAAGGAGATCGCGGCTCTGAAACAGCGGGAGGAAAGACGGGATGAAAAGGATATCCGCTTGAAAATACTGGAGCTGCAGGCGGCGGGAAAGTTCCGGAATGTCGATGTGCTTGTAGCGTCGGAGCAGGTGAAGAAGCCGTATCTCTACTCCTGGCTCGCGGCAAAGGATGCGGAGAACGCGCGGCTGTCGAAGGTCTTCAACATACTGACGGACAGCGGCACCCGTTTTTCCGGATATCCCATCAGCGGTTATGGTCGGATTGAAATCATTACAGGAGGTTACATCGATTACAAGACTCCGCTGGGAGAACTTCGCCGCAAGGAGTGGAAGACCTTTCCCGCCACATCTTTGTATAAACTTCTGCTGAACGATTCCGTTCTGAAGAAAGATTCTGCGGCGGCGCGTTCCGCCTGCGAGCTTCTGCTCGGCAATTACGGAGAAGCATGCAAAGCGGAGCCGGACAACTCCGAGCTCCAGCAGACGGTGAATGCCTATGCGGAACGGGAAATCGAACGTTTGAAAAATGAATCTGCGGTTGATAAATTCCGCACAAAAGGTAATGTGTCGGCATTGCTGGAACGTCTGAAAGGTTCGGCCGGCTATGCAAATTATGAAAAGGAGCTGAAGCCGCTTCTCTGACGATCATGCAGAGAATTCATTTGCGGAGATCCTTCGGCTGAAAGGAGATGAACTATGGCAAACAAACTGGCGCTTCCCACGGGAACGGAGACGATTCTGATTGTGGACGATCAGGAAACCGTCTGGGATTTTTTGATCGAAGCCCTTCAGAAACTCGGCTATTCGGTCCTGCTTGCCGAAAACGGACTCGATGCGGTGGAAATCTACCAGAATAATCCGGGACAGATCGATCTCGTTCTGCTGGATATGATTATGCCCCAGCAGGGCGGTCATACAACTTTTTACAAACTGAAAGAACTCGATCCGAATGTGAAAGTGCTTCTTTCCAGCGGATTCGTCTCCCATGATGAAGTGGATGATCTTCTCGCCAACGGCGCAGCGGGCTTCCTGCCGAAGCCGCATCGGATTGCTGCCATGGCGGCGGAGATTCGCCGGATCCTCGACGGAGCAAAACAGTAACTTTTTTTCTCCGTCTTTTTTCGTTTGAAGCGGAACTGCCCTTGAGCATTTCAGAAAGGGTGGTCCGCTTTTTTTTATGGAATGTTTTTTGTTCATGAATATTTTCATGAATTTTCATGAATGACGGGTTGACAAATTCTTCGTTTTATGGTATAATGAAAAAGGAACAGAAGGATGGAAAAAGGGATGTCCGATTATACGATAAAAGATATAGCACGAATGGCAGGTGTATCAACCGGAACCGTGAGCCGGGTGCTGAACGGAGCCGACAATATTGCTCCAGGTTTGTATGCGAAGACGATGGAGGTTTTGAGATCCACCAATTATCTGGAAAACAAGCGCCGTGTGGTTGCCGGGACGGAGCCGAGAAGCAGGAAGTCGATGAAGCGGATCTGCGTAGTGACTCCCGATATGACGGCCGCATGGAGCGGACATCAGCTCTGGAATGAGTATCTGCACGGGATCGAGAATGCGTGCCGGGCGGCAAACTGCCGTTATGAGGTGCAGTTTGCATCGCCGGATCTTACGCCGGAAGAACAGGCGGAGAGCATGGCGTCATCGGATGGGATCCTGATTAAAAATTCACTTGAAGTTCCGGAATTTATGAAATTTCTGCCGCCGGAAATGCCGGTGGTCGGATTCGGGTCCTACAATCCGGGGATGCTCTGTCCGCAGATTGCAATTGACAACTATGCGGTCGGAGTGGTGATGACGGAGTCTTTCCTGAAGATGGGACATCGGCGGATCGCATTTATCAATCATGAAACGCACCATAAAATGTTCATCACCCGCGAACGGGGATATGTGGAAACGATGCGTGCTGCCGGATTGTATGATGAATCGCTTTTGATTGAACACAAGACTTTGCCGGAACGGGAATTTTCGCCTCTCCAGACGTTGCCGGATATGAAATGGACTCTGGAGCTGCTGCTTCAGATGAATCCTCGTCCGAGTGCGGTTCTGTTTGTCAACGACTGGGCCGCGGCCGGGTTCTATCAGGCCTGCCAGGCGCAGGGAATTTCGATTCCAGATGTCTTCAGCGTCTGCGGAGTAGACAACACGCTTTCGATTTGTGAAATTCTGAATCCTGCGCTGAGTTCATTTGAACTTCCGTGGAGCAAGGTTTCTGAATTTGCCGCGGCATCCCTGATTGAGATGATTCAGGGAATCGGACGGCATCGGATGAATGTGACTTCCGTGCAGTATCTCGGAGGAAGACTGCTGCTCCGGAATTCCATCCGGGAGATCGGGCACTGATACCGGCAGGAAGGAAAGAGTCCGGATACAGAATCAATAGTGGAAAAAGAAAACAGTTATACAGATATATACAGAGAAAGGACAGCGGTGGCGATGAAAGAGATTCTATGGCAGAAAGATTCTGCGGGAAAAGAGCTTCGCGCAGATTGCGGAGAAAGAAGATTCACTCCGGAGTTCCGGCGGATTACGGTTCGGAGAGAGAAATTCACATTGATAGAACTCCTGATCGTAATTGCGATCATTGCAATTCTTGCCGGCATGCTTCTTCCGGCGCTTCAGCATGCGCGGAAAATGGCGCAGAAGATCTCCTGCGTCAACAATGTGAGCCAGGGGATGAAGGCGCAGCTGCTGTATGCGGAGGACTCCGACGGATGCATGGTCACAGTGATGGAATGGAACGGAAGTTACCGGACGTGGACCGAGGTGCTTACCGGAGGAAAATATGTCTCCTGGAATGTTCTTCGCTGTCCCGGGAACATGGAAGATCAAAAAGTGAGTATGACAAATCGTTTTATGGGGCGTTACGGATTTGTGAAGGGACGCAATGATTTTCAGTATCACGCCACAGACGGAGTGAAGAAGGCTCGTCTCGGAGAATATTTCCTGACTTTCGGGAGTAATGATAATCAGTTTTTTCTGCCGCATAAAATGAAAATGCCGAGTTCGACCTTTCTTCTCGCGGACAGCGTGACTCCGCAGGGAACGGAAAAAGGGCAGTCCTGCTGGGCGATTTCTCCCAGTGCGGGATTGGATGCCGCTCTGGTTGGATTGCATCTAGCGCATGGTGAGATGGCAACGGTCGGAGCGGCAGATGGCCATGTCGAGTCCAAGGGACGTGTTGCATTGAATACCTGTCCGTTTAATTTCCGTTACATGATTTCAGAATATCTCCTTGACGTTTCAATTAATCAATAATCTAGAAAGGAAAAGTCCATGAACCGGATTTCGAAAATGTTGCCATTGATTGCCTGCGGCGTGTTTTTTGCAGAGAGTTTGGTAGCAGCGCCTTCCAGTGTTGCTTCTGATCCGTACGGTGTCTGTGCTCATGTTTCTCGCAGTGAATTTGAGATTGCACCGCAGGAATTCAAGCTGATGTCTTCTGCAGGGATCAACTGGGTTCGTACCGATTTCGACTGGCATCGCATTCAGTCCGCGAAGAACGGTAAGTGGGATTTTAAACGTCTGGATGAACTGATTGCGCTTGCAAAGAAAAATAAAATGAATGTCCTGCCGATTCTAGACTATGATGTCCCCTGGGCGACTCCCGCATGGAAACATTTAGACCTCTGGCTTGAATATGTCCGGCGCACCGTGACGCATTTCCGGAACGACCTGCGCTTCTGGGAGATTTGGAACGAGGAAAATTCCGCACCTATGTGGCGTGATATTCCGAATGGAGCCAATTATGCAAAACTCTTAAAAGCTTCTTATTTGGAGATTAAGAAAATAGATCCGGAACTTCAAGTGCTTTACGGCGGTACAGCGGGGATTCCGATGCCATTTATTGAAGAATCTCTGAAGGCTGGAGCTGCTTCCGGATTTGACATTATGAATATTCATCCTTACCGGAAGGACTATGTCCCGGAAGATTCTCTGGTACAGGACATTCAAGGAGTGCGTGCCCTTCTTGCCAAGTACAAGGCAGGAGCAAAACCGATTTGGATTACGGAAATTGGCTGGCCGACCAATCAGGCAAATGATATGTTCCGGGAAATATTTGTGCCTCTGCTGGAGAACGCCGGTTTTGATTTGAAGCAGATGAAAATTGCCTGTATTCATGATCCTGTGTATCCGTTTTCCACGATTACAACAACCGTGGATTTCAAGAAGGTTTTTCCGATGGCAAAGGCCGTCGATGCGATTCCTCTGAAGAAGCTGGCTTCGTTGAATCCGAAGGAGTATCCGATTCTGGTTCCTTCTGTCGATGAAACCTTCCCGATGGCGTATTTCGATGCTCTGGAATCGTATGTGAAAAAAGGGGGAACACTGATTTTCTCCCGCGGAGTGCCGCTCTACTACGACTTGGTGAAAAAGGCGGACGGAAGAACGGAAAAAATCCAGGTTGACGACCGTTACCGCAATCGTCTGCACATCGGCTGGGGGGCTTGGTGGACCGACAAGGTAATTCC
Organism: uncultured Lentisphaeria bacterium; assembly: GCA_905197955.1. Taxonomy (GTDB): domain Bacteria; phylum Verrucomicrobiota; class Lentisphaeria; order Victivallales; family UBA1829; genus UBA1829. Next base: position 19,451 of record CAJKAR010000040.1, on the reverse strand, counting down.
GCATAACACGACGAAAACCGCCGTTGCACCGGAGTTCCGCGATAAAGTGAAAATGCAGGATCTGCCTGGAGAAATTTTCCTGACAGATAAAAAACTGAAAAAAGGTGATCGCCTGATTCCGGTCCTGTATGGTGTCCGTGACCGCTTTCGTGGTATTTCCGCAGCTCTGTTCGATCTGAACAGTGATCTTAAAGGGAAAATTGTTGCAGTAACGTACAAGTCTTCCACTGGCGGTTCGACCGAGCAGTTCCAGGCGGAAGTGCTTCCCAGAACGTATCTTCTGGCGTTTTCTGCCGGAGTGCAGCGTCTGTTCTGGTATGAGTTCCAGTCTCCGGAGGGAATCGCGTTCGATCAGGAATCGCATTTCGGAATTGTTCACAAGGATCTTTCGCCGAAACCTGCGTATATTGCCTACAAGACTCTGGCGGCAATGCGTCCCAGCGGATCTACGGTTCCCGTTGTGACGATCTCGCCGAAGGGAATCTATACTGCGGCATGGACACGGCCCGATGGCAAAAAGGTTCATGCTGTCTGGACCGCCCGCGAATCGAAAAAATGTGCGCTTGCTGTCCGCGGAACGATCGAGTCCGCTGCCGGATATCTCGGAAAGAAGCTCTCTGTGAACGCTTCCGCGTTTACCGCTACTCCGCAGATTGTCTATCTGACAGGACCCGAGTCTGTGACAGTAAAATAAATCTCTCAGCTCTCTTTGCTCCTCTCCCGGCGGCAGGTGTTTCGGCATCTGCCGCTTTTTTGATTTTTGATTTCAATTTTTTTTGAAAAAAGACTTGACATTTTCGATCCCGGTATTAAATTACCCCACATGAAAGGTTTTTACGCATGAACAGTTTTTCTTACAATTTGATCAAGGTTCAGGGCTGGTGGCGCCGCGGAAGTCAATCTGCGGCGGCTGATGGTGCGTATTAACATTTTTTGAAAATCAGTCGTTGAGAAGATCACGGCGGATTGACTAACTGAAAAGTTAATCAATCCGCCGTTTTTTTTTTGATTTTTTTCCCAGCAAAACAGAAAACAGAAGGAAAAGGAAAATGCTGAAAGAACTCGATTACGAAACGTTTGTAGAACGCTGCGGCGCCGGCGCTTCGGTTCCGGTGTACCGGGAGTTCCTTGCCGACATGGAGACTCCGGTTTCCGTACTGAACAAATTCAAAGATGATCCGGAGGTGTTTCTTCTGGAGAGCGTGGAGGGATCGGAACGCTGGGCCCGCTACTCCTTCCTCGGAGTGAATCCTTACGCGGTGCTGATGGAATTCCCGGACAGGGTCGTAATCGACGAGAAGGATAAAGGGGTGACGGAACTGCATGGGGAAGATGGGCTGACGGAATTGAAAAGAATCCTCGGCACACATAAATTGAGTCCGTCACCGGAGCTTCCTCCGATGGTCGGCGGGGCAATCGGCTATATCGCCTACGATGCGGTACGGAAATTTGAGCCTTCGGTGGATCTGGAGTTCGAAAAGGGAACGCCTCTCCTCTGCTTCATGCTGACCGATGAAATGGTGATTTTTGATAATGTGAAGCACACCATTATCATATCGGTCTGTACGCGGCCCTGCGAATTTGCTTCGCAGCGCGATGCCTACGACGACGCCATGAGAAAGGTGGAAGCCATTCATGCCAGACTGAATGCCGTATCGCTTCCGCCCTCCGCGGAGAAACAGGAAGCAAAAACAATGAAACCGTTTCAGCCGGAGATGACTTGCGAGGAATTCAAGGAGTCGGTGGAGGCCGCAAAAAGGGCGATCCGCGATGGAGAATGCATTCAGATTGTCATGTCGCAGAAGTTCACCACTGAACTTCCGGCAAGTCCGCTTCAGCTGTATCGTGCGCTTCGGCTGATCAATCCGTCTCCGTACACCTTTTTCATGAGGTTCGGGGAACGGACGCTGATCGGGGCTTCGCCGGAGGAACTCGTAAAGCTGACCGGAAGGACCGGATCGGTTCGTCCGATCGCCGGAACACGTCCGCGCGGCAAAACGGAGCAGGAGGATATCCGGCTCGGTTCCGAACTCCTCGAAAATGAGAAGGAGCGGGCCGAACACATCATGCTGGTCGATCTGGGACGAAACGACATCGGCCGGGTTGCGGCACGAGGTTCGGTACAGGTCAAGGAGTTTATGACCATCGAGCGTTACTCTCATGTGATGCATATGGTCTCCCACGTTGAGGCGGAACTCGATGAACGGTACGACTGTTTTGATCTTCTCCGAGCCGCATTTCCTGCGGGAACTCTTTCCGGTGCTCCGAAGATCCGGGCAATGCAGCTGATCGCCGAACATGAGCACTCGCCGCGCGGCATTTACGGCGGTGCCGCAGGATACTTCAGCTATTCCGGCAACATGGACTTTGCGATCGTGATCCGCACGATGATTCTGGAGGGACAGACTCTGACAATGCGTGCCGGAGCCGGAATCGTGGCGGATTCGGTGCCGGAGGAGGAATATCAGGAGACCTTGAACAAATCCAGAGCCGTTTTCAAAGCGGCGGAACTTGCGGCAAAACTCAACTGAAAGGATTTTTTCCAATGATTTTCATGATTGACAATTACGATTCGTTCACCTACAATATCGTACAGTATTTCTACATGCTCGGCGCGGATGTGACGGTCCGCAGAAACGACAAGGTTACGGTACGCGAGATTGAAGAGGCTGCGCCGGACTGTCTGGTGATTTCTCCGGGACCGGGGAATCCGGACAGCGCCGGAATCTCAATGGAGGCGATCCGCTTTTTTGCCGGAAAACTGCCAATTCTCGGAGTCTGTCTCGGACATCAGGCGATCGGACAGGTTTTCGGCGGCAGAGTGATCCATGCCAAGCGCCTGATGCACGGCAAGACCAGTCAGGTGTCTCACGACGGCAAGGGGATTTTTGAGGGAATCCCGCAGAACTTCAAAGCGATGCGCTATCACTCTCTGGCGGTGGATGCCGGGACGCTTCCGGACTGCCTCCAGATTACCGGAAGAAGCGAGGACGGCGAAATCATGGCAATGCGTCATCGCGAACTGCCGATTGTTTCCATGCAGTATCATCCGGAGTCGATTGCAACTGTGACGGGAAAGCGTCAGCTGGCGAATTTCCTTAAGATGGTCGGGGAGTTTAAGGCGGGGAGGGCGGCATGCTGACACCGTATCTTTCCAGAATCATGAGCGGGAAGAATCTCTCTGCGGAGGAGGCGTTCGACTGCTTTTCCCTGCTGATGCAGGGCAGGGCTCCTGAAGCGCAGATTGCCGGATTGCTTGTCGCTCTCCGCATGAAGGGGGAGACGACCGATGAGATTTCCGGAGCAGCGCGGGCGATGCGTCAGAAAGCTGCGTTCATCGACACCGGCATGTCGAATGTGCTCGACATTGTCGGAACGGGCGGGGATTCCGCTGGAACGTTCAATATTTCGACAACGGCATGTTTTGTCGCCGCCGGAGCCGGCGTGACAATCGCCAAACATGGGAACCGTGCTGTCACAAGCCGTTCGGGGGCGGCAGATGTGCTTGCTGCTCTCGGATTCAATCTTGATGTCGCGCCCGCTGTGATGGAGTGCTGCATTCAGGAGCATGGAATCGGATTCCTGTTCGCGCAGAAAATGCATCCGGCGATGAAGTATGCCGCTCCTGTTCGCAAGGCTTTGCACATGAGAACGATCTTCAATCTGCTGGGGCCTCTGACGAATCCTGCCGGAGCGCGGCATCATCTGATCGGTGTATTCGCTCCGGAATACACGGAGGTGTTTGCCTCGGTTCTGAAAGCGCTTGGGAGCTCTCACGCGCTGATCGTGCACGGGACGGAGGGGCTGGATGAGATCAGCTGCGAGTCCTCCACTCGTGTTTCCGAACTGAAGGACGGGAGGATCAAGACGTATGAGCTCTTTCCGGAGATGTATCTGGATGATGTCTATTCCATTGCGGAAACGGCGGGCGGTTCCCCCGAGGAAAACGCGGAGATTACGCTTTCCATTCTGCGCGGGGAGGAGCGCGGAGCAAAACGGGCGATTACCGTTCTTAACGCAGGTGCGGCGATCTATGCCGCCGATGCCGCACGCGATCTGAAGGAAGGAATCCGGATGGCGTGCGATTCGATTGATTCCGGACGAGCATTGAAAAAACTGAAACTTCTTGTGGAGGCATCCAAATGAACGACAATATTCTGGAAAAAATCACAGAGGCGCGGGCGAAGGCTCCGCAGACCGTTTCCCTGAAAAAACTGGAGGCGCAGGCGGCGCGCCGGAAGGCTCCGCTGGATTTTTCCGCGTGTTTCCGGGGGGAGGGGATTCACGTTATTGCAGAGTTGAAAAAGGCGTCGCCGTCGAAAGGACTGATCCGGGAGGATTTCCCGGTCGTCTCGCTGGCAAAGGAGCTGGAATCTGCCGGCGCCGCGGCGCTTTCGATTCTGACCGAACCGGACTGTTTTCTCGGGAAGCTGAACTTTATTCGGGATGTTCGTCCGAAGGTGCGGATCCCGATTCTGCGCAAGGACTTCATTTCAAACGAGTACCAGATTCTGGAAGCGCGGGCGGCGGGAGCGGATGCCATTCTCCTGATCGCGGCGGTGCTGGATGCAAAAAAATTCCGGGAGCTCTTCACGTTTGCCTCTTCGCTGGGACTTTCCGTCCTGTGCGAGGCGCACACGCGCAAAGAGATCGATATGCTGGTGGACGGCGGAGCAAAGATCATCGGAGTGAACGCCCGCGATCTGACCAATTTCTCCCTTTCTCTGGATGTAACCATGGAAAATCTGAAGCATATTCCGGAGGGAATTATCAAAATTGCCGAGAGCGGAATTCAGAATGCCTTTCACATCAAAGACTTGCGAGAGGCCGGCGCTGACGGTTTCCTGATCGGTGAAACGCTGATGCGTGCCGAGCATCCCGGAGAGAAACTCAAGGAGCTCCTGGGATGAAAAAAACGAATCTGCTGAAAATCTGCGGAATCAACGATCCCGCTATTGCGCGGTGCGCGGTGAAATGCGGTGCGGATTTTCTGGGATTCATTTTCTGGCACCGGAGCCCGCGATATGTGACTGTGGAGCGCGCCGAGGAGATTCTCGCGGGGATTCCCGATCGGAAAAACTGCCGTTTTGCCGGAGTCTTTCTGGATTCCGGAGAAGAGGAGATCCGGGCGGCGGGACGGCGTTTGAAACTGGATGTCATCCAGCTTCATGGAGATTTCCCGGCAGCTGCGGCGGAATCCCTGCGGCGGGAATTCGAGGTCTGGAAAGCGGTTTCTTCGGAGTCCGGCTGGGATTCCGGGTATCCGGCGGATGGTTTTCTCGTGGATTCGAGAACGCCCGGAAGCGGAACACGTTCCGATTGGAGACTGGCGGAAACGATTCGCGACAGCGGACGGAAAGTGATTCTTGCCGGCGGACTTTCCATCGGAAATCTGCGCCAAGCCGCCGCGCTGAACTGTTATGCGCTGGATGTGAACAGTTCGCTGGAGGATGAACCGGGACGGAAATCATTGCAGAAAACAGAACAATTATTTGAAGAATATAACAGGAGATGTGGAAATGAACAGTAAAACTCATTATGGAATCTACGGCGGCCAGTATGTCGCCGAGACTCTTATGACTCCCCTTGCGGAGCTGGAGAAGGCGTATTTTGAAGCGAAGAAGGATCCTGCTTTTCAGGCGGAGTTCGATGATCTGATGAAACATTATGTGGGCCGGGAAAGTCCGCTGTATTACGCAAAGAGGCTGACCGAATACTGCGGTGGAGCGAAGATCCTGCTCAAACGCGAGGACCTGAACCATACCGGCGCGCACAAGGTCAACAATACCATCGGACAGGCTCTGCTGGCGAAGCGCATGGGAAAGAAGAAACTCTTTGCCGAGACCGGAGCGGGGATGCACGGTGTCGCAACTGCGACGGTCGCCGCGCTGTTCGGCATGGAATGCGAGGTCTTCATGGGCGCGGTCGATGTGGAGCGTCAGGCTCCGAACGTTGACCGGATGATTACGCTCGGAGCTAAAGTCACCGCCGTAAGCGAGGGAAGCGGAACGCTCAAGGACGCCATGAACGAGGCTCTCCGCCGCTGGATCACGGAGGTCGAGGATGCCTTCTATGTGATCGGCACGGTTGCCGGTCCGTATCCGTATCCGATGATCGTGCGCGATTTCCAGTCCGTGATCGGAACCGAGGCGCGGAGGCAGTGTCTGGAAGAGTACGGCAAACTGCCTGCGCAGGTAATCGCATGTGTCGGCGGAGGAAGCAACGCCATGGGAATCTTTGCCGGATTTCTGGATGATCCGGCGGTCCGGCTGATCGGCGTGGAGGCGGGCGGCAAGGGCATTGAGACAGGGGAACATGCCGCGAGCATCGGAGGTGGAAGAGTCGGAGTCCTGCACGGAAGCAAGTGCTATCTGCTTCAGACGGATGAGGGACAGATCATTGATACGTACAGCGTCTCCGCCGGACTCGATTATCCGGGCGTGGGACCCGAACACTGCATGCTGCATGATATCGGCCGCGCCGAATATGTCGCCATCAACGACGACGAGGCCGTTCACGCGTTTGACATGCTTTCCCGTTACGAGGGCATCATTCCCGCCCTGGAATCCAGTCACGCGCTGGCCGAGGCGCTCAAACGCGCTCCGGAACTTTCGAAAGACGATCTCCTCATCGTCAATCTTTCCGGACGTGGAGACAAGGATATGCAGAGCGTTAAAAATTACAAGGCGCAGAAAGGACTTTGATTATGAACCGGATTCAGACTCTTTTCGCAAAAGCGAAAGCAAACAATGAAAAAATCTTCACCGCCTATCTGACGATGGGCTTCCCGAATATGGAATACAGTGAACGCGCCGTGGAAACGCTGATCGACAACGGTGTAGATATCATCGAATTCGGCGTTCCATTCTCCGATCCGATGGCAGACGGACCCGTGATTCGTGACGCCGCACGGATCGCTCTTCAGAACGGCGCGAATCTTGCCGGAATTCTGAAGACGATTGCCCGTCTGCGGAAACGCTTTCCTGATGTTCCGTTTGTCCTCTTTTCCTATTACAACGTGCTCTTTTCCTACGGGTTGGAGCGGTTTGCAGAGGAGGCGGAGCAGGCTGGCGTTGATGCCGTTCTGGCGGTCGATGTGGTGTTGGAGGAACGGGAGGAACTGCTCAATGTGCTTCGACCGCATCACATGACGGTCGTTCCGCTGGTGGCCCCGACCACCCATCTCGACCGGGTTGCCGAGATCGCAAAAGGCGTGGAGGACAGTTTCCTTTATGTCATCACCGTCAACGGCGTGACCGGCGCCCGTGCCGAACTCCCCGCCGAACTGACCCGGCGCTTGAATGAGATCCGGAACGTTTCGGGAATGCCGGTTCTGGCCGGATTCGGAATCGGCCGGCCGGAACAGGCAGAAGCCGTCTGCCGGGCATGCGATGGTTTCATCGTCGGCAGTGCTATCGTGAAAATCCTTCTCGACAATCCGAACGATGAGGGCTTGAAGAAGATTGCGGAATTTGCAAAAGCCTTCTGATTCCGAATGGAACTTTCTGCCGAATGACAGCAGAAAAAAACGTGTCCGGATCCGGACACGTTTTTTTTTGACGTTTTCTGTTGAGTGGGAAAACGTTACTGTTTCAGTTTCTGATTGATTTCCTTGCGCAGTTTCAGCATGGCCTTTTCGCCGCGCGGATAGTTTTTCATGGTCATGGAGCCACCGGAGGCCTTGTCGAGCATGGTGCGGACCGCCTTTTCTCCGATTTTTTCCTGGAGAAGTTTCAGAGCCCGCTGATCCTGAAGTCCTTCGAAGAGAAGTTCATTGCGGATCGAATCGACCGGTTCGCATTCATCGCCCGGATAGACAAGGAAGGGATCGCCAGCCGGGAATGCGTATCCGGCGTCCGTGGTCTGGTACGGGTCGATCGGATAGCGGGAAAGACGGCTGAAATAGAAGTTGAATCCCCAGTGCAGGAATCCTTCAATCCCGAAGCGGTGGAAAAGGGCGCCGAGAATGCGGGTCCGCGTGGAAGTCGAATAGAGAAAGCGGTTGCTGGTTTCGGTTTCCGGACAGCAGCAGTAGTAGGTCCAGGGATGTTTCAGACCTTTCTGAATGAACTCTTCCACTTTTGATATGACGGGAACGGGAATATCCACCAGTCCCTGTTCATAGAATTCGAATTCGGAAAGCGCATCAATGTGTTTGAACTCTTCTGTACAGGAACGGAGCAGTTTCGCTGCGGCGGAATAGGTGGCAAGTCCTGTCTGCGAAGGTTCGTCGGAGGTGTGGAAGTAGACCCGGTCGGCAATTCCTGCCTCCTTGAGAAAAACGGTCAGCTCCGGAAGAAACGCCTTGAGGAAGGTTTTGTATTTGGCTGAATCGGATTTGACATCCCAGCCGAAGATCCGTTTTTCCGTCCCGTTTACATCTGCCATGATTTTCGGCGTGAAACCTGCACCCCATTGCGTGAACAGATGGGAGATTTCAAAGTAGCGGATTCCCACCGATTCGGCAAGAGCAATCCAGCGTGCGAGTTTATCGAAGTCGAATTCGTAGCCGTCTTTGGTCTTTTTGACGCCGACCAGCTGAACGGTCGGGCGCTCCTGTCCGATTTCCGTATCCAGCGGCGGCGTGAAAACCGGCGTCAGAATCATATTGATCCCGTGATCCGCAGCGTTCTTCATAAAGGTTTCGACAAGATACCAGAACTCTTCGCTGAAGACGGGAACGTTGTAATACGTTGCAAGCGAATCGGTATGGAACCACTCCGTCCGGATCAGTTTCTGTTCCGGCAGTGTCGCGTTCAGAACCTCCAGCTGGAACGGTTTGGTCTTTACCGTTTCCTGTTGATCCAGATCGAATTCAAAAGCGATATCGTATGTTCCCGCTTTGCAGTTCCGCGGAATCTTGACTGTGATCCAGAGCGCGCGCCAGAGTTTCGGCGGAACCGTGAAGAAACGCTCCGGGAGCTCTGCAAGAATATCGGGAATGAGTCCCGGTTCTTTGGTGACGACATCATCATCCAGATTTGTCGCAAGATATCGGACCGGTACGCTTTCCACGGAACGGATGCGGATATTCTTCAGTTTCGAGACGACTTTCACTTTCAGCTCCTCCACCCGGCGTTCCGTAAAATACGCCACCTGAAAGGAAAATACCTCTCCGCGCAGAGCGGAAAATCCGTTGAATGGTTCCGCCGCCGTCATTTCCGGCTTTTGCATGATTTTGACAAGAGAACTGCAGTATCTGGTTTTGAAGTGAAATGGTTCCATTGTAAAAAGCCCTTTTTTCATAAAGACGCTCCCTTTGCCTTGTTGCAGCTCCGGGAGTGTTGAGTTGAGATTCCGGATAATATATCCTCTGATCCGGTTCTTGCAAAGGAAAAGATGCGTAATTTACGCATTCCCGCAGAAGAGGTTACAGCGACAGAGATTTGTCGATTCCGATCTTGTGGAACGGAATCGGCTGGAACGGAAGCTGTTTCAGAAGAATCGAATCCGGAGCTAGGGAGAAATCCTTGCGGTCCGGATCTGCAAACCCGAGGTCGTGAAGATCGCCGTCCACGCAGAGATTGTTGCCGAGATACTGATAGGAGCTTTCAAACTGGTTGAATCCGGCAACCTCTCCGCAGTTGATGATGTAGTTGTTGACGACAAAGTTCCGAGCCTTCTCTTCCAGTACGTTGGCGAGTCTGGGGGCAATGCGGAGTTTTTCCAGCGAGAGCCCGTTTTCCAACGCATTCGCATAGAAGTGTTTGCGTAAACTTTCCTCCCAGCGGTCTTTTCCCCAGCAGCTGAAACTCAGCGCGCGGATGCAGTCGATGAAAAGATTGTTCTCGACAATATTGTTTTTTCCGGCGTGAATCTGGACTCCGCCAAAACCTCCTCCCGCGCATTTCAGGAAGACATTGCCGTAGATCAGAATGTTGCTGATCATGTCATCTAGACGGATCCCCGCCTGACCGCAGAAGTCGATCCCGCTGCCGAGGTCATGCCAGAAGTTGAACAGATAACGGGTCCCGTACATAAACGGATCAAAGAAGCAGTCGATTCCCGCCTGATCATCGAAGTCCCGGACCAGATCGTGCCCGTCGCAATAGGCAACGGTCTGAAGATCCCCCGAAACCGAGATCCCGTGGTGCGACGAATTGTAAAGATGAAAGTGAAGCAGATGATTCCCGCAGCCTCCAACCGATGCCGCCGGCGTGTAACAGCGGTCCACCTGACTGAAATCGTGGATGTCGATATTGATGGCAAAGTGATCCGCTCTCGTCAGAGTCTTCCGTTCGCCTCCGGAAAGCCGCACTCCGCCTGCGCCGAGTTCGTGCAGATGCACATTGAAAATCCCGCAATGGTCTCCGCCTTCGATGAGAATCGCGCTTCCGCCGGCTCCCGCAATTTCCAGATCCGTAAAAAGAAGATTCCGGCAGTCCTGAGCGTAAATGGCATCGGAGGCGCCGTTGCTCATGCGGATGTTCCGGAAGACAATGTGTTCCGCAGCGTGCAGACGCAGAAATGGGGTGGGAAGAAGGGATAGTTCCAGAGAAAAATCGGCACTTCCGTCGGCGGAAAAGTCAACCGGCTCTTCCGGAATGCAGTAGAGACGGTTTGTTTTCCGGTCGAGATACCACTCGCCCGGATCAGAAAGTTCCTCCAGAAGATTGAAGAAATAGAACGGATCGTTCGGAAGACAGCCGTAGGAGACTCCGGGTGCAAGAGTGATGGTGCCTTTTTCGTAGTCGATCTGTTCCACTTTCCTGGTGTCTGACGCCCAGAGGTATCCCCACTGACCGTCGGTGCGGATGTCATCCGCCTCCCGCCAGCGCTCCAGTTCCGGATGGCGGAATTCGAAGACCGCGCGGCTTTCAGGACCCTTTTTCTTACACTCATCGTTGAGCTCGTCGAGAGAGCCGGAAAAGACCTTCCCGACTTTCAGCTGCGGATCCCGTTTTTTGGGCCAGCGCGCAAGTGTCATGCGTTTGCCGTTCACAAAGCAGTCGAGCCACGGCGGCGCCGGATAGCTGCTGCATCCGAAGCCGCGTTTCGGAAGAGATGGGGCGGAATGAATTCCCGCCTGCGTGAGATCGGCTGTCAGAATCTTTTCCGCGGCGGAGGGGTGAAGACGCTTTTTTACGGACTCGTCCGTGACCCGGCGGAAGCCGGAGAGCTTGGCGGATCCCTTGAAAATGACTCCATCCCTGCTTTCTCCGAGCCAGAGAACCGGATGTTCCGACGAACCGGAATCCTCTCTGGAGAACTCCAGAGGCTGATGAAACGGATAGATGCCATTGTGAAGAAGAACCGTTATGGAGGCATCCGGCGTCCCGGAGAGGATGGAGCGGACTTTGTCCTGCGCATCCTTCAGGGAAAGGAATTCCCCGCCGGTTTCCGGGGCGGCATGGATGAGAATGTCGTTCTGTCTCCGGCCAAGACGTTCTTTCCATGGAGCGAGGAGTTTTTCGGAATCGTCGGCAGGAGGATCATATTCCTTCCGATAACTCTGATATTCCTCTGCACTGCGATTGTCGTATTCGGTGATGCCGGTGTGTTCCGGCGCTTTGAATTTGACCGATGCCTTTGAGAACAGAATCGTTTTCCGGTCCATGTCGGGAGACTCCTTTGGTTGCTGGAAAAAAACGGTTCCATGCGGAACCGGGGACAATACCGTTATTTTGTTTTTCTGGCTTTTTCTTTTTCGCGTTCGTATTTGTCTTTGATGGAGGCAATTTCCGTGACGAGAGCCTCCTTGAGTTCCGCCGCCTTGACGGGATCCTCTTCTTTCGCCAGACGCTGCTGAGCGGAAAGTTCCGCTTCGGCGATTTTCGCCCGGCAGATGGTATCGATTTCCGCGAGTCTGGCCTTGACTTCCGGCGAGACCTCGTTCAGAGTTCCGCCGCTTCGTTCCAATGCAAGTTCAAATGCGCTTTTCATACAGTCTCCCTGTTGTAGAAATAAAACATCAGAGCGTTGAGGACGAGTCCGTGAGAGATCTCTCCGGAGCGGATCATCTTCTCCACCCGTTTGAGTGGAACCGCTTCTGTAACAATGCATTCCGTAGCTTCCAGATCGGGCGCGGAACAGAGGGCTGCGTTGTCGATCTGAATCGTATGACAGACATTTCCCTGAAGAGCCGGATTCGGATGAACTCTCCCGATGATACGGGCGTTCTCTCCCGCGTATCCGGTCTCTTCCTTCAATTCGCGGATTCCTGCCGCGACAGGGGAGGGATCCGTCCGGTCGATGCAGCCGCCGGGGATCTCCCACTCCGTCCGGCGCGTGCCGTGACGGAACTGCCGGATCAGAATCAGTTCCTCTTCCGGTGTCAGGGCTATCACATTGACCCAGTCGCAGGTCCTGCATGTGATGAATTCATGTTTTGCCCCGGTCCGCCGGCACTGAAAGAGCTCCGCGCATAAAGTAATCACGGGAGATTTGAAAATCTCCCGCGGGTGTTCCAGAGAAAGCCACTGATCTTTCAGATCAGGACTCATAACGTTCTGCCCATCGCTTCCACAACGGGCCGGAGAGCATCCATGAACTTTCCGAAGTCGTTGCAGGGAATCTGCTGCGCTGCGTCGCTGAGCGCCTTGACCGGCTGCGGATGCGATTCGACAATAATGCCGTCTGCTCCGACCGCCGCGGCCGCTCTTGCCAGCGGAAGCACAAATTCCAGTTTTCCGGCCGCATGGCTCGGATCGACCACCACCGGCAGATGGGATTCCTTTTTGGCAACCGCAACCGCGCTGATGTCCAGCGTGTTCCGGGTCGAGGTCTCGAACGTGCGGATTCCGCGTTCGCAGAGAATCACATTTTCGCATCCGTGGACCAGCAGATATTCCGCCGCGTTGAGCCACTCTTCCACCGTGGTGGACATGCCGCGCTTGAGCAGAACGGGACGTCCCGCTTCCGCAACGCTCTCCAGCAGATTGTAGTTCTGGCAGTTTCTTGCGCCGATCTGGATGCAGTCCGCCACTTCCGCCACCGCTTTCAGCGAGGGAATGCCAACCACTTCCGTCACCACAGGCACATCATATTTTTCCTTGATGTTCTGAAGAATTTCCAGTCCCTTGTATCCGAGTCCCTGGAAGTCATAGGGCGAAGTGCGGGGCTTGAAGGCGCCTCCGCGGAGAATGCTGACTCCTTCCGCCGTGAGCACCTGAGCACAGATATCCATCTGCGCCGCCGATTCGATGGAGCAGGGACCGGCAATGACCTGGAATTTTTCTCCTCCGACAATTTCCTTGCCGATTTTAAAACGGGAATTTTCCGCATGAAATTCGCGGCTGGCAAGTTTGTATTTTTTCTGAATCGGAAGCACGTCTTCCACAACGGGAAGGTTTTTGAGCACTTCCAGGGACATGTGGAGATTTTCATCTCCCACCGCGCCGAGAACGGTATGCTCCACGCCTTTGATGAGTCTGGGTTCATACCCCATGTCGGCGACGAGCTTTTCGACTTTCTCGATCTCCTGATCGGGACTGTTCGGCTTGAAAACGATAATCATTTTTTGCCACTTTCCAAAAATTGTGATGCCGGTATTCCAGCTCAAAATACAGGCCTGCCTTGTCCAGTGAAAATCTTTTGATTTGCACATTTGATTTTCAGAGCTACATTACTAATGACAGAAAACACGCAAAAAGCAAGTGAAAGTGTGAAAAATATGCCAATAAATGATAAGATTTCCGCCGCTGTCTATATCGGAGCCTATACCATCCAGATGCTTGTGGGCCGTGTCGCAGCCGATGGAAACTCTTTTGAAACGGTTAACGAATTCACCGCTTTCACAAAACTCACCGGGGATGACAGTTCTCTGGAACAGCTCTCCGAAGAGGGGATGAAGCGTGCGTTCAAGGCTCTTCACGAGCTGCATGAGATTGCTGGCAGAGAGGGCGCAACGGAGTGTCGTCTTTGTGCCTCTTCCTCCTTCCGCAACACGGTGAACCGGACTCAGCTTCTGCTTGGCTGTCAGCGTGAATTCGGCGTTTTTCCGCAGCTGCTCTGCGGTCGGGACGAGGCAAGACTGAATTTCATCGGCGCCATGACCGACGCCTTTACAAATCTGCCGCTGATTACCGTCTACTGCGGATTCAGTTCTTTCCAGATCGCTTTCGGGGATGCCAGAAAGATCGAAGGTGCATTTGAACTCGGTCTGGGAGCCGGACAGGTGGTCCGCAAGTTTGAACTTGACAAGCATGGTCTGAGTTTTTTCCGTCAGATCGCTTTGCGCAATTACATTGCAAAACAACTGGAAACGATTTCGAACTCCTATCATAAATGGCTTGGCACGCTGAAGGTGGCTCCGGAGCTGATGGCGGTGGGAGCGCTTCCGTTCGCCTGCAACTCCCTGATCAACAAGCAGGTGAACCTGAACTGGAGTTCGATAGCCGCGCTGCCGCAGAAGACTTCCGCGGTCGTGGAGCTGAGCAAAAGTCTGATCGGGCTTTCCCCGGAGGAGATCGGGCGTCTGCCCGGAGTGGATCCGAACCTGCGGGAAACGCTCGCGGGGGAGCGATGATTCTGCGTTCCGCTCTGGAATTCTGCGATGTCTATGATTTCCGTCTGACTCCCTATGGCCTGTGCGCGGGAATGCTGAAGTCGCCGGCTTCCAGTTTTTCGACCGCGAAAACATAAGAATTCTCTTGACATACCCGTTCTGCTGCATATATTAACCCTTGTAAACCAACAAGGGGTGTGCGATGAATCTTTCCCGTTCCTGGATCTGGCTCGACCGGTCCGTTTATCCTGATTTGCAGAAAACGAGAGTTTCTGTATTCGATCATTCCTGTCAGCCGTCTCCGGCAATGGCGGTGTTTCGCAGAGTTTTCTTTCTGGAGTCGGTGCCGGAGGATCTGACGGCGTATTTTTCCGGAGACTGCAAGTTCCGTCTCTTCATCAACGGTCGTTTTCTGGATGACGGCCCCGTGGAGGTCGGCGGCGATTACGCCAATTCCACTCCGCCGGACTGGTGGTTCTTTGATTCCAGAAATGTGGCGGAGTTTTTCCAGGCCGGAGAGAATGTGATCGTTGCCGAGGTCCTGACTGTTCCCGAGGCGCAGACCGATTATTCTGTCGGTCATCCCGGATTCACCTTTGAACTGGAATCCGGCGGAGTCTCTCTCCTGCGTTCCGACTCTTCCTGGAGCTCTTTCCGGAATCCTGCGTATGGGAATGTCATGGACTGGCATGCCGATCGATTCCACGAGAATTATCATTCTCCTGATTTCGATGCTTCCCGATGGGTTCCTGCGGAGGAGCTTTCCCCGGAACTCTGTGCAAAATGGAACTTGCGGAAATGGAATCTGCCGCCGCTTGCGGAGTGCGAGGTTCTGCCGCGAAAGGGCAGGGTCCTGTTCGAGGAATTGAAACCTTACGCCGACTGTTCCGGAGAGTTGACTCTGACGGCTCTTCCGGGGCCTCCGGTTTCCTTTCAGCTGGATTTTGAACAGGAGATCGCGGCACACGTCGGTTTTGAGGTTGAATCGGCAGGTGGAGCTTCCATTCGCCTGGAGTATCAGGAGGTGCCGGGGGTAACGCATGCTTTTGAAAAATATACGACTGCGCCCGGGGTTCACCGGTTCCGTTCCACGCGGTTGAATGTGTTCCGATATGTTCAGGTGTGTGTCGGTTGCGGGACCTTTTCCTCGGAACGGGTTGCTCCGGTGAAGATTCGTGCTTTTACGGCGCACCGTCGGGGATTTCCTCTTGGAGCGACCGCGCCGTTCCAGTGTTCCGATCCCGATCTGGAGGCGATTCGCGACTGCATCGACAAAACCATGCGTATGTGCATGATGCGTCTGCATCTGGATTCTCCCGTGCATCAGGAGGGGCTGGGGTGTACGGGCGACTATCGGATTGAGGCGCTGATTGCACACGCTCTGTACGGGGAGACTCGTCTTGCCGCGGCCGATATTCTGCGCACCTCGCTCCTGCTGAAACAGAAAAACGCATTCATGTTTCACACCTCCTATTCTCTCTTTTTCATCGACATGGTGCGGGAGTATTACTGGAACACCGGGGATGCGGAACTGCCGGAACGTGTGTTTCCACAGATCGAAGCGGTGCTGGATCGTTTTGCCGGATTCGTCGGAGCGGATGGTCTCGTTTCGGAAGCGCCGAACTACATGTTCATCGACTGGGTGAACGATGGTGGATTCAACTATCATCATCCGCCGGCTTCGCGAGGAATGGGGTGTCTGACCGCATTTTATTTCAATGCGCTGCAGACAGGGGCTTTCCTTGCCGCTGTTCTGGGAAAGAAGGAGCGGGAGCAGCTCTGGACCGAGCGTGCGGATGCCGTGAAAAAGGCTTTCGGTCTGTTGTGGTCGGAAGAGAACGGATGTTTCTGCGATGGAATTCCGTATCTGACAAAAGTTGCACCCTCGCAATGGCTTCCGCCTGATGATGGAAAACGATCCTTTACGGTGCATACGAATGTTCTTGCTCTGGCGTATGGGCTGGTTCCGGAGGAGAAAATGGATTCTCTTTGGGAGAAGATTTTTACGGATGGATCGCTGATTCAGCCTCAGCCGTACTTTATGCACTATGTCTTTGAGGCTCTGGAACGGACGGATCGCTTCTCCCGGTACGGATTTGCTCTTCTGAAACGGTGGAAGCAAATCGTTGCGGAACATCCCGATGGCTTGAAAGAGTGCTGGAACTGCGGTGATTATTCTCATGCCTGGGGTGGAACTCCGGCGTATCAGATGGTGCGTTCCGTGATGGGGATTGTTCCGCTGGCGCCGGGATGGAAGAAGATCCGGATTTCGCCCTGTTTCGGGGAGTTGTCGTTTGTAACCGGAACGGTGCCTTCCGTCCGGGGCGAGATTGAGGTGGAGTATCGTGACGGAGCGCTGAAAATCAGCCTGCCGCCCGGAATGGAATATGAGCTGCGCAGTCCATATCGGACCGCGGTGTCTTACAGATCGAACAAGTAGATAAGGAGATTGCCGAATGAAACGAAATTTAGTCGCCGTCTATTTCAGTCCGACCCGGACGAGTCGGACGATTGCTCTTAAAACAGCATCCGTTCTTTCGACCCGCTGGAACAGCAGCGTTGCGGAAGTGGATTTGACTCGTCCGGATGCCCGTGCAAAAGAGTATGCGTTTGCTCCGGAGGATCTTGTGATTTTTGCTTTTCCGGTCTATGCGGGTCGCGTTCCGCAGGTTCTGGAGGGGGTACTTGCGAAGATGAAGGGAAATGGCGCTTTCGTTGTGCCGCTTTGTGTCTATGGAAACCGTGCCTATGAGGATGCTTTGCTGGAAGCGCGGAATCTGTTGACGGCAGATGGGTTCTCCGTGATTGCCGCCGGAGCGTTCATCGGAGAACATTCTCTCTCGGTCAAACTGGCGGCGGGACGGCCGGATTCTTCTGATTTGCAGATAGCCTCGGAATTTGCGGAACAGATCGCTCGGAAGATCGAAGCCGGGGATTTTTCAACCCCTGTCGTGAAGGGAAATGTGCCGTACCGGGAGCGGATGCCTGCCGGGGAGCCGGTGCGCCCGGTGACTTCGGGGGATTGTACGGGGTGCGGACTTTGTGTGAAAATCTGTCCGATGGGGATTATTGATCCGGCCGATCCGAAAATCGTGGGAGAGGGCTGTCTCTATTGCAGTGCCTGTGTCAAACGTTGTCCGGTGCACGCAAAACGTTTTGAGGATCCCAGGATTCTGGCTCTGCGGGAGCGTCTGGAAACCTCGTTCATGGATCGGAAGGAGCCGGAGTTGTTTGTATAAAAAGAGAAGATCGGTTTGCGAATCTTCCGCAACCCTGATATATTAAGGAAAATCGGTTTGGTTCTGTTGTCAATTTCAACAAATGAGGGAAAGAAAATGTTTAACTGTTTTGCAGTCGATATCGGTGCCGGAAGCGGCAGAGTCATGAGATGTTCCATTTCCGACGCGGGGAAAATTGATCTGGAGGAGATTTCCCGTTTCCCGAACGAGAGCCGTATGGTGGATGGACACCTTCGCTGGGATATCGAGGCCCTGATCCGCGATATCAAGGCCGGACTCGCCAAGGGCGCCGCAGAACTGAAACCGGATGCCGTGGCTGTCGATACCTGGGGCGTGGATTATGTGCTGCTTGACAAGGATTGCAATCGTCTTGCCGATCCCGTCTGCTACCGCGATGAGCGCACTAACGGCATGGCAAAGGAATTCAACGCAAAATTCGGTCTCGAACGCATTCAGAAGCTGACCGGAATTCAGGTGCTCGATATCAATACCGTTTATCAGCTCTATGCCGCTCAGAAGGAAAATCCGGACTACGCAAAAAATGCGGAACATTTCCTTTTTACTCCCGATTATATTGCCTATCGTCTTTCCGGCGTGCTGGCGAACGAGTTTACGATCGCCAGTACGTCCCAGCTGCTGGACTGCTCCAAATCCGACTGGTCCGATGAACTGCTCAACGCCGTCGGACTCCCCCGCCGCTGCGTGAAACCGCTGACTCAGCCGGGAACAAAAATCGGGACTTGCGACTTCTCCGGAGTCAAGGGACTGGAAGGGGTCCCCTGTGTGATGGTCGGTTCTCACGATACCGCTTCCGGTGTGGCGGCGGCTCCCGCTTCCGGCGACAACTGGGCGTATGTCGCTTCCGGAACATGGTGCCTTACGGGAATCGAATCGAAGAAGGCGCTGGCAACTCCTCTTGCCGCATCGCTGAACTTTACCAATGAGGGCGGTGTCGCCCGCACATGGCGTGTCCTCAAGAATCTGACCGGATTCTGGATCCTGCGCGGACTCAAAGCCGATGTTGCAAGCGATATCTCTTATGATGAAATGATGGCGGAAGCAAAGAATGCGGAGAAGTTCCTCAGTCTTTATAATCCGAATCACTCCCTGTTCTTCAATCCGGATTCCATGAAGGCTTCCGTTGATGAGTTTATGAGAATGACCGGACAGCCGATCCCTTCTTCTCGCGGCGCTTATATCGAGTCGTTCCTTGAAAGCCTCGCGCTCCTCTTCCGCCGGACCATCCGCGAAGCTGATGAAATCTCCGGAAAGCATACGGAAGTGATTCATCTGATGGGCGGCGGCGCTCAGAATCCGCTCCTTTGCCAGTATACGGCAGATGCAACGGGATGTACTGTCATGGCAGGTCCCGTTGAAGCTACCGCAATCGGAAACGCTATGATGCAGGCCGTCGCTGTCGGCCGTCTCGCATCCATCGAAGACGCCAGACGCCTCGTCCGAGCTTCCTTCGAACCCAGAACCTTCACCCCGGAAAATAAATCCGCATGGGATAAAGCCGCCTCCCGGTTCGATGAAATTATGAAACTCTGATTCTTTTCTCTATTTCCTGAAGGAGGAAGTTGGCGGCTTCTCGCCTTCTTCCTTCTTACTGCCGGGGTTTGGGTTGGCGGCTTCTCGCCTTCTTCCTTCTTACTGCCGGGGTTTGGGTTGGTGGCTTCTTGCCTTCTTCCTTCTTACTGCCGGGGGTTGGGTTGGTGGCTTCTCGCCCCCAACACCCCTCGGCAGGACCGACGGCCCTGCACCCA
>CAJKAR010000039.1 GCA_905197955.1 uncultured Lentisphaeria bacterium | reverse complement strand
CAAATATAGCATAATTTTCTTGGATTTCATCTTTTATTTAGGGATAAGTTCTTAGATTATATAATTATTAGGAAATATTTATTATTTAGACAATAAAACTTCTTTTGTCCCGTTATATGGTCAACGCAGATGCAGTGACAAAAACTGCGGCAACCAAATAAAAGAAAAAAGGAGTGTGTATTATGGATGCTGTAAAATTTCTTCTGATGGCGGCATGTGGAATCATGATGACGGGAAGTGTGCTGGCAGGGCCTCATGGACCTCCGCCGCGGCATCACGGGGGAAGCGACGGAGTGGTTCTTGCTACTCAGATCGTCGATCTTGTGAAAAGCGTAGTCGCGCCGCCCGCTGTTGTGGTCCGCGAAACAACGCCTGTGGTTGTTCAGCAGCCTGCCGTGGTCTATGAACAGCCCCCCGTGGTGTATCCGCAGACAACAGTGATTTATACGCAGCCTCCTCCGGTGGTTGTACGTCCCGCTCCGCACTATCGTCCTGCTCCTCCTCCGCCCCCGCATCGCGGCAGACACTGATGGAAGTGTTTCCACTCTCTGAAAAAGCAGTAAAAAGATCTCCTCCGGAAAAGGATTGATTTTTTCCGGAGGATTTGTATATTTTCAGATAAAACGGATTGAACGGAAAGGAGTCATTTTTCATGTCGGAGTTTTCAATCAGAACAAACCATCCCTGCGAAATTCTGGATATTACGGAGCAGATTAACGAACGGATTCCACAGGAAATCACATGCGGTATCTGTCATATTTTCTGTCCTCATACGACTGCCGGAATTACAGTCAATGAAAATGCCGATCCGGATGTCAAACACGATGTTCTTGCCAAACTTTCTTCCCTGATTCCGCAGGAGGAACTCTTCTATCAGCATTGCGAGGGGAACAGTGCAGCTCACCTGAAAGCAATTCTGACCGGTTTTTCTCTGGCTCTGCCGATTCGCAACGGACGCCTCTCCCTTGGAACCTGGCAGGGGGTTTATTTCTGCGAATACGACGGACCCCGGACCAGGAGAATTCAGCTTCTGTTTCAGCGCGCTGAGGAGTGATCCGCCGGAACTCAGTACGGGATCTTCTTACATTCCGGACGTTCCGTTTTTTCCGGGCAGGAGCAGAAGATCCGCCCAGACAATCTTTCCTTCAACATGCGGAGGGAGAATTTCCACTGCATTGAACGTTTCGTGCAGCAGATTTACGGGCACCTTCCAGGCTAGCGAGTGCGCGGCCTCCGGCGGCAGGAACGGATATGACGTGTAGAAGGAACGTCCCGCGGGGAATGCCGAAGCATCCGGCCATTCCGTCGGTTCGACCGGAACGGTATTCACGCGGACCGGCATTCCCTCCAGAGCATTCATCGGCGTCTCTTCGGAAAATCCGAGCCGCAGATAGCAGAGCGTATCAGGTTCTGTTTTCCCGGCGGGAAGACGAAGAGTGATGTTGTCCTCCATGCGTCCGAGATCGTATCCCATTCCCTCCTGAATCAGCGCGACGGGAAGAACAGTGCGGTTCGATTCTCCCGGAATGACCGCCGGAGTGTAGGAGACTGTGAACAGACGAATCTCGTGCTTCAGCGCTTCCGGGTCCGACATCGCTTTCATCAGATGCTGAAGCCGGGGCAGGTCCTCACTTTCGCGGTAGCACTCGTTGAAGAGATAGATGTGATCGGCGCCGCAGGAGAAGGCGGCGGAGGCGGCTGCAAGCATGATCTCGTCGCGAATGACGACGGCTCCCGGACGGGGACAGGGAACCGTTGCCGGTTCCGCATAGTAGTTGATGGCGGTTCCTTCCGGAAGCATTTTCCGCCAGAGCGCGATGGGCACATCCATGGAATTGCAGTTCAGGAAGGAGGAAAGTGTAACCATATCAACACATCCGGCCTCTCCCCAGGCGATGACATCGTATCCGAAATTCAGGCAGGATTCCGGATGCGCAGGGAGACGGTGCGCCAATCGAACCGGATGCCCCAGACGCACTTCCGCCTGATCGGCAATGCGGCGCACCTCTTTGACGAATTCCGTCAGAAGCGCCTGTCCCTCCCGTTCGAATCCGGGCGGGAACATCATTCCCCATCGCATCCAGTCGAGTTCCAGGCCGAAGAGATCGTACCGTTCGAGCAGTTCCGCGACCAGCGCCAGATGATGTTTCCGCACCTCGGGCAGAAGATAGTTGTAGGATCCTTCCCAGCTGCGTTCGGAACGGTACGGCGCCCGGCGGAGCTGCGGATTCTCCCGCCATTTCCGGCTCGGCCAGAGAGCAAGACGTGATTCGGTCATGTTGTTCCGCGCTTCCTTGAGTCCGTGGGAGTCGTTCATGCGCATGGAGAGCCAGCCCTCTATTCCGAGTTCGGAACAGCGTTTCAGCCAGACCGAAAACTGGTCGATTCCGCGTTCGGAAAGCAGCCGAAGATTGTCGGCATAGAGAAGCGGTTCGGTGGTTTCAATGTCGCGGAAACGTTCCCAGACACGGCTGTCGAACAGTGCGCGCTGAAGATTCGTGCAGAAAAGAATGCCTTTGACTGCATCCGTTTCAGCGTAGGATTCGACAAGGGAGCGAAGGCCCTCTTCTGTCATGTCGGATGCGGGGTGGCACGCATAAAAATGCTCATTGTCCTCATTGAAGTAGATCGTTTTCATTTTCTGCTCCGTCGGGTTTGAAGTTGCCGTATCAGATGTTCCGTTTTTTGATCCATTTTTCCCGGACTGCGTCGTCGGCGAGAAGGCGGATGAAGAGACCACCGACTACGGATCGCGCCTGAAAACCAACCTGGCGACCATCTTCGATCGTTTCGTACCAGTCGGTCATCGGAACGCGGGAGACCGTTTCCGTCATCCAGCGGTGAACGGGGGCGACAAGCGCTTTGAAATCATCTTCGTTTCCGGTCAGCGTGGCACTCCAGAGTATCCAGTCGATCTTGGTGTAGGTCTTGCGGCTGTCCAGGGGAAGGCCGTATTTGTTCTGAACTTTCCGATAGTGTGCAAGCTCCTTCTCCGCTACCGATGCGGGGAAGAGACCAAGTCCGAGGAGACGATCCCAGATGAGATTGTATTTCTGGCTCCAGCTTCCTTTCTGGTCAAATGCCAGCCGGAAACACTCTCCGTCATCGGCATCTTTCACCCAGCGTCCGGCATAGTCGAGTGCAGTTGCCGCATAGCGTTTCGCCAACCCGCTTTCTCCGATCTGCTCCGCCATGAGCGCATAACCGCCCAGCGCAATGATCGCTTTGATGGAAAGATTCGTATTATGGGCAAGATGTCCTGCAAAGTCGTCGGTGCAGAGCTGATTTTCCGGATCGTATCCCTTTTCCATAAGATACTCCGCCCACTGTGTAAGTTTGCTCCAGTATTTGCGGATGAACTCCGTATCGTGATGGAACTTTGCGAGGGCTGCGGCAAGAATCAGCATATTGCCGCATTCTTCCACTGGCATCTGATTCTGTTCGGATTGTTCTCCGCCGCCGTAGATCTGGCTGTTCGCCAGCGGATAGGTGCCCAGATCGTGCGGGGCAAACGGAAATTTCCATTTGCGGGTGGAGGCGTATTCCAGAATGGGGATCAGCATTCCTTTTACCAGCGCCGGCTGGCAGAGAAGGAAAAGCGGAGCCGAGGGATAGGTGACATCGACCGTGGCAATGCAGCCGTTCGAGAAGTTTTCCTTGGAAAAGAAAAGAGGGGTTCCATCGAGATCGGCAACGAGTTTGTGCGCTCCGATCGCCTGACGGTAGGCTCCGGCACAGAGATCGGCATATTGTTTTCCGCCAAGGCGTTCCGCATCCTTGAGCAGATCCTCATCATAGCGGACGCACTCATCCGCCAGAGCCTCCTTTTCCCGGACAGCAATGGAGAGAAGTTCTGCAAACGAGGACGTCTCCATGGTCCAGTAGCCGGGGAGCTTGCGGTTGAGGTATTCGATGGCAAGGACATCGTTATAGGCGAGAATTGCATACGTGGAATTCATTCTGCCCGGTTCGGCCTTCATGGGGATGACGGTTGCCATGCAGAGCCATTCGCTTCTTGCGGCCTGCGGCATGTTGAGATTGTCGGTCTGCGGGAGCGTTCCCGCGGAAATGAACTCATTCCGGGTGACACGGTTCGATTCCAGAGCGGTTGCGGGATTGAATTTCAGAGGAACTCCGAGATAGAGATAGCCCCAGTCGATGCGCAGATTGTCGCCTGCCCGGCTGAGAATTTTCTGTTCGGCGGAAGCGGCGCATATCAGGTCGAGATCGCGGTGACGGAAACGGCTCCAGGTGATCTTGTCGGTGGGCTCGTTGACGGCGATTGCTCCGTCCGCATCGAAATAGACGGCAAGATCGTGCGTTTTCCCGTCGATGGATTCGGCGTCGAAGCAGAGATAGGTGATCGGACGCGAGAGAACATGGAGCTTGTGAAGCAGAGCCGGTGTCAGGAAGGTCAGAGTGAAGCGGACCCCGGCCTCTTCAAAGGTATAGATCGTACGGGTCGGCAGCACACGGACAGAGGTCTGATTCATTTTCGGCGCACCGGGGATGTTGCTCAGAAAACAGAAGGCTTTCCCGTCAATGCGGAGGAGTCCGGCGATGGTCTGTCCCGTTCCTGTCCAGTGACAGGTGAAGGAATCGGAAAGACGATCGGTTCGCGACCAGATCGAAAAATACGGATCGTGCACTACAAGAGGATACGCAGGATAACGAACAGATTCACATGTCATGGAAAAAAAACTCCTTTTACTGGTTGAATAAAACAGATTATAGCATAAAAAAAAGAAAAATGAATGGAAAATAGAGAGGAAAACATGAGGATTATCCGCATAGTCATAAATTTTGTCTGATCCGGTACTGCTGCTGAAAACGGTGAGGGGAGATGCCCAGATGCTGTTTGAAAAAGCGGGAAAAATAGTATTCACTGCTGAACTTCAGTTCCAGAGCCACCTCCCGGGCGGTGATATCCGGACGGCGCAGAAGTCTGGTGGCTCGATCAATGAGCATCCGGTGAAAGAACCGTTTGGGCGGAATGCCGGTATCGGCGGTGAACTTTCTTGTGAACACGTCGCGCCGCATGTGCATGAGTTCCGCCAGTTCTTCCACGGAAACAAGGGCTGTGCAGTGGCTGGCGATGTAGTCGATGACCTCCTGATAGGGGGCGAACTTTGAGACCAGTTCCAGAGTGCTTTCCTCCATCTGTTCCAGACAGCAGGAGATGATTTCGAATGTCAGTGTATGCAGCTCCACTGCGGCGGCCGTTTCCGCTGCCGCGGTATCGGAAAAGGCGTGTTCGGCACGGATGAGAGCATTTGAGGCTGAGCCTTCAAAGAGTCGCTTCTGCGTGGAAAAAAGATCGATCCCGGGAAAGAGTTCCAGATTGAAATGGATGGAGAAGAAGCGGATCGTCTCATCAAACTGGAATATGACATCGTGGAATGCCGGAGCCAGACAGAAGGATCCCGGGTGCATGATACGGCGTTCCGCGGCATCCTCGATATAGTTCTTTTCCCCGTTTGGATTTTCCAGAACCAGAATCAGCCGGTTTACGGTGAAGCGGGTACGGGAAAAACAGGGATAGGTCCCTTTGGCAAAATGGTGAAAACGCATATTCAAACGGTCGGCCAGGCGGTAGATGCGTTTTTTATCTTCCACGGACATAAAGAAGCTCTCCTTGTTCGGACTATATTGCTTCGAGGGATGTTTTTCAAGTTGTTTTTTTATCTAAAGTCACAAAATCATAATATTTTGTATGATTCGTGCATTCATTTTTTCATTCGGACCGGCTATAATAAATGAAAGAAAACAAAAAACGGATTTCAGAAAGCAAAGGGGAATGGAAAGGTGGAAACGAAAGAAAACTGGATCCTTGTACTTCTTGCCGGACAGTCCAATATGGCCGGACGCGGGGAAGTGGAACCCGGAGACCGGGAGGAGATTCCCGGTCTTATGAAGATGAATCGAGAACTGCAATGGGTGCCGGCGGTTGAGCCTGTGACGGAGGACCGCGCATTTGCGGGAGTCGGTCCGGGGCGCACATTTGGACGGCTTCTGCTGGAAGCCAATCCGGGATGCACGGTCGGTCTTGTTCCGGTTGCGGTTGGCGGGACTCCGATTTCCGCATGGAAACGGGGCGGATGTTCTCCATGGAACGATCAGGAACATCCGTATGACGATGCGGTCCGGCGTGCAAGAGCTGCACTGGAACGGGGACAGTTTGCCGCTGTGCTCTGGCATCAGGGGGAGACCGATGCCAAACAGAAAAATCTCCATTATGCCGATGATTTGAAAGAGGTCATTGGGAATTTTCGCGAGGACCTGCCGCTTTCCGGAGTTCCGTTTCTCTGCGGAGAGCTGGGGCATTATCTGAAGGGGGGACCATACGACTTCCCGCAGATCGACGCCGATATCCGGCGTGTAGTCTCCGAGCTTCCTGATCTGGGATGGGTTTCCGCGGAAGGCCTGACGGACAAAGGCGACGGCCTGCATTTTTCCGCCTCTTCGGCCCGCGAGTTCGGAAGACGTTATTTTGAAGAGTATCTTCGAATGATGGTTCAGCACTGAATTGAGATGGGAGTTCTTTTCCCGGAAGGAGCAAAATATGGAATCGTTTGATTCAGCCAGGAAACGTCTGGAAAAGCAGTATGAACATGTTGTCTACGATCCGGAGAGCGGGCTGGACGAGGAAGGGATCCGAAGGCTTTTCGAAGCGCATTGCAGAGAAAATCCACACGAGAAACATATTTTGAGCAAGGCATTTCTTCTTCATCTGGTCTGTACGAAAGCGCGGATTGCGCCGGAGCCAGACAACTTTTTTGCCGGAAAAGTGGATCCCTGCGTGAATCTGTTCCGGGAGCTGCGCTGGAAGTGGCTCGACGAAGTCTGGGAAAAGGAGTTTTCCGACCATTCCGTGCCGCAGAATCAGAAAATGTCCGTTGTCGATATGGATCATTCGATCGGCTACATGATCGACACCAGCCATACATCCCCCGACTGGCCGGCGATTCTGAAGCTCGGATTCCCCGGATTGCGCGATCGTGCCGCGCGGGGAAACACGCCTCTGCACCGTGCCGCGGAGATGGTTTATGATGGAGCCATTGAACTTTGCCGCCGTCTGGGAAATGCCTCCGGAAATGAGGCGCTTCTGGCGCTTGCGGAGCGTCCGCCGCAGACTCTCCGGGAGGCTTTCCAGCTGGCGTATCTGTTTCATGATCTTCAGGAGATTGAGGGGGAGGAGGTCCGCACCATGGGCTGGTTCGACCGCCTTTACATCGACTTCTACCGCGGCGATCTCAAGGCCGGACGCCTGACCAGGGAATCGGCAAAGGAGCTGATTAAATATTTCTGGATCGCCTTTTATGCGAAATGGCAGGGAACGCGTTTTGGAAAAAACTTCTGTTTCGGACCGGAAATCAATGAGCTTTCGTATCTCGGAATGGAAGTGTATCATGAAATGAATACAGTTGATCCGAAACTTTCCGTACGGGTCACAGCGGATACGCCGCTCGACTTTCTGGAGCTTGCCGCAAAAAATATTCGAGACGGTCGCAACGGGATTGTTTTCTTAAATGACAAGATCGTGATTCAGGGCCTTGTTAAACACGGGCGTTCCCGGGAAGATGCGGAAAATTTCATTCCCATCGGCTGTTACGAGCCTGCGGTGCTGGGGAAAGAGATCTCCACTTCCGGAGCGACTCATGTCTATCTGCCGGCGATTGTGCTTCAGGTGTTGAGAAGCGGAAAGGAGTATTCTTCGTTCGAGGCGTTCAAACAAGCGTATTTTGAGACCATGAAAGAGGATGTTCTTCTTTTGCAGCAACAGCAGTGCCGCTGCGAGAAACTCTGGCCGGAAGTGAATCCATCGCCATTTCTTTCCGGATCGTTCAAGCGCTGCATGGAAACGGGACGTGATGTGTCTCAGGGTGGAGTGGAATACAATTCCACAGGATGTGTCATCAGCTTTTTTGCGGAGGCGGTGGATTCACTGGCGGCGGTGGAATATCTTGTTTACCGGCAGAAACTCTGTACGCTTCCGGAACTGTGCGAAGCGCTTGCCGCCGACTGGAACGGCTGGGAGGCGCTTCGGATGTCCGCCCGGAACCGCGCTCCGAAATGGGGCAACAACGATGAGCGCGCCGATCAGATCGGGCGTGAAATTGCCGAATTTGTGTCTCCTCTGGTAAACGGTCAGGAGAATGCGCGCGGCGGCCATCTTTTTGCCTCTCTTTACGGACAGCTTGTCGTGGAGCGCGGCAAACAGATTGGCGCCCTTCCCGACGGACGGAAGGCCGGGACTCCCGTTTCCAAAAACATGGATGCCTGCATCCCGATGGATAAGAACGGGATTACATCGCTGATGAATTCCGTTTTGAAACTGGATTACACTGCGTTTCCGTGCGGGACCTGTCTTGATTTGATGCTCCATCCGAGTGCGGTGCGCGGAGAGGAGGGGATTGCCGTTCTGGTCGCGATCATCCGGTCCTTTATCGCGCGGGGAGGAAGCGGACTTCAGTTTAATATTTTTGATTCCGAGACGCTCCGGGATGCACAGCGGCACCCGGAAAAGTATACCAATCTTCAGGTGCGCGTCTGCGGCTGGAACGTCCGGTTCACGGATCTGAAGCCCGAGGAGCAGAATACCTTTATCGCGCAGGCGGAGGGAATCGCATGAGCAGGGAAGGTGCGATTGTTGATTTGAAACGGTTTGCCGTGCATGACGGACCGGGAATTCGGACGACTCTTTTTCTGAAAGGCTGTCCGCTGTCCTGTCTCTGGTGCCACAATCCGGAGAGTATCCGCAGGGGGGCCGAACTTGGGCTTCTGAAAAACAAATGTGTGCTGTGCGGCGAATGTGCAAAGGTCTGTCCGGAGAGCTGCCATTCTTTTTCGGACGGGACGCATCGGATTGATCGTTCGAAGTGCATTGCCTGCGGGAAATGTGTTTCTGCTTGTCTGTATGATGCTCTGATTCTGTATGGACGCCGTCTTTCCGCGGAGGAGGCCGCACGTCTAATTCTGGAGGATCGCATTTTTTACGAGTATTCGAACGGGGGTGCGACCGTTTCTGGTGGAGAGCCTCTGCTTCAGACGGAGTTCTGTGCGGAATTGTTCCGGCTCCTGAAAACGGAAGGCGTTCACTGTGCGGTCGATACCTGCGGCAATGTCCCATGGAGTGCATTCGAGCGGATGCTTCCGCTGACAGATCTGTTTCTATACGATTTCAAGGAAATTGATTCTGAAAAACACAAGGCGTTTACGGGTGCTCCGAACGAGCGGATTCTGGAAAATCTGAAACGGCTTTCCGGATGTGGTGTCCCGATTGAGATCCGGATGCCGCTGGTACCGGAATATAACATGAGTGATTCGGATCTTGCCGGAGCCGGAGAGTTTCTTGCCGGACTTGGAAACATTACGGCGGTCCGGATGCTGGCGTATCATTCGCTGGCACATTCGAAATACGAGTCGGTCGGGCATACGGATACCATGCCGGATGTCCCTGCGCCTTCTGCGGAAATGATGGAGCGTGCCGAACGGATTCTTTCCGGATTCGGACTCCGAACGATCAATACGGCAAAAGAGAATTCAGAAAAGGAAAGGAAATAAAATCAAATGGAAGAATCAGAACGTTATCGGAAAGGATGGAAGCGGCTGCAGGAGATGAACAACAGCAGTCCGATCGGCTCGAAACTCTGTGAGATTGCTCCGGATCTGAACACGTACATCAAGGAGTTTGCGTTCGGGGATGTGCATTCGCGTCCGGGACTTGGAAAACGGGAGCGGGAACTGGTGATTCTCTCCTCTCTTGCGACACAGGGATATGCGCAGGAGGAGTTGAGATCGCACATCAACATGGCATTGAATGTCGGCATTTCGAAGGAGGAGATTTTGGAGGTGTTTATTCAGCTTGCTGTTTACGCGGGATTTCCGGTTGCCGTCAATGCTGTTTTTCTTGCAAAAGAGGTCTTTGACAAGCGTGCACAGCCATCGGCATGAAAAGGAATCAGATTCTTTCCGGATGTGATACTTCCGTAATCGCATCCGGATGGAAGATTTCAGCTTACAGTGACAGCTTCGGGGCTGCCGTTCCGGATGCAGATGTCTTTTTCAGGAACAAACGGAAGATCAAAATGATTGTTCACAATGCGGACATCCGCGGTTTTTTCCAGCAGGAAAAGATACCGGTTCCGATGGAATGGCGGAAAATCGTGATTACGGCGGATGGTATTGTCCGAGAATGTCAGATGTTCCGTTGATTTTGCGTAAAGAACCTGCGCATCAAAGATCTCGAAGACATTTCCCGTAATGGTAATGTTCGAATGGAAGAACTGTTTCTGTCCGTTCAGGTCCGGAATTTCCGGATCAATGGAAATGACCGCTTCAGTAAACTGGTACATGGCGGTGAGAGCGTTTAGAAACCGGTTGTTCCGGATGATGATCTCCTGACAGGCGCCGGTTTCGAACCAGCCGTTGCAGTCGCCGCAGAGCAGAATTGCGGAGCCGTGGGTATGATCGAAGAAGTTGTTTTCACAGATGACACGTTTCGGCGTGCTGAACAATGCTCCGCGCGCCCGGTTGTTGCGGACGATATTGTTTCGGAATTCCACTTCGGGAGTCCAGGAGAGATTTTCGATTCCATACGGTTCCTGCGGGATGAGGGCGGGAATATCGCGGTCGAAAACGATTTCGAATTCTCTGGCGCCGACTTCGGTTTCAGCGTCGGTCGGATGGATGCGATATGCGCGTGTTCCTTCCCGTATTCCATGGTGCGCGAGCGGATGAAGCGGACTTCATCCCCGGGTTCTCCCCAGTCGAATCCCCAGCTTTCATTGTGCATATAGGCGGCGCGGATGGTCCGGCTGTTCTTCTGTTTCAGAACACGGAGATAGGTCCCGTGAATGTTGATGGCGTCATCCGCCATGCCTTCGTAAAGACCGTTTTCGGAAACGATCCGTCCTTTGCAGCCGGAGAAGTGAGTGGCGTCGGCCTGCGTGGTGAAGAGTCGGGGATCATTTTCTCCGCGCCGTCGGACGGAGAACCCGTTGAGCGTGATATCTTCCGTCATCTGAGCAAGAAGGCCCATACCGAACGCGTAATGAACCGCGACCTGCTCGATTCTGGTCCGGTCCGCATGATAAAGAAAGATTCCGGGTGCGGGGCGACCGACGGGGCGGAGTACCATCCGGCAGCCTGTTTTGAGTCTCGGATTCCATCCGGCAAGGCGCAGTTTCCCGGGAGAGATTTCACTGATTTTTTCCGGTTGGAATGGAAGATCCGCCTTGTTCCAGCAGAGCCTGCCGTTTTCTTCAAACGGCATCACGCTCTCCATGAGATAATCCGGATTGTTTTCGTGAAGAAAATAAAGTTTGTTTCCCTCTTCGATGCGATAGTCTTCCCGTGGGAAGATTTCGCAGACAAGTTCATTCCGGGATTCGTCTTCTTCCCGGATGACAAGCTGGTGTAGCTGCGGGTACTCGTAATCAATGGAGAAGTTTTTCAGAACGCATTGCTCTGTGCGAATGAATGCTGCTGGGATGAGTGTTCCATGAAACAGAAATTCCGCGCCGTAGCCGTCGAGGGTGACGTTTCGCCGGTTTTCGATCAGCAGGGCGATTTTTTTCCGATGGGTTTGGGTGTGATTGGAAATGTAGCAGACACGCTCGAAGGCGCCTTCTTCATAAAAATCGTATCGTCCCGGTTCGAAGGAAATGGTGACGGGTGTGTCATTCGGGAGTTGTGCTAGGTGTTCCGAGAGTTTTCGGAATGCGGCGGCGGAGTCCTCTCTGGTATCAGGCAGCATATAATTGCGGAAAGGAATTTGAATCGGCTTCATCGGCTGTCCAGTCTGTTTTGTTTTTAGCGGTAAGATATATTCGTTCCAGGGAAAATCAATACGGGGAAACGTTCCGGGGATTTGTCTATTCCAAGTCCTGGGGCGATTTCCATCCATCCTTTGCGTCCATTGCCATCGTTGTCATTGACCAGCAGATTGAAACGAAACCCCAAGGCAAGATCTTCTCGTTTGATTCCAAGCAGGGAGAAGGGAAATGCCGCATGGTAGAGAGTCCGATTTTCCCGGCGCTCCGTGGAAAGTTTTACAGCGGAGGGATTGGCTTTTACGGGTGTATCCCAGAAAAAGACTTCTGCTTTCCCGGACTCAAGGCGGGTCAGACCTATTTCCCAGTTTCCCGTCTGATTCGGAAAGCAGAATGCAATTTGAATGTTGTCTCCTTGCCAGACCATTGATTTTGAATAAGGTTGGACATGGGTGTCATCTGTGACTTCCGCATCCAGAAGAAGTGACTCCTTTCGTATTTGAAGCCAGATTTTTGCTGAGAGGTCCTTCGGTCCTTTCCAAGTCATGTGCTGCATCAGGGGATTGTTGGGGAACAGTTCAAAACGATTTTTTTCCCTGTCCAGAACGAAATCCGGCTTTTGATGTGCTTTCGCTGAAATCATACGGGCTCGGGTGAATTCAAGCAGAAATTTCCCTTGGAAGATCTTTCCCAGTTTCCAGCGGAATTCAGGAGAATCCGTCTGCAGGCGTACATTCTGCGCTGTTCCGCCTTTTAGCGAATAGGATGCATGATGCTTTCCACTCCAGATCTGGAAAGCTTGCTCCTCAGGAAACGGATTGCGGAGAACAAACGGGAGATAGGCCGGAGTTCCCGGAATTTGGAGACCGGGATGGAAAAATTTTAGTACAAAACCGGAAAACTCTACATTTTTAGCTCCGTGGAGAAGCAGCGTGCAAGGGGTCTGTTCTGGAACAGCCAGCAGAAAATTCGAATTTATGGTAAGCGGTTTTCTGTTTCCCATCAGATCAACCACTTCCGCTTTCCGTGCATCTGTTCTCAAGGCCAGCACGGCAGGAAATGATCCTTCCTCGCGCCATAATGGCAGAAGAATCGCATCGGGAGTTTCGAACTGATAAAGATAGATTCCGCCGCCTGGACTCAGTGTTTTTCGAAAGTGTGCCGGGGCAAACAGATTTGTCAGCATACTGTAAACCGGATAGACAGCTTTCGGTTGGAAATCGCGCGTTATCATTCCGAAATTATGTTCTTTTTCATAGCGGTCATATCCATCGTTGCGCAAATCATACCAGTTATATCCCATGGCGCCGTTTGCCCAGCTGAAAATCAGTTTTTGAAACAGGGTGACGGCCTGATGAGCTTCCCCGCGGAGAGAATGATCGGCGGTTTCATTGGCATACCACGGAGCGGTAATGCCTTCTTTCCGGCGCATTTCGAGCATGGCAGGAATTTGCGGACGGTAATGAGCGAATGGTCCATGTCCATGAAACGCATGAATATCATAAAAGCCTTTTCCTTCCACGAGAGTTCGGCGCATCATTCCCGGTTTTGGGGGAATGTCGCTCAGCGGCATATAGGTGAATCCGGCAGTCATAACTTTGGCTTCAGGATTACCTCGCTTGATTCCTTCGTATCCGGCCCGGAGAAGTTTTATGTACTGTTCCGTTGTGAAATTTCCGAATGCGATATCCGGTTCGTTCCAGATTTCGAAAAAGCGGAGTTTTCCTTGATAGCGTCGTGCTGTTTCTTCAGCAAAAGAGGCATAGGCATCATAATCCGGAAGTCGGAACATGAGTCTGCGGTCTTTCGGATAAACAGGTGTTCCTTCCTTGGAAACCGCCCAGCGTGGAGTGAATGCCAGCAGAATCTGTGTTTCGATGCCATGTTTCAGAAATGTATCGACGACACGATCAAAACGGGAATAATCGCGTTTTCCTTTTTTTCGTTCCAAGCTTTCCCAGGAAATGCCTGTACGCAGATATCTGGCCCCGCAGAGAGAAGCTGCGAGCGCCTCCAGTTCCTGTTCTTCCGGATTGATTCGTCCCGGATGTGAACAGACTCCGAACAGGAATTCGTTTTCTCGAGTATTTTTTTTGTCGGGAGGATTTATTGAAGCAAAAGAGCATTTGCCAGCAAATTCTCCGGAACCGTCTGTTGCCTTCAATTTGTAGTTGACGTAAAAGATTCCAAGACTCTGCTTCCAGGGAATGGAGATGGTGGCGGAATTTCCGGGAGACAGGTTTAGCCTTTCCTGGGAGGTCGCCAGGTTTTTGCCTGAAAAATCTGAAAGATTCCATTCCGTCAGAAAAGAGATCGAACGGTTCAGGGTATTCCGGAATGAAAGTTGCGGGGGGGCTTTCCTTGGAAACAGCAGATGAAGCGGGTGTCCCGTATCGACCTTGACTTCTACGGACTCCAGAAGACGGTCCGGCAGGAATGTCTCGATGGACTCGAATATAATTTTTCCTTTGCCGCTTTGCGGAGGGTATGAGACTGTCATGCTGAACAGCGTCAGCGGCCAGTCGATTTTTCGGTTGATTTTCTTTCCCCAGGAATGAGGTACTTTTTCCGCATCGAAAACCAGATGTACTTTTTGATTTCCATGGGTTCCTGCAGGCAGTCGCCCGCTTGAGATCTGAAAGATTTCACCTTGGGAGTCTCGGAAGCGCAATCCGAACTGTGAAACAGAACTCCCCGGCTCAATGAATACATTTAAAGCCAGTTCCAGCTTCTGGAATTTCTCGAATTGCGGAAGCGGTTTTTTTGAGATCCCTGTTTGAGTGTAATGATAATGTCTCGTTCCCCAGGAAAATGATATTCCCGTTTTTTCTTTTCCCGGAATCTTCGATTTTTCAATCCGGATCTGGTCTTCTTCCTGGTTCAGAAGAGGAAAATGGATCAGTGAATCTTTCGAAAAATCCACAGATGTCGCAGCGGAAAGTGTTCCGTGGAGCAGAGAACAGAAGAGTACGATAAACAAAATACAATAATTCATTTTCCGGTTCCTATTGTTTATTTCAGAGTTAGATACCATCCGATTCTAGGCAGGACTGCACGTTCCACATGTAAATCAAACTGGAGTGAATTTTTTGCCCCCAGATGTCGGAAAGCTGACAAATTTTCGTTCCCTCCAATGTAGAAATCATAGTTTCGGATGGCAGGATGTGTGTATCCTTTTTCGTCACTGCAGTTACGTCCCAGTTCACTGATAAAAATTATTTGGCTTGGTGAATATTCTTTACTCTTACTGGAAGACTTTGTGTAGTACGGTGTATAAAGACCGACAGATGCGTCAACAGCTGTCGCAGGAGAAAAACCTTTATAGGAAACAAGATATCCGAATGCATTCATGGAATAGGAAAGTGTGTCCGAGTATCCGCTGGAACTGTACAGAATATCAGTGGATGGGCAGAGTAGAACTCCTTCTCTCCGGAAAAGTGATGCTTCTGTCCAGTTTTTCGGATTCTGTTTATATCCGAGATAAGGTCTCACTTTGAAATGCCAGTAGTTCTGAGAATATGCTTCTCCAGTTCCCGGATATGCCGCTGGGTAATATTCGTAGTCATTTGCATACATGGCAAGGCCCGTTCCAATCTGTTTCAAATTACTGACACAAGCAATGTTTCTTCCTGATTCACGAGCCTTGCTTAACGACGGGAGCAGAATAGAAATAAGAATTGCTATTATAGCAATTACAACAAGAAGTTCTATCAGTGTGAAATTCCATTCAGTTTTTTTCATTTTTCCGCCCTCATTTTATTCTTGATTTATCGGGAAGCAGCGGTTTTCTCCGTTTCCATAGTTTCATTATACGATAGACGGAAAAAAAGTCAATATGGATCAATAGGGAAAAAAAGAAAAAAAGATAGATATTTAAACAAGTTTTAACAAGTTTTTCCAGAAAACAATTCTCCACAGAATAGAAAATGGAATGGTGAATGCAGCGTTCCCGTTCTCAGGCCGTTCAGAAAATTAACACCCCAGGAACCGATGTCACCGACGGGAATGGTAATGGTACTGATGCCCCGTCGCCGCGCTTCTTCACAGCCGTCGAATCCCATGATCGCCATCTCGGCTGGCACTTCGATTTTCAGTTCCCGCAGACGATCCTGAAGAAGAATCGCCCGCCGGTCGCTGATGCAGTAGACCGCATCGGGGCGAACCTCTTTCGGAAGCAGAAGCAGTTTGTCGATCTGTTTCCGAATCTCCCATTCACTGCTGTCCGAACGGAAGACCAGTTCCTCCCGGAACGGAAGGTCTGCCGCTTCCAGAACATCCCGGTATGCCTGGATTCTCGATTGATAGGCAGCGGTATCAATTCCGCAGAGACAGGCAATCCGGCGGTATCCCCGATCAATCAGACGGGAAACAGCAATCCGCGACATCGCATAAAGATCCGATGCAATCCAGTTTTCCGGAATGGAAAAATTCTCCGGCGGGCGCGATGACAGAAACAAAACCGGCTTTTTGGTCATTCCTGCAACGTTTTCCCACTTCATTACCGTAGTTGAACAGAGATAGGCGTCGCAGGGATCACTTCCTTCAGGGAAACAGTCGAATTGAGTATGCCGGAATCCGAATTCTTCACATTGCTGTACCGCAGAGGTAACCCAGTCGTCCATCAGATGGTCAATATACCACGCGGAATGAATATCTCCTGTCACATGGGAGCCAGCTTTGTTCTGATGAATCAGTCCCACATGAAAATCCGTATGGGTACGGTGGTAGAGTTTTTTTTCTTCGCTGCCCGGTTCCGCGGCGAACAATCCGATTCCGCGGTAGGCTTCGATCAAACCCCGGCGCTTCAGTTCTCCGATGCTTTTACAAATTGTCACCGCTGAAACACCGTAAGATTTCGCCAGTTCCCGGACGCCCGGCAGTTTGCAGTGCGGCGGCAGATCTCTGGAAAGAATTCGTTCCGCCAGATTTTCCGTGATGAACCTGACGCTTCGTGGAACGTCCTTTTTCCTTTCCCATCTCTTTTCCTCCATTGACTGCTCCATTGTTTTGTTGTCGGCAAAATACATGTTCAAGATAAATCCGTCAAGTGTCTCTCAGAAATAAAAATCCGCTTAGAAACAAAAAAAATGCCCGAGACAAGCGGACATTCCGGAAAAAAGAAAACTCTTTTCTTGATCACTCAAAGGATGAATATAACATCGTGGATTAAAAAAACTTTTCTTCATCCTTTGAATTCACAATAAAACAGGATTCCTTCAACACAGAATGCCCGGGAATCCGGGCATTTTCATTTCAAAATTTTCAATCAGCATCAGTGGCGCGGCGGAGGACCGCTGCGTGCGAGGGTCCTGCCTGTTGCGGCACGGCGTTTCATCAGATCCTGAAAGAATTTCTGGCGTGCGGCCCGGACTTCCGGAGCCGTCGTTTCAATCCGGTTCTTCATCATTGCCGCCATCTGATCGGGAGAGGGGCGCCGACGTTCCTGCGCTTCTCCGTCTTTCTTTTCAGCGGCACTCCGTTCCGCCCTGCGCCTGGCGAATTCCGCCATCCGCTGGTCCTGTTCGGCGATTTTCTGATCCAGATATCTTTCCTTTTCCGCCTTCGACATCTTGAAGTACGCCTTGAGTTCTTCAATCATTTTCTTTTCATGAAGAGCTCGAATATTTTCAAACATCGCCCTGCGCTGCGTCTCCGTCATAGCCGCCGTGATTTCCCGCGGATTTCCGCGCTTCTCCCGCGACGGACGCATCCGTTTGAGGTATTCCTCCTGTTTCGCATCCGGAAGTTTTCTGAATCCCGGCGATGCGATGAACGCGGCAAGATCCTCCGGCTTGTCCGACTTCGGTGCAGGGGTCGAAAAGAGGGTCGCCAGAGCAACAATCATTCCGACTGTCAACAGAATAACCGCTGTTAGTGAAAATTTCAAATGCTTCATCAGAAAATTGATCATTTTTTTACAATCCTTACTTTAAATCGCCGACGTGACCGTCGGCAAAGACGTAATTTGCGGCTCCCGGCGTACCTGCTGTTCCATGATAGGGACGGTAGTCGTGCATCAGCATTGCGCGGCTGCGATCATTCACCCGCCGCATGAATCCATTGAATTCGTAACTGGATCCTTCCCGTTCAAAATCGGTTTTGCCGTCACTGGTGGAATAATCGGTGCCGGTGTCTTTGATGGCATCGTTGTCGTCTTCATCGGTGTATTGGCCGATCGGATCTTCCACGGCTCCCCGGTCGGAGGGACAGCGGAAGACGTTCACGCCGCTGCTGATCTCATTTTCCAGCAGTTCCCGGATGCTCGGAATGTAGGACGGATTCCCAAAGGTTTTCTCCGCCTCCGAGCGTTTCGATGGCATGATGCAGACCAGCGGGACTTGTTTGAAGTCGTTACTGTAGGTCTTGAAGGCTATCCCGAGCTGCTTCAGATTGCTCTTGCAGGAGACACTCTGCGCTTTGGCCCGGGCCTTGTTCAGTGCGGGAAGAAGCAGTCCCGCAAGAATTGCAATGACGGCTATTACTGTAAGTAATTCGATTAATGTAAATTTTTGTTTTCTTTTTTTCAAATTCATTTTCTGTCATCTCCCTGCTTTATGCATAAAACGGGAAGAGAGTACATTTATTGTGCTGTTTTTGAAAAAACAAATGAGAAGGACCGTCGGAACCGATCATTTCTTATTTCCGGCAGTCGGGAAAAGCGCTTGGAATATTTGATTTTTCGATGAATCGGATTACATTGACGGGAAACAAAATATGCGGAAATGATCCGGAAGGGAACAGAACTGGAAAAGGATGCGGAAATAAATCCGTTTTTCTGTTCCAATGCAGGGTGTCCGCGGAATCTTAATCAGATCGGGAGCAAATACAATGTCAATGCTGGGATCCATTATCAAGACTTTTCTGAAATCTGAAATCGACAGCAATGTCAAGAAATACATCTCTGTTCTTTCCGGCGAACTGGATCACAAGGATCTGAAGCTGGATCTGAACGTAAAACTTTCAGACATCGAAGTGAAATTCTCCGGAACCGGACTTCTTGCAAACAAGGAGGAGAAAGTGAACACGGAGCATGTCAACACATACACCTATACGGAAAACACCGGCGACGGCAACCATCGCAGCGTCCTGAACAATCCCGACCATTTCAGTCTGAACCTGAATCTGCAGGGCGACAACACTCTGAACGGTCTCAAGTTCAGCAAGGAATTCATGGGGATGGGCGTCAAAATTCTCTCCGTCTCCTATAAATTCGACATCCGGGGCAAAGCGGAATTCTGACGCCGTATTTTCTCCTCCGCTGCACTCAGAAGAAAATCAGTTTCAGTGCCGCAATGATGGAGAATATGACCACGATCCTGTTGAACCACTCCTGCGAGATGTGTTTCAGCATGACAATTCCGATGATTGCTCCGACAACAATAAAAGGCAGCATGACCAGATCCGCCATTGCCGACTGCATCGTGATGCGCTCCTGCCAGACGAAAATCGGCAGTTTGGTCCAGTTCATCAGCAGGAAGAACCATGCTCCGGTTCCCACGTATTCTTTTTTCTCCAGTTTCAGCGCCAGAAAATAGAGTGCCATGACGGGGCCCGCCGCATTGGCAATCAGCGTGGTGAATCCGGCAAGAAACCCTGCGGTTGCCCCGAATGTCCAGTGAGTCGGGATCCGGTTCACATCCTTCAGCACGTAGTCCTTGACAATGCTGATTCCGCAGAGGAAGAGCACAATGATTCCGATGGTCACCGCCATCGTCCGATCATTCAGCTGGTTGACGAGCAGAGTCCCCGCCAGAAGTCCTGCCGCGGCTGCCGGAATCAGTCGCAGAATCAGCCGCCAGTTCGCGTTCCGGCGGTACCAGATGACCGCGATCACATCCGCCATGCAGAGCATGCCCAGCTGAAGACCGGTGGAGAGACGTGTCGGAAAGGTCATCGTCAGCAGAAGAACCGGAAGCAGTCCGATTCCGGGAATACCCGTCTTATTGAGTCCGATCAGAAGCGCCGAGGCAATCAGTGCGGCGGCATTCCAGATCGTGAATCCATCCAGAAAAGAATCCATTGTTTACAATCTCCGAAAAATCAGACAGGCGGCCGTGATATGCCGCCTGTCCTGAATATGAGTCTGATGTCAAATGCGGATTAATATCTGTAATAATCCGCTTTGTAGGGGCCTTCGATCTTGACGCCGATATAATCCGCCTGCTCCTGCGTCAGACGGGTGAGCTTGGCGCCGAGTTTCTCCAGATGCAGAGCCGCGACTTCCTCGTCGAGCTCTTTCGGGAGACGGTAGACCTTGACCTCGTGCTTCCGGGTTGCGATCGCGATCTGTGCGAGCACCTGGTTGGCAAAGGAGCAGCTCATGACAAAGCTGGGATGGCCCGTCGCGCAGCCGAGGTTGACAAGACGTCCTTCCGCAAGCAGATAGATGCAGTGCCCGTCGGGGAACTGGTACATGTGGACCGGGCACTCATGGCCTTTGATCTCGACGATCTTGATGCCGGGGATCGCTTTGAGTCTGGCAACCTCGATTTCGTTATCGAAATGGCCGATGTTGCAGACGATCGCCTGGTCTTTCATCTTCTTCATGTGTTCGGCGGTGATGATATGGCAGTTGCCGGTTGTCGTGACATAGAGATCGGCAGTCGGGAGCGCATCCTCCACCGTGGCGACCGTGAAGCCCGCCATGCATGCCTGAAGAGCGCAGATCGGGTCGATTTCGGTTACAATGACTCTGGCGCGTTCGTTTTTGAGCGCTTCGGCGCAGCCTTTGCCGACGTCGCCGTAGCCGCAGACAACCGCCTGCTTGCCGGAGAGCATCACATCAAGAGCGCGTTTGATTCCGTCGGTCAGGGAGTGGCGGCAGCCGTAGATGTTGTCGAATTTGGATTTCGTCACAGAGTCGTTGACGTTGATGGCGGGGAAGAGCAGTTCGCCGCGTTCCGCCATCTGGATCAGACGATGCACGCCTGTGGTCGTCTCTTCGGAAACGCCCTTGACCCTGGCGGCAACCTTGCTCCAGCGTTTCGGATCCTCTTTGAGCGTTTTCTTGAGGAGATTCAGAATGACACGCTCTTCCTCGGAGGAGGGTTTGCGTTTGAGGAAGGAGGGATCCTTTTCCGCTTTTACGCCCCAGTGAATGAGAAGGGTGGCATCGCCGCCGTCATCGACGATCTGATCAGGGCCGGATCCGTCGGGCCAGGTGATGGCTTTGAGGGTGCAGTCCCAGTACTCTTCGAGCGTTTCGCCTTTCCATGCAAACACCGGCACGCCGGTTTTGACGATCGCCGCCGCAGCCTGATCCTGCGTCGAAAAGATGTTGCAGGAGCACCAGCGGACATCCGCACCGAGTTCCTTCAGGGTTTCGATCAGCACAGCAGTCTGAACGGTCATGTGGAGACTGCCCATGATCTTGACGCCTTTCAGCGGTTTCTTTTTCCCGTATTTTTTCCGGACCGCCATCAGACCGGGCATCTCTTTTTCGGCAATGTCCAGTTCTTTTCTTCCGGCTTCGGCAAGACCGATGTCGCGGATCTTGTAGTCGCTGAATACAGGTTCGACTTTGGCAGCACTTTTCTTCTTTGCGGGAACAGGTGCTTTTCCAGCAGTTTTCTTTGCGGGAGCAGGTGCTTTCCCGGCAGTTTTCTTCGCGGGAGCAGGTACTTTTCCGACAGTTTTCTTTGCGGGAGCAGGTGCTTTTCCGGCAGTTTTCTTTGTGGGCATGATTCCGTTTCCTGTGTTAGATTTATTTCAAGATCAGATTTTTGAATCGAGTTTTAATCGGGTCCCAGCGATAAGGCGGAATGGTCGCTCCGATGACCTGCACAACTTCCGCACCGAGAATCGCCGCCATTTTCCCGGCGATTTCGAGGGAATATCCATTGAGCCATCCGTAGAGGAAGCCCGCCTGCCAGAGATCGCCTGCTCCGGTGGTATCGACCGCCGTGACAAGCTCCGCACCGGGAAAGACCACCTCGTTCCCGGACCGGATGCACGCGCCCTTTTTGCCAAGTTTGACGGCGGAGATCCGACAGAATTCACAGAGTTTCGCCGTTGCGGCTTTCGGATCCAGTTCCTCCGTTCCTCCGAGAAATGCGCGTGCTTCGTCCTCGTTGGCAAAGACGATATCGACATAGCGTTTGAGAACATCATCCAGCTTATCGCGGAAGATGTTCACCACTTCGAACGAGGCAAGATCAAGACTGATCGTGGCTCCGGCATCCTTCGCCAGCTTCAGCACATGCAGGAAGACATCGAAATTGAACATCATGTAGCCTTCCACATGGACATGCGTAATCCCCTCGAAATCATCCGCCGTGATCTCCGTGACCTTGAAGGTGGAGGCGGCCCCCAGATCGGTGCGCATGGTGCGTTCGGAGTCGGGGGTGATCAGACTGACGCATCGGCCGGTCCGGTAATCCGGCGTCGTCTTGAAACGCGAGACATCGCCGCCGATTCTGGCATATTCGCTCCGGTAGAAATCCCCTTCGGAATCAGTGCCGACTTTTCCGAGCATCGTGGTTGGAATGCCGAGTCTCTGGAGTCCGAACAGCGTGTTGGCGGCAGACCCGCCGAGCATTCTCTGACAGGAGGGCAGCCGTGCGACAAGCCGGTCGGAGGTTTCCGCATCGATCATCACCATTCCGCCCTTCTCCCCCTCGATGGTCGAGAGGAACTCCTCTTCCACATTTGCCAGTACATCCAGAATCGTGGAACCGAGAGCCAGAACTTTTATTTTGCCGGAAGCCATTGTGATATCGTCTCCTTCATTGCTTGGTTGGAGAGGAAGACGCCGCCGGAGCGGCGCTGTAAAAAAATGCGGATGCCATGTGCGGCATCCGCAGGAGGTGGAAGAGTTACC
Source organism: uncultured Lentisphaeria bacterium (assembly GCA_905197955.1). GTDB lineage: Bacteria > Verrucomicrobiota > Lentisphaeria > Victivallales > UBA1829 > UBA1829. The sequence goes on along the minus strand of CAJKAR010000039.1, from coordinate 17,672 downwards.
GGGCGAGATATTCCGCAGCCGCCGCTTTCAGAGCTTCGGTCATGTCCGTTTTTTCCCAGGGGAAGATGGAACGGCCGAAGTGTCCGTAGGAAGCGGTCTGGCGATATGCCCAGCCGTTTTTCGCCGGATATTTGAGCTGGAGTTTCTCCAGAATCGCCGCAGGACGGAGGTCGAAGACCTTTTCAACGACTTTTTCAAGATCAGCGTCGTTGGCGATTTTTCCGGTTCCGTAGGTATCAACATTGATCGAAAGCGGTTTTGCCACACCGATCGCGTAGGCAACCTGAATTTCGCACTTGTCGGCAAGTCCGGCAGCGACGATGTTCTTGGCGATGTAACGGCACATGTACGCCGCGGAACGGTCCACTTTCGACGGATCCTTTCCGGAGAATGCGCCGCCGCCGTGGGAGCCGACTCCGCCGTAGGTATCGACAATGATTTTGCGTCCGGTCAGACCGGTGTCGCCGTTCGGGCCGCCGACAACGAAACGTCCGGTCGGATTCACAAAATACTCAATGTCATCATTCAGGAACTCCGCGGGGATGACCTTCTTCACGACATCCTTCACGACCTGTTCAAACACCTTGATATCCATTTCCGGCGCATGCTGATGGGAAACAACGATGGTCGTGACCGCAACCGGTTTCCCGTCTTTGTATTTCATGGAAACCTGGCTCTTGGAATCCGGACGCAGATAGCTGTACTTTTCCGGCTCCTGCTTGCGGAGACGCGCGAGCTCTTCGACGATCTTGTGCGCGTAGAGAATGGTTGCCGGCATCAGTTCTTTTGTTTCATTGCTGGCGTATCCGAACATCATGCCCTGATCGCCTGCGCCCTGCTCCTTGAAGAGTCCCTCTCCCTCCGTGACGCCCTGGGAGATGTCCGGAGACTGGGAGTGGATGCAGAGAAATACTTTGCAGGCGGAGGCGGAAAATCCGACATCCGGAGAGGTGTAACCGATATCGGAAACGACATCGCGGACAATCTTTTCCCAATGCACCTGGGCCTTTGTGGTGATTTCTCCGGAAACGACGACAAGGTCCGTCGTGCAGAGTGTCTCGCAGGCGACGCGGCTTTCGGGATCCTGCGCAAGGCAGGCGTCGAGAATGGCATCGGAAATCTGGTCCGAAACTTTATCGGGATGACCCTCGGAGACGGACTCCGACGTGAAAATATGTTCTGCGCGAATCTTGCTCATTCTAGGAAAGACTCCTTCCATAGTTGATGTTTGTGTTTTTCCTGATCTGTATAATTTACTATCGGAACGGCAAACATTCAAATGTTTTATGGAAAGTAATGTAAAGAAATCGTTTCTGTATTTTTCGGTCCGGAACTGTTCCCCGCCGGGTCATGCTGGAAAACGGCGGCGGGGGGTGTTTCAGGAATTGGTTCAACAGTTCAGCGGGCGGATGAGGAACGGACCAGTTCGTATGCCGCAACGACTTTCCCGTCGAGATCCGTTTTCAGCGGAAGGAGGGTTTTACCGTTTGTGCTCCGGACTGGGAGTTCCTTCAGGCGTCTGCCTGCGAGATCCAGCGCGTAAAGACGGAATCCAGGCAGATTCCGATTCAGAGTCAGGACGGCTTCTCCGCGCTGGAACAGTAGATTCGATGGTTTCGCGGACCACTGCTCCAGAACGGAACCATCCTGAGTCCGGAAGGTCATTCCCTTGTTGACGGTTCTCGTCAGATGCAGAATCAGAAAACGATCGGTCTCCCGGAGTGTCTTTCCATCCATCGCGGAGAGGAGCACGGCGCAGAAGCTCCGGCGGTTGTCCACGGAGGCGAATCCGCCTTCAAGACGGTTCTTTTCTTTCAGCAGAAATGCTTCGCTTTTTTCCGTCCGGACCAGAAAGGTGCCCTGCTCCGCATCCAGTGCGATTTCCCCTGTATCGTTGAGAAAACGCGACTGGTCGAGCTTCAGTTTCCGGGTCGCTGCGGGAACCCGGCTGATTTTTTCTGCGTCAGGACTGGTGTTGTCGAGCGAGACCGCGTGGGCGGTTCCCGGTGGAAGTGCCGCTGTCCGGACGGAGTCGCAAAGGAGAAGTCCGGTCTTTCCCAGCATCGCCAGGCGATTCAGAAGAGTGGAGGGGGTATCCGTCCGGTTTTTCCGGAAATAGTCGCGTGGAAGCAGGATCGGATAGATCCGCTTCGATTCCTGTACGTCGCCGCGCAGGAAGAACAGGACTCCGGCCCGTTCCGACAGCAGGCGCAGCGGATCCGTAATCATGGAAAACGTGTGAATCGAGGGTGATGTCCTCATGGAATACTCTCCGAATCCGTAGCAGAATCGCTCCAGAGAGGACCATCCCTGCGATGCCGCATAGGCTCCCGCTTCAAACGCTCCTTCCACCACGAAGGGATTCGGATTGACAAAATCCCATTCCGAGACCGTGAAGGGCTTGCCCAGAAGACGGCTCCGGGCCATGGACAGCAGATTCCCCGTATGCGTTTCCAGCATGAGACCGGTGGCGGAGCGGATTGGCGGACTCCACATCTTCGATCCGATGAAGACCGGATGGTTGTTGTAAAAGTGATTGTCCACATAATCATACTGTTCTCTGGAGAGGGAGGTGCCGATATCGCTGTAGAAATTCTGATCGGTGACAGGCGCCTTTATGTTGAGTTCCGTACATGCCGCGCGCAGACGGCGGAAAGCTGCGTCATAGGTATCCACCAGAAACTGATTCCAGACTTGTTCGCGGTTCTGATCCGAAACGGCAAGACCTTTGTTTCGCTTGTATTCTTCAAACTTTTTCCGGTACAGTCCCAGAAGATAGCTGTTTCTCTTATGGACATGGGTGATGGAGTCCTCGTTAATCAGACTGATTTTGCAGATCGCCGGATCTTCCGCCCAGGTAAGACCTGTATAGCGGTTCCGGTGCGTGAGGAGCTTCCGCATGTACCGGAGAAAGTTGTCCATGGCAGGTTGATGAATGAAAAGGAGTCCTTTGTAGGAACTGTTTGCGAGATTGTCGGGGACTCCCGGAATTTCTCCCTTGCCGATTTTGCGGCAGGTGTAGAGATCCACCGTGATGTAAATGCCTTTTTCCTTGAATTTTTTGAGAAGCATGTCAAGGCGTTCCAGCCGGACCGGATCGAAGGCAAGGGGATCTTCTTTTGTCGGTTTGGCGAGCATCCCGTCGAAATGGTGGAATCGAACCAGATTGTAGCCGGTTGCGGCGATATGATTTACCATTTTGTCCATATTTTCATCCGTCATGAAATGGAGGCCCTGAGCAATGTTGACGCCGTAAAACCGAACCGGAATGCCGGGACGTTTCTCAAATTCAAAATGTCCGTTGACATTTTTCAGGAATCCGTATTTTCCGGCGGGAGCGTCGAGCTGTCCGGAAAAATCGAGGATGCTGCCCGGTTCCACATGGCGGAGAACATCGGATTCTTTCAGTTCCATGAATTCCTTGTCGGCGGCCATCACCATTTTACGGGGCGGATCGAAGGAAAGTTCAATATCCGATACCGTCGCACCGGCGATCATCCAGACGCTTTTTCCCGCGCTTTCAAATTCGATTTTCCGGATGGCACTTCCGTTCAGCGGGATGCGGCTGACATAAATTCCGATGGATGTCGCCGCATTACGGCCCTTCCATCCGATCCGGGCATTTTTGAGCGGTTCGGCTCCCCAGAAATTGCCCACATCCTCCTGACATTTGATGTCGTGGCGGACAATTTCCTTTTCCACGAATTCCGCCGATGCCGATTCCACGGCAACTATTCCGATTTTCTCCACATCATGAGTTGGCCATGCGACGCAGTGAAGCAGATACAGATATTTTCCTTTGACCGGATTTTGCAAATTCAATTCCGCCTTTTTCGGGAAATAGGGGCGCGCCTTCCCCTGAAGCACGATACACGTTTTGCTGGGATGTTCCTTTTCCTTCAAAATCTGGAACGGAACACCCGCAAAATTCCGCTGATCCTGTGGAAAGGAACGGAAATCGTTTTCCGATCCCTGATCGGTCCATCCGCCCTTGCGGTCATCCGGGATCTCATCTGTGAATCCGGAATTTGCCGCTCCGGTCAGCGGCAGAGGCGTGCTGGCATAAGGGACAAAGCGGAATACAAGATTCAGTCGGGCGGACTGGATTACTCCGTTTTTCGCTTTCTGCGAACTGAAAATCCGCAGACTCCAGTTGCTGGAACCATAGGTGCGATTATCCTGTAGACGATACCAGAACGGGCCTTCCAGAAACAGAGTGCCTGTCTGGAGCGGAATCTCCATTTTCAGACATTTCCCCTGTGAAAATTTTTTGTTGGGATTATACTTCTCAGAAAATGAAATCGGTTTGCCATCTGCACGGATGGTCCGGCTGCCGAATTCAAGAATGGGAAACGAGGTGCTGATCATGACTACACGGCCGGAAACACCGGTTTTCAAGGCATCCGCCTGCAGAGAGAGTTTTAAGGTGTTTTTATTTTCTTTTTTCAAGGTATGCTTCAGGAGGAACTCTCCATCGGGCAGATTCCATTTTCCGGAAAGAAAGTGTTCCGTCTGCGTTTTCCGGGATTTGGAGTCTTTCTGGAAAGTTTTGCCAGAAACAGGCACATATTCCCAGTTCTGACGGAGGAAAACTGTTGAAAATTCAAGATTTTCCTTCCGGACGGCATTTTCTTCTGTCACTTCAAACGCGGAAAGGGCAAATCCCTGGCAGCAGAGAACGATTCCTAAGGCAGCAGATAAAAATTTCATTGTCTGGTTCTCCAAATAAAACGGTCAGAAATCCTTCCATCCGCCGAAGATCACATACGCGGAAGGCCCGCCAGTCAGACTCGGAGCATTGTTTCCCAGCGGAATTCGTTTCCATGGAATGGAGCCGGCATTTCCCCCGATATAGAGCATGTTTTCGGAATCCCCGTGCGAGGGAATATCAACAAGAGTTGCAGAGTAGTTCGCCGGATAAAGTTTGCTGGTGGAGATTTTTGTCGAACTTAACAGCATGATCTTTGAGACATTTTTCCGGCTTGAACTTCCGAGGCGGTATCCTTTATTTACGGTTCCATTGTCAGCAATCATTCTGCTTAGTCCGAACCAGCCGTTCGGCGCGTAGGAGGGGCGATAGGATTCGGAAGATGGGGTGTCGATTCGCCAGCGGGAGGGACAATACAGTTTCTTCTGCTGAACGAATCTCATGGCTTGTTTTGATGAGGAATTCGTAGACCAGTCGTAATTTTTCACTGTTACGCCAAGATACGGCATCAGGTGATTGGTCCATTCGAGCCAGAATCCGACGCAGTCCTGATTGAAGGGCAGATGGTCATTATTATCGGATGCATACTGGTAATACGCTGTTCCGTACTGCTTTAAATTGCTTATGCAGGTGATTGCTTCGGCCTTTTTCTTTGCGGAATTCAAGGCCGGCAGCAGGAGACCGGCAAGGATTGCAATGATTGCAATTACGACAAGGAGCTCTATCAGAGAAAAAAAATTGTTTTTCGACATGGTTCTTCCCTTGTTTTTTTCTGTCTCTGTGATTGAAAACTATATAAATTATACTATATTCTCCCTCAGTTAACAAGGGATAATTTGTAAATAAAACAGGAATCATGAATATGGATAGAAAAAGGGGCTGTAAAAACGCTTCCAATTATAATTACGTCACAAATTTTGATCAGAAGTATTGGGACGTTATGCCTTTTTACGTGGAAACAACAGGAACTCAATGTTTAAAAAAGGGACAATTTGAAAAAAGATCAAGGATTCAGGCCAGAAAAATTGTTCTCAGCTGGGGAATTCGGGGGACCGGAAAGGTGAATATAGAAGGATCAGAAGCTGTTGTGGAAAAAAACGGCATTTTTTTAATCTATCCAGGAGAGGAAAACCGAAAAGAGGCTCTTTCGGAACAATGGGAATTCCGATGGATCAGTCTTTCCGGTCCGCTAGCCTGTGCCGTAGTGATGTCTTACGGTTTTCCACGTTTCATGGCGTCTTACACGCCATATCCGGCGGAGCTGTTCGCCAGACTGGATGAGTTGTGTTCGGAAAAATCGTTGTTTTCACAGCGTCGGGCCGCGGCGGTTGTATTGGACATTCTTGCTCATGCAGACGGGTTTTCCATACCATTTTCCAAATATGAGCGACTGGTCACATGTGCAGAGGAGTATATCAAGCAAAATCTGGGAAATCCTGATTTGACTGTGGAATTTATGGCGGAATATTTTCAGGTGTCCCGTGTTACCCTCAATAAAGCGTATCAGGAGCACAATCTTCCGTCCCCAGGGAGACAGATCTTGAATCAGAGACTTAATCGCGCCCGAGAGCTGATCTACGGGACCGATCTTCCTGTATCGGAAATCAGCCGCTTATGTGGCTTTTCTGATCCACATACTTTTACGCGTTTCATCAAACGGGCACTTGGGATGTCACCTTTGAAGTGCAGAAAACAAAAAATACCGGAATTCCCGAGTTGAGATGATTTCCTCATAGAGATTTCCACATCAATGTCTGTTGTGAAACTACAAAGTAGGAGCCTTTGCGTGAAAACGCAAAAGGCGTCAAAAGTTTAGGGAAAGAGGGGAGCGCGAGGGGAGAAGAACCGCTTTTCAAAGCGGTTTGCTCCTCTCGCATTTTTTATAAAAAGCGTTTCGTGCTATGCACGACCAGCGTCTCGCCGCTGGACCGCGACAAGGACACAGTCCTTGACCCGAGAAAAATGCTGACGCATTTTTCCGTTACGATGTATATGGACCAGCGGCAGAAACGTCTATTAATCACGTATTATTTTGCGTAGACTTCAAATTCCCAGAGGGAGAATCCATAAGGAGTTTTGCGTTTTTCACCAAACATGCGAACATATCTGGCGTCTTCCTGTTTGAAAGAGAAGGTTTCTTTTCCGCCTTTTCCGTCTTTTTTGACAGCGACGTCTTTCCAGGTTTTTCCATCTTTGGAGACCTGAATTTTAAAATCTTTTCCTGCGGCAGTTTCCCAGTTGAGAAACACTTTGCCGACTTTCTGAGTGGAACCGAGATCAACCATGATCCACTGAGCATCTTTGAACTGAGAGGACCAGCGGGTGTTGTTTTTGCCATCGACCGCGTTTTTGGCGACCATTTTATTGTCCTGCGTGGAGCTTGCAGTGACCGTTTTGTTCAGTGCGAGATTGGCTTCCGCGGCGGAGAGTCCGAACGCGGCGGCAAACATTGCCGCAAACATCAGTTTTTTCATTTTCTCACTCCTTTTTGTTTCTTTTGTATGGGTTATTTTTCAAACACCTGAAATTCCCAGAAGGAATATCCGTTCCAGGTTCCGCGGCTGTCGCCGGCAAACCGGACATAACGGGCATCCTGCTGCGGAAATTTCAGAGTTTCTTTTCCGCCCATTCCGTCATTTTTGACGATGACATCTTTCCAGTGCTTCTGATCTGTGGAAAGCTGAATTTTATAGCGTTTTGCATAGGCTCTTTCCCAGGAGATTACCACTCTGCCGACTTTTTTGACGCTTCCCAGATCCACCATGAACCACTGTGGATCATTGAACTGGGATGCCCAGCGAGTTTTTGCGTTTCCATCGACCGCATGTTCCGGTTCCACAGACGCTTTTTCCACGGAGCTTGCTGCAACCTGTTTGTTCAGAGCAAGATTTTCTTCTGCGGCAAAAGCCGGAATCATAGCGGACAGCAGTGCAAAACAGAACCAATTTTTCATACAAGCCTCAATTGTTTGATCTCTATGATGTGATTCCTGAAATGGAATGCACGAAGGCGGATCGCAACGCCCTGTCAATAGAATAACATCATTTTCTTTTTTTTCAAATCCAATGTTTCCTCTGTGGATTTTTCTGTTTGTTTATGACTCCCGGCGGAAGGTGAAATGGAATATGCAGATTCTGCAGCGCAGGATGCGTGAGATGAGAGTCTCTCGTTTTTGAGAGGAAAAGCGTTTTCCTCCGGACAAAGCATCCCGGATTTCTTCGTTTTACAGCTTGAATCCAAGACGAATCCGTGATAAATTTTTAGGATAAGGAAAGGGTCTTGAATATTATGGAAGAATTGCTCGGGCAAATCAAAGGGCCGGAGGATGTGAAGAAACTTTCGCTGGAGCAGCTGGAAGCTCTCTGCGAGGAGATTCGAAAGAAAATCATCGCCGTTGTCTCAAAAAACGGAGGGCATCTGGCACCCAATCTCGGGGTGATTGAGCTGACCGTGGCGCTTCACAAGGTCTTCCATTCGCCTGCGGACAAGATGGTCTGGGATGTCGGCCATCAAACCTATCCGCACAAGATTCTTACCGGACGCTATGAAAAGTTCGAGACGATCCGGCGTTACGGCGGACTTTCCGGATTTCAGAATCCGGCGGAGTCTCCGCATGATGTGTTTGTCACCGGGCATGCAGGCGCTGCGCTTTCTTCCGCAATGGGACTTTCTGCGGCGCTGGAGCATAACGGAGACAAGGAGTCCAGGGTCATTGCGGTGGTCGGTGATGGCGCACTTGGAAATGGCATCTCTCTCGAAGCTCTGAACAATGTCCGGGGACATAAAAGACATTTTATTCTGATTATCAATGACAACAAGATGTCGATCTCGAAAAGTGTCGGAACCATCTCCACCAGCCTGACGAAATTCATCACGGGACGCGGCTATAATCGTTTGAAAACCCATGTCAAGTTTCTGCTGCGCCATCTGCCTGGCGGTCATCATCTGATCCAGTTTATCAGCCGGGTCGAGGCTCTTACAAAAAATCTGCTGGTTTCCAGTGTTCTGTTCGAGGAGATGGGGTTCAAATATGTCGGCCCGATCGACGGACACGATCTGCCGAGTCTGATTGAGAATCTCGAAAAGGTTCGGGAACTGAATGCCCGTCCTGTTGTCGTTCATGTGATTACGGAAAAGGGACATGGTTGCAAATATGCGATCTCCTCTCCCGAAAAGTTTCACGGAGTGCCTGCCTTTGATCCGAAAACCGGCGTGATTCTTCCTCCGCCGAAGAACACAAAATCGTTTTCTGCCGCATTCGGCGAGAGTGTTATCCGTCTGGCGGAGCGTCACCCGGATGTGATTGCTCTGACTGCCGCCATGGCGAGCGGAACAGGGCTCTCCCGTTTTGCAGAGCGGTTCCCCGATCGGTTTTACGATGTTGGAATCGCCGAGGAACATGCCGTGGTTTTTGCCGGGGGACTTGCCGCCGGAGGACTCCGGCCTGTGGTGGCGATCTATTCCACGTTCATGCAGAGGGCGCTGGATTGTATTTTCCATGATATCTGTCTTCAGAACCGGTCGGTGATTTTCTGTGTGGATCGTGCCGGGGCCGTGGAGGATGGCCCGACGCATCATGGAATTTACGATCTTTCGTTTCTGCTGGTGATGCATAATCTGGCGATTCTCTGTCCGCGCGATGCAACGGAACTCGACGAAATGCTTCAGGCGGCATACAATGCCGGCGGACCGGTGATGCTTCGATATCCGCGTTCGAACGGGGCGGATCTGGATGTTTCCCGTGCTCCGCTGCTCTGGGGAAAGTCGGAGGAGGTGCTTGCCGGAACTGATGTCGCCATCTGGGCGGTGGGACGGGAGCTTTCCACTGCGCTTGCCGCTGCGGCTCAGCTGCGGACCAGAAACATCAGTGCTTCTGTCACCAATGTCCGTTTCCTGAAACCGTTTGATGATGCGAAGCTCCTTGCCGATGCCGCAACAAAACTCATTGTCACGATTGAGGACTGCCGGAACGCCGATGGACTCGGCAGAATTGCCGATCGTCTTCTTCTCAATCGTCCCAATCGCGGGACGCTCCATTTCAGCTGGCCGGAGGAGGTTCTTCCTCATGGTTCCGTTCCTCTTCTCCGCGAGCGTTACGGACTGCTGCCGGAGAACATTGCCCTGCAGATCGCGGATCGACTGAAAAACGGGGAGCGGTCATGAGGAAATTTTCCGCATGCGTTCTACTGACCGGATCGCTCAGCGCGATTCTGATTTCGTTTGTGTTTCTTTATTTCAATATGATTGGTCTGGAGCCGGCGTTTTACAAAGCGTTTTTCACGGATCTGGTTTCGTTTTCAGTGGTTCCGCAGCTTCTGGTTGTGGCGTTTCTGGTTTCGGTGGTGATGGTTCTGAAGAGGGATACTCTTGCCGGAAAGCTGGCAAAAGCGCTTCTGCCGGGATGGCTGTTGTGGGGCATTCTGGCATTTCCTCTCTGTTTTTCTTCCATTCTGATTTTCATTTTTCTTTTTATGGTCTGTTTCTGGCGGAGCGCCCTGGTTTGCGGATGGAGCCTTCCGGCGGTCCGAAACCGTTTTACGATGCCAGTCGTGATCGGCTGTTCTGCTCTTGCCGGATGCGTGTGGGGAATCTACATGCAGTTCGAGTCGTATGACCGGCTCTGGTTCACCTTCACGGACTGGACAGAGTATTATACCGGATACATCGCCATAGCCGGCGATCCGCTGAATCCGCTGCGCTGGCTTTACAATGCGGGACATTTCAATCCGCTGCCGAATCTCCTTCTGACTCCGATTCTGGCGTTGTTTCCGCATCCGCGGACGCTGTTTATTCTGAATTCGATTCTGATCTATCTGATTGTTCCGCTGTGGTATCTGCTGGCGCGGGAGCTGGGGATGCGGCGTTTTCCCGCAGGACTGCTGGCTGTTCTGCTGATGTTTCATTTTACGATTCCGAATTTGAATCTTTCCCTGTTTTACGGATTCCATCCGATTGTCATGTTTCCGGCGATTCTGCTGGCGTTTTACTATTTTTACCGGAGGGGGAACCGTGCGGGATGCATTGTGATGTTTGTGCTTTCGCTTCTGCTTCAGGAGACAACCACGGTTTTCTGGTGCGGCTGGGCGTTCTGCCTCCTTTTGAAGCGGAAGTACTGGCAGGGGATTCTGCTGGGACTTTTTTCCTGTGCCTGGTTCGCCTTTACCGTGAAAGTGGTTTCTCCCGCGGTGAAGAAAATGCTCTATAACATGCCTGATTCCTGGAATTCGAATTATGTCCAGACATTTCATTACGGGGAGATCGGGAACTCCATTTCGGAGATTCTGCTTGCTCCTCTGACAAAGACCGCGGTGTTTTTCGAACAGTTTGCCAGTCCGTTGAATTTTTATTTCATCGCGGTTCTTCTTCTGGGATTTTTCCCTCTGGCGCTTGCGGAACCGCTTCTGCTGGCAACGGCGCTCCCTCTGCTTGCCGGATTGTTCCTGATGGGCGGGAGCGATGCCCTGAATATTTCCATGTGGTATCAGACGGAGATTTTTGCTATTCTGACGCTGGCAACCGCCGCAGGCTACTGGTGTTTTCTGCGGAGAAGAAGATCGTTTTCGGGGCTGTTTCTTGCCGGAGTCCCGGAAGGGAGTCGTCATCGCAGAGCGGCACATGCAGCAGTGTTTGCAGTGGCAGCGGGACTGCTGTTCTGCGGACTTTTCTTTGGACGACTGCCGGTCGGGAAATATGCGTTCAGCCGGATTCAGGAGCGTCCGGACTGCACGGAAATCATCACCAGAGTCAAGGAACTTGTTCCGCCGGATCAGCGGATTTTGACTACTGGTCAGATGCTGATGCACTTTCTGGATCGTCCGGCAGGACATATCATGCATGCGGCGCCGCCGTTCCATGCGCCATATCTTCTTCTGTATCTGGATGATCTGCATGTAGATTTTGAACGCAACAGCGCTCTGTTCGAAATGCTTCGGAATGATCGGCGGTACAAGCTCATTTTTGAGCACCGGGAAAAAGGCTGCAACGTTGAACTTTACCGGAAAGTTCTCTAAAAATTCCTGTTTTTTCCGTTCCCCCTCTTGACAAAAACGCAGAAATCGTTTAAAATGTAATGTGGTCAGAAAACTATACCAAACGGATCAAGAGGACGTTATGCCGAAAATCAAAGCCGAGCTGATGACAACGCCGATCAAGTTTTATCTCCGGCAGTTTGTTACAAAAGCGGGAGTGGAGCCCAGGGCAATTCCGAGTGAACGTTCTCTGTGTGCACGATTCAATGTTGCGCGCGGAACGGTCCGGGATGCGATTTGCCAGCTTGAGGAGGATGAAGTTCTGATCCGTCTTCCGGGACGCAAGGGAGTGTTCAGCAATCCGCTGTTTCATACGTCTCCGATCTGGACGGTTGGTTTGATTGCGCACGGCAATGGCGGTTATGCCTCGGAGTTTCCATTTGAAGTCGGCATTCTGCAATCCGGCTTTTTCCCGGCGATGCCGCGGGATTCCTTTTTCTGCAATATCATGTTTCCGGATCGTTTTCCGGAAGAGGAGCTGTTCCGCTTTTTTTCCAATCAGAATCTGGATGCGATGGTCTGGTTTGGACCAGGGGAGTTTTATGCGGGGCTGATCGCCGGACTGCGCCGGAACGGGACTCCTTTGTTTACGGTGAATATTACAAAGCAGATGAAATTCAGTCTTCCGGATTCTCCGTATGATTTTTATCCGGAAGTGACCGCCCTGGATCTTGTAATGCGGACGGTGAAGGAGATTGCTCCGAAAAAAGCCCTGTTCTGTTTTCAGAAAGACAAGCGGCATTTCTGCCTGTGGGGGCAGCGGGTGGTGGAAGAGACGGATCTGCCGGGAATTCAAAAGGAGATCCGCCATCTGGATGCTGTGCAGACCGATCAGCTGGGAGAATTACTGTGTGCGGATCCGGAAATTACGGTACTCTATACGGTCGGCAACTGGTATCTCCGCCAGACATATATTGTGGAGGCGATCGAAAAATCCGGACGCAGGGATCTTGTTATTGTTCTGGAAAACAACACCTCTTCCATTGCGCTGAAACAGAAGCATCCGGAGCTGGATATCCGGATCATCGGTTCAGTCTTTGATAAAATACGGGAAACAGGTGAGAACGCGGCAAAGGCGATTGTTCAATATTTTGAAACCAAACAACAGGAGAAGAATGGATGAAACGGGAAAAATTTTTCACACTGATAGAGCTTCTGATCGTTGTTGCAATTATTGCAATTCTTGCCGGAATGCTTCTTCCGGCCTTGAACAAAGCGCGTCAGTCGGCATTTTCCGCCCAGTGTAAGAGCAATATGAAGCAGATCGGGACGGCGGAAGCCATGTACAGTTCCGATTACGACAGTGTTATTCTGCCCGGAGCCGCCACTGCCGGATATTTTCCCAACTGGGGAGAGAATTGCAGCGCGGGACATTTCCTTGGCGGCGGAGTGGGAAAGGCAAATCAGACAAGACCGTACGGGGTTGCGTTGGACAATGAGCAAAATTCAAAGTGTGCGTTCGTCTGTCCGGTGTTTCCGGATGCGGATCTCCGCTGGGGGACGGGGAAGTGGAAATTCGGTCATATCCTGCCGAGTCCGGTGCTACATCCCTGGCTGGATCTAGTTTCGGAAAAAAACAGCATTGTATTCGCTCCATCGACAGCAATCAGTTTCGGCGAAATTTATAAAGATGTCTCTTATGCCGGCACAACTTTATTCTGGAATGGAAAGGGGGATACCTGCTATCTTGGATATCTTGGATTCCATCATAACGGAGATGATATTTCAGGACGAAGCAAGGACAATACGGAAGTGCTTCTTTCCAACGGCAGAACTAACCTGCTCTATTATGACGGACATGTGGGCAGCGAGACTGCAAAGAAACTCTATACGGCCGTTTATACAAAACATGATATCCTCGGAAATGCGGACAAGAAAGAGACAAATGTTTTCTTCAACGGTTTCCGGAGATCGAAAAAGACACCGACAGAATAATCCATTCAAGGAAAGGACAGATATACGATGAATCGAATCTTGAGCGCGGCACTGTTTGCCGCATTGCTGACGGGACCGGCTTTTCTGAGAGCGGATCTGCCGAATCCGGAACCGTATCTTGCCTCCGGAAAGACGGAACGGATAACTCCCCGGCTTGTCGTGCAGGATTTCACGGTTTCGGGCAAGACGCTTTCGATCCCTTCGTTTGTCGCGGGAAATAAAAGCGTGACGATCTATCAGGACGGCAACCGGAAAAATCTGTCGAAGGCATGTTACATCACGATTCTGGTCAACGGGAAGGAGGCGTTGCGTCTTTTCTGGTGGGGCGACAACAAAAACGGCTACGGCTATCCATTCCGGGATCTCCCGGGAAAACCGCCGGTTGTTTCGGTCGATTCAAAAAACGGGTCGTTCACGGTCCGTAAGCCGTATCTGGATGCGCAGAGCGTGGAACAGCAATTCATCTATACGCTGAAAGCGCTCCCGGGAAGCCGGATCGAACTGACGTGGAATGCCGGAGCGCTCTGGATGACTCCGTACAATTTCCTCGGAAAGGAACTCGCTTGGAAGAACTGGAACATCACACCGGAAAATTCGATGCTGCCGAAGCACAAGGAACAGAAACAGCAGATCGTGAAAGGTCCTTTTGTGTACAACGGAACAAAACCGCTTGAGGGATTCCGTCTGGAACTGCCGGAAACGGAGCAGGGAAGTTTCATTCTCTCCCGCGTGATCGACAACCGCTGGAAGATCAACCGTCTTGACGGAATTGTCCGGTACGGAAGCAAACTGCGGAAGCTGATTATTGATCTCGGCGAATGCATTACCGGTGACGGCAACACGCCGCCTCCGGTCGGAGGAATCGACTTCTGGAAAGAGGATCGACTTCATGTGCCCCGTCCAGCGACGCGGAACATTCTGCCGAATCCTAGTTTCGAACAGGGGCTCCGTTTCTGGAGCTGGAATGACGGCGGCGCGGTTTATACTCCGGAGAAATGCCGCTATGAGGTCGTTCCGGAAGGGCGTTTTGGAAAACATGCGCTGGCGATCCATCCGACTCAGCCGCGTGTTCCTTCCATGCGTTCGTTCCCGATTGCTCTTGATGCGGGAAAAACCTACACTTTGAGTTTTTATGCGAAAGCCGAAAAGCCCTGTACGCTTTCTCTGGCTCTGGCAAGCGTGACGCGCGCCGGCAAATTCATCGGTCAGTACGGTCCGATCTCCGGCGATGCGGGCAAGCCGGAAACCCGTTTCCAGATCACACCCGAATGGAAACGCTATCAGCGCACCTTCACTGCCGATTCCGCCGGAGTGCGTCTGCTGCTGAACGGGGCATACAACAGCTCCCGGATCCTGGTGGACGGGATGCAGCTGGAAGAAGGGAGCCGTCCGACGGACTTCATTACGGCGCCCATCGAAGGGAATTTCATTTCCGCCTCTCCGGACAATGATCTGGTCAAGGGCAAACCGTTCGGGAGTGCTTTCCTGTTTCAGGGAGCGCCGGGGACGGCTGGAGTGGTCGATGTGACCGTTTCGAATGCCTATCAGGAGATCCTGATGAAAAAGACTCTCTCTGTGAAAATCGGACCCGATGGAACGCAGAAAGTCGATTTCCCGATGGATCCGAACGTGATTCAGGAGGGAATCTTTGTGGTTCGCGCCGATTACCGCGTCAACGGCGGAAGTTATACGAATTATTACCGCTTCAATGTGATGACTCCTCTCAAAAATGTGCATCCGACGAAAGATATCTTCGGAACGCTTCATGCCATGGCGATCTATTCACGCGGCGAAGACATCGGCCGCAAGTACCGGGACTGGGGATTCGGCTCCACCAGCTGGGGATATAATCCGCAGGGGGGGATCAAATCGGTTCTGGAAAAGAAATACGGAATCACGAATTATCTTCAGGTTCTGGCGGAAAAGGAGAAGAAATACGGTCCGCTGATCCGGTCGATTACGTCCGTTTCGCCCGAACTGGTGAAAGAGGTCGAGGAAGCGGCGTTCCGGCAGGCCTCCAAGTACGATCCGGAACAGGCGTTTTCCTGGGCGCTCTACAACGAGGAGGAGGGGGCGCCTCTGCCGACCTCCGGAAAATATGACGACTATTTCAAACTCCAGCAGGCGCTTGCGCGTGGAGTCAAGCGGGCGAATCCGAAAGCGATCGTCGCTCCGACGCACGGCACCAGCGGATACAGCAATCTGCGCGGATACGACGCCTATGAAGGGTATCTTTCTGCGGCGAAAAAACAGAACTTCCGCTACGATGCCATCACGATTCATCCATACGGCGCGGTGGACGGCAATTCTCTGGGATCGCAGGATCTGGATTCCGCGCTCGCCATGCTGACTGCTCAGATGAAGCGTTATGGCTACGGAAAGGAAACTCCGATCTATGTCAGTGAAATGTTCATGTATCCGTTTGTCCGGATTCCGCAGTGGGGGGCGCTGATCAACGGAGACGACTGGAGAGTCAACGGAACTGTGACCTATTCGCTCGGAAACCGGGAATTCGTACAGGCGTCGAGTGCTGCGCGTGTCTGGATCATTGCGCTCAAATACTGGCCGCAGGTTCGTATGACGAATCTCTGGATTTCCGCTCCGTTCCTGGATATGCACCTCTCTCCGATCCTGATGTGCAAAGTGGCGAATACGCTTGGACATCTGATGCCTGAGGTTGAGTTCCATTCGGAGATCAAGCCCTCCGCATCGATCCGCGGATATGTGTTCAAACGGAAGAATGCAAAGCCGATTGCCGCTCTCTGGTGCATTGATCCTGATGTGGAAAACGGACTCAAACGGGGACCGGAAGTGGAAGTCGCTTTCGGACAGAATGTGGAGTTCGTCGACCTGATGGGCGCAAAGCGGAGTGCGAAACCCGATAAAAACGGGGTATTCCGGATTCCTCTGACTCCGGCTCCGTTGTTCGTGATCGCGGAAGATGTGGAGAAACTCTCCTCCGCACTGAAAAAAATCACTTCCGACGATGTCACCGCGACTCTTGCGCTCTCTGTGAAACCTGCTCTCGACGGTTCGCTCTCCGCAGAGCTCCGCAACCGCACCGCCTTCCCCAGAACCGGAACGCTGGAGGTCGGCGGAAAGAAATCCGCTTATCATCTGAAACCGGAAGGAACGCAGTCGTTTGAGCTTTCTCCGCGTCGGAAGATTGAACCGGACAAGCTCTATCATTCTGATCTTCAGCTCACGGTGACTCCTTCGAAAGGCGATCGGCTGACAAAACGTTGGAACATGGATTACTTCTATGTTCCATATGTAAACGGTACGCCGAACTGGTCGCGGATTCCCGGCATTCCGATGAAGAACTTCCATCCCGCTCAGCCCGGAATCAAAAAAGGAGATCTGGAAGCTGTTTACAAGCTGGCATGGAATCGCAGCAATCTCTTCATCCGCGTGGAGGTGACGGATGATAATTTCATGGACACTTCCGCTGAGTGGAAGCGGCCGGGCGCGGAACGGATGCTCTGGCTTCATGATGGATGTCTTGAAGTCTACTTCGACTGCGGTGCGAACGGTCGATCCAACTCGAAGCCGGGATATGATGACGACGATTACCGCTACGATTTCGCTCAGAAAAACGGAAAAGGCATTCTCTATCGCTTCAAAGAGGTCTTCCATCAGCTTGCCGATGGTGTGAATATGCCGAGTAAGGACGAGGCGTCGAAAAACGTGAAATGCGAATTCACACGCACGAAAAACGGCTATGCGTATACCCTCTCCTTTGCGGAGCGTTATATTCTGCCGATCGTCCTGAAAAAAGGTTTCCCGTTCGGTTGTGCCCTCTATCTTCATGACAAGGATCCCGGAAAGAAGGACAAGGCGCTGACCAGTGGAATGAATCCCGGTGCTCATTGTCAGGCGGATCCTGCAAATTGGCCGATTGCAATCCTTGCAGAGTAACAGAATGGGAGAGCCTTTGCGTGTAGACGCAAAGGCGTCAAAAGTTTAGGGAAAGAGAGGAGCGCGAGGGGAGAAGAACCGCT
>CAJKAR010000038.1 GCA_905197955.1 uncultured Lentisphaeria bacterium | reverse complement strand
TTCTCCTCTCGCGCTCTCCTCTTTCCCTAAACTTTCAGACCGCCTTTGCGTTTTTCCGCAAAGGCTCACAGGCTTACGCTTCCAACACAGGAAGGATCAGGCGGGAAAGATGGGTCTTGTCATGATAAACAGTCTGTCGGGCAATCCGCAGTTCGGTATCTTCCGCGATAGATCCGCCAGTCTGATTGTTCCGGCTGAATTCCGGGAAATCGCTGCCGGCAATCTCCAGACGAATCCGATGTCCCGGAAGGAAACAGTTCGCTACACTCCAGAGATCAATCTTATATTCTGCGATCTCTCCGGGACGAAGAAGTTCCGCTTTCTCCATGGAATTGCGGTAACGAGTCCGCAGAATGCCGTTGGCAATGTTGAAGGCTCGTCCATCCGGATAGACATCAACCAGTTTTGCAGTAAAGTCCGTATCCGGAGCAGTGCTTGAGGCATGAAGACAGACAAAAATGCGTCCGGCGATCGTGAGCGGAGCGGAAAGGATCTCCGAAGTATAGACAAGGACATCACTCCGCTGTTCCACCTCAGACTGGTCATGCGATCCACAGGGAACGCAGATTCCATGTCCTCCAGTCGTCGGGACAGGATTCCGCGGATCGCTGATAAAACAATCCGGCATTTCCTGTTCAGGCGGAAGCGTGGAAAGGACTCCGTCGCCGAAACGTGTGTTGGCAGCTCCTGCGCTGTGAAGATAGAAATTCTGTTCGCGCCCCCCTGCCGGCGGCCAGCATTCCGCAGTCCGCCACTCGTTCTTTCCGAGCATGAAGTAGAGTAAGGGCTCAACAGGCGGCGGAACTTCGTCTTTCAAACGGGCTTCCAGAAACGCTTTTTCCGGCTCCTCCACAAATTTCCGTCGGGAAAACTCGCCATCACCCAACGGAATCTCTCCGGCGGGCTCACTGTGCGCCCATGGACCAATCACACACCGGGTCAGAGAGCGGGCCTCTTCGCTTCCGGCGGATTGACGCATCAGCATAAAACTGTCAAGCGCGCCCTGCGTATAGATGTCGAACCAGCCGCTCCAGACGAACGCAGGAGCCTTGATGCGATCCGTAAACGATGCCAGATCAAACTCCCGCCAGTAGTCGTCATAACACGGATGCGACAGCCATTTCCGCCAGAAAGGAACTTCGCCAAGCCCTGCAGTTTCGTCGATATCCAGCAAAGGAAGATGATTCGACAGCAACTCCGTGTCAAATGGTGTATTGTCATAGGCCCCGTTTCGTTTCCAGGTTCCCAGAGCCCACACAATGTTTTGCTGAAGAATAAAGGCGCCCCCCTGATATTTCGGACTTTCATGATAGTTGCAGGGCGCAATTCCCGGAGAAAATGCAACAAGAACCTCACTTCCGCTTTTTGCAGCAAACCATTGAGTTGCACCAAGATACGATCCGCCACGCATAGCAGCCCGGCCATTGCACCATGGCTGGGATACCAGCCAATTAAGACAATCTTCTCCATCGTCCGCCTCCTGAATCCATGGATTTTCCCATCGGCCCTCAGACAAACCGCTGCCGCGGACATCCTGTTCCACCAGCGCAATCCCGCGTTCCGTCACCTCCTGCTGCGAAGCAACGTTCCCTTTCCCTCGATAGAGATTCCGAACTAGAATCACCGGAAAAGGCCCCTGCCCCTCCGGAAAATGAATGGTGGTAAACAATTTGATTCCATCACGCATGGGAACCATTTCTGTCAGAATTTTACTCATGACATCTCCTTCTTTAGTTTTCTATCATCCGTCTCAGAACGAGAGTCATCTCTGTAAAAACGGCTGTAATCGCTGGGCGGAATATTGGTGTGTTTCCGAAAAAAACGGGAAAAATAGAACTCATTCTGAAATTTCAATCGTGCGGCAACCTCCTTTACACGCATATTTGGAGAAAGAAGAAGATCCGAAGCACGACTCAGAAGCATTCGAGTCAGAAACTCCTTCGGCGGAAACCCGAAATCCGCCCGGAATCTGCGGGAAAACACTTCGCGCCCCATTTTCATAAACGCCGCCAGGGACTCCACAGAAAGTTCCGCTGACAGATTCTCATGGACATATCGAAAAAGATCCCGGTATTTCGATTCCCGCAAAATCGGATTCCAGATAAACTCCTCCTCATTCTCCAGCAGGGCAGCAGTCAGATGGTTCAGTACGGCATTGAAAAGACAGCAGTCCCGGATCGATTTCGGTGCAGCAGGCAGCTTCGCAATTCCTTCTGCAAGCTCCCCTCCCAGTTCCCGGACCGGACTCCCCGCAAAAAGATCCCCGCAGTCAAACAGATCCACATTGAAGTGAATGGAACGATACGCAAGATCCTGTTCCTGATAAATTTCAATCTCCCGGAAACAGGGATAAAAATAAAGATATCCTTCCCGGAGGAAAAATTTTTTCTCCGCTTTATAATCGTAAATATACGCATTGCTGCCGGGATACTCCCGGATGTACAGCAGCCGGTTCACCGGATGACAACTGTGCAGTTTGTGCACAAACGAAAGATTGTCATGAAAATGACTGAGACGCAGACGAAGTCCGGTCTGAATCCGAAAAAAGGCATTTTGCTCTTCTAAAATCATAAAAGTATATGCTTTCGACTTTTTCGTATATTCACAAATCCGATGGATTAATATATAATTAGAATCGAACAAAAGCAAGGAGCATATCGATCAGAAGGAGAGCTTTCCCGACTTCCCGATTCTTCGGAAAACAGGAGGGCTTTCCAGGGGATTTTTCAAGAAAACCCCTCTAAACAGGCGATCCATTCAGAACCCCAGTCCAGACGGTTCGGATACGTGCAGACCGGCAAAACTAGAAACGGAAATACAAAACAGCAGGGAGATTTTTATGAAACACCACGTCCGCACAGGAAGAAAAAGAAAAGATGAAACACGGAGTTTTACACTCATAGAACTCCTCGTTGTAGTAGCGGTCATCGCCATCCTTGCAGGCCTTCTTCTTCCCGCGTTGAACTCGGCAAGACAGAAAGCCTCCTCCATCGGATGCCTGAGCAATCTGAAGCAGACCGGAATCTCGCTGACCATGTACGCGGACAGTTTCGATGATTATTTTCCCGCTCCGCTCTTTTTTCAGGACGATCCGCTGCAAATTCCCTGGGTCGGTCAACTTCTTCTCACGCAAACCTCCGACCTGAAGCCTCGCGAGGTTGGTACCAGCGGCGATTTCTCTTACGATGTATCCAAAAACATCCGGAAAACAAAACCCTTCCGCTGCACCGAAGATTTCAAGGTGGGGGCTGAAGGCGGAATGATTATCTGGCAAACCTTTGGCTTGAGCGCAACGTATCGAGGAAGCAGAACTCTTGTCGAAGCGACCCGCCGATCCGCAATCCTCAAGGCGGATGATTCGCTGGGATATATCGTCAAAGGAACCTCCCGCACAATCATTGCAGGCGATTCCATGCGCGGCACGTCCCGTCACGCATTCAGTGTCATCAACGACAACACCGCAAATGATACAAGCAACAAAGGACTGATTGTCACACGGCATTCCGGCAAGGGCAATGTCCTGCATCTCGATATGAGCGCATCGTCGCAGAGTCTCGGAGCTCTGGTCACAGCCTTCAAGATCAAAAAACTCTATGATGCAAATAAAAAGTATCATCAATACTGATTCTCATTGCAAGCACTCGAAAGGAAAATTCTCATGAAAAAATCTCTGATGGGACTTCTCTGTCTGGCAGCCGCACTCCTTCCCGCCCAGAATCTCCTGCGGGAACCGATGACCTGGGACACCTGGCGCTGCTGGACCGCTCCCGATTACAAAATCTCAACAGAACGGAAAAACTATTTCCGGAACAATTCCCTGCATCTGGAGATACCGCTTCAGAAGTCCGCATGGAACAAGGTTCTGCTCTATAAACTCGTTCCGCTGGAGGACGGACAGGATTACCGTCTCACCTTCACCGTGCAAAGCGAACGCAGCGCGGAACTCGTTCTCGCCGCCGGAATCCGCAAAAAGCCGCATTATCCGAATTTCTCATTGAAAAAGCTGAAAATCCATCCGGGGAAACAGCAATACGACTGGTCATTTCGCTTCCAGCGCAAACCTGGTTATCCTGCCGATGCGCCAAGCGCCATCTCCTTCTTTCTCGGAGATTTCATAGGAACAGAGATCTCAATCCGCGACGTGACGCTCTCGAAAGTGGACCCCTGCCCGATCCCCGGAAACGAATGGACCGCTTTCGTCAATGCCTCCGTCTACCGTGAAGCACCGGCAGTCATTCCGGAAAAGTGGTTCTATTCCGCGAACGGCAGGGAGGAAACCGAAATCCGCCCGATCAAAGTAACCGCCGTCAACGGAAAAATCGACTGCCTCCCGCTGATGCCGAAACACGAAGACCGCAGCTGCGTCATGCTGATGACGGAAATCGAAAGCGACCGTGCCAGAACAGTCCGACTCGGCTTCGCCGCCGAGTGGTATTTCACCTTCTACTGCAATGGCAAAGAGTTCTATTCCACCAGCCGCATCAATCCACCGGGCAACGGAAGCAAACGCTTCTCGCCGGATGATCATCCGGTGGATTTTGAACTGAAAAAAGGCAAGAACACACTGGCAATCAAAGTCTTTCCCGGCGCAGACGGATGGTTTCTGCGGTACGGAGCGACAAAACAGCTCCCGCGTCATCAGGCCTGGCAGGATCTTGCCGAATGCTATCTGCCGACAATCACGTTGAAAGGCGGAAACGGCTGGAAAAAAGCAGCCGTCGGCAAACTCACAGTCCAGCCGGGAACCGTTCTGGACTTCTCCTCATCCGTACCGACTCCTGCCGGACAGTTCGGCCGCCTGATCCTGAATGCCCAGGGACGCCCCGTTTTTGAAAAACATCCCGGAAAACCTGTCCGTTTCTTTGGAACGAACTCCCCCTTCCGCGGACTCTATCCCTATGTGACCAACCGGAAATGGGACGGTACTCTCCTCAAAGACTCCCCCGCAATGAACCGCACTGAATTTGAACAGTTTGCCAGGGAATACGCCAGAGCCTTCCGCGCACTCGGCATGAATCATCTCCGCTTTCATATTGAATCCGACTGCTGGCACGGAACAAAGGAGGCTCGCGATCGGAACTGGTTCATGATCGCGGAACTCAAAAAACAGGGATGCTATCTCAATATCTCTCTTTACGATCACATGGGCAGTGCACGTCCGGACTCGCATCCGCGCCGGATCGGACTCCTTCTCCTGACAGAAGAAGCCAAAGCCCGTTTCCGCGAAAATGCCAAAACCATTCTGGATACCGTAAACCCCTACACGGGAACAAAACTGAAAGAGGATCCCCAGCTGATCGGCGTCGAGTTCAGCAACGAGGAGGAAGGATGCATTCTCTGGCCTAATCTCAAAGCAACAAAGGTCGGTAAAAAGGAATACGCTCTGTTTGATCTCAAATTCCGGGAGTTCCTGAAACGGAAATACAAAACACTCACGGCCCTCAACAACGCATGGAAAACAAACTATGCTTCGTTCGAAGCCGTGAATGTTCCGCGCGGACTGCTCTCCGGCAGTGCGAAGGATTCCCCCAAATCCCGCGATTTCATCGACTGCTGTACCGAACTGCAGACGGCTATGATGGAATTCTGCACCAGAACAGTACGGGAAATCGGATATCGGGGACTGATCGGCCAATTCGATGTTCCGGTCTGGTTTGGCGACAACGCCGTCCGGTACAGTCACTCCCAGATTGCCCTCGGACACAGCTACTGGTCCCATGCCATCATGCTCAATCTCTATAAGCAGAGGGATTCCGTCCGCGGCTCCGGCGCAGCCACCATGCAGAGCTCTCTTGAAACCTCCGCGCTCTACTGGAGAAATCTCGTGGCGGGAAAATTCGCCGACCGCCCCTTCTTCGTCACAGAAACCAACCACTGCATCCCGAATCCCTATTCCTACGAATTCGGACTGCTCATGGGTGGTTACTCGGCATTTCAGGATTTCAGCGCAATCCTGCCGCACTGTCAGCCGGTACATCTGAAAACGGAACGGCAGGCTCCGTTCGAAATCGGCAGCAATCCGGTGGCAAGAGCGTCGAATATTCTGCTCTACGTTCTCTTCAAGCGCGGAGATGTGACTCCGAGCCGCCACAACATATCGCTTCAGGTCGGACCGGATCTGATAAAACGCTTCCAGCCGGTTTCCCCCGAACAGACAAAAGTTGCTCTGATGACCGGATTCAGTCTGGAATTTCCCGGAAGAAAACGCCCGGAAGGTGTCCGGAAAGACGTTCCGCGCGACCTAGCCATCCCCGCGACCCGCACCGATGGTCTTTACAAACCGGAACTCGATGACGCCATCGGCGCAGGATCCGGCAAAGACCGCATCTTCAGCGCCGACAACTGTGCGAAACTTCTGCGCAAACGCGGAATCCTTCCGAAAAACAACCGCTCCAATCCGAAACGCGGGATCTATCAGACCGACAACGGCGAGCTGACTCTCTATGCCGACCGGAAAAAACTGGAACTCCGCACCCCGCGCACCCAGGGAGCCTGCCTGACCGCGGGAGAGGATGCCGATCTCGGTGATTTCACAATCGAATCCGTCAGCACGGATGGATGCATCGCCCTGACCTCCATCGACGGCAAACCTCTCTCCTCCAGCCGGCGCATGCTCCTGATCTTCACCACCGCCCCGGCAAACCGCAACGGAAAAATCTCCTATACAGGCACGTTCTGGCACGGTTGGCGGAACGGCGATCCGGAACCCATGCTCCGGACCGGAAGATTTCAGGCACTCCTGAAACATCCCGATGCTGCGGCATTCCGACTTCATGCTCTCGCTCTGGATGGCTCCCGCAGAGAGCAGATTCCTCTGCAGGCCGGAAACGGAACTCTCCGCATCTTGATTGATACGGCGAAACAGCCGGAAGCCTCCGTCTGCTTCGAACTGACCGCAGAAGAAAAATAATATCCTCTTTACCCCGTCTCCCCCACCAGAGCTCCGGAGACGGGGAATCAACATTCGCCGTTTTTTTCCAAAAAATTTTAAACGGCAGTTGAATCTTCCCCGACGGCAAGGTATACTCTGAAACAAATATCAATCGACGGGGAGGTATCATGTCATGAATCATTCTTATCCGGTTTACACTCTGGAGGCGGAGTGTCAGGACTGTTACAAATGCGTCCGGCACTGTCCCGTGAAGGCGATCCGTGTCCGCGACGGCCACGCCGCAGTCATTCCGGAAATGTGCATCGCCTGCGGACGATGTGTCGAAGTCTGTCCGGTCAAGGCAAAACAGGTCCGCAATGATATCCCCCTTGTCCGGCAGATGCTGTCGGACACTCGTCCAGTCTATCTCTCTCTTGCCCCCTCGTGGATCAGCGAATTCCGGAATACGACTCCTTCCCGGATGATTCAGGCTCTCCAAAAGCTCGGATTCGCCGGAGTCAGTGAAACGGCACTGGGCGCACAGCTTGTCTCCGCCGAGATCAGCAGAGAACTCGATAACGGAAAACCGGATCTGCTGCTCTCCTCCGCCTGTCCTGCCGCAGTGGACTACATCTGCAAATATCTACCGCATCTGGCGGATAGAATCACCAAAGTCTCCTCGCCGCTGCTGGCGCACTGCCGGCTGCTGCGCGACAAGTTCGGCAAAGAGATCCGCATCGTCTTCGCGGGCCCCTGCATCGCCAAGAAAAACGAGGCGGACCGCCATCCGGATCTTCTGGATGCAGCCCTCACCTATCCGGAACTCAAGCAGCTGTTCAAAGAGGCAAATCTCTCTCCGGACCAGTTCCAGGAGGATCCCGCCGCGACATTCGTTCCGGAATCCGCCGAGGAAGGAGCCCGCTATCCGATCGAAGGAGGAATGAACGACACGATCCGCTTTCAAACCACAAACAAACGCATCCATTATGCCACACTCACCGGCTGTCGGAATTTCAAACTGGCCCTCGGCGGACTCGATTCGATTCATCCGGATGAAAGTGTTTTTGTGGAACTTCTTGCCTGTCAGGGCGGATGCGTGCACGGGCCCTGCACGGAACACAACTCGCCCGGACTTCTCGAACGTCTCCGTGTTCTCTGCGGAGCAAAGTTCCCGGATCAGCCCAAAGAACGGAAAACAGAAGGAAGCATCATCGAAACGTTCCGCGCCAACGCAACGGAACAGGCGATCCCGGATTCCCGTGAACTCACGGAAGCCCTGCGGAGCATCGGCAAAACCACTCCGGAAGATGAACTCAACTGCGACAGCTGCGGCTATGACACCTGCCGCAATTTCGCCATGGCCATGCTTGCCGGACGCGCCGAACCCTCCATGTGCGTCTCCTATCTGAAAAAACAGGCGCAGAAAAAAGCCAATGCCCTGCTTCGTTCCATCTCCTCCGGCGTGGTCATCACGGACCGGAAACTCCAGATCATCGAGTGCAACCGCAACTTTGCCAGACTCTTTGGCGAAGATACGGAAATCGCATTCGAAGCCTCTCCGGGTCTTGCCGGGGCGGATCTGCGGAGAATCGTACCGTTTGCCTCCCTCTTTGAATCGGTTCTGAACACAGGCAAGGAGCTCCGGCGCGACTCCATGAAGGTCGGGAACAAACTGTTCAATGTCAACATCTTCATCATAGATCCCGGCGAAGTTGTCGGCGCGGCGATCTTCGATGTGACAGGAACCGAACTGCGCAGAGAACAGATCGCGGCACGTGCACGGCAGGTCATCGAAAAAAATCTTGCCTCCGTGCAGGAGATCGCCAGCAAACTCGGCGAACAGATGGCGGATACCGAACTGCTCCTCCGCTCCATCGCAGACGACTACGCCGACAGCCGGACCCTGGAAGAAAAAGAAGTCATGGAGAATTTCGGAAAATGAGCGAATCCGCAGACAAACTCTTCATCGACACCGGCAGCAGTCACTGCACGCATTTCGACGAACGAATCTGCGGAGATGTCGTCATCTTCCGCCGTCTGCCGGATGAGGACCGCATGATCGCTGTGCTCGCGGACGGACTCGGACACGGCGTCAAAGCCAATATTCTTGCAACAATGACCGCCACCATGGCGCTGCGCTTTGTCGCGGAAGATCGCGAAATTGTCCACTCGGCGGAGATCATCATGGATGCCCTCCCCGTCTGCCGGGACCGGAAAATCAGTTATTCCACGTTCACGATTGTTGATATCCGTCCCGGCGGCTGGATCAATGTGGTTGAAATGGGCAATCCTCCGTTTCTTCTTCTTCGCAAAGGCAAGGTTCATCGCGTCACCGGCTGCGCGTTCGTTTCGCCGAAGTACCGGGACCGTATGATGACCGCGTTTCATTTTCAGGCGCATCCGCAGGATCACCTGCTCTTCTTTTCCGACGGGGTGACTCAGGCGGGACTCGGCACGACCCGTCTGCCGCTCGGCTGGCAGAGCGAAGGAGTGGAACAATATGCCGTGGAACAACTTGCACAGCATCCGGAATCCGGCGCCCAGGAGCTCTCCGAACGCATTCTGCGGCAGGCGATCGCCCAGGAACCGCATCTGCGGCCGATGGACGACATCACTGCCGCCTGCATCCATTTCCGGACGCCTCAGAAACTGCTGCTCTTTACGGGGCCGCCGGTCGATCCGAAACGCGATGCCGAGGTAGGAAAACTCTTCCGGGAATTCAACGGAACCAAAGTCATCTGCGGAGGAACTTCCGCGGAAATCGTTGCAAGGGAACTGAATGTCAAAAAATCGCCGGACTTCGAATCCTACTCGGGCGATCTGCCGCCGACTTCGCTGATCCCGGGAATTGATCTCGTCACGGAAGGGATCTTTACGCTGACCAGGGCCGCGGCCTATCTCGAAAAGGGCGATCATCAGAAACTTGATCCGGCAGGAAGACTTGTCAGTCTGCTGCGGAAAAACGACGTCATCGAACTCCTCGTCGGAACCAAAATCAACGAGGCATATCAGGATCCGAATCTGCCGCTCGATCTCGAACTGCGGAGAAACATTGTCAAACGCCTTGAACACGTCCTGCGCGATCAATACATGAAGGAGGTCCATGTCCGCTTCCTCTGAGCGAACGGAGAAAGCAGAACTTCCGGATTTTTTTCAAGAATCGCTTGCAAAAAAATATCTTTATGGTATTTTAACTCCCGATGATCTGAAAACAAGATGCGCGCATCTGAAGCGAAGATCCTGCAAAAAGCGTCCGTTCTGAACATCCAGGGAGCACGTCTCCCAAGGCGAAGACGAGGTCGCAGACTCAGCAGTTTTTTTGTCCATGATCCCCGCGCACCTGCCCGGTTCGCGGGGATTTTTTTATCGACGGAGGACGAAAAAACATGGAAACAAGAATCGCTCTCGCAGGAATCATCGTGGAGAACAGCGAAGTCACGGAAGAGATCAACCGCATTCTGCACGATTATTCCGAATACATCATCGGACGGATGGGGATTCCGTATCGGACCCGGGGAATCGCCATCATCAGCGTGGTGCTTGACGCGCCGAACGACATCATCAGTTCGCTCTCCGGCAAACTGGGAATGCTGAAGGGCGTCAGCGTGAAAACCGTTTATTCCAAACAGACAACTCAACTCAATCATACTCAGGGAGAAGCATAATATGTACCAGCCGAAATCATCCGTTGCCACGGAATTCATCGACGATCAGGAGATCCGGGAAACTCTTGCCTACGCAAAGGAAAACGCAAACAATGCCGAATTGATCGACTCCATCCTCGAAAAAGCGCGCGCCTGTAAAGGCCTCCCGCACAGGGAGGCTGCCGTACTGCTCGAATGCACCATTCCCGAAAAAAATGAGAAAATGTTCGAGCTTGCCCGCGAAATCAAACAGAAAATTTATGGCAACCGGATCGTCATGTTCGCTCCGCTCTACCTTTCCAATTACTGCATCAATGGCTGCACCTACTGTCCGTACCATGCGAAGAACAAGCACATCCGCAGGAAAAAACTGACGCAGGAGGAGATCCGTCAGGAAGTGATCGCGCTTCAGGATATGGGCCACAAACGTCTTGCCCTCGAAACCGGCGAGGATCCCGTTCACAACCCTATCGAATATGTGCTCGAAAGCATCAAAACCATTTACAGCATCAAGCATAAAAACGGAGCAATTCGACGGGTGAACGTGAACATTGCCGCAACCACGGTCGAAAACTACCGCAAACTCAAAGAAGCAGGAATCGGAACCTACATTCTCTTTCAGGAGACTTACAACAAGAAGGCATATGAAGAGCTGCATCCGACCGGTCCGAAACACGATTACGCCTATCACACCGAGGCAATGGACCGCGCGATGGATGGAGGAATCGACGATGTGGGTATCGGTGTGCTTTTCGGGCTGAACCTCTACCGCTATGATTTCGTCGGACTCCTGATGCACGCGGAACATCTGGAAGCCGCAAAGGGTGTTGGACCGCACACAATCAGCGTTCCGAGAATCCGCGCCGCCGATGATATCAATCCTGAAATGTTCTCCAACGCAATTTCCGACGAAATCTTTGAAAAAATCGTCGCAATCCTCCGCATCGCGGTTCCCTACACGGGACTCATCATCTCCACGAGAGAATCGAAGGCCGCGAGGGAAAAAGTCCTGCGGCTTGGCGTCTCCCAGATCAGCGGGGGATCCCGCACCAGCGTCGGCGGCTATGTGGAAAAGGAGACCGAAGAGGAAAATTCCGCTCAGTTCGAAGTCAGCGATACCCGCTCCCTCGATGAAGTGGTCAACTGGCTCCTCTCCCTCGGATACATTCCGAGCTTCTGCACAGCATGCTACCGCGAAGGCAGAACCGGCGACCGCTTCATGAAACTCGCAAAAACAGGACAGATCGCCAACTGTTGTCAGCCAAACGCCCTCATGACCCTTAAGGAGTATCTCGAAGACTATGCCTCTCCCGATACTCAGCAAAAAGGAGAAAAGGTCATCGCGGCGGAAATCCCGCGCATCACAAACGAAAAAGTCAGAGCCATCGCACAGGAGCATCTCAAAGAACTGCACGATGGAAAACGTGATTTCCGTTTCTGATTTAACACCTTTTTGCAGAATCATTATGATCGGAAAAATGCGCAGGCATTTTTCCAGGGTCAAGGGCAGTGTGCCCTTGTCGCGGTCCAGCGGCGAGACGCTGGTCGTGCTACGCACGAAACATTCATAAAAAAATGCGAGAGAAGCAAACCGCTTTGAAAAGCGGTTCTTCTCCTCTCGCGCTCTCCTCTTTCCCCAAACTTTTAGACCGCCTTTGCGTTTTTGCGCAAAGGCTCACAAGAGATCTCCCAGCCCCACACCGTGCGGTCTATCAATCTGCTATCACACGAGAAATCAAAAGCATGTCAAATCAGAGGAAAACAATACTCTGGAACCATGAATATCGGCTCCCTTTCCCGG
The DNA here is from genome assembly GCA_905197955.1 of uncultured Lentisphaeria bacterium. Classification (GTDB taxonomy): domain Bacteria; phylum Verrucomicrobiota; class Lentisphaeria; order Victivallales; family UBA1829; genus UBA1829. Next base: position 29,344 of record CAJKAR010000038.1, on the reverse strand, counting down.
TCTTTTTCTTATTTTTTATGGATATAAAAAAAAACTGCCGGCTGAGACAGTGCTCGAACCGGCAGAAAAAAAGGGTCTGAATTTCTTTCAGGAATCCTCCCGACACCCCCTCTCATAAATGGGGATCCGTTCCGAAGAACTCCATATCTGTACTATACACGGATTTTCGTTTTTTTCAAGGAGAATTTGGAAAATAATTCCTAATTTTTCTTTCCGTAAATGAGATGTTCTATGTCGGCTTTTTCTTCGGCTTCCATGGAAGGAACTGTCGGAAATCAAAAAAAGAAGAGATGTTAACGATAAAAAAAAGCGGCATTTTATGACAGAACAATCATAAAATGCCGCGAAAAATCAATCAGGAGTTACTTGACTCGCCCCGTATAGGCATCCGCTCCCGAATTGTCGATGACATAGCGGAAGAACTTCTTTTCCGCCGCTGCACGAGCCTTATCCCAGGGACGCGGCTGTCCGCACAGCTGAACCGCCCAGAGTTTCAGTTCCTTGCGGTGCCAGTTGACCATGCAGTTGGTACCCCATGCGCCGCCATGACCGAACCAGGAATCCTCCTTGTCAACCTCGGGAGCGCTGAGACCGAGAGAATAACCGCCCATTCCTTTCGGCCGGGTCGATTTGGCAAGAAGCTCTTTGACAGTCTCCTCCTTGAGAATTCTCACGCCGTTCTCACCGACACCGAGATTCATCAGCATCTTGTAGAATTTAAGCTGATCGGTTGCGGTCGTCCAAAGCCCCGCTCCCGCGGAGGCGAAAACATGGGAATCGTTGTAAGGACGCTGCTGCATGTTGTTCTGTCTGCGATATTTCGCCGGAGCGTCTTTCACACAGTCGTACATTTCGACCTGAGTTTTCAGCTGCTCATCGGTCGGCCAGAACCAGGTGGATTTCATATCGAGCGGATCCAGAACCCGCGCTTTCAGGAAGTCTTCCCAGCGCTGCCCCGTCACAACCTCGACAATCGCCGCTCCGATATCAATTCCCGTATTGGAATACTGCACCTTGGTTCCGGGTTCAAACATCAGCGGAGATGCCGCAGCAATGGCAGCCGTCTGCCGAAGCGGAGCGCCACCGCTCCAGCCGCCACCCTTGATGTTGCCCTGTTTCGCGGAAATCTCAAAGGGGAAACCACCCGTATGATTCATCACCATCCGGATCGTCAGAGTGTTTTTTGCCTTGACCAGCGTCTTGACGCCATTCTTGTTCGACGCAAGAACCCACAAAGTCTTGAACTCCGGCAGATATTTGGAGACAGGATCATCCAGAGAGATCTTCCCCTCTTCCACAAGCATGGCAATGGTCACACCGCAGAACCCCTTCGTCTGCGAGCACTGCATATAGACATCATTCATCGTAATGGGACGTTTAGCCGCCACATCGGCATATCCGACACAGGCCGTCTCCTGAATGCCGTTCTTATAGAACACATTGATCGCTCCCGGGAGCTGTCCGCTCTGCACGAAAGGCATCAGCGCATCTTTCGCAAAAGTGGTTTTGGACTCCTCGCAACCGGTCTTCACCGATTGACACCCTGTCATGACCGCCATGACACCAAGCAGCATCATCCATTTTCCAAGCCGATTCATCTTTCCTCTTTCCTTTTCTGAAAATTCAGACGACTTTTTTTGTGTTGTTTTTCCCGTTCCGGAAGCGTGATGCTCCCCGAAAAGATCATATCATCCGGATAAAATACCGTAGCTTTTCCAAATTGCAAATACCTCTTTCCGCAAACCGGGGAATTTTCAGATTCTTCCTCTTCGCCTCCCCTCCGAACCAGGACAAAGCATCGCTCCCCTCCCCGATCCAGCCATTTTCTCAAAAAAAAGCGTTTTTTTTCAAGTTTTCTCTTGATTTTGGAAAAAAATGGAATATAATGGAACAGAATGGAATAAACCGGAGAAACCCGATGCTTTCTTTTTGCGGAATCGATCGATGTTCCGTGGATGCCAATGGCAGGATCAAATTGAGTCCGCGGGTGATAGAGGATTTTGCCGCCAGAGGCGGTGAAGTCGTTCTGCACTGTCTGCCGGAAGGAGCGATTGCGGTTTATCCGGAAGATGTCTATCTGGCGATGAGAAAAAACGAGTCGAATCCAGCGGAGAAGGCCGCGGAAAGCATCGTCTTCCGCAGAACCCTCCGAAGATTCGGCACATGGAGCCAGTCGGAGAAAATATCGGCACAGGGAAGAATCACTCTGCCGCAGATGTTCAAGGAACATGCCGGACTGAAAAATGGAATGGACGTGATCGTCGCCGGAGTGGAAATCGGAGTCGAACTGTGGAGCGCCGAACGCTGGGAGGAAGAACAGCGCAGAATCGGCGAACACATGAGACGAAAGAGCGAACAGGAAATGGAACAGGATCTGCTTTAAGATCCGGAAAACAGAAAAGCGAGGTCGGAAATGAGTGCATGGATCAAAAACCGGAAAGTCCGGTACGCATTCTGCTTTGCCGTTCTGGCACTTTCGTTCCTGCTGCTCGGCGCGGGACGCATGAACGGCGGAAAAAGAACGCTCTCCAGACGGGCGGAAAACATCGCTTCCTGCCGGACAATCTGCGAACAGCTGCTTGCCGCGCTCCCCGTCGGAGAACGCGCCGCCTGGAATGATCTGGTCCGAAAATCGCCGGAACTGGCGCTGCGCATCGGAAGCGTCAATCTGCATGAACTCGACCGTTAACGAAACGACGGCGCCTCATGAATCCGGGAGATCCCACTTCCGCTGAACATTTCCGCCGCCGGACCGGAATTCTCTTTCTGATTCTGATCCTCTGGGGCATTCTTGCCGCTTTTCATATCCTCTATTACTCCTGGTACCGGCGCGACAGACTCCTCCGGGAAAGCATGCATCTTGCATGGCGGGAAGGCGTTCTGCCGCAGATACGCGGACGTATCCTCGCGGCCGACTCCACTCCGCTCGCGTGGACGGAACTCCATCACGACCTGATTATCCGCAAACCTCTGCCGTCAGAGAAACAGCTCAAAAATCTGATTCTTCAGCTTTCCGGCATTCTGGAGGAGCTCGTTCCGGAGGAAAGGGAGAATCATCTTCTGCTGAAACGGGATCTTTCGCCGGAAAAAATTCTGAAACTTGAAAAAATACTTTCCCGCCGTTCCGAGCTGGCGGTCATTCCGAGAATGGTCCGGCGCACCACGGATCTCCCCGGCGCGAGAAACACGCTTGGAGAAACAGCCGCGCTGCCGGGAAATCCGGCACTGATGGGAATCAGCGGACTGGAAAAGGAATATGATGCCATCCTGGCAGGAAAATCCGGAAAATTCCGGGTCATGCTGGATCCGCGCGGAAACTGGGTCTCCGGCACGATTGAAATCCTTGTGCCGCCGGAAAACGGCAAAGATGTCGTCCTGCCGGAAACAGCATTCCATCTTCCGGAAAAAAACAGAGGGACAAAACGATGAAACTCCGCAGTCAATCCTTTCTCAATGCGGCAATCGCCCTTTCCGTTCTCGGACTCGGTGGATGTCTGGCGATTTACAGCGCCCGGTCCTTCGGAGAAAATCCGTATTATTTTGTCTTCCGCCAGCTTCTCTGGCTCGGCAGCGGAGTTCTGTTCTTCCTTCTGCTGGCGAAGATCCCGTTCCGATATTACGAGAAATACGCATGGCACCTTGCAGGACTCTCCTTTTTCAGCCTGATTCTGCTGCCGGTGTTCGGAACGACCATCAACGGGATGAGAGGATGGTTCTCCATCGGAGAAGCATTTCTGATCCAGCCTTCGGAACTGGCAAAGGCACCGTATCTGCTTCTGCTTTCGGTGATTGCGGCAAACGCGGAAGCCAGTCCGCGCAGACGCTTTCTCCTGATGGCCGGAACCGGCGCGGCATTCTGCGGAATCATTCTTCTTCAGCCGGACTTCGGAACAGCATCCGTCTATTTTGCAGGACTGGCCATGGTGGTATTCATCTCCGGCTTCCGATTCTGTTTTCTGACCCTGCTTGCGGCAGCGGCCCTTCCATGCACACTCCTGTTTCTTCTGAATCACGAATACGCCATGGCCCGGATCGCAGGCTATCTGAATCCGGATGCCCACTTGCTTGGAGCCGGATGGCACATCAAACAGTTTCAATACACGCTTGCCCACGGAGGACTGTTCGGATCGGAATGGGGCGGAGCCCTCTGGTCGAACGCATATCTGCCGCTGTCGCACAGCGATTCGGCGTTTGCGGCGATCGTGGAATCCGGCGGAGGAGCTGGAGGACTCCTGATTCTGGGAGGTTTTCTTGCCATGGTCTGGCTGTTCCGGGAAATGGCCCTCTCCAGGAAGAGTGAAACGGCAAGAATCCTGATTTTTTCAGCGGGTGCAGTCTGTGCGGTTCAGGCACTTCTGCACATCGGAGTCAACACGGCACTGCTGCCGCCGACAGGACTCACTCTGCCGATCTTCAGCTACGGCGGCAGTTCCCTCTTCGGAACCATGGTCTTGTTCGGCATGGCATGCAGCGCCTCGGCTCCGGAACACGCCACAGGTGCACAGACAGAAAAAAAATCAGCAAATACGGTTGAGTTTTGAAAAAATCGGTTTATAGTACGGTTGAGATTGATTATGCAGGAAAGAGTTTTGAGTCACCATGGGAGAACGCGATGCATGACATGGCTACAATCAGGCGGCAGATAGCCGATCCGCCGCTCATTGCAGAAAAAGATCAATACCTGATCAAGTTTGCCATTACGGATGCAGAAATCGAAGACGCCTTCAAACTGCGCTATAATGTATTCAATGTCGAACAGGGCAAAGGATTGAGCACGTCAAGGGACGGAATTGACAAGGATAAATTTGACGATTCCTGTCTTCATCTGATCGTGGTCAGGAAAGATACCGGAGGAGTCGTCGGCACCTACCGGATTCATTTCGGCTCCATCGCGGCCCACTCCATGCTGGGCTTCTATTCCGAGCAGGAGTACCGGATCGAAGGACTGGCTTCCATAGCCGCCTCCAGCATCGAAGTCGGAAGATCCTGCGTTGCCAGGGATTCCCGCAACGGATCGGTGATGGCGCTCCTCTGGAGCGGAATCTCCGAACTGATCTATCGGAGCAAACAGCGCTATCTTCTCGGATGCGTCAGTCTGGAAGTGACCGAACCGGTCGCAGGCTGGGCGCTGTACGAATATTTCAAACGGAACAACTGCTTTGCCCAGAGCATTCGGGCATTCCCCAGAGAAGGTTATGAACTGGCACGGCCGCCGGAAGCGGAAATCCTCGAAGTGGCCGCGGATAAAAAACGCATTCATGCCATGATCCCCCCGCTCTTCAAAGGATATCTGCGGCTTGGAGCGAAAATCTGCGGGGAGCCGGCGTTTGACTACGAATTCGGATCCATCGACTTCTTCATCATTCTGGATGTGGAACAGGTTCCGCTGAGATACAGAAAGCATTTCTGCGTGGAACCCGGAAAAAACAACGAACGGAAATGCTGACTTTCTTCAGAAAAATATACCGGATTGTCTGTCTGCTCGGATGGTTTCTGTACATGGCGTTGAAATCAGCCATTGCCAGAAGAGGGAAAACGCAGGAACAGATCGCTCTTCAGGCATCACAGGATACCGCACGATGGGCTCGCGGCATTCTGAAGATCCTGAATATCCGTCTTACGGTTCATGGAGAAATTCCGGACACGCAGGGGGTTCTGATTGTTTCGAATCATCTGGGCTATCTGGACATCATCATCCATGCTTCGCTGATGGGGGTGAGATTCGCGCCGAAAAAAGAGATCCGTTCCTGGCCGTTCCTCGGATGGTACGTGGGGCTCTCCTGTCCGGTCTGGATCGACCGGAAATCCCCGGCGAAGTCCAAGCAGACTCTGGAGGAATTTGAAAAGACTCTGCAACTCGGAATTCCGCTGATCGTCTATCCGGAGGGGACAAGCACGGATGGGCTCCACGGACTCCGCCCCTTTAAATCGACCTCGTTTGAAGCGGCCATCAAGGACAATCGTCCCCTGATGCCGATCATCACAATTTATACGGTTCCCCCTGGAGCAATCAATCCGGCCTGGTTCGGGGATCAGGAGCTGCTGCCGCATGTATGGCAGCTTCTCGGAATTTCCGAAATCAAAGCGGATATCTACATATCGCCGCTGCTTTTCCCGGAAGGACTGGATCGGAAGGCGCTGGCGGAAAAAACCAGAGGCATCATGCTGGAATCCTATCGGAAACAGACCGGAATCATGGAGGAATCATGACCCGGGATTTTTTTGCAGAACTGGCGGCAACTGCGAATGTGTTTTTCCACCGCAAATTCAATGGTGAGGATGCGGAGCCGAGTGCTGTACTTTTTCCGGTAATCGGAATTCTCATCGGTTTTCTGTATGCGCTGGCGGCGTGGACGGCAACGGTGCTGTTCGGAGCTCTGACCGCAGCCCTGCTCGCCGCAATCCTCTTTCCCCTGCTTTATGAACTGGCGACAAACTGGAGCGGACTGAAAAATCTGACCTCCTACCTCGCCATGCGGGCAGACAACATTCCGGCCTTTCCCGCCCTGACAAAAAAACTGGAACCGGAAAAAAAGCTCACTCCGATTTTTCTTTTTGTATCGCTTTATCTGCTGAGAATGCTGGCGTTCGGCATGATTGCCGGACACAGACCGGGGGTATTTCTTTTCGTATTTACGGGAGCGTATCTGATCCGTGCGGAACTGGCGGCGTATGCCGTCGAAGGCGAAGAGCCGCTGCTGGAGATTCCGGATGACAAACGCTTTCAGCCCCGCATTATCACGGCGGCGGTCTTTCTGCTGACGGCTCTTCTCTCCTTCAGTCTGAGAACGATCGCCGCGGGAATCCTTTCGCTTCTCGTGCTTCTTCTGGTTCTCTGGATCCAGGAACGGAGCATTCAGACACATACCGGACGCGCAGGAGTGCGTCAGCTTCATATTTACGGGTACTCTGCAGAACTTTTCCTGCTGTTCACGGGAATAATTGTCTCATAAATTGCATGCAGGTTCTTGTAAAATGATCCATCCGGGAGTATTATTCCATACCACAATCAGGAGATGAGCGTTATGCCGAAAGAACAGATATCCACGCGCAGCATAGTCATATTTTATATTGTTCTTGTGTTTCTGCTTGTTGCCGGGATTTTTGCAACGATCCGCAACTCCTACCGCATCCGTTCCAACCTTCACCAGCAGAGGATCAATGAGCTGAAGGCCCCCTTCCCCGCGGCCGAAGCGGAAAAGAAAATCGCGGAAGAACTGAACCTTCCGGCAGACAAGAGAACTCCCGAACAGATCCGGCAGCTCAAATCCAGAGTGGAGGAAGAGAAGCGGAACTATCAGCGGAAAAACGCGGAGGAACTGGAAAAACTCCGGAAGAAGAAATTCCTGTTCCTCTGGAAGTATCCCGGACAGGAATGACAAGATGAATGAGCTGGAAGTCCACAATCTCACCATAGAATTCAAATCCGAGGACACATGGCTGCCGGCCGTGACGGATGTCTCCTTTCATCTGAAGAAAGGAGAAATTCTTGCACTGGTCGGAGAGAGCGGATGCGGAAAAAGCATCACCTGCATGTCGCTGGCACGGCTGCTGCCCTCGCCGCCCGCGCGGATCGCCCGCGGAGAGGTGCTGCTGACAAAACGGGACGGTTCCCGCGTGGACACCCTGCGGCTCCCGCCCGGCAAACTGAGAAAAATCCGGGGGGGAGAGATTGCCTATATTTTTCAGGAACCGTCGGTTTCCCTGAATCCGGTGTTCCGCGTCGGAGCGCAGATCGCGGAGGCCATTGAACTGCATCGGCCCGATGTGACGGATGTCAATGCGGAAGTCGTCAATCTTCTGAAACAGGTGGGCATACCGGGACCGGAAGACCGGGCAAAGCGCTATCCGCATGAGATGTCGGGAGGAATGCTTCAGCGGGTGATGATCGCTATGGCGCTGGCAAGCAGGCCGTCGATTCTGATTGCAGACGAGCCGACCACAGCTCTTGATGTCACGATTCAAGCGCAGATTCTCGATCTGCTGGCAGATCTGCGGAATCAGTGCAACATGTCTATTATTCTGGTCACGCACAACCTGGGCATTGTTTCCGAAATGGCGGACCGGGTCTGTGTCATGTACGCAGGACGCATTGTGGAAACAGCTCCGGTGCGGGAGGTCATTGACCATCCGCTTCATCCGTATACCTCTTCCCTGCTCAAAGCGGTGCCGTCGCTGGGGAGAAAAACGGGAACACTTTCCACGATTCCCGGTTCGGTTCCGACTCCGGCGCATTTTCCAAAAGGATGTCGTTTCTGCGACCGCTGCGCTCTGAAGGAACGCGGTTCCTTTGCCGAACGGGAGGAGTGTGAAAACATCGTTCCTCCGCTCCGGGAAATCGCTCCCGGACATTTCTGCGCATGCCACAGACTGGAAAGGAACGAGGCATGAAACATTTTCTGAAATCAAGTTTTTCCAATCCGCTTGCGCCGTTCATTTTGATCTTCGCGCTGATTATTCTGACGACTCTGATCGTTTCCAATATCAAAAACTCTCTTGAAACAGAGGCGGCCAAAGAGACGGAATTTGCAGCAAGTCACAGTCTTCTTCTGGATCCGCAGCCTGCAGGGATGCCGGTGGAACCGGAGCCGGAGGATCTCTCCAAGCCCGATGTCCAGTACCTGACCGCAGCCGCTCTTGCCGACTGGTCCAAAGGCAATTTCGATGCGGCGGAAGATAAATTCCGCACCATTCTGGTTTTCAATCCCAACAATCCTGTTGCGCTTTCCCATCTGGGAGCGCTGCTCCACCACCGGGGGGATTACAAAAATGCGGAACTCATGTTTCGCCGTCAGACCCTCTTTTTCCCAAGCGATCCCAACGCCTATATGAATCTCGGAACAGTTCTTGCCAAGCAGAACAAGTTCAATGAAGCGATCCGGGTCTCCAAACGGAGTCTGGAACTGGATCCCTCCAACGCGGCAACCGCTCTGAGTCTGGCAAAGATCCACTCTCTGGCAAATAACAAATCCACCGCCATGGATTACTTCAAGCGGGCGGCGAATATCATGGGACCTGGCATCGTGGAAGCCTCCTGGGATCCGGCATTCGACAATATCCGGAAAACGCCGGAATTCAAAAAAATCATCAAAGAGGCGGGGGAGAACAGATGAGCATCATCAAAGTCCTGCCGGATCATGTCAGCAACAAGATTGCCGCGGGAGAGGTCATTGAACGTCCGGCATCGGTGGTGAAGGAGCTGGTGGAAAACGCTCTCGATGCGCACGCAAAACGAATTACAGTGAAAATTGAACGCGCCGGACAGCGCCTGATCTCCGTCTCCGACGACGGCGACGGCATGGATCCCGATGACGCCATTCTCTGCTTCGAAGCCCATGCCACAAGCAAAATCGCCACAGAAGAGGATATCCTGCACATCAGTTCTTTCGGCTTCCGCGGAGAAGCCATGCCGAGTATCGCCTCGGTCTCCCGGATCACGGTGCGGACCCGCAAGCGAGACTCCCGGGAAGGGGTACAGGTCACTGTGCATGGAGGCATCATGCAGGATTCCGTTCCGGTCGGCTGCGCGCCGGGAACGGAGACAACGGTAAGGGATCTGTTCTACAATATTCCAGCACGCAAAAAATTTCTGAAATCGAACGCTACGGAAGAGCGTCATATTATCGAGATCGTATCGCTGATCTCTCTGGCGCACCCGGATGTCGCTTTCGAACTGACAATGGACAACCGGAAAATGATCTCCAGCGGGGCCGGAGAAGATCTCATGCCGCGCATCCGGGATATCTACGGGAGGGATCTTGCCGATGCCATGGTCCGGGTGGAACACCAGACAGAACGCATCCGCGTCCGCGGCTACATTACGAAACGGGGCGTTACCAGACCGACCCGGCAGGATCAGAGAATTTTCGTCAACGACCGTCCTGTCGAATCTCTCCCGATCTACCGGGGCATCAAGGAAGGCTGCGGCCCCATGCTCGACAAAGGACGTTATCATCCGGCGGTTCTGTTCCTCTATCTGGATCCCGCTCTGGTGGATATCAATGTGCATCCGGCAAAACGCGAAGTGCGATTCCGGAACGAATTTGAACTCGCCATGACGGTTCGCGATGCCGTTGCGGAAGCTCTCACAGCCGCGGCCCGAAACGATAATCCGTTCCTGAACCGCCCGCTCGAAGTACTTCCGCAGAGGCCTGTCGCAGAGCCGGAGGAAAAACAGGAGATGCCGGAAACCTTTTCTGAAACAGAGCCACAAACACCGTCTCCGCTTTCGGGATCCGCAATCAGGATGCCGGCGTTTACTCCTCAACCGGGAGCTCCGCGAACAAGTTTTGACCGGATTCTGCTGGCGGCAAAAGTGGATTATCGTCCGATTGGCGTTCTTCAGGTTCGAACCGTTCCGGATCTGTTCCGGGAACAGGAGGAATCCGCAGAACCGATCCGGGAAACACCGCAGAACTATATTGCGCCGCTGTCTTCTGCAGAGTCTTCCGCCGACATGCGCGCCTTCCCAGGACGGGAAGGACTGAAAGTGCTCGGCTTTTTCGAAAATTCCTATATCATCGCAACAATGAAGGACGGCATCGTGCTGATCGACCAGCACGCCGCGCATGAACGGGTGCTGTATGAAAAGCTCCTCAAAAAAAACAAGGATACGCTTTCGCAGAAACTACTGATCCCGATCTCGCTGGATCTCTCCCGCGCAGAGTGCAGATTCATTGAAAAGAATCATGAGATTTTCGAAACGCTGGGATTCGAGGTGGATACCTTCGGAGAAAACACGGTCAAACTGAATGCAATTCCGGCGGCAATGCGTCAGGATAATGCGGGAAGCGTCTTTCAGGATATTCTGGCAAAAATCACCGAGGACGGCACGTTCTCTGGACGTACCGATGCAGCAAAACTGGCTCAGGCGGCATGCAAGGCGGCTGTCAAAGCCCACGATGTGCTGAATATGGATGAGTGCAATGCTCTGCTGGAACAGATGTCGCAATGCGAGCTGCCGTTCTGCTGTCCGCACGGCAGACCAACCATCATCCATCTTTCAAGAAACGAAATCGAACGCAGGTTCGGAAGGAGATAAAGTCCATGCGTTACAAAGAGTACGGAAACACGGGAATGAAGGTTTCCTCAATCGGATTCGGCGGGATGCGTCTGCCGGAAGAGCTTTCCGCGGAGGAGGCTGCCGCACTTCTGAAAGCGGCGTTCGATCGCGGAATCAACTATTTCGATACGGCTCCCGGCTATGGAAGATCCGAGGATGTCTTCGGGATCGCCTTCCGCACCATGCCGAGAAACCAGTTTTACGTTTCAACAAAATCCATGGGAAGAACCGCGGATGAGGTGCGTAAAGATGTGGAACGCTCGCTCAAACGAATGGGACTCGAAGCGGTCGATGTGCTTCACATGTGGTGCGTTATGGATCTGGAGGATTTCCACAGCAGAATCGATAACGGCGTACTTCGGGAAATGGAAAAACTCAAAGCGGAGGGACTCGTCCGCCATATTGCGATCTCCACGCATATGAACGGAGAAGATATGTCGGAAGCCTTCCGGGAATATCCCTTCGAAGGGGTGCTGCTCGGGTATTCGGCGATTAATTTTCCGTACAGGGAAAAAGGAATCGAAAGCGCGGCAGCTCGAAAAATGGGGGTCGTGGTAATGAATCCCCTCGGCGGAGGACTCATTCCTCAGCATCCGGAGTTCTTCCATTATTTAAAAACGAGGGAAGAGGAAACTGTTGCGGAAGCGGCTCTCCGATTCCTGCTGAATGATCCGGGAATTACTGTGTCGCTGGTCGGGCTCTCCACTCCGGAACAGCTCGAAGAGGCAATCAGTGCCATGGATGGCTGTCTGCCGCTGCCGGAAAACTACAAGGAAAATCTCCGCAACCGTTCTTTGGAAGGGGATTCCATGAACAAACTCTGCACCTCCTGCGGGTACTGTATGCCCTGTCCTATGAAAATCCCGATCGTCAAAATCATGGATGCCTACAACCACTTCATCCTCAATGGAAAAACACCGCAGGCAATCACCGATCGTCTCCACTGGCACTGGAGAATCGAAAAGAATGATCCTTCCATTCGTAACTGCATCGAATGCGGATGCTGTGAGTCCAAGTGTACGCAGAAACTGCCGATCATCCGTCGTATTGCCACAGTCAAACGCGCTTGCAACGATCTGCCGCTGGATGTTTAATTTATTGTAACAACATACAAAAAATATACGGAAAAATGCGCAAGCATTTTTCTCGGGTCAAGGGCTGTGTCCTTGTCGCGGTCCAGCGGCGAGACGCTGGCCGAGCTGCGCTCGGAACTTACCGAAACGATCACAGAAAAAATCCGGTTCTGCTGCTGAAAAACAGAACCGGATCACTGAATGGAATTCGTTCAGTAAAATTTTTATTTTTGAACTTATCCCTTGATTGCTCCGGCGGAAAGTCCGCGCACAAAGAGCTTCATGCAGAAGAGGAACATCACCACCAGAGGAATGGAAGCGATAGTATATCCTGCCATCAACTGTCCCCACTGCTTAGTGTATTCGCCATCGAGATAAAGCAGAGCGACGGAAATCACCTGCAGATTGTCGTCACGGAGATAAAGAAGCGGACTGATGAAGTTGTTCCACTGTCCGATGATCGACAGGATCGCAAGCGTACCGATAATCGGCATCGACATCGGAACGACGATATGCCAGATCTGCTGCAAAATGCTTCCGCCGTCAATTTCGATTGCATCAAAAAGATCCTGTGGAATCTCTTCGATGAAGTTTCTCAGCACGTAAATGTTGAAAGCCTGACCGCCCGCGATTGCCGGAATAATCAACGCCCAGTGAGAGTTGTACAGTCCCAGCGAGGAGATCAGTTTGAACATCGGCACCATGTTTGCCACCCCGGGATACATCATCAGGATGGTGAAGACAAGAAAGAGAAATTTCGATCCCGGCATTCTGAATCTGGCAAAGAAGTAAGCGCCCACCACTGCGAAAATCAGTGTAAAGGCCACACTGGTCATTGCAACGAATGCCGTATTGAAAATCTTTCCGCCGATATAATTCCAGCCGTAAACATAGTTTTCCCAGTGGAACGGCAGCGAGGGCAGCCACGGATTGTTGAAGAACTGTTCATTGTCCTTCAAAGAAATGTTCAGCATCAGGTAAAACGGAATGAAAGCGAACAGCAGAATCACACAGATAAACAGATGCTTGAAGAATTCCGCCGTCTTTGATCTGACTTTTCTAGCCATAATGAAACATCCTTCTTATTTATCGACTTTAACAAATTTGTTGTTCACAAAGGTCAGCGCCAAGGTCACCAGGAAGATGACGAATCCGATCGCGCAGCCGTATCCGAACAACCCCTCTGCAAATGCATCGCGGAAAATCCGCAGCCCCGGCACGGTCGCAATACCGTTCGGGCCGCCATTGATTCCGACAAACAGATAAATATTTTCCCATGCCTGAAGAGTTCCGATTGTCATCAAAACCAGGTTGATTCGAATCTGCGTCATAATCAGCGGGAGTTCAATTTTGAAGAAAATCGTCAACGGTCCAGCTCCATCGACTTCCGCCGCCTCGTACACATCTTCCGGAATACTCTGAAGCCCGGCAAGATAGATCAGCACTCCGAACGCTCCAACCCATGGGAATCCCATGAAAATCAGAGCCGGCAGCACCAGGCGCTCATCCGAAAGCCATTGAATACTGTCTGTTCCGGAAAGGAAGTTGCATGCACGCAGGATCCCGTTCAATACTCCGTTGTTCGGCTCATAGAAATACTTCCAGATCAGAATTCCCACCATGGCGGGAATAATCATCGGAATCACAAACAGAACACGGTAAACATATCCGGCCCGGTCATTGATCACATGATGCAGGATCACAGCCGTAATAATCGGCAGAATCATCTTCACCACGTTTGCAATGACGAAAATCAGGACCACTCCGAATGAATTTAAAAGTGTCGTATCATTCAGAACCCTGATAATGTTCCCCAGTCCGATAAACTCCTCCACCGTATCGCCGTTCCAGCGGTAGAAAATGTGAATGAATCCATTGTAAATCGGATAATACGAAAAAAGCAGAACCAGCAGCAGCGGAATCGCAACCAGCAGATACACCGGCCAGTAATAACGCAGTTTTTTGACAGATACATCAACAGCCATTTTATTTGATCTCCTCCAGTTTTCTCAAATTCGAGGGTACTTCGAGCAGGTCATCCAGCATTTTTACGCGGCCGACCATTCCCTCCATCGTCAGACGGATCCTGTTCTCATAGGTTTTCTTGTCCACCAGCGCACCGATCGTGAACGCCGTGCGGATGCCGTCATTGTTCCAGTGGGTCCGTTTTTCCGTAATGATGGTTTCCTCGATTTCACGGAGAGCATCTGGGACTCGATTGACGATCGTGTTCCAGAAAATCTGTTTCGGATTCTTCGGCTGTTCGATAATCATGGTCTCCAACGTAAGGATATTATCCTTGACCGTCTTGCTTCCGATGGAGTTGATTGTCGTAATGTTGCTGTATCCGGAGCCTTCATACGGACGGCACTTCTGGAGAAGTTCCACCTGCTCCTTCTTTTCCGCAGGGGAAAGAGTCTTGACACTGTTGTTCTTGCAATGGCACATTTTGCCGATTTCATCGTTAAACGCCTCGGCATAGTCCACCTTCTTGAGGGGGGAGAGCCATTTGGAATGACGAATCATCGTCAGCTGACTAATCCGGTACGACGTGATAAAATGGAGGAAATCCAGCGCCAGCTCCGGATGTTTCGTGGATTTCGGAATACCGAACAGTCCTCCGAGTCCGCCGCCCACCTCCGTCATGCGTCCGAGGTAGTTGTACTTTGCCCCTTCTCTGATTCCCGGCACGGAAATCAGACCCGGCTTTTTCCCGATGGAGGGAATCGGAATGACATCCACTTTGAAGTTCGAGTTGTTGACCATCGAAAACGCATTCCACGTTCCGTCGATGAAAAAGGCGACATTTCCGGAATTGAACAGGAATTTCGTTTGTTCAAGGTCGATGGCAGAAAAACCTTTTGCAAAGTAGCGTCCGATTGCCGTGGTAATTTCCACCGGCTGGAGGAAGCGGTCGAGATCCACTCGCGGATCTTTTTCCGCAATCCGCTTGTAAATCTCATAGTTGCTTGTTCCGTAGGCGTAATCGGAAATCGAATCATTGTAAGAGGCATTGATCTGATCGTTGTAATGATTCAGGATCTGCCCGATCGTTCCCTTGTCAAACCCGCGGACGCCGATTGGAATCAGGGGCCGATCCACTTTTTTCCCATATTCCTGAATTTTTTTGCAAGCATCAAGCCATTCCTGCAAAGTTTCAGGCATTCTTTTATGTCCCATGGCTTTCTCATAGAGATCCACGTTGACATACATTCGGGTTGTCATCACAAAAGTGGAAACGCCGAAGTATTCGGAATACTGCTGGCTGAGAGCGGTAATCATGTCATCGGCAAACGTATCGCGCCAAGGCATTCCTTCCAGCGGAGTACCCTTGTTATAGGGATTCGGATACCCAAGATACTGGGACAGCGGAGTGAAATACTGGTTGCGGATGTCATCGTTACCGGAAAGTTCGATCACATCGGCGCAATCGCCGCCGATCAGCTGAGTCAGGAACCACTGTGCGTAACCGCGAACCGGCACCGTTGTCTGAACGACTTTGACCTTTACACCCTGTTCCGCCTTGATGCGTTCATATTCTTTGATTGCATCTTCAAATCCTTCGCGGAAACCGTCTTCCAGCTGCCAGTGCGCGAAAGTAAGACGCTTTTCCTTGCCGAGAATCCCGCTTCCCACAGCTCCACTGTTTACCACCATAATAATGGAAACAACATAGAAGATGCCCAGCAGGATGAGCCCGATACGGTTCATGATATATTGGAATCGGCTTTCTTCCATCTTACTTCACCCCGTGTTCTTTCATATATCGTTTGATGATTCTGGTGTTTCTGGCCAGCGGATACTTGGAGATGAATTCCCGGTAATACTTTTCGGCGCTCTTGAAATCGTTCAATTTCTTATCATACAGGAATCCGATTCGGAACAGTGTCGCCTGGCGAACGGAAGGATGCGAAATGCCGAACTGATATGCATCCTCCAGGTAGGAGATTGCCAGTTTGAAATTCTTATCGGTCTTGATTGCCTCGTTTGCCGCATAGAGATAAAGCGGAACCAGATCCCGTTTATCGCCCTGATACTTCTGACCGAAACGTGAAATATCTTCCAGACTGGGACGTTTATAAAAGAGAGCAATACAGGCATCGGAAGAGTTCGGATACTCTTCGATGATGCTGTCATAAATTTCCGTATAATTGATTTTATCCGCCGCAGTTCCGTAAATATCCTGACGATCCTGCATCAGCTGAGCACATCTGGCATAACTGAGGGCGGCAATTCGGCGGAGTTTTGCTGGATTGGCTTTATCCTTCATGTAAGCGCCGAGTTCATACAGACCTTCAATCGCCACTTTTTCCGGATAGGATTTGTCATAGACTTTCGTAAGAGAAAGAATAAGCCTTGCCTCCGGGTCGTTCTTGCCTTTGGCTTTTGCCAAGGTTCTTGCCTGGGGGTAATTGTTGATAGCATACGCCTCAAACATGTCGTTCCCATACGCAAGAAGTGCAGATGCCGTTAAAGCAATGCATCCGATTTGTTTCAACATAGTTGAACTACTCCCTGTGATGTTTTCTGGAAAATTGATCCATTGATTTCAAATCCGGCCGTCATCATCGAAAATTTCAACACAGGCCTCTCTCTCCCTGTGAGGAATAAACCGGATGCTAAAAAATTTATTAATATTATAACTTATTTTTCAGGATTTCAAGTCTGGACAAAATTTTTTTCCGACTTTCTCGCATCTTTCTGAGCACAAATTCAAACAAAATAAATTCTCAGAGAATTTTCATCTTTCTCTAGTAAAGTGCCTCAGGATCCGGAACGGAGCCTTCTGCGATAGTGCTGCGGAGTTTCGCCGATTTTCTTTCGAAACGCCCGGATAAAATAGATTGGATTGCAGAAACTGAGTTCCTCCGCGATCCTTGAAATGGAATCGTCTGTATTTTCCAGCAGGAACTTGGCCTGCTGGATCCGCAGGGAAAGAATGAACTGCGCGGGTGACTGCGAGTAAAATTTCCGCCAGTAGAAATAGAACGAACGCCGGGACATCCCGACCGAGGCAATCACACGGGAAAGATTATTCCTCTCTGTACAGTGCGAATGCAGATACGATGCCGCCTCCCGGATTTTCTGTTCATTGAAATCCGGTTTCCGGGTGATGCTTTCCCGACACAGGAAAAGTTCCAGCAGAATCCGCCAGAAAATGGCATCAATCCGTTCCGGGACTCCCGCAACATGCAGAGATGACGCATAGGAATCCGCCTCCTCAAACAAATGCTGAAGCGTCTCCGTGAAAACAATCGGCCAGACCGGACGGGAAAAATCCATTCCGTACCGTTCCAGCACCATTCTGCACTCTGCCGGATAATGAAAAAAACGAACGGTCCGCTCCCCCGTGGAACAGAAGCTGTGGAGCAGATCCGGTGTCTTCAAAATCACATGAGGAAACGGCGTAACGCACCGCTTTCCGTTTATATGATCGACAGCCGATTCGCTCTCATCCCCCAGCCGGATGCAGATTTCCAGATCTGAAATCTTATGGCTGCTTCCCCTGCCGCAAAAAAGGCCGTAACTGGATACCGGAAGATCCGTGCAGTAATGCCGGATTTTTTCCGGAATGACATGTTCCTGGAGCATTTTTATTCTCCTTCTATTTTTATCTATCATAATTCCGGAAGTTCTGAAAAACAAATATTTCTGCACAAAAAGTTTATTTTTATGCACCTTTTGGACTTGTCCGGCCTCTGAAAAAACTGCTATAATTAATCTCAAATCCGGAAGCAACGGGAGCAGATTCATGCGAAAGAAAAAATGGGAAAAGAAAGTTTATTTTTCATTGATTGAATTATTGATTGTAATTGCTGTCATAGCTATTTTAACCGGTCTTCTTCTGCCTGCCCTGAACAGCGCCCGGGAGAAGGCCAGGCAGATTTCATGCACGTCGAATCTGAAGCAATTCGGTCTTGCGCTGGTGCAGTATGCAGGCGAAAATGAGGATTATCAGCCATGTTTTTCGAACAAGCTGGATTCCGCGATCAAGATGCGTCCGAATTTCATCTCCAAGCTGTATCCATATCTTGCCTCGGGGGAGTTTCCGAAGAGTGGACGGCTCCCCGGCTTTTACTACTGTCCGACAGCGGAAAGCCGCACATGCTGGTGGGGGCCATCCGCTGCCGGACGCGGTCTTTCGACAAGTCCGCTGACCTCGTACTCCTGGAATGCGTTCGCAGGCAAGGAGGAAACTCCGGATAAATATGCTCCCCGGCGACTTTCCAAATGCAAACGCCCCTCCAGTATTGCCATCATGCGGGACTTCAATTACTCTCTGAATTCGCTCTGTTATGAGTTCAGTTCTCAGGAAAGCACCTATCCGGAGATGAATATTTCCAACTCAACGAATCTGAATGCCTACACCGGGTACCGTCATTCGCTTCGCGACAATCTTCTGGCGGTGGATGGCCATATCTTTCCCGAACGGTTCGGCTGCAATTCCTATGACAGCTACCTTGCCATCTGGCGTTTCGGAGTGATCACCAGCGGCGAAAGCCGTATCTATCCTTATTGGCCGCAATAAAAATACAAGGGAAAAGTCATGAAATCTTTTTTTCTTACTGGAGTGTTCCTGAGTGCGAGTTTATGCGCTCTTTCCGGAGAGCCTTTTCTCCGGAATGCCAGTTTCGAACTGGGAACAGAAGACTGGAAACTGGTTCGTTTTGCACAGAAAGAGTCCTCCTTCCGGAAAGGTGTTCCAGATAGAAAATACAAAATTCATGGACGGCAGAGTCTCCGGATTGACAATCCTGATGCAGACACCATTGAACTCACATCCAGACTGCTCTCTCTCCGCAAGGGCCGCACATACACGTTCTCCTGGTATGCCAGGAGCGATCGGCCCCTTCTTCTTCGCGGAGCGATGATCTCGCAGTGCGACAGCCGCTGGTATGTGGAGACATCGCATGTAACAGTCACATCCGCATGGCAACGCTTCCACTGCACGTTCCAGGTTCAGGAAGATTCCGACTATCTTCCCCGCTTCACCTGGGGAAACTGGGGTGGAAAAGCAAATTCAGCCACGTTGTGGATTGATGCAGTACAACTGGAGGAAAGTGCATATCCGACCTCTTTTCAATGGAGGAACAGGGAGTGGGAAGCATCAGCCACCTTGAACAGTCGGCTTTCGATTGAAAAAGAGGCTTTGACCCTGACAGTGAAAGCGGTCAACTACACATCCAAAGACCAGGAAGTCCCCTTCCACTTCGTTCTGGAAGACACCGTATTTCCAGAGCATTCGATTTCTCTGCCGGAAACGCGCCTGCATCTTCCAGCAAATTCAGTTCAGAAACGCATCCTGACCATCCGTCCGCAGCGCTTCGGACACATGAGACTCCGGGAAAAAAACGGACTCTGCACCACCCTTCCATTTGCCGTGATTCCGCGGAGGGAGACGCGGCAGTTTCCACTCCGGACCACGCATCATACCGGGTTGGAATATGATTTTTCCTGCAGGACTCACGATCAGACGAACCTGCTCCACAGCATCTGTCTTCCGGGAAGCAGCGTAAAAGAGAGTCTGTCATTCTGCCGGAATGCCGGTATTTCACTTCTCCGGGTCGGTAATCTTGGAACGGCATTCTCCTGGAAAAATATGGAAAAAAGTCCCGGAGTCTTTGACTGGGAGGAGATAGACCGTCAGATTTTTCTTGCGGAAGCACAGGGATTCCGGCTGATGGTGGTATTCGGGAACATGCTCTATCTGCGGGACCGCGGAGGCAAGAAGCGGAGCTGGTCACGTCTTCCGGATTTCATTATCCGGAGCGGGGAATTGTACCGCAATCCGAAACAACCCCGCTGGGATGGGGTTCTGCCTTCGCACTCGGATTGGAAAAGATACGCTTCTGCGTTTGCCGCCCATTGCAAAGGAAAGATCGCCGCATATGAGATTACCAATGAACCGAATATAGTCATTCCGGCGGAACATTATGTGGAATATGTCAAACTGGCGGCGGAGGAGATCCGGAGAGAGGATCCGGAAGCTTTGGTCATCGGAGGATGTCTGACGGCGGATTACGATGGCAAACTCGGTCATTATCTCTCCTTGTTGAAGAGTTCCGGAGCTCTTGCGCAGTGCGATGCGTTGAGTTTTCACCCCTATTCTTCGCGTCTGGACACCAGTAAAACCACAGCAGCATCGAACATCCGGTTTCTGCGGGAAAAGAGTGGAGGAAAAACGCTCTGGAACAGTGAACTTTACTATCTGTGGGATCCGCCGGAAGCAAAAGATTTCAGCAGGGAAGTGCTTCTGTTTTCGGGAATGCAACCACACCATCTGTTCCGGCGATTTACCATTGACTTCGGTGAAGGAGTGATGCAGAGCATCCCGCTTTCAGTCCGACATATTCTGGACTCGGATGGAGACCGGGAAAACTGGAAAGGATCTCCGGTTTTTCTTACGGATGAAGCGATTCCGAATGCGATGTATGCAGCGTATGCCTCTGCTTCCGCCCTGTATACGGGAAGCCGGAATGGGAAAAAAGTGAAAACGCCGTCGGGAGTCACCTGCTATCGTTTCCGCCATCGGGACGGAAGCCATTTTGCAGTCTGCTGGAAAAAATTTCCGCAGGAAACAGTACATGTATATCTCCCATCGGTTCTCAGAGTCCTGGATATCTTCGGCAATGAGGTGCCTCATCGCGGAAGTTTTTCTCTTTCGGAGAATCCACTTATCTTGAATCTTCCGGATGACAGTTCTTTTCCGATCCGCTTCGCTCCGCCGACCCCATAAAAAAAGCGGTCCTTTTCGGGACCGCTTTTCCGTTACAGATCAAGAGTTCTTACTTCTTTTCCACGACGAACTTCTGAGCGTTTTTCGGAACGAAACCGTGTGTGGATCCCTGCACCCAGTTGATTTTCTTCTGAGCGGAAGGAATATTATTGTAAAGGATTGCAAGTCCGGACGGGGGACATACGTAATCGCCGAGCCCGGCACGAGAGATCACGATTGGGCATTTGATCCGTTTTGCATGGAAAACGGAGTCATAATAATTGAGAGCAGGCACATAATCGGGTCTCCATCCGTTGAGACGCCCCTTGGTAGGACCGGCGAAGTCGCAGCACCATGTAATGGAGGAATCTGCGCGGGAGACATCCGGATCAAGCGCCGCCGCCCAGATGGTCTGCAGTCCGCCCTGACTTCCACCGGAAACAACCAGCTCTTTTCCATTCCACTGTGGAAGCGCCTTCAAGAACTGAAGCGAACGCATAACGCGGAGAGCCATTCCATTGAAGTAAGCGTTTTCCGGATCAGAATTCTGCTTTTTATCAAAGGCGTAAATCTGTCCGTTTGACTTAATTTTGGCATAGAAATCATTATAATAGGCATCGTCTTTTCCGAGATCACAGCCATGCGCGTTCACATGAAAACGGATCTGACTGCGCGGACCATCCTGAGGAGGTTTCGGAATGGGCGTTCCGTATCCCTGATAGAATGCGTAAGCGCCGAGAGACTTATCCTTGGCTCCGACCGGAATAGTAAGATATCCGGTCACCGGACGCGGTCCGGCACAATCAACGGTCACCGCATAGATATCCACATTTTTCGTGGATTTGACTTTTTCCATCTTATATTTGACAGGAACCGCGGCAAGTTTTGCCTTCTGCTTTGCCCAGAAAGCATCGAAATCGGCGGGTTCCGCTGCAGCCGGCTGAAGTTTTTCCGGCTGAACGCCTGCGCCGCCTTCGAAGCAGATATTTTCGAGCTGCTTGTTCCAGTTTCTCTTCTGGACATTGCGTCCTTTGTTGTCCACGAGATAGGCTTGAATACGGACAAAACCGGGCTTGTCGAGAGAGGTTTTAATCACGATCGGTTTTCCCGCCGTGACCTGCTCCTGACCGGAAGTTCTTTTTCCGTCATCGCCGGTACGAACCCATTTGACAAAATAAGGACGCGGGGGAACGGTCTGCTTTCCGAAATCGACATTGACGGTGAATTTCATTTCTTCGCCGGGAGCATAAAAAGCCTTTTCGGAGACCCCGTTGCAGAAAACTTTCTGGGTATCCAGTTTAGCGACCTTGTTGATTTTCAGATTTTCGAATTTTCCGACCACATAGAGTTCGGCATTTTTATAATTTTTTCCGGCCGAAGAGAACGTCCAGTCCGGATGTCCGCCTTTCGCGGTATTATTGCCGATACCCAGATCGCACTGGTTACTCCCATTCAGCTTATTGAACGCAAATACCGTCTGTTTCTGAAGATAGTTATGAACCTGCATGGAACCATAACCGTTTACAGGAGCAGCGGCAGTATCACCGAAATCGAAAGCTCCGGTAGCTCCAGGAATGTTTTTTGAATTACCGCCACCGTAATTATTGGGCCAAAACTCGATATTTCCTTTTTCAAACTTTCCAGTCTTAATATTCGGAGAATTTCCGAAAACTTCCATATTGGAGACATAAGTTTGAACGATTCCCGAACCGGCATTTGGTACACCGACCTGATTCAAGTCCTGAGAAAACGGATCCATGGAAACAAAAGTCCATGTCATTTTGCCCTGTTTGTCAGTCAGTTTCAGAAGATAGCCGACACGTTTTAAGGTTCCGGAATAGGAATCCCCATTGTCCACCTGATATCCATTTCGAGCGTATTCCAGAGGATTCAGCTTATAGATAAGTTCATACCCTTTTGCCTCCGGGACCAGCTGAGTCAGTTCCGGGACCTCGGCGTAAAGCGAAGAAGCAGCTAACGCAGCCACCACAGCCATAGACTTTTTGACAAATTTCATCTCATCTCCTTTAGTGATTATTTTTATCACGGACAAACTATCTATAAAAATATAACGCTTCCGCACATATTCAAGGTCTTCTTAGAAAAAAGCAGACTTTCTTTAATCCACGGAGCCGTCTCATTAAAATACTGGAATATAATCGGAATGAATGCTCGGGTATATAATGAATCACGCCAGCACATTCAGCAGTATGTAAAATGACTTTAAGCGGATTCATTCGGCACTCCAATATCGGACGCCGGCTGAAATCTATTTCAAAACTTGTAATCAGCAAACAATGAGATATAGTAAGCCAAGTGGCTTTACACCACTCTTTTATTAAAAGTTCTTCGACCGAGGGGGAAGGCGCAGAATGCCATGAAAAACAAATTCAAAAAAATATTATCATCCATTTTAATTTCATCGATTACATCTTTATTCGGTTCGGATGGTATCCCGCAAGAAATCACTCCTATCTTTTCTACAATTCTTACTGATGATAAAAGGAATAAAGAAAACCGGCTGCAGTCTTTTGAACTGAAACAGAATGATTCCAACATACTTTTAGCGCGTGGTCACAGATCACATTCCTCTCACAGATCACATTCCTCTCATAGATCTCACTCATCCAGCTCCGGAGAAGGACATGTATCTCATCGTTCACACACCTCGGCTCAAACGCATTACTCAAGTTCCAGAATAATGCCTTCGACCAGAAGAGATTTTCCGTCCACATTACGAAACGTCTCACCACCCAAGTCGGTTCCCCCCTATTCTGCAACATCTATCGAAAAAAAGACAACTAAGAATTCCCAATCAGAGGTTGAGGAAATCCCCCTCCCGCCGCAAATTCCAGAAAAAGAATACAAATTGGGGGAACGAAATATCGTCAAGGGAGATATAGGTCCGGATGTCAACGAATTAGCAAAACTATTAATAAAGAATAAATTACTTCATCCTAATTTTTCATCACAACAGAAATGTAATTCTCAAATAGTCCAAGCACTCAAAAATGCACAAATCATAGCAAACCAATCTGTCAATGGAATTCTAGATTCACAGCTTCTTCAGATTTTATTAGACTGGACAAACAAAAAAAAAGAATATATTGCGTACTGGAAAGAAGTCGAAATCCCGCTGTCGGGAAGTGTCGATTTATATGAAACAAAACCAGCCGTAAGAGTTGCAGGGATTCTTCTATCTCTTTACGGCTTTATGGAACCGTACTACTTGATCCATATAAATAAAACAGATACGCTTTATGATTCCCGTCTTTCCGATGCCGTAAAAAGATTCCAGGAAAGACAAAATATACCTCAAACAAAAAAATTAAATGAAATCACTTATCAAAAGATACAACAATTTCCGATTCCATGATAAGGAGTAAAAAAGTGTTTGATTTTCAACAGGAATCACCATCAAAAGTCACTTTTTTTTGTGACAGGACCCTTTATGGAAAAGATGTCGTTGCAAAAGTATTGTATTCGCTTCTAGACAGGTTCCTCTGTGATCGCCGAATGAAATCTCCCGAAATCGAACAAATTACACTTAAGAAAAAAGAGGGATGTTTCAACTTATCAGAACTCAAAGATCTTGAACAAGAACTGAATCAGAAATTTATCGATTTCAATTTGCGTCAAATCATTCAAAATGAAACTCGAGAAATACGTTCTATTTTATACATTAAAGCCTTTGCAAATCAAGATACGAAAACGTACATACAAAAGGATAAGGAATAAAATGTATTGCTTGCTTCCGTTCCGTTTTTTTCATCTTGATGGGCATGACATTCTTGTGAATGAAGTAGGAGATTATCTAATCACGGAAGAACACTCTGCTGAAAAAATAATATTACGAACAATTGCCAGAGACAGCAATCTCTATAAAGATCTTGTCTCGAACTATTTTATTTCAGAAACCCCTATCCCAGACTTGCTGGACACCTATGCCGTTCGTTTGCGAACGAAAAAAAGTTTTCTGGATCATTTTACTTCACTTCATATCTTTGTTCTAACTCTTCGTTGTAATCAGAACTGCAACTATTGTCAAGCCTCCAGCAAACCAGCAGATGCCTCCTCGCAATTCGATATGAGCATTGAACATATGCGTATGGCGGTAGACCTTATGTTTTCTTCACCATCTCCTTTTCTTACAATGGAGTTTCAAGGAGGAGAATCCACTTTGGTTCCAGATCTCTTCCAGAAAGCGATAGAATATGCTGAAGAACAGAATCTGCAGCATCGCAAAAAAATGACCTATGTTTTATGTAGCAACTGCAGAGAACTTCCGGACTCTCTTCTGGAAATCTGTTCAAAATACCAGGTTTTGATTTCGACCTCTCTGGATGGTCCCGAATTTATCCATAATTTCAACAGAGGGAAAAACGACAGTTACCAGAAAGTGGTTGCCGGAATTGAAAAAGCGCGCAATGTACTGGGAAAGGAAAGAGTTGCTGCGTTAATGACAACCTCTGAATATTCGCTCCTCTATCCGAAAGAAATCATCGATTGTTATTTAGCAAATGGATTTCACAGTATTTTTCTGCGAGCGCTGAATCCATATGGTCTTGCTTCAAGTTATTCACAAAATAACGACTACTATGACCGTTTCATCGATTTCTATAAAAAAGTCTTGGACTATATTCTGATCTTGAACAAAAAAGGAATTTTCTTCGTAGAGGAATTCACTGCTTTGATTTTGCGAAAAATGTTGACTCCGTTTCCCATTGGATTTGTTGATTTACAATCCCCTGCGGGGTTAATCAATAATGTCGTTGTATATCATTATGACGGAGATGTCTATGCCTCTGATGAATCCAGAATGCTGGGGACTCTTGGAGATAAGACATTTTGTCTTGGACATGTTTCAGATAACTACGATGATTTATTTTATGGGAAAAAAGCCAGGGAAATAGCTCGTTTATGGGGGACTGAATTTATTGCAGGCTGCTCAGAGTGCGCATTTCAAGCATACTGTGGAGCCGATCCTGTCCGTAATTATGCGACCCAGGGAGACATGTATGGAATCAGACCTTTATCCTCTTTCTGCCAAAAAAATAAAGCGATCATTACTCATTTATTTCATCTACTAATAACTCGAAAAAATGAAGTCCTTCCCATTTTTCAATCCTGGATCACTGGAGAAGAAGCATGATCAGAAATTTTCTGGATCCAAAATCGAATGATAATGCACTTTTCATAACAGCTCAATGCAATAATCGCTGTTTAATGTGTTGTCAGCCACCTTCTTCTGCAAATGATTTGGAATTTCATTTTCAAAACAATTGCAGAATCATAGAGGCTTCGGCCCCCTTTAATTATTCGCAAATTGCGCTTACGGGCGGAGAACCAACACTTTTGGGAACACGTCTCATACCATTCATTCAATATCTTCAGACTAAATTTCCGGAAACGACAGTTCACCTTCTCAGCAACGGACGAAGTTTTGCAAATGCTCAATATACTAAATTGTTCGAAGATATTGATAAAGAGAAACTTCTGATAGGAATTCCTTTGCACTCAGACTATTCCGGAGATCATGATATGATTACTCAAATAAAGGGCAGTTTTTCAGAAACAATGCTCGGTCTTTATCAACTGGCAGCTATAAATATTGATATTGAGTTGCGAATTCTTATTCATAAAATAAATTGGAAACGACTTCCTGAAATAGCAAATTTTATTTATAAAAACCTTCCCTTTGTCAATTTTGTTGCGTTCATGGGAATGGAATATATTGGTAATGCTATTCAGAATCATGATCTGCTATGGGTTGATCCATATGAATATCAAAAAGAACTGGAAGAAGCTGTTTTGACACGTATGCCACCAGTGAAGCCCATCTGTAAATCGTCTAAAAGTTGTAATAAATTGCCTCTGGAACTCAAATCTGGAGGTAAGGTATGGAACGCGAAAGACGGAGTCGTGAATATTGGGAGCAGGAGTTGTCAGAATATTGGGATAGCGGCTTGACAGTTCAGGAATACAGCGAATTGAAAGAATTGCCGTATGAAAGTGTTCGTCGTTGGATTCGGCGGTTGAAACAGGAACGGCCAGGAGTCGCCAAAGTTGACTTTGTGGAGGTAAAAGCCCCGTCCGTTCCAATCTCAACAGGAGCTTCAGGCATTCGTCTGAAGTTTGGTGGGTGGGAGATCGAGTTGTCTTCGGATTTTGTTCCGGAAACGTTATCGGAAGTTCTGGATGTATTTGAGGAACGGTGATGTTTTCCCTTGGAGGTAATCAGCGCATCTATTATTGTGCGCATCCTGTGAATCTTCGTAAGTCGTTTGATGGTTTGGCGGGAGCGGTGCAGGAATATATCGGTCGCGATCCGGCGTCCGGACATCTGTTCGTGTTTTTCAGCCGGAACAAAAAGTTGGTGAAAATGCTTTTCTATCAGGATGGAGGCATGTGCATTTTTGCGAAGCGGCTTGAACGCGGTCAGTTCAATCTCCCGGTATCAGCGGAGGGTAAAATCGAGTTGGAATCGCGGGAACTTTATGCGATATTGTCGGGGATCAAGCCGCAGCGGTATTACAAACGGTATTCGAATGAGACACAGTCGTAATAATATGATAATTTTTTGAAAATAAGCCGGATCTGGATTTGAAAAATCCGCTTGAATCGTCTATGCTATTGGCATGGGACGGGAACTATCCTCTTTGGAAGACGCGCTTGCGGTCATCCGGGACTTGAGTGCTTTCATCGACAAGCAAGCAGAAGAGATATTGAATCTCAAAAAAGAACTGGCGGCGACCAGAGCTGAAATCATCACCCTGAAAACTGAAAATGCCGCGTTGAAAAAACAGAACGCCAAACTCGAATATGAAAACGCTTGGTTGAAGCGCCAGATTTTCGGTTCCAAATCAGAGCGTTTTTTGCCGACGGCCGATCAATCGGGGTTGTTGCCAGGATTTGAGGAAACAAGTGAACCGGTGGTTTCTGTCGAGTTGCAAACTGTTGCAGAGCATACGCGAAAAGTCCGCGAAAAAAATGGTTGGGATGAAATTCCGGCCGATCTTCCCCGCGAGGACCGGATTATCGATATTCCGGCGGAAAAACGACAGGGAATGGAGTTGATCGGTTATGAGGATTCCGAACGCTTGGCGGTCCGCAGCGGCTTGTATGTGATCCGCTACCGCCGGGCCAAATACGCGGCTTCTGGAGATCCGCTCCAAGGCGTTCGGACAGCTCCCGCGCCCGGTGATTATTTCAACAGTCCGAGTGGAAAAACAAAATATGATGTCTCCATTCCGGCGAAAGTCATTGCCGATAAAACGGAACACTCGATTCCGCTGGAACGCCAAGTAAAAATGTTTGCAAGCGAGGGGGTCCAGATCGCCCCGTCCACCTTGGCGCATCTTTTCAAAAACGGTGCCCAGAGCCTCAAGGTTCTTTATGATCGGATGGTGGAACTGATTATGGAGTGTGAGGTGCTCCATGTCGATGAAACCTTCCTGAAGCTTGCCGTTCCCGGACACGGCAAGTGCAAGACCGCTTATTTCTGGTGCCGGATGACAGGAATTGGTCCGCCGATGGTGGCCTTTCATTTTTCTCCGTCACGCTCACAGGACGTTGCTCAACTTCTGCTGGGAGATTATTCAGGAACGATTATTCGCGATTCCTATGTCGGCTATGAAAACCTTTCCTGTGAAGCCGCTTGCTGTTGGAGTCATATGAGGCGGCGCGTATTTGATGCCCATAAAGCAGGTTTTGTTAAAAGTGCGCGGATGCTTGACATGATTCGCGATCTCTACCGCCTTGAGCGAATCGCCAAAGACAAAGCCGAAGCAAAAGGTTCCGAAACCGCATTGTTTCAAGCCAGGAAAACGGTCCGTCGCGAGTCTCAAAAAATCGTTGACAATATCTTTGCGCTTTGCCGGGAGTGGCAGCACAATGAGCTGCCGTCCTCGCCATTGGCAAAAGCCGCAACTTATGCGCTGAATATTGAAAACGAGCTCAAAAAATTCCTTGATGATCCAAAATTGAATCTTGACAATAATCCCGCCGAGATTCAGATGAGACGAATTGCAATCGGAAGACGCAACTGGCTTTTCACCGGAAGTGAAACCGGTGGGCAGAATCTGGCGATTCTGTTTTCCTTCGCGGCGACCTGCAAAGCCAATGGCGTCAACTACCGTCAATGGCTGGAAGACATTTTGATCCGCATCAATACCACGCCAGCATCACAGATCGACTCTTTGCTCCCTCAAAACTGGGATCTTCAACCCACGTTGAAATATCCCGGGAAAGCCACGCAAACGCGCCTCTAAGCGATTTCAACGGGAATCCCTCATCTCTTGCCGGTCAAAGACGAAAAATCCGTCCTGACGCATTCAAAGGCAAAAAAACACGACCAAAAATTTTGCTCTCCTGACTTCTGGCATGGGGGTGACTGGGGACATACCTGACTTCTGGCATGGGGGTGACTGGGGAGATACATTTCAACGGGAATCCCTCATCTCTTGCCGGTCAAAGACGAAAAATCCGTCCTGA
>CAJKAR010000037.1 GCA_905197955.1 uncultured Lentisphaeria bacterium | reverse complement strand
CCGCAACGGTTATAATTTATCGAAAACTTGCTGTTATTTAGGGATAGGTTCTAAGTTTCTCCTTTCTTTTTATGTTCTGAAACAAATCAGAATCATGTCTAGTCAAGTTCGGATACGGTAATGTTTTTAAATAGAACTCTGCCGGTTCCCTGTTCGAGTCCGTAGATCAGGCAAAATTTTGCGCCCTGGGGAAGACGGTAGGTAAATGAACATTTTCTCCAGTCGAATTTTCCCGCACCGACTTGGCAGGCGGGCCATTGGGTCTTTCCGCCAGAAACAGGGACAAAACCGCCGAACTTGACGTTTTTTACTTGATTCGAGTGCTCCAGCCGAATCATTCCTTCAAAGAGATAGGTTTTCCCGGCTTCCAGCTTCAGCCAGCGGTGAATGACGGAGCGTTTGCCGCTTTTTGTGTTGTCGATTACATTCGGTCGATCTGTTTCAAAACGATATAGGACATTTCCATTCGGATGATCGACTGGAGGTTTTTCCAACTTTCCGGAAAGCAGATCACGGGTCGTTTCCAGAGTCTCTTTCGTTTCCTTCAGACGGGCGGATTTTTCCAGAAGAGCATTTCTCTGAGTCTGAAGTTCCGTGAGCTCGCGACGCAACGACCGATTGCGTTCCAGCGGATCATCGCCCCATGTTGGAACGGTCAGCAAAGCGAGACTTGCGAGCAGAAAAAATAGAGTAGATTTCATAGTTTGTTTCCTTCCCATTCAGTTTTCATTCCGGAGCCGGTAATGCGGAATGTTTCCAAATCCCGGTTTATTCACATATCCTTTACGATCGCCGAGACGCAGGTTTTTTGATGCGGTTCCATCGGTGAACGTGTAGATCCCGGGAAAGTCGAACTGGAACCAGGCTTTGCCGTTGCGATCGGAACGGACGCCGTATCGTTCTCCAGTAGCGGAGACGCTCCAGACATCGGTTCCCGGTGCGGTCTCAACAATGCACTCCGCATCGTTCCCTACGCGAAGGGGCGGCTGAGGAATCAGAGTCTCCCGATATGCATCGTTGACCGCGTTGCGGATATGCGAGGGATACCGCTCGTCAAACCAGTTATATGCGGTATTGGCGTAGTTTTTCGCAGCGATGGAGATGCAGATCTTTCGCTCACCTCTGCCGGAATAGGCCGGCCACGGAATTCGGAATTTCGGATACTCATCCGCTTTTCTTCCCGGGGGGAGGATCTTGCGATGGTCGTATTCATCCATCATGCTCCGGGTGATGCCCCAGGGATTGCCCTTGCCGGAATCGTCCCAGATAATGAATCCGTCAAGACCGACACCCATGTAGATCTGCGCAGGCACCCCGAGATGACGGTAGAGACCGGCGACTTCACGGACGCGCTGCGCCTTTTTGAGAACCTGCTCCGGAATCGCACCGATCCAGTTATCCCATGCCCCATAGGAGCAGTAGAGCGTCTCCCCGAAAATCACGGGCCGGTATTCATAGACCTTCTGCCAGTTTCTTACCTGACGGTCAATATTGAAATCCGGATAATGATAATTTGCCGTATCACACGGGGGATTTTCAAACCAGCGGCCTTTCGAATTCTGCGTGCCGACATCGCCGTTACGGGTGAGCACCAGATCATGATCCAGCGTCTTCATGAACTTCTCGTACATGGCGCCGATTTTGTCGTTCCGGAGATTGAACGGCGCTTTTTCGACGGTATCCCATGCCTGCGTGAGAATTTCATTGTCCGTCGACCAGATCACCACGCTTGGATTGTTGCGGAACATACGGAACCACCGCCGGTAATTGTCCAGATTCCACTGGTGTGTTGCCGTTTCCGTCCATGTCTCCAGCGGAGAGAAGTTCTTTGCATACGGTTTTTTCGTTCCCGGTTCGTGAAGTTCCGGATACATCTGAACATAGGAAAGCATTCCCATCCTGTCTGTGGTGCGCGCCGCGGTTGCGCTCCAGTAGTCGGAATCATGATAGCGCAGAATATTGATGTTGTCATACCGGTAAAGCGACCACACGATATCGCGAAAACGAAATTCGTTGCATCCTGCGTTTCCTACTTCTCCCTGAAGAATGATCCGTTTCCCGTTCAGAAAGAAATCGGTACGATGGATCCAGAACTCCCGGAAGCCGAACGGCTGAATGTGACGATCGGCCAGTTTTCCATCCAGATAGACATCGGTAACGAGGTCGTACATATCTGGATTCCCATATTTTCCTCCGATTCCCCAGATCAGCGGATCGGCCCAGCCGGAACGTGTTTCCACTTCCGCCGTTTTCCCGGAAGGAATCACCGTCCGGACCGGAGGAAGTTTCAAATGGATGATTCCCTCTCTCGCAGCATACTGCCGGATCTCCGCCTTGACCGGGACGCCGGTATGATTCACCAGTTCCGCGGAGACGTCCAAAGCGGCCTTCCGCCAGCTCGGTTTCACATATACATCCGCCACCCGGACCGAAGGAACAAAATCGAAATAGAGATCCCCGAGAATCCCGTACCGGGTGCTGATCCGTCCGACTTCAAATTCCATCTCGAAAATATTTTTCCCCTTCCGGAGATTTTTCAGCTCGATATTCAGGATTCCAATTCTTCCGTCATATTCTCCGCAGGGTGTGCCATTGCAGAAAAACTTTGCCTTGCCCATGATTCCTTCCGAAACAAACACGACACTTCCGGTCCCGTCATACTGGAAGGGAATCCGGAAAAACGAGCGTTTCGCCGTAATAACCGGACTCAGACTAAAATCCTCATAGCCTTTATCCACCTCATAGGCTCCATATACGTTTTTCGGGTTTTTCGGATGAACCGGGAAGGCCCCTCTGAGGAAAAAGCGGTTCATCATGCGCAGCGGCAGCAGGACCTTATGCCAGTTTTTCCGATCTGTCGAGGCCTCCCACTCTCCATTGATGCAGAGGCGGGAGCGCAAGGTCGCGGGAGGCAGTTTTTCCGCAATGGATTTCGGGGCGTTTCCGGCATTCCACGCACGCTCCTGCGCATAGCTTTTTTCCAGGGAATCATACGTCTGATTCAGCGATTTCTCCGCTGATTTGACCTCCTCCTTCAAGCGTTTTACGAGTTGTTCCAGCTCTGGAAGGGTTCGTTTCATAGAGGCAATCTGCCGTTCCAGGGTACGGTTTTCCTGTTCCAGTTTTACTTTCGAATAAACGGTCACCTGATCCGTCAGAAGGGAAACTCTCTTTCCCTTTTCAAAAAACTCCAGTTTCAGAGGATGGGTTCCCTCTTTCAATTTCAAGTCAAATTCACGTTCAAGCAGTTTTTTCCCGTTGAAAAGAATCTCATATTTTTGGGATGGATACACTTCAATTTTCAGTTTATTTTTCCCTTCAAACAGAGTACTTCCGGCGAACTGGAACGTTGCGGCGCATCCGTTGTTGTACAGCGCATATCCGAGCTTTCTTCCCGGATGATCGGAATGGACTTTCAGTCCGGGAATCGGTTTTCCGGAACGGTCCGCAACCGAAAAACAGAATCCGCATCCACGTATCCGGTCGACAACTTTCAGCAAAACCCGGTTGATTCCCGCCTCCAGACGGACCGGATAGCAGAAGTTGTTTGGAACCACACCCTGAGAGCTGTACTGCCGTCCGATCATTTTTCCGTTCAGAAAGAGTTTATGGTCGTCATCGGAACCAACGCCAAAAACGGCATCGACGGCATCCGGCACTTCCAGATAGCAGAGAGCGTAGGCCGCAAAGTAATCATCAATCGGGAGAAATTTCTTATCCAGCATAATGATGTCTTCTGAAAAGGAACAGGCTTTCCAGTCGGCGTCAAACGACTTTGTTTCCGTGAATCCCCACTCGTTGGTGGAACCGATTCCGGCGATCAGTTTTGCCTTGTCTGCAAGGAAGGTGCTTTTTTTCCGGAGTCCGGGATAGGGCTTTACCTCCGCTTCGCCATTCAGAAAATCGGTGTCCAGAGCTGTTCCCTTTCCGTTGACCTGATAACTCGGATAGGGGCCGCTGATCAGCCAGTCGCGGATAAAGCCCTTCTCCGTGACGGTTCCCGGCCCGGCATTTGCGCACAAAGCCACACACAATAAGATCCAGATTGCCGACCATTTGTTCTTCATCACACTTGTACTCCTGTTTCTTTATCGGTATTGCACAACGGGAGATTTTTTCTCTGAATGTACAAAGGAACCTGGATCATAAAAGCCTGTGCCATTGTATTTCAAAGTCCGGACATGACCATCAGCATAAGTGATATTGAAAGCCATTCCTCCGTTATGTCTGCGCATAATCCGGTGGCTACCCAAACCGTTTTCCTCGTTTACAATAGTCCAAAGAAGATAGCATCCAGCCACTCCATTGACAGCTGTTACATCTGCGAGAAGGACCTTTGAAGATGGCATTACAAATTCTTTTAAGGAATTATATGCATATTTTTTATACGCATCACCGCTTTGATTCTGAGCTGCCCATGCATATCCGTAAGGTCCTTTTGAAATCGTTCCAATCACCGTGCACTGTGCAACTCCATATGGAGACCATGTCCAGCTTCCAGGATTTTTTGGAGGAGCTATGAATTTGTAATCT
Organism: uncultured Lentisphaeria bacterium; assembly: GCA_905197955.1. GTDB lineage: Bacteria > Verrucomicrobiota > Lentisphaeria > Victivallales > UBA1829 > UBA1829. The sequence continues at coordinate 38,198 of CAJKAR010000037.1, read as the reverse complement.
GCCAGTTGACGCCACCATGACTTCTGTGTGCCGCTGCTATGGTTTTTCGGTGTGACACCTGTTTCGGCATCATAGGCGACAACCGCTGTCCCAAGCTGTTTCATATTACTGGTACAACCAATTGTCTGAGCCTTCTCCCTAGCTTTGTGCAGCGAAGGAAGAAGAAGTCCTGCAAGAATTGCTATAATAGCAATCACAACAAGAAACTCAATTAATGTAAATAATTTCTTTTTCTGCTGAGAAGCATGTCCGTTGTTCATCATCATGATTCCTCCTTTGGTTTATTTTTTTAGGAATTTCAATGGAATAAGTTGTTGGTCTGGTTTCTGTTTCCCCTGGAAAAGTTCCTTCAGACGGGCGAGCATGATACGCGCCCGTTCCTCATGCAGAAACACATATGAACCGGAAAAGGTCTGCAAGCGATCCAAAATTGTGAAATCCGCATGACATCGATTTGCAAGCCCACGGAAAAAGGCAAGTCTCTGAGAACTCGCAATTACCACCCCTTTTTTCTCCATTTGGAAATATTCTTCCAGAGAAGCTCCAGATTTTTCCCACTCTTTTGCAATCGTAATCCGGCACTCTTTTCCGGCATCCCGGAACGCTTGTTTTATCATGCGCAGATCATGTTTTACAAACCAGTCCGGAAAAGCATAAAAAATGGCGGGAACATTCCGTTCCACCAATTCTTTTCCTATTTCATAACAGGCGCTGTCTGTATCATAGACCACGGTATTCACCTGCGAAAAACCGGAATTGTCGCAAATCACAGGAAGTCCGGCATCCGCAAGACGTTTCATGAGCGATTCTTTCAAGGCAATATTGTCTATCCAAATCAAGGCATCCACCTGACTGTGCATGATCTCTTCGAATACCTTATCCTCATCCGTTTCAGAAAGCTGAAGACAACGCAGATTGTATCCTTCGCGAATCACGGCATCGCAGGTCGGACGCAAACTTTTCCATCCGGATTCAGTAACATAAAAATTCCGTCCGCTTTCCAGCACAATCCCGATCAGCGGAGGCATGGTATCTTTTCGTGAAGAGAAGAACATCTTGGGATTGGTAAAATTCCCGATTCCGCGCTTTGGAATCAGAAATCCATCATCCACCAGCTCTTTCAATGCCAGGGAAACCGTGCTGCGGGCAATCCCGAAATGCGCAGCAAGTTCACGGGACGACATAATCTGTACCGATGTATTCCCCGCATGATACAGAATTCCCATCACATAATGCCGGATTTTCAATGTCTCTTTCATCAGATTCCTTCTAAAATCGGACCACTATCGGACCACTAAACCTAATTATAGCAGATTTTTTCCTTTTTGTCAAGTGGCTTTAATATGGTTTTTCTGTTTTTTCAAAAAAAAGGAGGAAATTAATCCAGGAGCAGAATTCAAGGGACTAATTTAAAAATCCAGCCGTCTTTCCCCTTGTAAAGAGGACGCCAGCCGCAGAGTGTCAGAAATCTTCCGCAGTAATTGTTTTCGAACAGGACTACTGCATAATCCGCTCCGGTAATCGCATGGAGTTCCGAAGGACTCCGGCGCTTTCCATCCGCGGCAATCGAACCGATCGCGGAAGCCTTGGCAGAATCAAACGCATACCCGAACATCGGATCCAGCGCCCAGGTGTATTCGTATTCCGGAGCGACAAAATACAGATAGGGGAAGTCACTCCAGATGATGTTCACCACACGCGATCCCTTCGGCACATTCTGATGCAGAGCCTTCGCCAGCTCAACCGGAGCCGGACGGCACCAGTCACGCAGATTCGTAATACACTGACGGAGTGTGAAAAATCCGCAGACCAGAATCGACAGACTGATCAGAAGAACATATTTCCACGGCTTGTCAAAAAAACGGAACAGAGCCATCTCACGCGCATATTGAATCAGCAGAAAACCGGCAAGACAGAGCGTCGGCACCGCATACTCCACCGGACGAATGGAAATCAAACACATCGCACAGATCCAGAAAAACGCCGAAAGCGTCAGCGCCAGAACATTCGGCGGTATCGAACGCAAACCGCGCTTCTCCAGTGCACGGATCAGGATCATCAAACAGAAATACATCCCGATCAGCGCCGGCAGCGCCAGCAGAATCCAGCGGAAACGCGGCGGCAGAAGCTCCCGGGCAAACGGAATATTCGCCACCGTTCCGGAAATCGGAGCCAGCAGAGCATCAAGCGCCTGAATCTTCCAGACCAGAAAGGTGTTCGGCACCTGCGGATGAATCAGCAATCCGCAGAACACCCCCGCAACCGATGCTCCAAACGCGGAAAACGCTCTCCAGCGGTCCTGCAACCAATACGCAATCCCGAACAGAAACGCCGCAATACAGACCAGATGCGGAGTCGAATAACTCCAGGCATACAGAAACGAAAGACCAAACATCCAGAGACACGTCCGTCTTTCCCGCGGTCCCCTCCCCAGAATCGCCACCGCAAACATCATCAGCGCCATCGAAAACACATGCGGCCGCATCATCAGCAGACGATACGAAAAATTCGGCAGAAACGCTCCGCAGAGCAAAGAGGACAGAAGAATATTCGGAGGCGAAATCCCCAGCGAATACGCCGCCGTCACAAACGCAATAAAAAACAGAAGAATAAAAAACGCCGCAGCCCCGTTGAACGGCGGAAACACTTCCGAATGAAACAGTGTTTTGATTCCGCAATACACCTTCAGCAGAAAGTGAAACACCAGTTCCTTGTCCGCATAGTGGTCGCGCCAGACGGAAAGTGTCAGCGGAAATGTTTTCGAAACCATCTCCGGAACGCTCCGTCTTCCGGCAGCAGCATGCCAGAAAGCATCCTCCGAACTCTCCTGTCCGTAAGGTGTAAAGAGAATTCTCACCGTACTGAACAGAATCGTCGGCAAAAGCACCGCCAGCAGAAGCGGAATCAGAGTTCTACGGTTGCGCAGCAGTTCCAGCATTGTCAATCCAGACGGTTCCCGATAATCAGAGCAAGCTCTTCCCGCCGTTTCTGCGGAATCGAAGATTTTTCCGTGATAATCGCAAAATCAAGCGCATGGCCGCATTCGCAATTACACTCCAGCGTGGAAAAATCCGCAGCTACATTTGCAATGATCTCTTTGGCCAGCGATGCATTCGCTCGAAGATTCTCCACAACCATTTCCACCGTCACCGCTTCAAAATCCGAATGCCAGCTGTCGTAATCCGTCACCATGGCCACTGTGGAATAGCAGATTCCCGCTTCACGCGCAAGTTTGGCCTCTGCCAGATTCGTCATTCCGATCACATCCAGCCCCCAGGACTTGTAAATCTGCGATTCGGCCTTCGTCGAAAATGCAGGTCCTTCAATATTCACATACGTTCCGCCCCGGTGCACTTTCGGCCGCTTCATGGAAACCACCCTCACCGCCGCTTTCGACGCCGCACGATACGCAAGATCCGAAAGATCCGGACACACCGGATGCGCAAAACTGATGTGCGCCACAATCCCATCACCAAAAAATGTGTGCGTGGAAGCCTTTGTTGTCCGGTCAAAATACTGGTCCACAATCACCACATCGCGAGGCGCGTAATCCTCCCGGAGACTCCCCACTGCGGAAATGCTGAGAATATGCGTCACTCCAAGCTTTTTCATCGCATAAATATTCGCCCTGTGATTCAGTTCATGCGGCGCAATGGAGTGATCCTTCCCATGGCGGGCAAGAAACACAATCTCCGTCCCCCCCAGACTCCCTTCCAGAAACGGCGAAGGGACCGTTCCAAACGGAGTTTCCACAAACTCACTCCTCTTCATCGCGAAATTATCAATCGCACAGAGTCCGCTTCCGCCGATAATACCCAGCTTCATAATCGATTCCTTTTGTAAATGATTCCTGTTCCGGGAAAAATACCATGGAAAAAGCGCTTTGGCAAATTTATCCGGAAAAATTCTTTCAGAAACACCCGTCCGCCGGAGGAATACAGCGGACGGCGATGTTGATTTCAGGAGCAGAAAGGACTCACTCCTCCGGCTCTTCCGCGGCGACATCCTCCGGCTGATTGTCAAGTTTAAGATGTTTCCGGATCTTTTCCGCAACCTCCGTCCGGGCCTCATCGGACTCATATTTCAGCTGACGCCAGTTCCAGTGGAAACCGTCATCGGTCCAGCGCGGCACGATATGGAGATGAGCGTGCATCACAACCTGTCCGGCAACAGTTCCATCGGAAAGATGAAGATTGAACCCGTCGCAGTCAAGCCCCCGCCGCATCGCTACTCCCAGACGGGACCCGACTCGGAACATCCGTCCCGCAATCGCTTCAGGCACCGTCGCCACGCTGGTATGGTGCTCCTTCGGAATCACAAGCGTGTGCCCGAAATTGATCGGGGAAATATCCAGGAACGCATAAACCAGATCGTCCTCGTAGAGCTTGACCGAGGGAATCTCCCCGGCGATGATTTTACAGAAAATACAGTTTCTCATTGCAGCCTCCTTACAACTCTTTATTTTAAGAACCTCAATGTTCCAGTTTCATCAGTTTCCAAATGGTTTTCAATGCAATCGCGGCGGAAATTCCGAGACTTTCCGCGGAGATCTTATCGAGCGTATCCGCTTCCGTATGCCAGTAAAGATTGTCCGGACCGTACTGGAAGTCGATCAGGTCCACCGCCGGGATTCCCGCCTTGACAAACGCCGTGTGATCGTCCAGCATGACAGGTCCGTCACTTCCCACATAATCGCTGAATCCGAGCTCCCGCGCGGATCTCAGAACCATGTCCTGCAACGCAAGATCCGTATCGGCGGGCAGTTTCAGACAGAGATCGCGATCGCCTACCATATCCAGCAGAATCATTGCCCGGCACTTCCGGAGCAACTTGTTCCGTTTCAGCTCGGCCACATAGCGGCGACTGCCGTGAAAACCATCGTTTTCGGAATAGTCGATCAGCGCCTCCTCGCCATCGAAAAACACAAACTTCAGGGTCAGAGGCAGAAGCCGCTTTGTCTCCGACGCCGCCTTCATCATGGCAAGAAGAGCCCCAACCCCGGAACCGCTGTCGTTGGCTCCCGCGAACCGGGGAACCGATGTCAGTTTTTTAGTGTCGTAATGCGCGCCGATCACAAGAAAATCCTCCGATTTTCCCGGCAGCTCGGCTATGACGTTGCGAAACACCTTCTCCCCTTCCGGAGTCATGTCCCGGAACTCGTCCACAAAGACCCGGAATCCGGGAAGGCTTTTCGCGGCGGCAGCAATCAGAGCGGCGGTTTTTTCCGCACCGGGAGAACCCGAATAACGGGGAACGATCTCGGCGGTCTCCGCGGCATATTTCAGTGCGAAATTCCCGTCGGGACGCGGAAACGGCACAAAACCGGAATTCTCCGAGCAGGAAACCGCAAATGCACACAGACAAACCACAAACAGCAGTTTCAAAACCCCGAATCCCATCTCTTTTTTCCCCTCACTTGGAGGTTGTCCCCTTATTAATCAGAGCCTCGCGGCGCTGGAAGGTCGGGATATCCAGGTCCTCTCCCTTGTAGAGAGTCGGAGCCACATTGGCAAACGCCCCCTTGTTGAAGATCTGGAGTTCGAACACGCCCTGTTCCAGCGGAACGGAAGCCGCCTCCGCCGATGGCGCCGGAACCGGTGGTTCTCCCCCCGACTGCGGCAGCGAAGACTGCCACGGCGTTTCCTTCCGCGTCTGCTGCGGCATCTGGTCGTATTTGATGCAGACAACCGTGACCTGAACCCTGCCCATCTCCGATTTTCCGAGGTTCACACCCGTCAGCACCGATGCCGTCTTCGGAATCATCCCGCAGACAATTTCCAACGTCCGTTTGATCTCCCCAAGCTGCAGATCCGTTCCCCCCGTCACCGTGACAATCGCCGCATCAGTGCTCTCCAGCTTGCCCGCGCCTCCCAGGAACGGGGATTCCAGCATCCGCTCCACGGCAATTCCGCAGCGGTCCAATCCTTCCGATCCCTCGGCACAGCCGACCCCGAGCCCGCAGGAACATTTCTTCCCCTTCAGCATCGCCATGAACCCGGCATAATCCGAGTTCAGGGAATTTTCACAGTTCAGCAGTCCGCAGACTCCGATCGCACTCCTGGCAAGCTCCTCGCACGATTTGGCAAATGCCTCCTCGAACGGCGTTTCCGAAGGCAGCATGGAAAACAGCAGATCGTTCGGAATCCGCATGACGATATCCGCAATCGGCAGCAGATCCTCGACACACTCCTCGGCATTTTTCCGTCTTGCAAACGATTCAAACGAAAAAGGCGTCACCAGCAGGAACACGGCAGGAATTTTCAATGCGCGGGCAACACTGGCGATCGTCCTGCATCCGCCGGTCGCCACGCCGCCGCCAAGTCCGGCAACGGTCACAATCAGTTTTTTCCCGTCCATCATCCCCGTGATCGCATGACGCTCCTTTGCAACCGCCTGTTCCCCGCGGATCACATCTCCTCCGCAGCCGCTTCCCTCGCGCCACGTCCAACCGGATCCCGCGAGAATGCATTCCACCCGGTTTCCTTCCCGCAGCGGAGCCAGCGCTTCCTTGTCCGTATCGATCGCTCCCAGCGCGAACGGACACTCCCCGGAAAGCAGGGAACGAATCACCCGGCAGCCCGCGCCGCCGATCCCGAAAATCAGAACATCTTCCGGTCTGCTCATATCTTAAACGCCTTCGTTACATCTTTGAGTTTATTGAAAATTCCGCCGAGACCTTCCAGCGCATCCGCGACTTTCTCGATTCCGATCATCGAACCGCCCCGCCCCTCGATCTGAAGCGAGTAGTTCAACGCGCCGAGCAAAGCCGAATAACGTGGATCATCCAGCCCCGTCACCGCCCCGCTGAATTCAAGCGGCTCCCCCTTCCGGACATGGGTCCGCAAAACGCCGCGGGCATATTCCAGAACCGCAGGGATCTTTGCTCCGCCCCCGGTAATCACAACTCCGCCATTCATGTACGGAGATAGTTTGCGGGCATCCAGTTCCTGACGGATGATCGAAAACATCTCGTTCAGTCGAAGCTCCATGATCTTTTCAAACGAGCCGACCGGAATGTTGCGGAACAGTTCCGACGAAAGTGGAAGACGCAGAAACGCCTCTCCGCTCCGTTTCAACTGGTCGATTTTTCCCTCAAGCAGAAATCTCCGCGCCTGCTCCTGCGTCAGATCCAGCCCGACAGCCAGGTCATTGACCAGATTGTCCATGCCGATCGGCAGGACTCCGCTCATGAAAACCCCCTCATCATGCACAAAAATATAATCCGTCGTCCCCGCACCGATGTCGATCAGCAGCGTCCCCTGTTCCTTTTCATCGTGCGTAAGAGTCCCGTAGGCGGAAGCGATTCCGGAAAAAACCGGCACAATCTCCTGTTCAAAACCCAGTTCCCGGATGGCGGTCCGCATCGTATCCAGCCGGTTCCGCTCCGCCAGAATAATGTGAATAAACGCATCCAGCCGGTTCGCCGAATGTCCGACCGGATCTTTGACCCGCGTGTTCATATCCAGCATGTAGTAGGAAGTGAACGACTCGATATGCATCTGCTCCGGAGCAAGCGAAATGCTCGACGCCTTGCCGACCGCCTCCTCGACATGCTCCTCCGTAATATGTTTATCGGGTCCGTAAAGCATCACGTTTCCCTCGCCCTGACGCGAGGAGATCCCTCTTCCGGACACCAGATAATAGACCCGTTCCCGTTCGAAGGTGTTTCCCGCGGAATTGTCCGCATCCTCCAGAGCGCCGGAAAGAGCGCTGATCGCAGCCTGCAAATCCACGATCTCTCCTTTGACGATGCATCCGCCGGAATCGCGGCTTCCGGAACCGAACACAGTCGGAGTGCCGCCTTTGTCGCTGCCCCCGTGAAGAGCGCATATTTTGGAGGTACCGAATTCAACGATTGTAAAAAAATCTCTCCCTTTCAAAGCCATATCCGTCACCAGTATATTTTCAGCCATCAGTTCTTCCCGGAAATATTACATCAGAATTCGTATTTTTCGAGTATTTTTCCAAAAAAAGCCGTTTTTTTTCCATCCATCGCCAAAAACCTCTGTTTCCGGGATTGACAAATGACGGAAAGTCTCTATAATAAAGCAATCCTTATTTTATGCAATCAACATCGAAAGGAAACGACATGAAAGCATTGTTATTCGCAGTCGCCGCCATGCTCGCATTGACATGCGGTGCAAAGGACCTCAAAGTTCTGATGGTCGGAAACAGTTTCTCACAGAGCGTGCTAGCCTATCTGCCGAAACTCGCAGCAGCAGCGCCGGACTGCAAACTCAAACTCGGACAGGCCATGATCGGCGGATGCACCATGGAACGCCACTGCAATGAATTCAAAAAGGCCGAACAGGATCCGAAATACAAGCCCTACTGGACCAATCTCACACTGGATCCGAAAAATCCCAAGAATCACAAAGCTAGCCTCAAGGATCTGCTGACCGCCGATAAATGGGATATCGTGACCATTCAGCAGGGAAGCCATCAGAGCTGGATGCCGGAGAAATTCGGACCCTATGCGGAAGAACTCATCGGCATTATCCGGAAATATGCGCCGCAGGCGGAAATTGTCGTACACCAGACCTGGGCATACCGCTCCGACGATCCCCGCATCGCCCCCGGAAAACCCGGCTGGAAGTTCGAACAGAAGGGCATGTATGAACGTCTCACAAAAAATTACACCGATCTGGCGAAAAAACACAATTACCGCATCATTCCTGTCGGCTATGCCGTTCAGCTGACCCGTGAGAAATCCCCGGTCAAGTTCCGCAACTACGATCCCGCGCTTCTGAAAACGCTGAACTTCCCCGATCTGCCGAGCCAGGCCGGCGATGTCGTCGGCAACATGTACTGGGGAAAAGACAGGAAATCCGGAGAAATGCAGATCCGCCGCGATTCCATCCACCTCAACAACCGCGGCAACTATCTCCAGGGATGCACCTGGTTTATGTTCCTCTTCAATAAAAAGGCGGCCGACGTGAAGTTCATCCCGAACAACATCGGCGACAAAGATGCCAAATTCCTCGCGGAATGTGCGGAAGAAGCCGTCGCCAAATTCCCGCAGGTCAAAAAATAATCACTTTTTCTCTTCCGCCGGAAGCAAACCCGTTTCCGGCGGATTTCCTTTTTTTGTTCCATCCGGAATAAAATCGTTTCCGTTTTATTTTCTTTTCCCCCCTCGAAAGGAGAATGCATGAAAGCATTTTTATTCGCGGCGGCCGCAATGATCGCATTGACATGCGGCGCAAAAGAGCTCAAGATCCTGATGATCGGGAACAGTTTCTCCCAGAGCGTGCTCACCTATCTGCCAAAAATCGCAGCTGCTGCGCCGGACTGCAAACTCAAACTCGGACAGGCCATGATCGGCGGATGCACCTTCGAATATCACTGCAAAGTCTTCCGGCGGGCCGAACAGGATCCGACATACAGGCCCTACTGGACCAATCTCAAGCTGAATCCGAAACAACCGAAAAACCATCAGGCGAACCTCAAGGAACTGCTGACCGCCGATCAATGGAATATCGTGACCATTCAGCAGGGAAGTCATCAGAGCTGGAAAGCGGAAACATTCGGAGCAGATGCGGATGAACTCATCGGCATCGTCCGGAAATACGCACCGCAGGCGGAAATCATCGTCCACCAGACCTGGGCATACCGATCCGACGATCCCCGCATTGCCCCGAAGAATCCCACCTGGAAGATCAGCCAGAAAGAAATGTACAACCGCCTCACAGCCAATTACACTCAGCTTGCAAAAAGATATCATTTCCGCATCATTCCAGTCGGTTATGCCATCCAGCTCAGCCGGGAAAAAACGCCGGTCAAATTCCGCCAGTACGATCCCGCCATTCTGGATACATTGCACTTTCCGGATCTTCCGAATCAGGCAGGCGATGTCGTCGGCAACATGCACTGGAGAAAAAGCGCAAAAACCGGCGATATGGAGATCCGCCGCGATACCTTTCACCTCAACTGCCGCGGAAAATATCTTCAGGCATGTACCTGGTTCCTCTTCCTTTTCGACAAAAAAGCAGAAGATGTAAAATTCATTCCGGACGATATCGGCAACAAGGATGCCAGATTCCTTCTGCAATGTGCGGAAGAAGCGGTTGCCAGATTTCCACAAGTCAAAAAATAATTCATTTTTCCAGTCGGAGAGTTATCCTCTCCGACTCTCTTTTCCCCCTCCATCCTCTCTTTCCCGCCTTGCCGCTCCTCCACCTCGTCGGAGAAAAAACATCTTTGAGAAAAATTCCCTTTTTTTAGAAAACAGGGATTGACATTTCTACAATTTCTGTTATAATTTTATTAAGCAAACCGGTTTGATAAAACAACGAAAAACAGGATATTCCTAAAAATGCGGGATAAGAAAGTAACCATCAACGATGTCGCTCGTTACCTTGGAGTTTCCAAGAGTACCGTCTCGCATGCCTTGAGCGGAAAACGGCAGATCAGCGCAGAAGTTGTCGAAAAGGTCCACAAAGCGATCCGGGAGCTGGGATATCAGCCGAATTTTGCAGCGCAAGTGATGAATTCTCATTCAACCGGTTTGATTGGCGTGCTCGTATGCGATATGCAAGGACATACGATCCGCCTGATCAACGAACTGACAAAGCATTTGAAGGAGAGAAACTATTCTGTAACCCTCTGCATGACCGGCCAAGATGAACAAAGCGGACTTGAAATGATCCGGAAAGTATCAAACGGCATGTTTGACGGCATACTGAACACTCTGCCGCAGGTATCCGCGGAAAAAGCGATGGAAGCTGCCGGGAAAACGCCTCTTCTGACCTATCTGCGTCACAAAAAGGGCGCCATTTATGTTGATTATACCGCCGGGGTCCGTCAGGTGATGGAGTATCTGTTCCAGCTCGGACACAAACGGATCGGCTATATTTCCACCCGGTTTCGCGAATTCGGAGAGGAAGATCCCTACTCTGTCGCCTATCGCGATCTGATGGAAAAGCAGGGACTTTTCCAGCCGGAACTGCTCTGTCATTCCAGCGGCGAGCTGGAAAACGGCATTTCCGCAGCGGAACAGCTGGTCCATGCGGGAGCCACAGCCATCTTTGCCTGCAACGATGAAACAGCCGCAGGCGTCATCCAGTGGGCTCATGCCAACCGAATCCGCATTCCGGAGGAGCTCAGCGTGGTCGGCTCCGACAACACCCAGCTGGCAAAAGCGGTCTATCCGCCGCTGACGAGCGTGGAACTGTTCGTCGAAAAAATCGCCGAACATACTGTCAAGCGCCTGCTGGAACAAATCCACGGAAATGAAATGATCGAAATTCCTCCAGTCATCATTACACCGCGAATGGTGCTGAGAGATTCCACTGCACCTGCATCAAAACAACACTTCAATAAAAAAGAAAAGAGGATCTCATGAAAACAAGAACGTGTAAATTCTTTACATTGATTGAGCTTCTAGTCGTAATTGCAATCATTGCCATTCTGGCATCGCTCCTTCTTCCCGCTTTAAACAAAGCAAAGGAAAAGGCAATGATCATTTCCTGCGTCAGCAATCAGAAACAGATTGTCTCCTCCATAATTCAGTATGTCGGCGACAACAACGACATCCTGATGCCGAGAATGCATACCGTTTTCAGCTGGGCAACCGATCCCAGGACCATTTACGAATCCTGGAAACCGGTCGGACTAGGCTTTCTGGTCTCATGCAAATACCTCCGCGGAAAAAAAGCGATGTCAGGATCACAAATCACTGAAGAAATGCGCCCGAAAACGCTGGTATGCCCGGACCCGTCAGTCAATAAATTAAGTTCGGACACCAATGACCACTTTGTGGATTATCTCTATCATCGCGACTGCACCAACAATACTCTCAATTCGATTGCCTGCTTCAACAAAAAATTCGGAAGAATCGGGATCCGGATGATTTCCGCATGCACGGCCGCAAAACAATGGATTACAGAAGACACAAGCATCAATCACAACCGCGGCATCACTATCGGAAAAAGCGACGGCTCCGCAAAATGGGTCCCTCTCTCCGCCCTGCAGGGAGTCTTCTGGGCCGCCAGATTCGACAGACTGGACAAATATTGATCTCTCACACTCTTTCACCATAAGGATTTTTCTATGATACACCATTCTGCACTTTTTCTGTCCATCCTGCTCTCCGGCGGAACCCTTCTTGCGGAATCCGGCATTGTCCGGAACGGTTCCTTCGAGGAACAGACAAACGGAAACAGACCTTCCTCCTGGCATTGCTACAACAACCGCGGATCCAAAGCGGTTTTCTCCATCGACGATTCGGATGCAACCGCCGGAACAAAATCACTGAAACTCGTGAATCCGACTCCTGCAAAACCGCATGTGACAGCGGGAATCATGCAGAACATAGTTCTCTCGCCCGGAAAAAAATACACTCTTTCCTTCGATGCCAGAGGCAGAAATGTGAACGGATTGAAAATCATTCTCGGCAAACGCTGGAAAATCAACCATCCGGTCCGGAACATTCCTGCAAAATGGAAGCATTTTGAGTTCGATTTTACTCCGGAAGAAGCGGATTTCAGCAATATCGGAAACGGCTCTCTGGAACTTCATCTTCTGACGACGGATATCTGCGACCAGCTTTTCCTCGACAATCTCCGCATCACACCGGCTATTCCTCCGGTCATCGGAAAGAAAGAGTTTCAGAAACGGAAAATTCTGATGATCCCCGAAATTCAAAAAGAGTGGAGAACCCTGAAATCGATCCCCCAAAACTGGTCGCGTCTCTTTCTGCCGGAAACGCCGCTTTTCTATACAGGGAAGAAAGTACCATCCGGGTTCCGTGCCGAGCTGGCGTTCGGATACGACCGGAACGGACTGATCTTTCTGGCAGATGTGAAAGATTCCAAAGTCATTCCCGGCTCCGGAAGCCGTTTGTGGAGCAAAGATTCCATTCAGATCAAAATCAGTCAGCTTGGCGGACTTCAAGATGAGGTTGCGGGAGATATCGAATTGAGTTTTTCTCCGGGAAAGGATCTCATCCACTCCTGGTCGCCTCAGCTGGAACGTCCCCTGACTTCGGAAGAAGCGGAGCTTCGGGGAGGCATCACGCAGGACGGTTACCGGATCACAGTTCATCTGAACTGGAAACTGCTGAACCGAATCGACAGAACCGGAAAACGATTCTTCACGTTCAACGCGGTCGTCAACAATGTGGATGAATCGAATGTCCGGCGAGTCGCGTTTCTTGCCCCCGGTCTCCACGATACAAAAGACAATTACCATAATTTCATCGCCGTTCTGGAATCGGACTCCCCCTTTGCGGCCTTTTTTCCGCAAAATCCCAATGATCCGCGCGAACTCTCCGGCAGGGTGATCGCTTCCGGAATCCACGCGGACTCTCCCAGGGACCTTCAGGCAAACGTAATGGACAGCACCGGAAAAACCGAAAAAGTTTCCATTCCCGTCTTGCAGCCGATCACCCGGGAGCAGGTGTTCTGTTCTCCGTTCCGGCTTTCGCTCCGCAATCTCCCGGAAGGGAAATTCACCTTGCAATGGCTCTGGAACGGACGCCCTGCCGGAAAACAGGAATTCCAGAAAGCGGACCGGGAAAAAAAGCAGAAACGGGAACTCGAAAACTTTGAAAAACGACTCGAAACGGCTTTAAAAACCATTCGGGGAAAAGAGTTGAAAAGCCGTTATCTCACACTTCAGACCGAGACAATCCGCCGACAGCTGAATCTTCAGAAGAAAATCTTTGCCGACCGAAAAGCCTTTCTTCAAAATCCGGATTTCTATTTGTCAAAAGGGGAAATTGTCAACCGGGAACTGGAAACCGTTCTTTCCGCGCTGGAACAGGAACTTTCCGGGGATCCTGTCTATCCAGCCACATATCAATATGCCGCGAGCCCGGTTTTCTCGTATGAAAAAGGACTCCCGGTCGTGGACGCGGTCACGGAAAACGGAGAAAAAAGCAAACGTCCGATGTTCTTCACAGGATACGGACACTTCGGAGGAGCAGTCGCCGATCTGCCCTTTTTCCAGTCGGCCGGCTCCAATCTCATCCAGGTGGAAATCGGCCCTGCCAATGTACTCTCCGGCAGGAATCCGAACGGTACCTTCCGAACCAATCCCGCCGGATTCCACTCTTTTATCGGCAAAGCCATGAAACGGGCAATGGAAAACAATCATAAAATAGCGCTTCTCATCTCTCCCCACTATCTGCCTGGATGGTGGAAGAATCAGCATCCGGAGTTGAAAACTCCCGGCAGTTTCAGAACCGTGGGCGAATATAACATCTATCATCCGGAACACAGGCGGATGCTGAAAGCCTACCTGGAATTTCTCATTCCCCTGATTGCAGAATCCCCCTGGCGCGATGCGATTCACAGTCTCGTTCTGAGCAATGAACCGGAAGAGCGCGCAAAATGGGACGATCCCTTTCTCCGGAATCTGTTTGCCGAAGATCTTCGGAAACGTTTCGGAACCATTTCCGAATTCAACCGGAATGCGGGAACAAAATTTGCGTCATTTTCCGAGCTTCTGAAAACGGGACCGGAACATCCGGCGGTCCGCTATGCCTTTTATGATTTCCGGCGCAGAGCGTTTGCAGAGTGGCACGCATGGATCGCACGAACGGTCAAAGAGTTCTTCCCCGAAGTGAAAGTTTCCGCAAAAGCCATGGATGTCAGCATGAACGATCGTCCGGAAGACGGAGTCGATGCGGAGCTCTTCGCCGAATTCAGCGACTACAACGGCAACGACAACTACATGTTCTACGGCATGGGAAAGTGGATCTCCGACTGGCAGAGATTCAGCAAAGGACATGACCTGCAGTTTTCCATGCGTCCGAACTGGATCGTCAACAGCGAAAACCATATCATCAAAGACGGAGAAACCCGTCTGATCCCCGGTGCTCATACTTATACGGCAACCTTCCAGCAGTATCTTCAGGGAGTTGGCGGAATTGTCACCTGGGTCTGGAGCCAGGATCGCCCGAATGGAAAACAACCTCTTTCCGGCAGCATCTATCAGCGCCCGGAATCCATCATTGCACAGGGAAGGGCCGCTCTTGATGCGAACCGTCTGGTTCCGGAGATCTCCGCATTTGTCACGGCGGAACCGAAGATCGCGCTTCTTTATTCCCCCTCCTCCTTCCTTCAAAATACGGAAAACTACTGCGCTTTCCGGGATGAAATCTATGAAGCACTCGCGTTCTCAGGACACAAGATCGGGTTCATCAGCGAAAAACAGCTTGCTTCAAATGCATTCAAGCAGTATAAAATGATCATAGCTCCCGCGGTCAGCCATCTTTCGGAAAGTGCCGCGCAGGGACTTGCCGCGTTTGCGAAGCAGGGCGGAATCATCTGCAACTCGGGGAACTCGTTCCGCTGCAATCCCTATGGAGCTCCGTTGAAACAGAAAATCCCCTCCGTTGCAACCCCCTCCGGACTCCATCCGGAAAAGGCAAAGAAGTTCTGGCAGGAAAAAGCCGATTCTGTGGAAACTCTCCCGGTCCGTCTGGAACTGCCCGGCAGCAGTTCCAAAACCGGAATATTCTTCCGTATGGTGAACACAGAAAACGGCTGGCTGATCAATCTTGTCAACTACAACAAACACCCCCGGACCATCCGGCTCCGCGGAGATGGCAGTTTTTACGATCTGATTGCGGGAAAACCTTTTCAGACGCAAATGGAATTGCCACCGCTGAAACCGCTGTTTCTCCGTTTCCATACGGCAAATAAGCCGTGAGATTCCGCCACGCTGGAGAGAGGACTCTCCCTGCAGAGGAGCTCACGAAAATCAAAACTCCCGTAATCCCTGTTGAGGAAGAGCGGATCCGGATTCTCATTTCATTGTCGGGGGCGGCTGGGAGAGAGAAACTTCCGCTTTGCGCCGGGCATCTTCTTCGGCTTTGCGCTGTTTGTCCATGCGGATTCTATTTGCGGAATCTTCGGCAGCCATGCGTCGGCTGGCGTCGGAGATTTTCCGAAGAAGTTTCTGACGGGCCTTGCGCTTTTCGGCGGCTTTGCGACGGGCTTCCTCGCGCCGTTTGGCGTCCTGAGCGGCACGGCGGAGGGCGGCAAGATCGTCGCGGATCGTCTCCAGACGGGTCAGATCACTCTGAAGAAGCTGATCGTTCTCCGGATTGATCCGGTTCAGAATCTCGCGGCGTTCGCTTTGAAGAAGATTCTGGCTGTCGGCAATCGGAAGCACCTTTTCCCGTTTCGGTCCAAGACGGATGATTTCATAACTGGTGAGCGGGACAGGCTCTTTTCTTGGACGATAGCGGCTGGCGTCCCGTTTGAGCTCCCGGAGCAGCCATGCCGGACGGGTTCCTGTGATGCCGCCCGCCTTCTCCGTCTCGAAATACCGGTAGAAGACCCGCTGGAACTGATTCACCTCCCAGCCTCGGCCGAGGAAATAAACCGGATGCCCCTCCTTCTGCTGACGTTCAAAGAATTCCCGCAAATACTTGTACAACTGTCCGTAGTTGAACGCCCCAAGCTGTTTGTCGAGCGCTCTGGCGCGGCTCTGCTGGAGTCCCGCCGCCTGCGAATCCAGCGAACGCTTCACGATATTCCGGATCTCGCGCGGATTCATGATGTAGGAAGGATACAGATGCCAGCGCTTTTCAAAATCCAGTTCATTCAAAAGTCCCGCATTGGCAATCAGAACGGCCCCCTCCGGAATATGCTGGCGGACACTTTCCACCACCACCGCCCGCTGGAGATCTCCGGCCGCTTTCGGTTCTCCCATCTTCGTGATGCGCGTCCATCCCCAGATGCTCTGAAGAAGTAGCAGAAATCCCAGGGAAACCAGAAACGCCCCGCGGTACGGCAGAACTTTCTCCCGCAGACGCCGGAGTGAGAGCATCGCCAGAAGAATCACCGCCGGAACCAGCGGACAGAGAAAACGCATCGCTCCGGTGCCTTCCCCGTCGGGCGCCCAGTAATACATCAGGTAAAGAACAAAAGTCGGCAGAATCCAGACACTCCAGAAAATCGCTCTCCGCCACCGGAGACGCCACACCGCCAGCGCAAATACCCCCAGCGGACCGACCACTCCCATGAAAAATTCCGGAACATAAATCAAAAAGTTTGCCGGAATGAATCTCCATTCAAACGCGCTGGATTCGGAAGTCAGCGAATACCCGCTTCTCCACGGTGCGCCGTATGCCAGAGTATGAAACCACGCAAGCGCTGCATAGGGAACCGCCGCTCCCAGACAGACCGCCAGCGCCAGAAACCATTTCCTCCGTCCTGGAATCAGGAACAGCGCATACGCCAGCGGAATGAAGATCAGCAGGAAATCCGTATACCGGATCCCGACCGTAAACCCGATCAGGCCTCCTCCGAGAAAAGCCCAGAACAAAGCCCCCCGCGAACGATGCGTTGAAGCAAACACCACCGCCACCATGCCCCAGAGGAAAAATGCCAGACTCGGCGTATGCGAATTTTTCGTAATTCCCAGAATCGCGATCACCGGCGAAAGCGCCATCAGAAAAGCCGCCAGAAGCGCCCACCACCGTCCGACCCAGAAACGCGCCAGTGCAAACATTCCCGCCACCGAAAGAATCGCTCCCCATACCGTCGCATAGAATCCTCCCCCTTCTCCCAGCAGCCAGTTCATCCCCGCGGCAAGCGCCGGATAGAACGGCGGATATTTCGGATAATACTCCCCCCGTTCATTCACAACCCACATGTGCCCGATAAACTGCAGATCATCCACCGGCTTCTGGTAAAAGACTCCGTTCAGATTCAGCATCCGCGCACAGACATGATATCCATTCTGATCGGTTCCGCCCGTCACAGGGATCATATAGGTCAGAAGAAGCCAGGCATACAGAACAAGCAGCACTCCCAGAAAAAGAAGAGGAAGTGTTTTCGACAATGTTTTTTTCCAGATGCAGTCCAATCGTCATTCTCCGGCGAATTGTGTTTCCGGAACCATATCACATTCTTCCGGATTTTGCAAACGGAAAATTTTCGAAAAAGGAAGCGTTTTCAAGGGGGCCCCGTATGACGAAATAAATCCGTCATTCCTCCGTCATTTCCTTTTTTGAGTCTAAAATAACACCGTCATTTTTCCGAAACCTTCCCGGTGGCACACCGTAATGACGGACAAACGCCCGGTTAAAACAGTATTCATTCGGATAACCGACCGACTCGGAAACATCGGCCAGTTTGCGATCGGTTCCGAGGAGGAGCGCTTTGGCGCGCAGCATTCGTTCCTCTTCCAGCAGTTCACGGAAACTCTTTCCGCAGAGCTCCCGCACCAGATGACGCACTCGATCTGGAGACAGGGAAAGTTCCATACCGAGATCCTTCAGAGAAACCGCCTCATGAGCATGTCTCCGAAGGAATTCCTGAATCAGAATCTGGCGCCTGTCCGAGACCGAAATTGACGGATGTTCCTCACACATTTCCAGCAATCCGATCCCGACTAAACGCAGAAGATCCGTCAATTCCGCCATCCGCTTTTCATCTGCTTCCGGCAGTTCCGCATAGCGGGAACGAAACCATTCCGGCAGAAATGACGGAAGGGAATCCGGCGCACATGACGATCGGAAAACTCCGGCAAACAGAGTCAGCTGACGACTTCCCTTCCGGCAGACCGGGACGACCAGTTCGGTCAGCAGTTTCCAGCAGGTCTTCCGATGAGGAACCGGATCCTCATCCAGGAGTTTCTCCGTTTTCCGAAAGCACTCTTCGACACAGCGGGCGTTCCAGAACGGAAGCTGATACCGCCCCCGGAAACAGCACTCGTGCGGATGGAGGTTGCGGTTCGGAAGCAGAGGAGACCCATCCGCTCCGCGCAGTCTTCCGTAAAGATCATGAACCGTCAGACGTACTCCGTACCGCACTTCAATTCCCCGGAGAAGGCGTTCCGGTCCGGAAATCTCCTCCGCTCTTTCCTTCAGCCTTAAAAATTCCATTTCACTCCAATTTCAGCCGTTTCAGATAAAAATATAACCGGTTTTGAAATTGTCAAACGGAAAATCGGATGTTAAAATGAATCGTGAGGAATTCATTATCAAGCGGGAGAAAAATCATGGAATTCATACAGGAAAATGCAAGAAAAACCCCTGTCAGGGGAACATTCGATGTCATTGTGGCGGGAAGCGGCCCCTCCGGAGTCTGCGCGGCACTGAGAGCAGCGCGATCCGGAGCGAAAACAATGCTGATCGAGCAGAACGGATGTCTCGGCGGCATGTGGACCGCCGGACTGCTCGGCTGGATGATCGATCATGACAAACCGGAAAGCTCTCTCCTGAAGGATCTGAAAGCGGAACTCCGGAAGCGTTCTCCTTCGGCGGGGCCCCCTCCCTGTTCCGGATCGTTCGCGTTCGAACCGGAGTGCATGAAGCTGCTGCTGGAGGAACTCTGCGAAGAAGCCGGCATTGCGATCCGGCTTTATACAACGGTTGCAGGAACAATTCCCCGCGAGGAAGGCGGGATCGACTGTGTGATCACGGAATCCAAATCGGGCCGCGAGGCCTGGAAAGGGAAAATCTTTATCGACGCAACCGGCGATGGAGATCTCGGAGCCCTGTCCGGCTGTTCCTTTGATTTTGGGAGTCCGGAGGATGGACATCTGCAGCCGATGTCGATGCTCGCCGTTCTGACCGGAATCCGTCTTCCGGAAATTCTCCGCTACGTCAACGGCTACACCCCGCGGACGGAGGCGGTCAACAATCTTCATGACCTTCTGACGGAAAATGGAGCGGAACCCACCTATCACGACGCTACGCTTTTCTATCTCTCGGACGAACTTTTCCTTCTGATGGCCAATCACGAATACCGTGTCTCCGGCTGCGATGCCGACGACCTGACCCGCTCCGCCATCGCCGCACGCCGGGAGATCCACTCCCAGATTGCCGCACTCCGGCGGAGCGGCCCCGAATGGAAAAATCTTACGGTTGCCGCGACGGCGGAACGGATCGGAGTCCGGGAGGGCCGACGCATCCGGGGACTTTATCAGATTTCGCTTGCGGATCTTCTGGAAGGACGCAGTCAGCCAGACGCCATCTGCCATGTGAAAGCCGGAATTGATATTCATGCCTTGAAACCGTCGTTCTCTAACGGCTTTGCGGACCACAAATACAAGTCGCAACCCTACGACATCCCCCTGCGTTCGCTCATCAGTGCGGATGTTCCGAACCTCATTCTCACCGGACGGTGCATCAGCGGCGATTTTTACGCCCATGCCAGTTACCGTGTCACCGGCAACATGGTTCCGCTTGGCGAGGCTGCCGGAGTGCTGGCCGCTCTTTCCGTACGGGAAAATCTTCCTCCCGCGCAAGTGTCGTATGAGCTGGTGAAAGAGCATCTCTGAATAACGGTTCCACTTTCCGCCCGAAAAAAGAGGGAGGAGGATATTTTCGGGGACGCAGAATCCGCCGGAAAAAGGAAATTCGGATCGTAACGTTCCGGTCTGCTTGTAATTTTACGGTTTTTCATGTATATTTCTATGAACTGGAACGGCGAATATTCAACCAAACCAAACCCAAGGAGTAGAAAAATGCAATTTACTCATGAAGTCGAGCAGATGTGCTGCGTCGCCAAGGGGCCGAAGAACCCCCCCGCTCCGATTCCGCAGGAAGGCGGATGGACTCACGTCAAGGAAGTCAACCAGATTTCCGGTCTTACCCACGGTGTGGGCTGGTGCGCACCGCAGCAGGGTGCCTGTAAGCTGACTCTGAACGTCAAAGACGGCATCATTCAGGAAGCTCTTGTGGAAACCATCGGCTGCTCCGGCATGACCCACTCCGCCGCCATGGCCGCCGAAATTCTCCCCGGCAAAACCATTCTCGAAGCGCTCAACACAGACCTGGTCTGCGATGCAATCAATACTGCGATGCGCGAACTGTTCCTCCAGATCGTCTACGGACGTACCCAGACGGCTTTCTCCGAGGGCGGACTGCCCATCGGCGCCGGTCTCGAAGACCTCAAACAGCTCCGCTCCATCACCGGAACCATGTACGGAACAAGCGCAAAAGGCGTCCGTTACCTGGAAATGGCGGAAGGATATGTTACAGGACTGGCTCTCGACGAGGAAAACAAAGTCATCGGCTATGAATTCGTCAACCTCGGCAAAATGATGGAAGCCGTCAACTCCGGCAAGGAAGATGTCCTGAACATGCCGGTCAAGGATTTCGTCAAGAAGTTCCAGAAGACCTACGGCCGCTTCGCCGACGCTGTGAAAGTCATCAATCCGCGCAAAGCATAAGGAGTAGTCATCATGCCATTGTTTGAAAGCTATGAACGCCGGATCAAACAGATCAACAAATTTCTGAATGACAACGGAATCGCTTCCATCGAAGAAGCTGAAAAAATCTGCAAGGACAAAGGTCTTGACATCTATCAGCGGGTCAAAGATATTCAGCCGATCTGCTTCGAAAACGCCTGCTGGGCTTATCTGGTCGGCGCAGCCGTCGCAATCAAGCGCGGACAGACGGTCGCTTCCGAAATCGCAAAGACCCTCGGAGAAGGCCTTCAGTCCTTCTGCATCCCCGGATCTGTCGCGGATGACCGCAAAGTCGGTATCGGACACGGAAACCTCGCATCCATGCTCCTTCAGGACAAAACAAAATGCTTCGCTTTCTGCGCAGGACATGAGTCCTTTGCTGCTGCGGAAGGCGCTATCGGACTGGCAAAATCCGCAAATAAAGCGCGTAAAGAGCCTCTCCGCGTCATCCTGAACGGCCTCGGAAAAGATGCTGCGGAAATCATCTCCCGCATCAACGGATTCACACACGTCGAAACCAAATTCGACTACAAGACCGGAGAACTCACGGTCACAAAGGAAAAAGCATACTCCACCGGTGCCCGCGCCGCGGTCCGCTGCTACGGAGCTGATGATGTCCGCGAAGGCGTCGCCATCATGTGGAAAGAGGATGTGGATATCGCCATCACCGGAAACTCCACAAATCCGACCCGCTTCCAGCATCCCGTCATGGGAACCTATAAGAAAGAGCGCATCGAAGCCGGAAAGCCCTTCTTCTCCGTCGCTTCCGGCGGTGGAACGGGCAGAACCCTCCATCCGGACAACATGGCTGCCGGCCCCGCCTCCTACGGCATGACCGATACCATGGGAAGAATGCATTCCGATGCTCAGTTCGCTGGTTCCTCCTCCGTTCCTGCCCACGTCGAAATGATGGGCCTGATCGGTATGGGCAACAACCCGATGGTCGGTGCGTCTGTTGACGTCGCCGTTGCCGTCGAACAGGCTATGAAGAAGGCGTAAGTCTTCTTTTGACTGCTTGAAGCTTCTTGTAGAGCCGTCTCGTTTCTATGCGGGACGGCTCTTTTTTTGCGAGAGGAGCAAACCGCTTTGAAAAGCGGTTCTTCTCCCCTCGCGCTCCTCTCTTTCCCTAAACTTTTGACGCCTTTGCATAAATCGCAAAGGCTCCTGTGTCGTCAATCTAACATCAGACGTTGATTCGAAATTCTCTGTAAAAAAAAGAACCGGAGATTTCTCTGCCGGTTCCTGAATATTTGTTGTCTCTTTGAAGTGTTACGGGTTCAGCGCCTCGGGATAGAGGGATTTGATGATACCAAGTTCCAATCCGCGAATTTCCGCAAGACCTTTCAGACGGCCAATGGCAGTATAACCGGGATTCGGACACGGCGGCTTGGAAAGATCGTCCAGCATGGTATGACCGTGATCCGGACGGAACGGAATCTGCCAGTCGGGACGTCCCTCTTTTTTGCGGCGAAGCTGTTCTTCGATGATCGCTTTGACAAGGCCGTACATATCGACACAGCCTTCCAGATGGTTCGCTTCAAAGAAGTTGCCCTCGCTGTCGTGCTGTGTACTGCGCAGATGGATGAAGCCAACTCGTGGAGCACAGGATTTGAACATCTCCACAATATTGTTGTCGAGTCTGCCGCTGAAACTGCCGGCACAGAAGCAGATGCCGTTGGCGGGAATATCGACCATATCCAGCAGAACTTTGATATCCTCCTGCGTGCTGAAAATACGCGGAAGGCCGAGAATGGAACGCGGAGGATCATCCGGATGAATCACCATCACGCAGCCGGCCTCCTGCGCAACCGGAGCAACTTCGGAAAGGAAGTATTTCAGATTGGCTTTGAGATCTTCACGAGTCATATTGGCGTAGCGGGCAAGCATGGAACGGATATCATTGAGCGTGACGCCCTTGAACCCGGGGAAATTGTCGATAATGCCGCGGGTAAGCGTATCGCGCTGCTCCTCCGTTAGACTCTTGTAATATTCCTCTGCCTTTTTCACCATTTCGGGAGAATAATCTTTTTCTGCGCCTGCACGTTTCAGAATGAAGATTTCAAATGCGGCAAACTCTTTCTGATTGAAGAAAAGCGCCTCGGATCCATCAGGCAGTTTGTAATGCAGATCCGTGCGGATCCAGTCCAGCACAGGCATGAAATTGTAGGTGATGATCTTCACTCCGCACTTGCCGAGATTGCGCAGAGAAGTCTTGTAGTTTTCGATGTATTCCAGATACTTTCCGGAACGGACCTTGATATCCTCGTGAACCGGAAGACTCTCGACGACATTCCAGACAAGTCCGGCATCCTCGATTTTCTTTTTGTACGCGAGAATTTCCTCTACCGGCCAGACTTCGCCGTAGGGAATGTGATGAAGCGAACTGACCACGCCCTTCGCACCGGTCTGCCGCACATACTCCAGCGACACCGGATCCTTGGGACCGTACCAGCGGAACGATTCTTCCATGAACATAATCAAATCTCCTTAAGTTTGTTGAAAAAAGAGTTCTCTGTATTGTATCATACTTCCTCCCGTTTTACAAGCCGGCGGCAGAGGGTGGGGAAAACAAAAAAATGGAGAAAATGATCCCGTATCCCTTCCTTGACTCCACTCGGGATTGTCCTCGATGCTGCTCAAAAAAATTTGATTTTTGATTATTTTATGTTATTATGTACATTACAAGAGTACGGCTTCTCCGCAAGCCGCAAAACAATAACCCCAAAATCAAGGAGAGTGGGAAACATGAAAAAACTTCTGGCACTTGCACTTCTGGCAGTCGGATTTGCTGCTGTTCAGGCAGCGGATGCAATTTTCAGAGTCGACGTCAACGGAGTAAAGGACAAAATCGCCTTCACAATTCATCAGGAAGACGATGATATGAAGGGCACTCCGCAGGGCTGGATAAAGCAGGACAAAGAATGCACAATCACCTACTGGGCTCTGAAAAAGATCGGATCCACCGAATGGAAGGATTATGAAATCAGCTTCACGCCAAAGAAATCCGGTACCGTTCATATTTCGGTCGGCGGTCAGTATGACAATATTCCGGCAAACCGCGCATGGCTTCTCGTCAATAAAGTGGAAATGAACGATAAACTCTACCCCAACGGCGATTTCACCAAGACCTATAAGACCAAAGACGGAAGAGTCATTCCGAACGGATTCTGGATTTCCGGCAAAGCCAAATATCTGCCGACCGCCGGAGAGAAAGGCACACCTGCAATTCTTGTCAATCATGACAACCGCCTCACGTTCAGTCTCAAGGTGGAAGCCGGCAAGAAATATGAATTTGAGTTTGAAGTCAAAGCCGCAACCCCGGATCAGGTGAAGTAACTCCAGACCTTCCGGATTTTATGCAGAAACACAGGGCAGCCGAATTGAAAAATACGGCTGTCCTGTCTCTTTTTTCCTGTTTTTAATTTGATTTGTGTTCTATTTACGGTATAGTATTGTCTTCTGAAAAATACAGTTCAGGCAGGGGATCAGGTTTTATTTTTCAGAGACGTTTTGAACTATGGAACTAAACACAAAGGTCCGTGAGAAATGAAATGTCCGAGATGCGCATGCCAGGATGACAAAGTGATCGATTCGCGTTCCATCAAAGATGGCGCTGGAGTCCGAAGGCGGCGGGAATGCACCAAATGCGGATACCGTTTCACTACCTGTGAAGAGATTATTCCGAATGAACTGAAAGTGGTCAAACGCGACGGGCGCCGCGAAAATTTCGACCGGGATAAACTCCGCTCCGGCATCGAAAAAGCCTGCTGGAGACGGGAAATCACCCGCGAACAGGTGGATGCCCTTCTGAATAAACTGGTCACATCCCTGGAAAATGATTACGACCGGGAAGTCTCCTCTGTGGAAATCGGAGCCCGGGCGATCGAAGCCCTCCGGGAACTGGATGAGGTCGCCTGCATCAGCTTTGCTTCGGTCTACAAGGATTTCAAAAATCTGGATGAGTTCATCAAAGAGATCAGAACCATGAACCGGGTCAAGAAAAAAGCTCTGGGCGTCAGGCAATGAAATTCCGGAACAGGCTTCTTCTGAAATACGCCGGACTCAGCATCTCACGCTGTGAGGAACTGCTCCGTCAGTGGCTGGGACATCAGGGGTATATTCTTCTGCTCAGCGTGATTGTGGGACTGCTTTCGGGATTTGCGGCAGTCACGCTGAAAACTCTGACGGACTACTGTCATCATCTTGCCCGGCAGGCGGAAGGAAACTGGGTGGAATGGCTTGCGCCGGCCCTGCCTTCCGTCGGAATCATTTTATGCGTGATTTTCGTCAAACTGTTTGTCAAAGGACCTTATGACAAGAGCCTGGCAAACGTCATTGTCGCAACCACGAACGGAACCAGCGACATCCCGAAACAGAAAACCTACTCCCATGTCATCACAAGCGGAATCTGCGTCGGACTCGGCGGATCCGCGGGTCTGGAGGCGCCGATCGCATTGACCGGTTCGGCTATCGGTTCCAATGTTGCCAAAGTCCTGCGCACCGGACTGGAAACAAGAACTCTGCTGCTGGCATGCGGCGGCGGGGCGGGCATTTCCGCGATCTTCAACAGTCCGGTTGCGGGGGCGCTGTTTGCCTGCGAGATTCTTCTGCCCTCCTTTTCCGTGCCGGCGCTGGTTCCGCTGCTGCTGGCGTCCGCAACGGCGGCGGTGCTGTCGGAGACTCTTTACAGCAATCAGCCGTTCGTCCAGCTCAGCAGCGGCTGGAGTTCGGTGAATATTCCGTTTTATGTGGTGCTCGGGGTGCTTGCCGGACTCGTCTCCGCGTACACGATCAAGGGATCGATCTATCTTGGCAGGAAATGGGAAATCCTGAAAAATCCGTGGCTGAAGGCTCTGGCCGGCGGAGCGATTCTTTATCTCATGTTTCTGCTGCTGCCCGCGCTGAAGGGGGAAGGATACACGTTTATTTCCGCCATCGTCGATGGGAACGACAGCTACATCATGAAATATTCGCCGTTTGGAAAATTCATTGGAACGGGCTGGCTCTTTCTCGGAGTCTGCGTACTGCTTGTTCTGCTGAAAGTGTTTACGGCATCCGCGACGCTGGAATCGGGCGGAGACGGCGGTATTTTTGCGCCCTCGATGTTCATTGGAGCGTTCACGGGATTCTGTCTGGCCCGTTTCGTCAACATGATTGCCCCGGCACATCAGCTCAGCGAGGTCAATTTCATTGCAGTCGGCATGGGCGGAGTCATCGCCGGAGTCATGCATGCGCCGATGACCGGCATGTTCCTGATCGCTGAAATCACCGGCGGCTACAAACTGTTCATTCCGCTGATGATCGTAGCTTCGCTTTCCTGCTTCATCTCGAAAAAAATAGCAAAATACAATGTTTATAAATCGGTGATTCAGGTTCGCGGAGGATCGCCGGAACCGAATCCGACAGCCCTTATGCTCGAGAAGGTCAAAGTCGGTGATCTGGTGGAAAGCGACTTTATTCCCGTCTCCGTTTCCGACAATCTGCGGACACTGCTGAAAAACGTGATGACCTCCCAGCGGAACATCTTCCCGGTGCTGGATGAAAAAGGCGGAATCGCCGGAATTGTCACGCTGGACGACGTGCGGCCGTTCCTGCTGGATTCGAATCTGTATGATGTCGCCCTTGTATACGATGTGATGTCGAACGCGCCACCCGTGCTGGATGCCAGCGATACCCTTGCCGCAGCGACCCGTCTGTTTGAAAGTCTGAATTCCTGGCTGGTGCCGGTGACCAGAGACGGCAAATACATTGGGTTCGTCTCCAAATCCGGAGTGTTTGACAAGTACCGCGAACTGCTGAGAAATCAAAAAGAACTGTTCTGAGGTGTCCCCATGATTCAGCTGAGCAATACCGCAATTATGATCGTCAGACCGGATTCCTCCTCCATTCCGTTCGATGTGGAGGAAATTCAGACGCGGATCATCCGGGCGTGCATTGCCGCCGGCGAAACAGAATCGTGGATTGCAGGAGATATCTCGCTCTCCGTGGAATTCGCCCTGCTTTCCACCAAGAGCAGGTTCATCAAGGAAAGCGATCTCGACAGCCTGATTATCCGGGCTCTGGAGGATTCCGGCTATCCGCATGTCGCCGCCGATTTCAAGCGCAGTGCCGCCCCCGCAGCGCCCTCCGATCTTCCCGTGAATGCGAAATCCATTCAGAATGCCGTTGCCGCCAATCTCTCTCTTCCTCCGGGGGAACGGCTGGATGCTATTGTTGCAGAAGTCGAAACGGCCCTCCGCGCGATCGGATTCGAACGCTGTTCTCCGCGTCTGATGCTGGAACTGGCACGGCAGTTCCGCGACCGGGAAACCTCGGCACTTCCGCCGATCCCTCTCAAGACGCATCCGCTGAAACCGGGAGGCGACATCCTTCTTCTTCAGCAATCCGATTTCCGGGAACTGGGATCGCTGAATCTGAAAGATCTGCTCTCGGGGGGAACCCTTCGGATTCACGGAATCAGCCGTCTGTTTCCCGCGCTGCGGATCGATGTCTCCTTTCCGAACTTTGCAGATGCGATGGAACTTTCCAAACCCGTTTCGGAACTGGCGCTTCTCTCCTCGTGGAGCCGTCTTCTCTCCGGCATCGATGAAATCTGCGAAAAGGCCGATCATTTCTGCCGCTCGGAACAGCTCCCCGTGACTCTTCCGCTTCCGCTGTGCCTGAATTTCCGCGATGCACTGGAATTCGCTGTCAACTACATGAACTGCCCGCAGGCGACCGCCACAGAGTGCATCCGCGGCGTTCTCGGCGACTTTACAAACGCACTGGTCCGCAAGCCCTTTAAAGTCAACGTCGACTGACCCGTCCCGCGGGCGGACACCAGAAACGGAGGAGACAGAAATGCCCCATCTGATCGAAACCCTGTTCCAACTTCCCGAATCCAACTTTCCGACCCCGCTGAAACTGTATTCCGCCGGAATCACGCACCCGGACCCGAATTACAGGATCCATCGGGAAAAACCGAATCTGACGGTCATTGAATACATCGTCTCCGGAGAAGGGCACCTGGTCATCGACGGGCGCCGTTACCACATCACCGCGGGGGATGTCTATCTGCTTCATCCGTTTACCGACCAGGACTACTGGTCCGACCGCGCCAATCCATGGGAAAAAATCTGGTTCAATCTGAACGGTTCCCTTGTAAAAAATCTGATCGACGCCTACCAGCTGAACGATCTCACGCATTTCAAACAGTGTCCGCTGGAAGGGGAGTTCCGTGCCGCGCTTGAGATCGTCCGTCAGCGTCGCCCGGATGCCTATACCGGACTGGCTCTTGCCCTGCACCGCATCTTCGCCGGTATGAACGAGTGGCGCCAGCAGCATCCTGAAACACGGAAATCCCCGGAAGGGCTGAAACTGAAGGAATTTCTGGATCTGAACTGGCGCAGGGAAGTCTCCCTTGATGAACTTGGAAAACTGATCTCCCGCTCCCGTTCCCAGACCATCCGCATCTTTCAGCGAGACTGGCAGACCACCCCCTATCAATACATTCAGGACCAGCGCTACCGTCTCGCCCGCGAATATCTCGAAAACACAGACTGCAAAATCGCCGCAATCGCAGAGCTTGCCGGTTTCAAGGATGAATTCTATTTTTCCAACTGGTTCAAGAACAAAGCCGGCATGTCTCCCGCGTTTTACAAGAAGAAGTTCCGCATTCCGGTCTGAAGAGGGCAGAACCACGGAGAAATCAGACCGCCCGAAAACGAATCGCTCCTTAAAACTTGAAAAATCAAAATCAGGAAGTATTTTAACATTCAGACAAAGGACAATCTCAACTTTTCAATAGCAAAGAGAGGGCTCAACCATGAAAAAATTAACAATGGCTTTTCTTGCGGCAGTACTCGTCATGTCCTGCGGAGTATCCTTCGCGGCGGAACAGAAACAGAACGATGCGGCCAATCCTGCGAAACGTTCGGTCTTCCAGATCGGATTCTTTCCCGGCGTTCCCGGCTCCACCAAATACTACAATGTCTACGGCTTCAAAATCGGTGCTCCGATGGTGGACGGTTTCAACTGGGTCTACGGCGTGGAAGCCTCCGTTCTTTACAGCGGCACGTTCCATATCAAAGGCTGCCAGGCGACACTTGCCGGCCCGACCATCGCGATCCGTGTGGAGGGAATGCAGGCGGCAACAGGACCGGCTTTCGTAAAACAGCTGATCGGTTTCCAGGCATCGCCTTCCGCGGTGATTCTGGAATACGGATACGGCTGCCAGGCGGGTGCGGCTTCGGTTGCAAACCGCTTTAAAGGATTCCAGACCGGCGCAGTCACCGTGGCGTACAATCAGCTGGATGGATTCCAGTTCGGTGTCGTGAATGTGGTAGATGAAGTGTTCCGCGGCTGCCAGGTCGGCGGAGTAAATGTGGTTTCGGGTTCGTTCCAGGGCTGTCAGGTCGGCGTGGTCAACATTGCGACACAGGGCGGCTTCCAGATCGGCGGAATCAACATCATGCCCGATGCGCTCATTCCGGTTCTTCCGTTCTTCAACTATGCTCCGGCACCCGCCAAAAACGCAAAATAACTCATCAGAGAACACAGGAGGATACCTATGAAATTCTTTCTTTCGATTCTGGCGGCGTTCGCTCTGCTGACCGTCGCACATGCTCAGACGGCACAGAAAGCTCCGGCACAGGCGGATCCGCAGGCCTCGAGCGACTATGAGTTTTTCTCGCTGGCGTTCTTCCCCGGCGTCTCCACCTCTCCGGACCACGTGAATGTGTATGGAGTGAGACTGGGAGCTCCGGTCTCTTTCGGCGATCACTCTTTCGTTGCGGGAACCGAACTTGCGGTTCTTGCCGGAATGACCTCTGAAATCTACGGACTTCAGGCAGCGGGGCTTTTTGTCACGGCGGACAAGGTGGAAGGCATTCAGTTCTCCATCGTTAACAACGCCAAAAAGGTGTACGGGCTCCAGCTCGGACTGATCAATCTTTCCGAGGATGCAGCGTTCCAGATCGGACTTGTCAATTACATCAAAAACAGCACGATTCCGTTTCTGCCGATTCTGAACGTCTGTTTCTGAACACGACTCATCCCCCCGGGACGGCTTTTCGGAGCCGTCCATTTTTTTGCATAGAATCTTCCCCATCAAATCAGTCGCAGGGAAGGGAAGCGTTCATTTCTCCGGCGAGGCGTGCAAAGGTTTTTCCGAGACCGGGGATCACCAGCTCCGGAGCGATTTCCGCAGAAGGCAGAACCACGAAATCCCGTTTTTCGATTTCCGGATGCGGAATCGTCAGGCGGGCGGTATTCATCTTCAGCTCCCCCATCACCAGGATGTCGATGTCAAGCGGCCGGGAGACCCAGTGCGGATGATCCGCCGGACGCCCCGCATTCACTTCAATTTTCTGAATCAGATCCAGCAGTTCTTCAGGCGAAGAATCCCAGATTCCGAGAACAGATCTGTTGCGGAATTCCGGAGCACCCGGTTCACACCCCATCGCGGGGCTCCGGTAGATTCGCGAACAGACGGCAGAGTGAAATCCGTTTTTCTCAAGTTCTGAAAGCGCGGAATCAAAAGCCTCTTCCACATTGCCGAGATTCCCGCCGAAGGAAAGCAGTACCGGATTGGCAGTCATGTTTTTTTCTCCCTATCTCATGTTTTCCGGATCATACATCCAATTCCATGTTAATCAAGTCACGGAAAGCAAAATTCATGGATTTTTCTGTCTTGGCGGATTGTGAAAAAGAGGAAAAGAGTCCGTTTTTCCAAGCGATCCAGGACACCCCGGAAGGAAACGCGGGAGAGTCTTCCAGGAGATTTCCGCTTGAGTGAAATATTTCACAAGAGAGAGGAAAAGGGATCCATCCAATGCGAAAGAACTTGAAAAAAAGTCATTCCGGCTGTATAGTACGTATTTAAGGTACAAACAACTCTAACCGGAGGTTACGAATGAAAGAAATCAATGCTGCCCCGAACCACGCGAAACTCGTGGCCTGGGTGAAGGAATGGGCCGCCCTCTGCGAGCCTGACGCCATCTACTGGTGCAACGGAACAAACACGGAATATTACGGTCTCTGCGAGGAAATGGTTCAGTCCGGCCTTGCGGTCAGACTCAACAGCAAACTCCGTCCGGACTGCGTGCTTTTCCGCAGTGATCCGTCGGACGTTGCCCGCGTCGAGGCCCGTACATTCATCGCTTCCGAAAAAGAGGAAGACGCAGGTCCGACCAATCACTGGATTGATCCCAAGAAACTCAAAGCGGAAATGACCGCTCTGTACAAGGGCTGCATGCATGGCAGAACCATGTATGTGATTCCGTTCTCGATGGGCCCTGTCGGCTCGAACATCGCCAAGATCGGCGTGGAAATCACCGACTCCGCCTACGTTGTAATCAACATGCACGTCATGACACGCGTCGGCGACGCGGTTCTTGATGTCCTCGGCACCGACGGCGAATTCGTTCCCTGCATTCACTCGGTCGGCAAGCCGCTGGAAAACGGAGCCAAAGACAACGGCGTCTGGCCGTGCGCTCCGATGGAAAAGAAATACATCGCGCAGTTCCCCGAAACGAAAGAGATCTGGTCGTTCGGTTCCGGTTACGGCGGAAACGCGATCCTCGGCAAGAAATGCCTTGCACTGCGTATTGCCTCTGTCCAGGCCCGCGAAGAAGGCTGGATGGCGGAGCACATGCTGATCCTCAAGCTCACAAATCCGGAAGGCAAAGTCAAATACGTCACCGGCGCGTTCCCGTCCGCCTGCGGAAAGACCAACCTCGCGATGCTGATCCCGACGATCCCCGGCTGGAAGGTCGAGACGATCGGCGACGATATCGCCTGGATGAAATTCGGCAAGGATGGCAAACTCTACGCGATCAACCCGGAAAACGGCTTCTTCGGCGTTGCACCTGGAACCTCCATGCACTCGAACAAGAACGCGATGCTCTCCTGCAGAAAAGAGACCATCTTCACGAACTGCGCACTGCGTCCCAACGGCGATATCTGGTGGGAAGGCATTGACGTTCCGCTGGAACCCGGCGAAAAGCTCATCGACTGGAAGGGCAATGTCTGGGAAATGGGTCAGACCGATGCCGATGGCAAACCGGTCAAGGCCGCTCATCCGAACGCCCGCTTCTCCGCCCGCGCCAAGAACTGCCCGGCGATCGCAGCCAACTGGGAAGATCCTGCAGGTGTGCCGATCGACGCATTCCTCTTCGGCGGACGCCGTCCCTCCACCCTTCCGCTGGTCTACCAGGCACTCTCCTGGGAGCACGGTGTGATGATCGGTTCCTCGGTCGGATCCGAAGTTACCGCTGCGGCGCTCGACGTCAAAGCCGGAACGGTCCGTCGTGACCCGTTCGCCATGCTTCCGTTCTGCGGCTACAACATGGGCGACTACTTCCAGCACTGGCTCGACATCGGAAAGCATCCGGGAGCCCAGCTGCCGAAGATCTTCTGCGTCAACTGGTTCCGCAAGACCGCCG
Organism: uncultured Lentisphaeria bacterium; assembly: GCA_905197955.1. Classification (GTDB taxonomy): domain Bacteria; phylum Verrucomicrobiota; class Lentisphaeria; order Victivallales; family UBA1829; genus UBA1829. Next base: position 5,619 of record CAJKAR010000037.1, on the reverse strand, counting down.
ACGGCAAGTGGCTCTGGCCCGGATTCGGCGACAACAGCCGCGTTCTCAAATGGATCTTCGAACGCTGCGACGGTGAAGGCAAGGCCGTGGAAACCCCGATCGGATATATGCCGACCCTGGATGCCATCGACCGCACCGGCATCGAAAACGAAGTCACCGAAGCCGATATGAAAGAGCTTCTCTACTTCGACAAAGAAGGCTGGAAGAAAGAAGTTGAGATGATCAAAGAGCACTATAAGAAGTTCGACAGACTTCCCGCAGAGCTCGCCGAACAGCTCAAAGCTCTCGAAGCCCGCCTTGAAAAGTAATTCCGCATTGCGGCAACAAGCGGGAATGCCGGATCTTCCGGCATCCCGCTTTTTTCTCTCCGTTTCAACTCTGATCCGCAGGAGATTCCCGATCGTGTCAGCCGTTGAAACCGTTCATTCCCCTGTGCGGGAGACACTTTTTCCACAAACATTCCACCGGTATCCTGATCCCGGAACCCATCGGAATCCGTTCCGGATCTCTTCATAAACACGATTCCGAAAAGAAACGACAAATGCAGCGGGAAACAGACATTCATTACCTGGAAAGCGTCGATTCCACCAATACCTACGCGGCGGATCATTTTGATACGCTGAACGATGGAGCACTGGTTGTCGCCGAAACTCAGAGTTCGGGACACGGCAGACTCGGACGCAAATGGCACTCCCCGCGCGGCAATATTTATGCATCCTTTGTCATGAAAGACCTCTTCGGAGAACCGTTTCATGCAACAATGGTCTCCTCTCTGGCGGTTCTCGCCGTACTGAACGATTTGGTTCCGGGTCACGGAGCGTATGTCAAATGGCCGAACGATCTTTTTATCGGCAGTCGAAAGCTGAGCGGAGTCCTCTGCGAAGGTGTGATCCGGAAAGGTGCGCTGGCGGGAATCATCTGCGGAATCGGTGTCAATGTAAATCTCCCGGAAGAGGAACTGAACCGGGTCGGACAGCCCGCAACCTCCCTTTTTGCTCAGACAAAATGCAAAATTAATTTAAAAATCTTAGCCGAAAAACTAGCCGTTTACCTGAATTGGTATTATATTATCGGGATTAATGATCGGGAACGTCTGTTCGGCCTGTGGAAACGGGAAAACCGGATCATAGGCCGGCGTGTCATGCTGCAGCCGCCGAACGGCTCTGTCTATGAAGCCCTAGTCAAGGATATTTCGGACGACGGCAAGCTGCAAGTCGAGGAGGAGAACGGAACCCTGCGCGAATTTGCCTGCGGGGATGTCAAACTTCTGCCCGGACAGACCGGTGCGTAACGTCAGATCTCCACGGCCCTCCGCCGCGGGCATCTGACGAAATACACCCAGAAAAACAAACAACCAAACAACCAAAGGAAGCAAGTTATGATCTTGGATGGAATTAAACTGATGGTGCTCGGCATGGGTACCGTGCTGGTGTTCCTGGTCGTGATGATTTTCTTCATGAATCTCCTCGCGAAGGTTCTGGCACCCTTTGCCGGCGTTCTCGAAAAGGCGGCACCCGCCCCGAAAAAGAAAGCGGCGGCCAAAAAAGCCGGAGACGATTCTCTGAAAGCCGCAGCCGCGGCAGCCGCGCTCCAGGCGTATCAATCAGGCAAATAAATCACGAATTACAATATTTGAAAGGACGACAGAATGCCAAAAAAAATCAAATTCATGGACTGCTCTTTCCGTGACGGATTCCAGTCATGCCTCGGTGCCCGAGTCAAAACCGACGATTTTCTTCCCGCTCTTGAAGCTGCGGTGAAAGCGGGCATCAACCACATTGAAATCGGCGGCGGCGCCCGTTTCCAGAGCCTCTATTTCTACTGCCAGGAAGACGCCTTTGAAATGATGGACAAATGGCGCGCAACCGTTGGCCCCGGCGTCAATCTCCAGACCCTCTCCCGCGGCGTGAACGTGGTCGGTCTCTCCTCCCAGCCCAGCGATATCATCGACCTGCATGCCAAGCTCTTCAAAAAGCACGGCATGACCACCATCCGCAACTTCGATGCTCTCAACGACGTCCGCAACCTTGATGTCTCCGGAAAGGCCATTGCCCGTCACGGACTCAAACATCAGGTCACGGTCACCATGATGGGACTTGCTCCGAACCTGCATGAGCCCTATGCCCACACCCCGCAGTTCTACATCGATCGCCTGAAAGAGATCCTCGACAGCGACATCCCGTTCGACAGCCTCGCTTTCAAAGATGCTTCCGGCACCTCCACTCCGGCAACCGTCTATGAAACCATCAAAATGGCGCGCGCCCTCATCGGCAACGACAAGGAAATCCAGTTCCATACGCATGACACCGCCGGAATGGCCGTCTCCTGCAACATGGCTGCGATCGAAGCCGGCGCCGATATCATCGACCTTGCCATGGTTCCCCTCTCCGGCGGAACCTGCGAAGCCGATATCCTCACCATGTACCAGAGACTCCGCGGTACCGATTACACGCTCGACATCGATCCGGAACGGATCCTCGGCGTCGAGAAGATCTTCAAGGAGTGCCTCAAGAACTACTTCATGCCGCCGGAATCCATGCAGGTTTCCCCGGAAATCATCTTCAGCCCGATGCCTGGCGGAGCGCTCACGGCCAACACCCAGATGATGCGCGACAACAACTGCCTCGACAAATACGATGCCTGCATCGCCGAAATGCGCGAAGTGGTCGCCAAAGGCGGATTCGGCACCTCCGTCACACCGGTCTCCCAGTTCTACTTCCAGCAGGCGTTCCGCAACGCCGTCATGGGCAAGAACGCCGACGGCTCCTGGAAGCTCGATCCGAAAGGATACGGCAAAATGGTTCTCGGCTACTTCGGAAAGACTCCGGTGGCTCCGGATCCGCAGGTTGTCAAATGGGCGTCCGAGCAGCTCGGACTTGAGCCGACCACAAAGTCCGTCGTCGAACTGAACGACGCAAATCCTGCGCTCGGCATCAAACCTGCAACCGAAACGCTGCAGAAAAACAATCTCCCTGTCACCGATGAGAACATCTTCATCATCGCTGCCTGCGGAGACAAAGGACTCGCCTATCTCAAGGGCGATCGTCCGCTCGGAATCCGTTACAACGAAGAAAAGAAAGCCGCTCCCGCAGGCAAGCTGCCCGCAGCCTATACCGCCACGGTCGACGGCAAGTCCTTCAACGTTCAGGTTGTTTCCGCAGATACGGTCACAGTTGACGGCAAGACCTTCAAGGTCAATGTCGCAACCGGCGCCGCAGCCGCTGCTCCGAAACAGGCTGGCGCAGCTTCCGGCAAGACCTATGAAGTCACCTCTCCGCTTCCGGGTACGGTCATCCGCACCTGCGTGGAACCGGGCGATGAAGTCGAAGCCGGCGAAGAACTGCTGATCATCGAAGCCATGAAGATGGAAACCCCCGTCAAAGCGGAAAAAGCCGGAACGGTTGTGGAATTCCTGGTCAACCCGAAAGAAGTGATCACTGCCGGCCAGGCCATCGTCGTCATCGAGGAGAAGTAATCCATGTTCTCTAAAATCAAAACTTATGCAGTCGCCCTCGCGGCTCTGGCGCTGACCGCGTCAGCAGTCGCGCAGACGGCAAAAACGGTCACGGTAACGACCGATACAAAAACAAACACCGTCAAAGCTCAGGTCATCGAAAAGGCGGAGGCGAAAGCCCCCGCCGTTAAAGCCGCGGTCGTCAACGCCGCAGGAAAAATCGACAAAACCGATAAGAGCAACAAGCTCTCCTACGATCCGAAAGCGGTTCTCGCCAAGGATGCGGACTACGGAATCGGCACTCCTCTCGCCAGCCTGCCCAGAATCGGCAAATACAAAAAAGGCGAGATCGACATGACCAAATGGCACTTCCTCCCCGAATACGAGGATGAAGTCTTCGAATGGTACAGACTGCCCGACGGCCGCTGTGCAATGGTCTACAAGGACACCAACAAGCCGGCGACCATCTACTCGGTCTCCATGCAGGAACGCCAGAAAATCACTCCGGGACGCGAGATCATGGTTCTCAACATTCCCGGACGAAGCAAAGCCAAAGTCAAAAACATGGGCAATTTCCTTCCGCTCGAATTCAGCCCGGCGCTGATCGCGTCCGGCACAATCGAGCCGGGAGAAATCCTCGCCTACATGGCGCCGGAACTGCTCGTTCACGACTCGGTCTCCCAGGACGGCAAAAAACTCAAACCCCTGCCGACCATCGGACGGATGTTCTACGATCTCTGGACCAGCACAGGTATCTATGATATTATCCAGCAGACCAGTGCGAATTTCAGCCAGACCTGGATTCTCGGTCTCGGCCGTGTGCTGATGATGCTGGTTGCTCTTGTTCTGCTCTATCTGGCGGTCTTCAAAGAGTTCGAACCGCTGCTCCTGCTGCCGATCGGATTCGGTGCGATTCTCTCCAACATCCCGCTCGCCGGAATTTCCGGTCCGGACGGACTGCTGGGAATGGTTTACAATGTCGGTATTGAGTCCGGCGTGTTCCCACTGCTGATCTTCATGGGTGTTGGTGCGATGACCGACTTCGGTCCGCTGATCGCGAATCCGAAGACCGCTCTTCTCGGCGGCGGTGCGCAGCTCGGCATCTTCTTTGCGCTGATCGGTGCACTGGTTCTCGCAAAATGCGGAATCGATTTCGATATCAAAGATGCGGCATCCATTGGAATCATCGGCGGAGCTGACGGCCCGACCTCGATCTTCCTGACCACCCGTCTTTCCCCGAAACTGCTCGGAGCGGTGGCGGTGGCGGCTTACTCCTATATGGCCCTCGTCCCCATCATCCAGCCCCCGATCATGCGGGCTATGACGACAAAATCCGAACGCCTGATCCGGATGAAACAGCTCAGAAACGTTTCCAAACTGGAAAAAGTCTGCTTCCCGATCCTGATCACCTTCCTCTGCGCATTCCTGCTGCCTGATGCAGCTCCGCTGATCGGTATGCTGATGCTCGGTAACTTCATGAAGGAAGTCGGTGTGGTGGATCGTCTGAGTGATACGGCTCAGAATGCTTTGATCAACATCGTCACGATCTTCCTCGGTCTCTCGGTCGGATCCAAGCTCTCCGCAGACCAGTTCCTCAGCGTTCAGACTCTGGGTATTCTGGTGCTCGGCTGCGTTGCATTCTGCGTCGGTACCGCGGGCGGTATTCTCCTTGCGAAGATCCTGAACCTCTTCTCCAAGGAAAAGATGAATCCGCTGATCGGTGCAGCTGGTGTTTCCGCTGTCCCGATGGCGGCGCGAGTCGTCAACAAGGTCGGACTCGAATACGATCCGCAGAACTTCCTTCTCATGCACGCCATGGGACCGAACGTCGCGGGCGTGATCGGATCGGCTGTCGCAGCCGGTGTCCTCCTCAAGGCACTCGGCGGACTTTGATCCTCTATCATTGCGATGTTTCAGAAGCGGAACCGGAAACGGTTCCGCTTTTTTTATTTTCCGATAAATGTGATGCGAGAGGAAAAAACCGCTTTGAAAAGCGGTTCTTTTCCCCTCGCGCTCCCCTTTTTCCCTAAACTTTTGACGCCTTTGCGTTTCACACAAAGGCTCCTGCTTTGTTGATATCATATCAAACGGTAATGCGGAAATTTTTATGCGGAAAAATGCGCAAGCATTTTTCTCGGGTCAAGGACTGTGTCCTTGTCGCGGTC
>CAJKAR010000036.1 GCA_905197955.1 uncultured Lentisphaeria bacterium | reverse complement strand
GCCAGCTTATTCAGCTGGACCGAAGCAGGTCACAGACCTGCACCTTAATCAAGACTATTCCATTCTCTAGATTTCTGTGCGGCAATTCATTTCAAAAAGAAGATTTTGTCCAGCATATCGAATTTTTGTCTCAGAACTTTCTGCTCTTCCGGAGTCAATTTTTCGATTAATGGAGTCAAAGAGGAATAAGAAGGTTTCTCCAATGGAACGGTCCGGACTCGAAAATCAGCAAAAAGTATGTTGATGCACAATCGATGATTATTGATCCGATCGAACACAACCGGCATATCCGGAGAAACTGTTTGTACATTCAATTTTTCTCCCGTATACACATAATGAAATTGCTTGGATGGACACGACAGAAGATGAATATCATTCAGAAAACCTTTTCTCACAAGATCTTCCAGTTCACATGGAAAGTTTCCTTTGTTGTCCGTCGTATAGGTTTTCAATGCCTTGCCTAGAGTCTCCAGCGTCTCTGAACACTCACGAAGTTGAGAAAGATTCTCCTCCTCATCCACACTCCCCTGCCCCAGAAGAAAAAAAGCAATCGCTGCCGCAAGGATCAATCCCCACGCACCGCAAGTTAATACAATGGAAAGTTTTTGATTCATATTACACCGTTCAGAGAAGTCACAATGGGAAAAGTGTCAATCCGCTTGATCCCGTTTCGGGAAAGGACAATACGGTAACGGGCATAACTGTCCTCGCGCCCCTCCATGCCGTATTTGATGATGATGTTGATATGATAAACCCGCTTGCCTCGAACCATTCGAATCCCGCCTTGCTCATCCGGAAGAAATACTTCCCGAAGCGGATTGTCCATTTTCCAGAGAAATTTTCTGACATTCAATCGCATGATGTCAACAATGCCATCCACTTTGAAATCGACAAACAGATTCCGACAATTCCACGACGACAACGTTACATGCTTTCTCGCCAGAATAACCGACTCACCAAAACCACCGTTAACCATTTCCGCCATATATTCACGATGACGAACCTTCAATATCTGCGGATCAACCCGCAGCTCGTTTACAAACGCAACGCTCTCCTTGCAGCTGCCGACCTTTTTTCCAAGTCCGCTTCGAATCTCCGTCTTGAAATCATAAAGAAAACGCCTGACTCTCGCCTGGAGAAATCCTTTCAGACAATCCTTGATCCGATCCTTGCCAACATACGAAACCACCACAATCAGAAAAAAGAGAGTCGAAAGTTCACTGAACAGAAGATGCTGTGTTAAAAATGTAATCACCGTGGCAAAAGTCATCGCAATTCCGGCGGCAATCCCGAACACAAGATTCTCCAGAAAAACTCCGTCACGACGGGTTGTCGTTTTCAGAAAAAGCACGCTTGCCATCACTTTTTTCAAGGAACTCTCACGATAAATCAGCTCTTCATTGTCTCCATCCGGATCGGGAATCGAAGGATAGCCGCAGGCTTGCCGATACGCAATCTCCTCCCGGATTACGGTCACAAGACGACCTTTGATCTCTTCGTTCCAGCCTTCCGGATTTTCAGTATTCAGAAAGTTCCATAATTTGTAACGGTATTTGTTTGCCGTTATACTGAGAAATTCATCCACTCGATTGAAAAATTCCACGGTTACCGCCGAAATTCCGGGCAGTTCCACAATCATGCGAAGACCACGGAATTCCTTGAGAATCGTTTCAGAGGAATCAAGATATTTTTCGATCAGTGTTTTGAAATTGATACTGCGGACAGATCGCTCCAGAAACTGTTCTTCATCCCGGAGAGCACTGCGCATAATGGAACAGAACATCTTCAGTCGCTCGGTATATAAATCTTTCCGCGCTCTCTCCTCCGGCTGTTCGGCAAGACTGCGCATCGCCTGTTCGAGTTTGCAAAACGGAGAATCTTCCCCTTTCATCATTCCGCGCAGAAGCACCACCGGAGTCTTCAGACGAATATATTCCTGCATATCCGCATAAAAATCTGCCTTGGTATAGGAAGCCGGCGAAAGACCGAGACTGCTCGGAAAAAACAGATAGGTGTCCACATGATAAGAATTCAGCTTCCGCGTTCTGTCAAACGGATAGGTGAATTTCATTTCCAGCTGATACTTGTCATGAAGTTTGAATGTTTCTGAAAGCGTTTCCATTGTTTTTCCAGCATCGGTTTCCATTCAAAATTTTCCTAACAATACAGCAGAAAACAGGACTTTCAAGCAGCATCTTCCGGAAAATCCGCGCCTTTCTCTTTCTCCATGCGGAAAAGAGGATTCCCTCAGAAAAACAATTCCGCAAAATTGCAAAAAAGAATACGCGGGATTATATTGAATCTGAAATTTCCGGAGTGTTTCATGAAACTGTCATCCGTTCTGCGATACATTGAAAGAGAAACAGGCGCCGTAGCCAATATTCATATTCTGCATCCTGCGTTTCTGGATTGCGAGGCTCTTCGTCTGGAACCGGATCAGTCTCTGCATCACGGAGAGTTCTGCCGATTCAACAAAATGCATGGTGAAGTCAAATCATGCATTAAAAACAAGGAGAAAAGCCTGAAGATCGCAGCAAAAGGAAGATGCTTTTCCGGAACCTGCCCGTTCGGAGTCTGGGATTATGTTCACCCGATCCTGATCGAAGAAAAGCTCATTGCCGTTCTGTATCTCGGCGGATTTCCTCAGAAAACTCCGGAGCCCGTACCGGAAGCAAAACGAAAAGAACTGCGACGCTATGCGGATTTTCTGGAACAATTCATCCGGATTGAAATTGATCTCTGGAGCCGTACCGGAGGCGCAAAAGGAAAACAGCGGACGCCCGGATATTATGTCAGAAACAGCATGTTCTTCATCGACTGCAATTTCTCCAAGGACATCTCCGTGGAGGATGCGGCGGAAACTCTCCGGGTCACCCCAAACTATCTCGGAGAGCAGATCAAAAAACACACTGGGAAAAGTTTCCGGCTCATCCTCAATGAACGGCGAATCCGGGAAGCGGAAGTGTATTTAAGACTTCACAAACAGTTCTCCATCTCCCGTGTTGCGAATCTCTGCGGCTTCAATGACAGCAATTACTTTGCAACCGTATTCCGCAAATATACCGGAAAAACTCCGCGCGAATACAGAAATGCCGGGGAAAACACCGAGCTTCCGGAACAACACTCTTCCATGGAATGCCCCCCCACTCCTCCAACAGGGGAAATATCAGGGGAAAACCTTACAGGATCATGCCCGCGATCCAGCCTGCAATCAGAAGCGGAATGTTGTAATGAATAAATGTCGGAATGGTGGAGTCGTAAATATGATCGTGCTGACCGTCCGCATTGAGTCCGGCTGTCGGACCGAGAACGGATTCGGAAACAGGAGAACCGGCATCGCCCAGTGCACCGGCAACTCCGACAATCGCAATCGTCGCCAGCGGAGAAATTCCCAGCTGCATACAGAGCGGCACATAGATGGCCGCTATCAGAGGAACCGTGGAAAACGAGGAGCCGATTCCCATCGTAATGATAAGTCCGATCAGAAGCATCAGGAAGACCGCAAGACCACGCTGATCCCCGATCCCGACCGATACCACATCCACAAGCGCCTTCACACTTCCGGTTGCTTTCATCACCTCGGCAAAGCCGCTTGCGGCGATCATCACGATCCCGATTCCGCCCATCAGGTAGACCCCCTGCGTAAAGACATCTGAAGTATCGCGCAGGGAGATCACACGGGCGATCACAAAAACGAGAATTCCGGCTAGAGCGGCAATCACCAGTGAATCCAGGAAGATCTGTCCTGCCAGTCCGACAAGAATCGCCACCACGCCAGCCCCGACATTCCAGGGCCGGATTACAACCGGTTCCATCACTTTTTCCTCCGTTTCCGTCCGGTTGTAATCGCGCGGCTTCCGATAGGATATGAACACGGCGATCAGCAGTCCCGCCACCATTCCCAGCGCCGGAATCAGCATTGCCTTCGGCGCCAGAGACGCACTCACCGCAAGGCCATTGCTGTTGAGATTGCCGATCAGCACTTCATTCAGATAAATCCGGCCGAACCCGAACGGCAGAAACATGTACGGCGTAATCAGTCCGAACGTCAGAATGCACGCCACGGCACGACGGTCAAGACGGATCTTTTCGAACACCTGAAGCAGCGGCGGTATCAGCACCGGAATGAACGCAATATGAACCGGAATCAGATTCTGCGACGAAACCGCCGCAAGGGTCAGAATCAGCAGAAGCGTGTATTTGAAAACAAACAGTTTTTTCGGCGTCACCTCTCCGCCGATCCGTTTAAAAAGTTCGCGCGCCAGCAGTTCCGTCACTCCGGAACGGGAAATCGCAATGGAAAACGCCCCCAGCATCGCGTAATTGAATGCAATTTTTGCTCCGCTTGCCAGTCCGTTTCCGAATGCATTCATGGTTTCCACCCCTCCCATTCCGGCAAGCAGCCCTCCGGAAAGGGCAGCCAGGATCAGAGCAAACACGACATTCAGGCGCAAAGCCGACAGCACCAGCAGAATAACAACGGATATCAGAACCGGATTTTTCAATACTTCCCACAGCATGGCAGCAAACCTCTGGGTTATGTTCTCTATTCGGAAACGGAATCCGGAGAATATAGCACCAGGGAGACAAAAAGACAATCACGCTCCTGGAAAAATTCTCCTTCTCCGACAAACTCCAAATCCGGAAGCTCCTTTCATCCTGTTTTCTGTTTCTATTCACCGTTTCTATTCTCCACTCCTATTTTCCGTTCCTCCTTACCCCCAGTTTCTGCGGCAGATAGAGATTCTGGAACCGAAGCGGCGGCAGCCCCGTCTGTTTTTTGAAGAAACGGGAAAAGTAGTATTCGTTGGTGAACCCCAGTTCAAAGGCAACCTCCCGAACAAGACGGTTCCCGCGAAGAAGCAGATCGCACGCGCGATTCACCAGACAGCGGGTCAGAAACTGTTTCGGCGAGATCCCAAGCGCCGCAGAGAAATTTCTGGAAAACACCTCGCGGTGGAAACCGCGCAGAGCTGCCAGTTCATCCACCGTCGTCGTTGCCAGACAATGTTTCTGAATGTAGTTCAGCTCGGTCTGAAACTCCGTGAATGCCGTTGCAAACGCAAGTTCCTCCTCCGTCATGTTCCGCAGCAGCTCCGCGGCGAACTCCTCCATGAGAGAACGCACCATTGCCGCCGCGGCAAAATTTTCCTTTTCCGCATACGCCTCTTCCGCCCGTCGGAGCCAGGACTCGTTTTTCATCTTCCGGATCGCAGGAATTCGCGAGAACAGATCCACCCCGCCGAACAGCTCCAGCGTGAATTGAATGGATATAAACTCCAGTTCCGGATCCAGACGGACCCGCGCGGAATGAAACAGCGGAATAAAATAAGCGAAACCGGGCCGCAGCTCCTCATGAAGAACGGCATCTTCCATAAAACACGCTTTTCCGTTCGGATTCCGGATCGGCAGGAAAAAACGATTGACCGGAAGAGCTCCGGGAGTCCCATCGGCTTCCGGATAAGTACCCCTTGCAAAATGACGGATTCGAAGAACCATCCGGTCAGCGGCATTCATCACGCCGATTCTGTTGGCAACTGGCATGGCAGACATCTCCTTTCCGGAAATTTATCCGGCAGATTCTCTTTTTCAATCACAAAAGTATATTTTTTCCTGTTTTTTATGCATTCTCTTTTCCACGTCTTTATTGTATAATAAACGGAAAACAGGAGGAAACGTGCTATGCCTTATGCCGCATTTGAACAAGATAAAGAGTACCTGTTCGGGAAATTCCGCAATCCGGTCTTTGATCCTTCGACCGGACTGGACAACGAAACGGTCCAGAATCATATTCTTCCCCTTGCGGAAAGTATGAAGGGACTCCCGCATCCGGTTGTAAAGGGCCGGATCTTCGAATACATCTGCCGCAACATTCAGATTGATGTAAATCCGCATGACTGCTTTCCCGGATTCGCCTGTTTCGACCGCAATAAACGGCCGATCACCCCTCTCATCTCCGCATGGGACCGCGAAGTCAACGAAACCTGTCTCCGGGAGAGCAATGAGATCATGTATGCGCGGAACGACGCCGGACTCCACAGCATGTGGAAGGATTTCGATCATTCCGTTCCGGACTGGGATTCCATTCTGACGCTCGGTTTTCCGGGACTTCTCCGCCGCGCCGAGCAGTACCGCGCCGAGCGGGAACGACGCGGAGAGATGACCGAGGATGCAAAAGCCTATTTCGACGGCATTGCCATCACACTCCATGCGGTTCTGGAAATGCTCGACAGATTCATCCGCTATGCGGAAGAACATGCAAACGGGAATCCCCGCATGGTCGCCGAAGCAGAGTGTCTTAAACAGCTCCGCACCGGAGCGCCGCGCAATACCTACGAAGTTCTCCAGATCATCTACCTGCACTTCATGTTCTGTGAACACATCGACCGGATGCAGGTCCGTTCCCTCGGCAACCTTGACCGGATGATTTATCCTTACTATCAGCGCGATCTGGAAGAGGGACGGTTCACGGAAGAGAAAATCCGCGAATTTTTCGCCTGTTTCCTCATGCAGTGGGGATCCATCAACAACTACTGGGGGCATCCGTTCTATCTCGGAGGAACGCGGGCGGATGGTTCGACGGAAATCAATCCCCTCTCCTATCTCATTCTTGATGTCTTCGACAAGCTTGAGATCCCGACCCCGAAAATCCAGATCAAAGTCGCCCGGAACACTCCGCAGGCGTTTCTCGACAAAGCGCTGGACATGATCCGCCGAGGACACAACAGCATTGTCTTTGTTTCCGAAGAATCCATCCGCCGCGCCATGATGTCGATCGGCTATTCCGAAGAGGAGGCCAGAACCTGCGACATCCGCGGCTGCTACGAATTTGTTCCCCGCGTTCTCGGCAACACCACAGGCATCGGACACATCAACATGCTGAAGCCCTTTGAGCTCATCTTCAACAACGGGAAGGATCCGAAAACCGGCCGGGTCTTCCACTCCGGCGCCCCGAAGCTCGAAGAGATCACTTCGTTTGACGACTTCTATCACGCCTACATTCTCTGGCTCGACAACATCATCGAAGGGATCATTTTCTGCTCCCGCGCGTTTGAACGTTATCTTCACCAGATCAATCCGGCGCAGATGTATTCCGCCACGATTCCCAGCAGTCTGAAAACGGCGCGCGACGCCTTCTCCAATGGATGCGTCTACAACAATTCCAGCATTCTGAATGCCGGGTTCGGAAGTGCGGTCGATGCGCTGATGGCGGTAAAGGAATTCGTCTTTGAGAAAAAGGAACTCACTCTGACGGAGTTCCGAGATATTCTCAACAGCAACTGGAAAGGGCATGAAAAGCTCCGGCTCCGCATCCTGCGCTCCGCAAACAAATACGGGAACGGGATCGACAAAGTCGATTTCTATGCGGAAATGATCGCCCGTTTCATCGGGAACAAAATCAATCTGCGTCCGAATTCCCGCGGAGGGTTTTATGAGGCATCGGGACATTCTGCGCGAACGTTCATCACTCTCGGGGAACGGACCGGGGCAACGCCCGACGGCAGATTTGCCGGCGATGAAATGTCGAAAAATCTTTCCCCCGCAATGGGCATGGATACCAACGGAGTCACCGCTCTGATCCGGTCGGTCACCCGTCTTGACGCGGCGACCTTCCCCGGCGACTTCCCTCTCGATGTCATGATGCATCCCGCCACCGTCCAGGGGAAAGAGGGGCTTGATGCCATGCGCGGACTCCTTTTCACTTATCTGCTGAATCACGGAGTCGCCATTCATTTCAATATTTTCGATGCCGCCGTTCTGGAAGATGCCCAGAAGCATCCGGATCGCTATTCCGGCCTTCAGGTCCGAGTCTGCGGCTGGAACGTCCGCTTCACCGAACTGGCAAAAAAAGAGCAGGACGCCTACATCGAACGTGCCCGCAACATTGCAGAATAACCCCACTCCGGCAGGAATCCCCATGAAAAATCTGACAGGAATCATTCTGGAACCCAAGCGGTTCGCAGTACACGACGGTCCCGGCATCCGCACCACTTTTTTTCTGAAAGGCTGTCCGCTCCGATGTCTCTGGTGCCATAATCCGGAGAGTATTTCGCCGCAGCCGGAACTGGCATATTATGCACATAAATGCATCCGGTGCGGAGAGTGCGCGGCAATCTGTCGCTCCGGCGCGCATGAGATGGCGGGGGAGGAGCACCGCTTCGACCGGAATCGCTGCACGGTTTGCGGAAGCTGTGAAACGGTATGTCTCGGAAGAGCGCTCCGAATCTACGGAAAACGAGTCTCGCCGGAAGAGGTGGTTGCATTGGCGCTTCAGGATCGAATTTTTTATGAGCAGTCCGGCGGCGGAGTGACGCTTTCCGGCGGAGAACCGCTCTTCCAGGCGGAATTCTGTCTGGAACTTCTGAATCAGCTCAAGGCAGCGGGACTGCATACCGCCCTGGACACCTGCTGTTTCGTTCCGCGCCCGGCGCTCGAAGCGGCACTGCCGGTGACGGATCGTTTTCTTGTGGATTTCAAACATTCCGATTCCGTCCGTCACCGGGAGCTGACCGGCCAGGGGAATGAACTTATTCTGGAGAATCTTCATTTTCTCTCCGAACGGGGCGCGGAAATCGAGATCCGGATTCCGTTCGTACCGGGATGCAACGATTCGGAGGAGAATATGGAACGGACCGGAGAAATTCTCGGTTCCCTGAACATCGACTCCGTCAAACTGCTCCCATACCATGCTCTTGCCCGGAGCAAATATGCCGCACTCGGGAAAAAGGATACGATGCCGTCTGCACCATCCCCTTCCCCCCAACAGATTGATCATGCGGTACAGATCCTCCGGAAGCACCATGTCAACGCCTCTTCCGGGACGGAATAACCCTCTTTTTTCCATGCATAAGAAATAAATTTTATTTTTTTCACATTTTATTCCGAATAAAAAAATCTGCTGTTGACATTTTCACTCCGGACAAGTAAACTATGGAACACGTTGTTTTTTGCAAGGAAAAAGGGAGTTCAAAGAATGCAGCATATTATTACGATTTCGTCGTTTCTGTTTTTCACGGCTCTGGTGGCGTTCATCACCTGGGTGATGACAAGAAAAGAGGATGTCAAATCCAAAGAAGGTTATTTTCTTGCGGGGCGCTCCCTGACGTATCCGTTCATTGCGGGCTCCCTGCTTCTGACCAATCTTTCCACGGAACAGATGGTGGGACTCAACGGTTCCGCGTTTAAATACGGTCTCTGCGTCATGGCCTGGGAAGTGATCGCGGTTCTTGCACTGGTCGCCATGGCGATGTTTTTCCTGCCACGCTTCCTGAAAAGCGGAATTGCGACGTTGCCGGAATATCTGCATATCCGGTTCGACCGGACAACAGCGATCCTTACGAACATCATCTTCCTGATCGCCTATATGCTGATTCTTCTGCCGATTATTCTTTATACAGGGGCGACCGGACTGAGCGGCATCATGAATGTTCCGGCTCTGACGGGGATTGCAAGTGAATCGGCTAATCTCTGGCTGATGGTCTGGTTTGTAGGAATCGTCGGGATGGTGTATGCGCTGTTCGGCGGACTCCGTTCCGTGGCGGTTTCCGATACTCTGAACGGAGTGGGTCTTCTGGTCGGCGGATTCATGATCCTCTATTTCGGGCTCCACTACATCGGCGGAACTCAAGGACAGGGATGGCTGGAAGGCTTTTCCATTCTCACCAACGCAATTCCGGATAAATTCAATTCCATCGGCGGGCCGGATACGGAAGTGCCGTTCAGCACCCTGTTCACCGGAATTCTGATTATCAACATGTTCTACTGGTGCACGAATCAGCAGATCATTCAGAGAACCTTTGCGGCGAGCTCTCTTGCGGAAGGTCAGAAGGGGGTTCTGCTCTGCGGATTCCTGAAACTGATCGGTCCTCTGTATCTGGTGATTCCCGGAATCATCGCGTTCTACATTTTCACGACTCTCGGAGGAGAAACCGGAATCAAGTCCGATGACGCTTATGGAAAGCTGGTCTCCCTTGTGCTGCCTGCACCGCTGACGGGATTCTTTGCCGCGGTCATGACCGGTGCAATTCTGAGTTCCTTCAACTCCGGACTGAATGCGACCTGCACACTCTTCAGCCTCGGCATCTACAAAGAGGTCATCAACAAAGAGGCAACCGAAGCGCAGATGGTCCGTTCCGGCAAGATTTTCGGATTCGTAATCGCGATCGCATCCATGATTATCGCACCGCTGCTGGCGAACACGGGAAGCATCTTCAACTATCTGCAGAAGATGAATGGAATCTACTTTATTCCGATCTTCTCGATTGTCCTGGTCGGAATGCTCTCGAAATATACGCCGGCGATTGCGGCGAAAACCGCGCTGGTCGCAGGATGCCTCATCATTGCAATCGGCTATTTTGTCCCGCCGTTCAGCCACTGGATCAGTGGAATCGAGTACCATTTCCTCGGTGCGGTCTTTCTGCTGCTGATCGCCTACATGCTGCTCTGGGCGAAATTCGCCGGACTCAAGGCACCGTTTGTACAGCAGGATGTGAAGGCGGTCGACATGACTTCCTGGAAACATGCGAAATATGTCGGAGCCGCTCTTGTCCTTGTGGTAATCCTGATCTACGTCTCCTTTGCCAGATTCTGACAAGGAACGTGATGCTTCAAAATGGGGCGACCGGAGGGGGGAAAATCATCGGCCGACAACCTACTCGTTCCGGATCGGACTCCGGACGGAAACAGCTTATTCAGTAGACGGAATATTTCCGGTATTTCGCCGGAGGGATTCCCGCATATTTTCTGAAAATGCGGTGAAAGAAGAATTCATCATGATACCCGCACCGCAGAGCGATCTCCTTGATCGGGAGGGCCGTTTCCATCAGAAGATGCTTTGCATGAAAGAGCCTCCGGATGGAGATGTACTGTTTCGGAGGAACGCCGAAGACTTTCCGGAAGGCCGCGGAAAAATCCGCACGGGACATCCCGACCAGAGCACTGAGTTCCGCAACCTCAATATTGCGGTTCAACTGCAAATCGATATAATCAACCACCTTCATAAAGTCTGAAACGGGAACGGCATCCGGAAGATGGCCGGACATCTTTTCCAGAAACGGAACGAGCAGTTCCGTCACCGTATTTTTGATTTTCACGGCATCGGCGAATGTCGTACATCCTCTTACCAGTTCAAAGACCGAATGAAACTTTGCCTGCACCGCCGGAGCGGAATCCTCCAGCGGAATCTCCAGCGGATAGCTCAGGATCGGAATGGTCTGAAGCTGTTTCGAAACAAAATGAATCCAGTAATGAGTACACGGCTCAATGCCCTCATACTTCAGCGGAGTCGCGCACGGAATCAGATAAAGATTTCCGGGATGAATCAGAGCAGCGCCATCCGGATATGCGATCCGGAAACTCCCGCTCAAAGGCAGATACAGACGATAAAAGATATCCCCGGAATAACTCACAAGAGTGGTCCAGGTGGAAATCTCATACGCAAGTCCGCTCTTGATGACCTTTACATCCAGCTCCGCAAGGAACTGATTCCAGAAAAAGTCATTGTTGTATTTCAAGCCCCGGTTGTCCGTCATTTCCGTTTCCTCCGTCAAATACAATAAGTCAATTTTCAGAAAAAGCAAATTCCCGATAATTTTATTCATTCTTCCGGGGAAAAAGATCTTTTCTTTTACAAAAAGTCCAAAAAAAATCAACAAGAAATACATTTACAGATTTCAGAAGATGTGCTATAATTTCAGAAAAATCAGTCAGGAGAGAAAGGAATCTGGAAAGATGCAGAAGAGAACTTCAAAAGGGGAACAGAGAACCGATGCAGCGATTCCGTTCCGAATGCAGAAGAAAAAGAGAGACTTCACACTCATAGAGCTTCTCGTCGTAATTGCGATTATTGCGATCCTGGCGAGTCTTCTTCTGCCTGCTCTGAACAGTGCCCGCGGAAAAGCGCAGACAACCGTCTGCATCAACAATTTAAAATCCCTTGGAATGGCGAGCATCCAGTACACGGGAGATTCCGATGACTGGCTGATCCCGAACTGGAACGGGGAAGGAACCGAATACACCATTGATATGAAACACCGGATATGGATCGGGATGCTCTGCGGATTCACAGAGGACACACCTCGTACTGCGGCGGCATGGGCAAAACCGGGTCCCTATGGAGTTGCCTGGGGATGCCACTCCACACGGAGAGTAGGACAATTTTCCTGTCCTGCCGATCCGAATCTTCTATTCTGGGCATCCAATGTAACCAACTACCATATCAATCCGTTTCTGCACGGAGGAGCGGTAAACAACGCCAATGACCGTCCGGGCAGAACCAGAAAGATCACTCAGGTGAATTCACCCGCCCAATCCGTCAGCATGGCAGAAGGCATCAAGCCCGCCTCGATTTTCCTTTTCGCAAACGATTATACCGGAAGCGGATCCAAGAATACGATCAACTACACGCGCCATACCGGAACCTCAGGATATCTCTTTGCCGACGGACACGCGGAACAGATCAAAGAGGCAAGAGCTCTCTCAACTCATGGCTATGACGGAACTGCAGACCGAATGCTGAAAGCCGGTTACATGCCCTGATTTTCCAACGATCTCCGCAGATAACGATGTCGCAAATTCTTTTCCTCATCCGGCTCATTTACAATAAGTTCAAGAAAGCAAACCGCTTTCCCTCTATTCATTTTCCTTTTGGAAGCCCTTCTGGATCTTACAAAAAATCCAAAGAAAAACAACAAAACATTCATTTACAGAATCCAGGAAATATGCTATAATTTAGAAAAAGCGGTCGCGAAAAAGAGAAAGAGGACACGATGCAGAAAAAATCTTCGAAGATGAAATCCAGGTTTGGCAATGCACTCATTCTTTCCCGGAAAGAGAAGAAAAATTTTTTCACTCTGATAGAGCTCCTCATCGTAATTACGATCATCGCAATCCTGGTGAGTTTTCTTCTTCCGGCGCTGAACAGGGCTCGCGGGAAGGCACAGAGTGCAGGCTGTCTAAACAATATGAAACAGCTCGGAATCGCCAGCACCCAGTATTCCGGAGATTTCGAAGACTGGCTGGTTCCGAACTGGAACGGCGATGGAACCGAATACTCTGTTGACATCCGGTATCGGATCTGGATCGGAATGCTCTGCGGCTTCAACGAAAATTCACCAACCTCCGCGGCGGCGTGGGCTGCATGGGCAAGAACAGGACCTTACGGGGTTGCCTGGGGGTATCATTATCCCCGGAGAATCGGATCATTTTCCTGTCCTGCCGATCCGAATCTTCTGTACGGCACCAACATCACCAATTACCATATCAATCCCTTCCTGCACGGAGGAGCGGTAAACAACCATAACGATCAGCCGGGCAGAACCAGAAAAAACACACAGATTGCCGCTCCAGCACAAGCAGTCAGCATGGCGGAGGGAGTCAAACCCGGAAGTATTTTCCTTTTTGCCTCCGACTATACCGGAAGCGGAT
This sequence comes from uncultured Lentisphaeria bacterium, assembly GCA_905197955.1. Taxonomy (GTDB): domain Bacteria; phylum Verrucomicrobiota; class Lentisphaeria; order Victivallales; family UBA1829; genus UBA1829. The sequence continues at coordinate 33,864 of CAJKAR010000036.1, read as the reverse complement.
CGAAAAACACGGTCAACTACACACGGCACAACGGCACCGCCGGATACCTTTTTGCCGACGGACACGCGGAACATCTCACCGAATCAAAAGCGCTCGCCACCCGCGCATACAGCGGAACCGCCGACCGGATTCTGAAAGCCGGATTCAAACCCTGACAATCTTTCCCGGTCCGGAAGATAAAACAATGCCAGAAAAATTAAAAATCAGATAATATATTCCTCAAGGAGAAAACGTTATGAAAAAAGTTCCGATTGCACTGCTGCTTTCCGCGATCACGCTGTCCGCAGCAGCCAAAACCATCAACAACAACTCCTCTGCCGAGCTGGGCATGGAAAACGGTCCAGCCCCGGGATTCAAATTCGAAAACATTCAGATCAGCAACAAAGAGGTGAATGCCAATCCGGACCGGATCTACTATCCCGTTACCGTCTCCGGAGGCAACCCCGGCAAATGCATCATGCTCCCCGGCTACAAAGGACTTCGAGGCTACCGATTCTCCCTGGAGGATTTTTACATTCATGATGCCTGCGAAGTGGAAATCTCCTTCGATGCCAAAGCCGGACCGAATGAAAACGGGAAATATACACCGAAGCAGCGGTTCCAGATCGACTTCCGCGCGAATACCGATCGCGACCGGGATTCCTATTATCCGATGCTCAGCGGTTTTGCCTTTCATCCCACCGATCAATGGCAGACCTTCTCCAAACGATTCAAAATCAAGGGGTACACGAACTTTTACAGCATCTGGGTCCTGCCGGGGAGCCGCAAAGAGATCAATACCTTGTATCTTGACAACTTCCGCTTCACCCGTGTAGGCGCACCAGCAAAACCGCAGGAGGAATATGCGGTGACCTTCGACAAAGTCACCTCCCTTTACCGTACCGGAGAACCGGTGAAGATGACATTCCGCGCAATTCTTGATTCGCAGGAAAAACGGCTCTCCGGAAAGGCGGACATCCGTTTCTTTCACGATCAGAAACAGGTGGCTTCTCTTCCGGTCTCTCTGACGCGGCAGGCGGATGGAGTCTACGAAGGGAGTGTCCTCTGGAAACCGGAACTGCACGGAGCGTTTGCGGCGCATCTGAATCTGCAGGGCTTCACACCGGAACGGATCGGCGGAGATTTCGCAGTCATTCACGATCCGGTGAATCATCCGCGCTTCTCGCCAGGCTGGGCACTAGGATCGAATACAGAAAACGGAATTCATTTTTACATAGGAGAGCCGCTGGAAACGACCTTCATTTGTCTTGCGGGGGGTGTTGAGAAAACGTTCCGTGACATGCGTCTCAGCGGACAGGGCATCGGACGGGTCTGGGGATACTGGAGAGCAACCGAGCCGGAACAGGGAAAATTCCGCAAAGAACCGCTCGATACCACCATCCGGATGATGAAAAAACATCGCATTGAGCCTGTCTTCTGTCTGGTCGGCAGCTTCAATACGCGAACCGATATTCAGTCGGTACTCAAAAAAGGACGCCATGGCTTCCCCGCCTATCTTGCCAAATGGCACAAGGTCACAAAGGATAATCGCGACGGCGTACTGATGGTTCCCGTTCAGGGGGTCTATGACCGTTATCTGGACTTCGTCCTGAACACCTGGAAGGATGATGTGAAAATCTGGGAGATGAGCAATGAACCTGGATTGCTCATTCATCCGCCGGAAGGACATGCGGAGTGGTTCATCAATCTCTGCAAATACACCTATGAAACGATCAAAAAAGTTCAGCCGGATTCCATTGTGCTCGGAAACGGGGTGACAGGTGATTTCGGAATGAATATTGTCGGCTGGTGCCAGCAGCTCAACAAGGCGAATCCCGATTACGTCAACTGGCTCGACGGAATTGCGTTTCATCCCTACAACTGCGGACTCGATTATATGAACGGGATGTATTTCCGCTATCGCGATGTTGTACGGGACATCTCCAAAACTCTGAAAGTCAAAAAGCCTCTCTGGAATACGGAAAATTATTATCTTCAAACCGCTTATTCCAAACAGATCAACTATTACCTGAACAAGGAGCGCTTTGGAGCGAACGAAATTGCGCGGCAGTTCCTCGACGGCTTCCTGAACGGAGTCAAAGCGACGATGGCCAACACTCCGACCGCCTTCTATCGTCAGGTGAATGTCAACGGTCTTGCCGCGCCGAACGATGTCTTTGCCGCGACAAACGCGCTTTCCGTTCTGCTGAAAGAAATGGATTCCGTCCGGGAACTTCCCCTTTCCCAGTGGGTCCGCGCCGGAGTTTTCCAGAGCAAAGACGGGAAAAAAGCTCTCGGATTCCTCTACGACATGCGTCCTTCCGGCAGCACCTGGATTCCCGGCAGAGCCTCCGCGCAGATCCTGGATATTTATGGCAATCCGGTCAAGGGAACGGAATTCAAACTCAAATTCGAACCGTACTATATCACCGGAACTCCCGCGGAAGTGGAGAAGCTGCTGCGCAACTCCAATTTCCGTCTTCAGAATCCGGTCAAGATCCGTGCGCGCCGATTCGGAGAGACCCTCTTTTTCGAAGGGCGGAACATGACAGGGCTTCCCATTGAAATTGAATCAAGAATCGGCTCCATGCCCGTGCAGTTCTCATTCCGTCAGGATCCGGTCCGGAGCGCCATTGCCGTCGAAGGGTTCCGGGGGGATCTGACAGGGATTCCGCAGATTCCGGATTCGCCGGTATTCCAGCTTCCGGCGAAAATCGAACTGGAAAAGGGAAGCATGGCGGAAATTTCCTGCAAAGGGGAAGAACTGATTGTGAAAGTCGATGTCAGAGAAAAGAATCCCCGTGTTGGAAAAGTCTTTCATGAAGGCAGCTGCGTCGAACTTTTTCTGGACGACCAGCCGTTCCGCAATCTTGATCTGAATGCGACGTACCCGCTCCAGTTTTACGGGACTCCGACAGGCAGAAAGGGTGTTCTGAAACGTGGAAAAGCGCAGAAGGGATCCTTTCATTTTCAAGTGCAAAAAACGGATTCCGGTTATCAGGCTGTATTCCGGATTCCTGTCCGGAACGAATATCTCGGCGTTGATTTGATCGTCACGCGAGGCGATGGCACCAAGGAGCGAATCAAAGGAATTCGCGGCATGTCTTTCAAGGAGCGCTTTCACTACCCGTTGATCCGGACAGAGAAAAAGAACCTTTTGAAAAACGGCGATTTTGAACAGACTCGGTTCGGAGATCCAGATTTCTGGTTCCACGAGGTTCGTTTCGGGACGAAATTCCTCTGTGAGAAGAAATGTGGCTATATCGGGAACGGAATGAGCATGGAAGTCACGGAGGAACAAAAAGTTCCAACAGTCCTCTATCAGCGGATCGAAGTGCCGGCCGGCAAATACCGCCATGCGCTTCTCACCTTTTTTGCCAGAATGGAAAATGTCAAAACCAGTTCTGAAGGAAAAGGAAAACACGGACTTTTCATCCGGACGGTCATGAACCGCTATGGTCAGAACTATGCGGAAGCATTCCTGAAAAAAGATATTGTGGAAAATGGCGGATGGAAACTGTATCAGATTCCGATCGAACTGAAAAACAATACAAGTTTTCTGCATGTGGAACTCGGACTCGGAAGTGCAACGACCGGAAGAGTCATCTTTGACAACGTAAGACTCGAATTGAAATAACAACATCCAAGAAACAGGAGAATCAACATGAAAAAAATGCTTTTCACACTGGCATTCACAATCGCTGCCGCCGGATTTGCCGCGGAGGACATCCGTATTGATCTTGCAGCAAAAACCGGACTGGTCTGCAACTCTGTCTCCAAAGGAGTAACCGCCTCCCCCGCAATCTGGATGAAGGAGAAGCAGGATCAGCGCCTTCTCATTCGCGCGACCTCGACTCCCGAATGGAAACAGTACTCCTTCCAGTTCACACCGAAAACCGATGGAAGTGTTGATCTGAACATTATGAGCAATCAGAAAAACAAGGATATCTGTTATGATAAATTCGAGGTCAAAGGCGCTGTACTGAAAAACGGGGATTTTGAAAAAATGAATTCAAAAGGTCTTCCTGAAGGCTGGGTTCTCAATGAGAATGTTCTCTGTTCGGAAGGAGCACTCTCCGGAAAGTACTGCGTCCGGGCCAATCATGACAAACGAGCCATGCAGCGGATCAGCGTAAAAGCCGGACAGAAAGTGGAAGTCTCTTTCATGGCAAAAAGCGCCAAATAAAATCTGATTTTCATATCCGGGCAGGTGTGAAATTCGGCATCTGTCCGGAAAATCGGCAGCAGGTTCATTTTTCAGACTTGCCGCAACTTATGTATGAATCACGGTAACGCCATCCAGTCCAGGCGCGCCGATATCCTCCCCAAAGAAAAATGCCCGGCACGGCAGTCTTCCGTTCCGGAGCGCACCACGAACCCGCGAACGCAGAGTGCCGCTCCCGTTCCCGTGAATAACAAGAATACTTCGACTCTGCTTTCCGCAGCGGCGGACAACTCCTGTTAAAAGAGCCATTGCCTCTTCCGCATACATGCCGTGAAGATCCACGGTGTAATCATAGAGTTTTCTGGAATCGGAACGTTTCATGGAAAGAAAAAGAAACGGATGCGCATCCGTTTTGATCCGACAGAGCGCATCCGAAGGAGGTTGCAGAAAAATTACCAGTAAATGGCGAGCGGACGCTTATGCGTAAGAACATGTCCGTCCGGCGTAAGTTTTCCGGTGGCGGCGTTGTAATCAAAGAAAAAGACCGTATCGGAAAATTCATTGGCGGAAGCAAACTTTTTGAGTCCGGGCAGGAAATTGATGTCGCGCGGACTGCTTCCTCCGCAGAGAAGGAGATCATGCATCTTCATACCGCCTTTTCCATCAAGCTCGAACACTGCGATGGAATCGTATCCGCGGTTGGAAGCAAACAGGAAACGTTCGTCTTCGGAAAGGCGGACCGCGGAAGCTTTTGTCACGCCTTCAAAATCTTCCGGCAGAGTGGAAGCGATCTGAATGGTCTGGAACTTTCCGTCCTGATACGAAAGGGAATGGATCGTATTGCCGAGCTCGTCGAGGAGATAGGCGATCTTTCCGGAACGGTCGAAGATCAGGTGGCGCGGACCCGATCCGGCCGGTTCCACATGGAACGTGATAACTTTATCCTCATCAATTCCTTTGACGGAATCAAAAGGATAGAGTTTCACGGCATCAATTCCAAGATCGATCACGATCAGGTACTTGCCATCGGGCGTGATGTTCGTGAAGTGAGTATGGGGACCATCCTGACGGGGCTGTTTCGGTCCCTTTCCCGTATGCTGAATGTTGCGAAGACGCTCCCGGATGCTGCCATCCGCATTCAGCGAAAACACTGAAACACTGCCGGAAAGATAATTTGCGCAGAAGAGAAATTTTCCGCTAGGATCGGTAATCACATAACATCCGGCCTTTCCTTCCGCAGACACTCTGTTCAGCTCCGTCAGAGAGAGATCCTCATTCACCTTGTACGCTGCCACTCCAGAGGAATCGCCGACTGTGCAGGTGGAGTAAAGATATTTACGGTCCGGCGAGAATGAAACCCAGTTTGCATTGTCGATCGGATTGCTTCCGAGCAGTTCGGGAACGCCCTTTTCATTCAGCTGATAGCGGAAGATTCCTCCGCCCTCGATTGCCGCCGCGCAGGCGACGATATAAAAAATGTGATTCATCGCAGTCTTCCCCTGTTGGATTATCTGAAGTGTTGCATAGTATAACACCAAAGAGTGTTTTTTTCAGTCCCGATCAGAAAAAAAAGCGGAATATTTTTCCGGTTTTCACGATGTGAACGAAAAAGGAATCCATCTGCAGCTATTTTCTACGTTCTGAGCTTTCTGCCATCTCTCACTGATTGCGGTAAAGGCGGAGATTCCGAATCCAGAAGGTCAGTTTTTTCCTTTCGGATTCATCCCGATTCGGATCATTCGGTTGAATCCTGAGGCATCTTGATGGAATGAAGAGGCAGACAGCGTATTTTTTCCTCATAAAGATTTCGCCCTCCGGACGACCAGCTTATTCAGCTGGACCGAAGCAGGTCACGGACCTGCACCGAGCCTTGCGGCTCCTGATCTGCTGGAGATATTTTTTATGGGAGCTTGAGAGTTTTTAAGTTTTTTGTTCTATTGTTCGTAAGATTTCGCCCTCCGGGCGACCAGCTTATTCAGCTGGACCGAAGCAGGTCACGGACCTGCACCATCAAGGCCCTTCGGGCAATTTTTTCAATCAGCTTCGAAAGGAGCCGGATTCGTTGCAAATGCAATCAGATCGAGGTCCAAGGGTTCTCTCGGAGCAATTCGAACAATATGGGTTCCAGCGGAAAGATCGTATTGCTTCAGGCGTTTGAACTGTCCGCCACCCGGATGCGCCGGAGACCAGCTCCAGAAATCGCGGCAGCTCAGATGCGTTTCCTGCAAGGGTTCGTCATCCACGGAACAGAAGACGGAATCATGCTGCCCCACAGGACGTTCCGATCGAACGCGGAGAAGAAGGTAATATTTTCCCGCTTTCGGAACGTGAATTTTGTATTCGGCAGGATTTTTCCCACGCTCCCCTTCCAGACGAATCGCAGTTCCATTGTCCGCCCCGGCATCCTGAATGAGCGGATAGCGATGCCCCGAATCCGGCTGCGACGCATTCCGGTAAAATGCGGTAAGAGATTTTAGTTTCGGACGCGGCGGAATCCGTCTGCCGACATTGTCCGCATAGACCGAAACCGGACGCGAAAAGCCATTTTTCAGCCGGAGCAGAAACGCTCCCCGATGACGATACCGGTTCATCTTCTCCGGAAGCAGACGTACCGTCAGAGTCAGTCGTTCCCCGCTGCGCAGAGTCCCGGAAGCAGGAGTCACTTCGAACCAGTCGCTGTCATTGTTTTTGCGGATTGAGAACTCGCTCTTGAACCCCTCTCCGCCGACTGTCACAACAATTTGACGCTTTGCGGATAATGTCCGGTTCCACTTTTCAAAATCCACCACTCCGCAGTCGAGTTCCACCGGGATCGGACGATACGGAAGAGAATATCGGCGCCCCGCAGAAAACGCGCCAAGATCCTCTCCTTTGACGGAAACCGTATCGATCGCACGCGCCTTCCCTTTTGCGGATGAATCGGATTTCAAGGTGTAGATCCCCTTTTCCGGATCGGAGAATGCGGGAGAACCGAAAAATCCGTTTTTCTCACGCCCCGGACTTCCAACGGGCTGAAGATTTCCGTCGCATTCCGATTGCGGACTGCGCGCATGGTTGGAGATCCGGTTCAGTCCGGAGAAAATGTTGTTTTCGGCAACGATCTTCAGATGGGCAAGCAGACTGATGCCGGAACCTTCGCCATCCATCGTGTTGTGGAAGATGTAACTGACCGCATCGGGACCGCTGACTTTCGAGGAGGTCTTGATCGTCTGTCCGATCCGGTCGAAACCGCATCCCGGCCGCATCAGAAGATTCCGGAAGAGATAGGAAGGACCTGTCATGCACCCTTGAATGCTGATCCCGCAGAACGCCCCCTCGAAACGATTGTAGGAACAGCGGACATTCTGTTGACCTCCATCGAGTTCGATGTTGTCATCGTTGCAGAAAATCATCCAGTTGCCGTAGATATCGGCGTCGCGATTGAAACCGCCATCCGGATGAAAGTTTCCGGAGCCTTCGACCGCATCGTTCCAGCGGTGATTGTCACTGCCGACAATATCGTTGTAACGCAGCACGGTCGATGTCGGCTTGTCGATCATCAGACCGCAGGGCCCCGCAGGATGCGAATATCGCCAGGAATTCGCAGTCGTCCGCGGATCGTGAATATAGCAGCGTTCCACCACGGTTCCATGACTGCGGCTGATGAGAATGCCGGCGTCATAGTTCACCGCCTTGCCGTTTTTCAGATAGAATTTGCCATCTTTGTCAAAGCGTTGTACACCGAGTCGTCCCCAGCCGGAAATGTCGCAGTTGACAATACGCACGAAACGGCTCTTCCGAATCTCAACGGCATTCTGTCCTCCGCCGCGCAAGGTCAGACCATCCAGCAGAATATACGCGGCATTCTCCACGCGCAGAAGCGCTTCGGGCTTCGATGATTCCAGAACAAATCCGGGAGATGCGGTATAGCGGATCCACCCGTCCGGACGTCCCCGTTCGGAAATCTTCAGCTCCCCGGAAAAATTCTTTGCATCCAAAACGATCGTTTTCGCGACAGGGACTTCGGAACTCCAGGTGCGGAATTTTCCACGGGCAAGTTCTTTTCCACCGTCTCCGGTCATAAGGAATTCGTAGCCGGTATTCTCCTTCAGTTCCAGAAGGCTGCCCCGATACCCGCCTTCCGCCCTCCCCCGCACAGGAGCAAGCGCATTTTTCCATTCTCCATTCTGCTCACGGAAACGGACATTCAACTTTTTCTGTTCCGGACCATACCAGTAATAACTGCACGCATTAAAGGCGGGAACCAGTTTCAGGCCCTTCTCCTTTTCCGCCTCCGGAGCAAAGCTCAGGGATTCAAAGACCGCCTCCCCTCCGCGCCAGACATAGAGACAGACCGTAATCCGGCTTTTTCCCGTCCAGCCAGGAATTTTCCGGAGATCATACGAATAGATTCCGGAAGTCTTGAATTTCAGGACAGATTTTTTCTCTTTGCCGCGGATCAGCTTGACCTCGCCTCCGCGATCGACAGATCCGATTTTCAGATTGAAAACAGGATCACGCTCCAAGTCCACATCGAATGTCCGGACCGCCACCGCCCACTCCGGCTTTCCCGGAGCATCACGCAGCAGCATCTCTCCCGGAGCGACAGCCAGTTCTCCGGGAATATTTTTCATCAGTCTCCATGAGTCCGCTTTGGAAAAATCATCGCAGACCGCCGCATGCAGCGCCACAGATACGCTCATCAGGAAAGCGCTCAATATTGCAGGATATTTTTTCATACCATCCATCTCTTTCTCTTTTAACGGTTGATTCCATCCCGAGCATCCGGATTCAGCCACTGGACATAACTGCTGCTTGTATTGTATTCATTCAGCATCGGACCTTTCACCAGTTTGGCGCGGCCGTCGCAGAACAGGGTCGAAGTCTGCCAGGCATGACGCAGGGAAATGTATCCCGGAGTGATATCATTCGAAAACCATGCTTCATAATTTGCCGCACTGGCTCCTCCGCTGCGCAAAATGAAGTATTTCTTCTTTCCATCAGCTTCCAGACTCCAGCAATCCGCCAGAAGAACTGACCGGGAAGCTCCTTTCAAGGTTTTTGCCAGATCTCCGAATTTGCGGTGACGATCGCGGCAGGAAGTTCCGGGAGCGGCATCCGCAACAACCGCCCACAACCCCTGAGTCACGCTGGTGTTGGTGCCATAACTGATATACGGCGTGTAGGTGTCGCTGGAGTTGTATTCCGGGCGCTTGTCATCTGGACAAACCAGTACGGATTTTTTATTTCGAACATTCAGCGTTCCAGCATATTTCAAGTTGGCAATCGTATGAAAGAAGGCCTCTGAGCCGGTGGATGTTCCGTTATTTGTCAGGACTCTTCCCCGAATGGTCCAATCTTCAAAATCATTGGCATACGAGTGTTCCGCGACGCCGAGCTGCTTCAAATTTCCGAGACAAAGAGCGGCACGTCCTCTTCCCAGAGCTTTGTTTACCGCCGGAAGAAGGATTGCGGCAAGAATTGCAATGATTGCAATCACAACAAGCAATTCTATGAGTGTGAAATGTAACTCTCTCCGATCGCTCCGATCCGTCTCCGGACGGGCCGTTGACATGCGGCATCCGTTTTTTCTCATGAAACTTCTCCTGCATAAATGAGGTTTGATTCTTTTTGTTTGCGTGCAAACAGAGCGGTCTGTTTCCGGATTTTCAAACAGGTACGCACCATTTCCGCCAGTTCCGCGGTTCCGGCGTCGATATCCTCATCGCCCGCCAGAAGATTGGCGATTCCCTGACAAACCAGATTGTAAATTTCAGCGGAATCCAGATGATAATGGGAACACATCTTGGGCGTTTCGCTGAGAAACAGCACATCGCGCGGATCGGTGCAGTCGATGGTTGCGCCGACCGCCGATTTCCGGATCGGAATTCCGTAATTCCAGCGGGCAAGACAGTTCTGAAACTCCGGAGAGAGCAGGAGCTTCAGCAGCCGGGCCGCCAGTTCCGGTTCCACGCAATCCCTGCGGACGCAGAACACATCCGTCGCCTGAACATTGACATCCAGTCCCCCCTCGATCCGCGGCAGCGGCGCAGTATCCCAGTCCTCGAAAGCTGCTTTTGTAATCAGACTCCGGAACTCTCTCGGCTCCAGCAGCATCGCCGCCCGGCCGGAGAGAAAGTGGCTGACAAAATCATCCGGATAACGGTATTGACTGATCCCGATTTCGTTGCGCAATTCACGATACAAACGCAATCCGCGACGGGTTTCCGGGCTGTCGATCTTCACGCTGTCCGTGCAGTTCGGATCAATCAGACATCCCCCCGCGCGACGGACCATATTGATCCAGTTCTGCGTCTGATTGTGCCAGCAGAAAACATCTTCCGGCGGCAGAATCCGCCGCAGTTTCCGGACACACTCCAGCAGATCGTCCCAGGTCCATCCGGCCTCCGGTTTCCGGCAGCCGGCCTGGAGAAAGAGCTTCGGATTGTAAAAAATAACGCGGGGGGAAAAGATAATCGGAACCCCGATCAGACGCGAACCGATCCGGAAGGCATCAATTGGAGTCTGGAAAAAATCACTCTGATCCGGAAAACAGGAAGCGAAAATCCCGGAAAGATCCAGATAGCGGTCATGATGCGCCTGAATGTAGTGAGTCGTTTGAATTTCAAACGTTCCGCCGCTGAAACGTTCGCTGACCCAGACTTCCGGAATCTCACGATGAATCAACTCCCGCAGATCGGAAAACCAGGTCAATCCACTGCGGAACACCATCAGGTTCTGCTGGAGAATCCGCTTTTTCCATTGAGTCTGCACGAAAGTTCCCTTCCGCGGGATCGTCTCCAGCACACCTTCCCGAACCAGAATTTCTATCGCATTCTGGATGGTCGGAAGAGAAATGCCGGAACCAGGAAGCAGTTCACGGGCTCCCGGAAGTTTTTCTCCCGCATTCAACTCGCCGCTTTCCAGCATGCCGAGAATATGATTCCGTACAAATGTGCTTTTGTCTTCCATTCAGGTTCCTCGGGTGTCTTCTTTTTAAAGATTATAAGCGAAACATCTGATATTGTCAATAGCAAAACTCGATTTTTTTTTCTTTTTTTCAGTTTATTTCTCTGACCAAGTCAGATTTCATTTCTCATAAAACCCCCTCTCCTTTGCCGGATTTCAGGTGACGGTTGTTGAAAAGAATCCGGAATATGCTATGTTATCCGGAAAATATCAAAAACTTCTGGGAGAAGGAAATGAGTAAGTTGGAAATGGACAGCACCGGTTTTCTGCTGGATGGAAAACCTTTCCGGATTTTTGCCGGAGCCATGCATTATTTCAGAATTCATCCGGCGCTCTGGGAGGACCGGTTCCGCAAACTGAAGGCAATGGGACTCAACACCCTGGAAACCTATACGGCATGGAACATCCATGAACCCCGTCAGGGAGAGTTCCATTTCACGGAGTTCGGCGATCTGGAACGCTATCTGGCTCTTGCGCAGCAATATGGACTCAAAGTGATTGTCCGTCCTGGTCCCTACATCTGTTCCGAATGGGAATTCGGAGCGTTTCCCGGCTGGCTGGCGGCGATTCCGGGCATCCGGCTCCGCTGCTTCAACAAGCCTTATCTGGAGGCGGTCGAGCGCTACTTCAACGAGCTTCTGCCGAGAATCAATCGATTCTCCTGCGCAAACGGCGGTCCCGTCATCGCGGTCCAGGTTGAAAACGAGTACGGAAGCTACGGTAACGACAAACGGTATCTCCAATTCCTTTCCGATCTGCTTGCGAAGCATCTCCCCGGAGTGATGCAGCTCACATCCGACGGCCCCAACTACGGCATGCTCAACGGCGGCACTCTTCCCGGAGTCTGGGCCACCGGAAACTTCGGCAGCAAAGCCGCCGACGCTTTTAAGGAGCTCGAAAAGTTCCAGCCAGGAAAACCGAAAATGTGCTGCGAATTCTGGAACGGCTGGTTCGATCACTGGGGCGAACAGCATCATTCCAGGACTCCGGAAGATGCGGGAAACGCTCTGCGGGAAATTCTCGAACACAACGGCAACGTCAGTTTCTACATGTTCCACGGCGGGACCAACTTCGGCTTTTTCAACGGAGCGAACTGCCCCGGATATAAACAGTATCAGCCGACCGTCAGCAGTTATGACGATGACGCTCCTCTGAACGAAAACGGAGCCGTCACTCCGAAATACGAGCTTTTCCGCTCCATTCTTGCGGAATTCGGATCCGGAGTTGATCTTTCGGTTCCTCCGCCGCCGGCTCTTCCGGTGAAGGCGTTCGGAAAAGTGGCAATGACGGAACAGGCGCCTTTGCTGGAAAATCTGAATTCTCTTTCCAAACCGGAATTCCACGCAACGACTCCCTGCATGGAGGAACTCGGACAGTCGCTCGGCTTTATCCACTACCGGACAAAACTGATCCGCGATATTGACAACGAACCGCTTGTCATCGACGAACCCAGCGACCGCGCTCTGGTTTACCGGAACGGCGAATATGTTGCAACCGTCTACTGCAACGATTCCTCGTATGAAATTCCCTTCTTCTCCGCGAAAGAAGGCGATCTCCTCGATATCCTGGTCGAAAACATGGGCCGCGCGAACTACGGTCCCTTCATGGAACGCAATGCGCGCAAGGGCATCACCTGCGGAGTCAGGGTCGGCAACCAGTTCCAGTTCGGCTGGGAGGTCTACTCTCTTCCGCTGGAAGATCTCCGCGGACTCCGCTATCGGAAGGGGGAAACGCTCCCGGTGGAAACGCCGTGTTTCTACAAAGGAGAATTCCGCGTGGAGGAACCTGCGGATACCTTCCTGAAAATTCCCGGAAAAAAAGGAATCGCCTTTTTGAACGGCTTCAATCTCGGAAGATACTGGGAAATCGGACCGACCCGCACACTTTACATTCCGGCGCCGCTCCTGAAAAAAGGAGTCAACACGCTGGAACTCTTCGAGCTCCACCGGCTGGATGCTCTTGAAGCGGAACTCACAGATACGCCGGAACTTTAACAACAGGTTTATGGATCATGAAATCACTTCCTCGCTGCAATGGAGCAAAACGAATCGGGGCACGTCCCGGAAATCCGGTCTACTTCTTTCTGCCGGTTACAGACGGAACCGTCTCGGCAAAACGTCTGCCGGAGGGAATTGCATTCGACGCCCGGAAAAACATTGTTTCCGGAGTCATCCGGACCCCTGGCAGCTATCCGCTGGAATTCATCGCGGAAAATGAAAACGGAGCCGTCAGCTTCTCCGTGGAGCTTGTGATCGGAGAAGAGATCGCGCTGACTCCGCCGATGGGCTGGAACAGCTGGTACTGTCTTTCGGAAAGCGTCAGCGACGGCGCCATTCGAGAAACCGCCCGCGCCATGGTCGACCGCGGTCTCGCCGCCCACGGCTGGAGCTATATCAATATCGATGACTGCTGGCAGGGGGAACGCGGCGGAAAGTTCAACGCTCTCCAGGGCAATGAACGCTTTCCCGACATGCACGCTCTGGCGGAATACATCCACTCTCTCGGACTCCGTTTCGGCCTCTACTCCACACCCTGGATCAGCTCCTATGCCGGCTTCCGCGGCGGCTCGGACGATGGCGGGTACGAACAGCGCTTCTATCTTTCGCCAGAAGAGCGGCTTCAGCCGAATCAGGTATTCGGACGCTTCCCATCCGGCAGGGAACTTGGACAGAACCGCACAGGAAGTGTCTGGCATTTTGACGACGATGTCCGTCAGTGGGCGGAATGGGGAGTCGATTTTGTCAAAGTGGACTGGTACATCAATGATATCCCGACCACGGAACGCATCAGCCGTGCTCTCCGCAGCTGCGGACGTGACATCGTACTGAGCCTTTCGAACGGCTCTCCCTATCAGCTTGCACCGGAGCTCTCCAAACTCGCCCAGATGTGGCGGATCACCGGAGACATCAAAGATACCTGGGAAAGCATCAGCCGCATCGGTTTTGAGCACAATCCCGGCTGGTGGGAACACATGGCGCCGGGACACTGGAACGATCCCGACATGCTGCAGATCGGAGCCATCGGCATCCCGAACCGTCCGAATCCGACCTACAAGCCGACCAATCTGACTCCGGAAGAACAGAAAATGCAGTTCTCTCTCTGGAGTCTTCTCTCCGCGCCGCTTCTCCTCAGCTGCGACATCGCCGGCATGGATGAGGCAACCTTCCAGCTGCTCACCAACGATGACGTCATCGCCATCGACCAGGATATTCTCGCAGCGAAACCCACTATGGAAACCGCAGGTTCCTGCCGCATCTACCGCAAGGCGCTCGCCGATGGCGGAAATGCAATCGGGGTTTTCAATCTCTCCGACACCCCGGTGGACCACCCTCTCCTTCTCGGCAATACCGCCAAGGATCTCTGGACCGGGGAAACATTCTCCACGGAACAGCCCGTCCTCCGGATTGCTCCGCATGGAGTGCGCCTTCTGAAACAGAATGCCTGATTCACTCTGAACACCGGAATCAGCGACATTCCTTCTGAACACGAAACGCGGAATCGGATTCAATCACCGATTCCGCGTTATTTTTTTCTGAAAAAGCTCGCTTCCGAAGGCTAAATCTCCGACAGGAACGCAGGAGATGAATTCAGTCTGTAATGATTCTGTCGAAGTCGGAGCGGGTTCCAAGTTTGAAGAGTCCGCTACGGTCGAATTTGCTCCGGTCCGCAAGCAGATACCGTTTTTTGGCGACCTCCAGAACCTTCAGCAGAAGAGAGGAGTGATATTCGTGATTCGTCGTGACCAGCTCCCCGTCGATTCCGAATGCGGAGATGAACGCCTTGGAGATGGAGAGCCGTTCCAGCTCGCGGATCGCCGCCTGTCCAAGAAATGCATTCAGCTGAAGATCAAACGTTCCGCCCAGTGAAATCAGGACGTAATGCGGCGGAAATTTGTGAAAGTTCTGAATAATCATCGCGGAATTCGTCACGATTGTCAGATTGGAAAACGAGGACTCCAGCAGCCGCTCCGCCAGAAAGAACACCGTGGTGGAAGAGTCCAGAAAGATGATATCGCCTTCCACGATTTCCTGAACTGCGGCTTCGGAAATTTTCCGTTTCCGATTCTGGTTCCAGTTGATACGCTCCTGAAAGGTGGAGGAGAGAACGGTCATCTTGTCCGCGGCCTCGGTCTGATCGATGTAGGCAACGCCGCCGTGCACCTTCTGAATCAGATTCTTCCGAACCAGGCTCGCGATATCCCGATGGATCGTCGCAGGCGACACATGGAACTGCTCCATCAGTTCGCCGACAGAACAGTATTTCTTTGTCTTCAGATAATCGACTATGGCAAATGTTCTCAGATTCTTCATGCATCCTCCCGTGTGTTCCTGCATACTATACCGATTTTATGAGAGAATGCAATGAGAGAAAATGATATTTTTTGAAATTTCTCATTTTATCATCAATTTTTCGCAAAAACAAATGAGAAAATCTGCAAGAATAAAATTGTTTCATTTTCCGGAAAAAGCAAAAAAGAGTTCTCTGGAGAGTCTGCGGAATTCAAAAAACGGAAGTTCTCATATTTTTTCATATTTTTATCAAATATTCTCATTTTCACTTCTTGACATTTCCGAAAAGAGGGGTATTCTTAATAACGGAAGGAGATTTTTCAGATGACGAACAAGAAGAAAGAAATCGAATTTGTCGGTCTCGGCTTCTGCAGCAACGACTACATCAGTCTTCTGCCGGAGATTCCGATTGACCACAAGGTCCAGATGATCGAACATCTGATTCAAGGGGGCGGCCCGGCGGCGACGGCAACGGTTGCGGCGGCCCGGCTCGGCATGAAAGCAGCATTCATCAGCATGGTCGGCGACGATGATCCCGGCAAGCGCATTCTCAAGGATTTCGAAGCGGAATCCGTTTATACCGGCGCCATGCTCGTCCGGGAAAACAGCGCTTCGCCGATCGCCTACTGCTGGATCGACCAGCCGACCGGAAAGCGGAGCATCGCATGGACCCGCGGCACTCTCCGGGAACTGGATCCCTCCGAACTGGATATGGAACTGATTCTCAACGCAAAACTTCTGCATCTCGATGGACACAACACGGCAGCGGCGATCGTTGCCGCGGAAGAAGCCCGGAAACACGGTGTACTGGTTAATCTTGATGCGGGAACAATCCGTCCCGGAGTGGAAAAGATCATGGAGCATACCGATATTCTCTTCACCTCCGAGTATTTTGCCCGCACCTGGACAAAGGAAGATGATCTGGAAAAGGCGCTTCTGAAACTTGTGAAAATCGGCGCGAAAGTCACCGGAGTCACGATGGGCGACAAGGGATCAATCGCGTTTGACAATGGAAAAATCATTCACTGTCCGGCGTTCCAGGTCACGCCGGTGGACACGACCGGAGCCGGCGACGTGTTCCACAGCGCATTCGGCGTGAAATACGTGGAATGCGGCGACATCTATGAAAGCATGCGTTTTGCCTCGGCTGTTTCGGCAATCAAATGCCTGAAGCTCGGCGGACGCGCCGGCATTCCCACCCGCAGACAAGTCGATGATTTCCTCGCGGAACATCAATCATAAGGAAGGATTCAAATATGGCAAACAAATTCAAGATCGGCTATCTTCCGCTGACCAAGGCGAACTGGACCAATGAAACACTTGAAGCGGCCCGTAAAAATGCGAAAGAGTATCTGCAGAGTCTGCCGGACGCTGAAGTGATCGGCGGCGACCGCATGATCGACTTCGAGGACAAGGCGATTCAGGAACTCGACTACTTCGAAAAGGAACGCCCGGATATGATCGTGGCGCACTTCATGACCTTCTCGCTCGGAGTGATCGTTCCGATGTTTGCACAGAGACTGAAAGTGCCGGTGGTTCTCTGGTCGATGAAGGAACCCGATCCGAAAGGCGGACGCCTCCAGAACAACTCCTTCTGTGCGGCGAACATGAATTCGCATTTCATGTACCGGATGCATGTGCCCTATTTCCACATTCATGCGGAAGTCGGCTCGAAAGAGGCCGTCGCCGGACTCGAAAAGGCGATCCGCGTCACAAAGACGATCAACATGCTCTCGAAGATGCGCATCGGCGTGATCGGAGGACGTGTCCCCGGCTTCTTCACCTCCAGCTGCGACGAAATGCTTCTGCGCACGAAAGTCGGCCCGGAAGTCAAATTCATCACGGAACACGAGGTCATCGAAGCGGCACGCCACCTGACCGATCAGGAACTCGACACCGCCATGAAAACGATTCTTTCCGATGCGAAAGTCCATGAGACCGACGGCCCGAGCGAAGAACAGCTCAAAAAGTCCGCCGCACTCTTTGCCGCGGTCGGCAAGATGAAAGACAAGTTCCTCGTCGACACCTTCGCCATGCGCTGCTGGCCGGAATTCATTTCGAACGATCTTTACGGCATTGCCATTTGCTCGACAATCGGCCATCTTACGAATCACGGCTTCCTGACCGCCTGCGAAGGCGACGCCTACGGCGCAGTCATGATGCGGATCGAGCAGGAGCTCACCGGCGATCTTCCGTTCTTCTGCGATATGATCGTAATGGAAGGCGACTATGGCGTGGCATGGCACTGCGGAGCCGCTCCGTGCAAACTCTGCAAGGAGGGATACCAGGCGAAACTCTGTCACAGTGCGACGGTCGAAGGCGGCGGAGTCAAGGGTGTTACGGATGAATTCCCGCTCAAGCCGGGACGTGTCACGCTGGCGCGGCTGGGCGAAAAACGCGACGGCGACGGCTTCCGTATGCTCATCGCAACCGGAGAAGGACTCGATACCGATCTCTTCGTCCGCGGCAACCCTCTGAAGATCAAATTCGACGCCGGATGCGACAAACTCCGCGAAGTTGTCATCGGCCAGGGCTGGGAACACCATTACGCCCTCGCCTATGGCGACATCGTGCCGGAACTGCTTGACCTCTGCCGCATTCTCGATATCGAACCTGTTGTAGTCCAATAAATTAACCCAAAGGAGCCATCTCTCATGAGCAGCGACAAACTTCTGATCCATCTCGCCCCCGAACAGGGGTACAACAAAGTGTTCGACCTCGGCGAATACAATATGAAACTCACCGAATTCGGAATTATTCAGCTCAAGGCCGGAACCAGCTACAAGTCTTCGACCGGGAATTTCGAAGTGGCACTTGTCCTTCTCGGCGGCAAATGCGCGGTGAAAGGCAAAGAGTTCCAGTTTGACGAGGTCGGCGGACGCAAAAACGTCTTCGACGGCAAACCGCACACGGTCTATCTTCCCTGGAAAACCGAATACGAGATCACCGCTCTCACCGATGTCGATATTGCGTACAACGCCTCCCCCGCGAGCCGCGACACCGCAAAACCGACCGTCATCACACCGGAACAGACCCGCACCATCTCGCTCGGACGCGACAACTTCACCCGTCAGGCGACCATCATGCTCGATGAAAAGTTCGATTCCGAACACTTCTACATCGGCGAAGGCCTGATCCCCTCCGGCAACTGGTCCGGCTATCCCCCGCACCGTCACGACATCGACAATCTCCCCGAGGAGATCGACATGGAGGAAACCTATTTCTACCGCTTCGATCCCCCGCAGGGCTTCGGAATCCAGAAGGTCTATCAGCCGGACGGCTCCATCGACGAAACCTACACCGTCAAAAACAATGACACGGTCGCGATCGCCGAAGGCTATCATCCGCTCTGCGGCGCGCCGGGCTATCAGATGTACTATCTCTGGACCATGACCGGAAAAGTCAACCGCGGACTCATCTCCTCGAAAGATCCGCAGCACAGCTGGGTGAAATAAGGATGAACGGAATCGTACTGCTCGGAATCGACTTCGGATCGGGCGGCTGCAAGGTCACGGCAATCGACGGGACCGGAGTCATCCTCGGCGAGGCTTCGGTGGAATACACCACGCACTACGAGCACCAGGGATGGTCCGAACAAGATCCGGACGACTGGTATCCCGCTATGTGTGAAGCACTTGCAAAAGTGCGAAACAAAGGTGTGGACTTTTCCGCCATCAAAGCCGTCTCCTTTGACGGCTCCACCCACAACGCGGTTCTGATGGATGAGAACATGAAACCCATCCGCAGAACCATCATGTGGACCGATCAGCGCAGTGTCAAAGAGTGTATCTATTTGAAAGAGAATCACTTGGATACCATCTTCCGCACAGCCTACCAGATGCCGAGTCCCACCTGGACCCTGCCGCAGATGATGTGGCTCAAAAACAACGAACCGGAAATCCTCAAAAAAACAAAGCACATTCTCTTTGTCAAGGACTATGTCCGCTATCTTGTAACAGGTTTGGCAGCAACGGATTACATCGAAGCACAGGGAACACTCTTCTACGACATGCCCCATCAGAAATGGTCGGAGGAGCTGGCTCAACTGGCGGGAATTGATCCTGCCGCGCTGCCGGAACTCGTCAAACCGACCGATCTGCTCGGCAAAGTCACAGCGAAAGCGGCGGCGGATACGGGGATTCCCGAAGGAACTCCGGTCGTCTGCGGGACATCCGACTCCGCAGTGGAAGACTACGGAGCCGGAGCCATTGAACCGGGCGACTGCATTGTCAAACTGGCAACAGCAGGGAATGTCAACGTCATGACGGCGGAAGCGCATCCCTATCAGACCACATTAACCTACTCCCATGTGATCCCGGGAATGTGGTATACGGTCTCCGCCACGAACGCGGCGGCACTCTGCCAGAGATGGTTCCGCGACCTCTTCTGCGATGCGGAAAAAATAGAAGCGCAACGTATTGGAACCAAAGCATTTGAACTAATGGATCAACAGGCGGCGAAATCCCCGGTCGGAGCGAATGGAATGTTTTTCCATCCCTATCTTCAGGGAGAGCGTTCGCCGTACTGGGATGCGAATCTCCGCGGCAGTTTCACCGGAATGGCGATCTCCTCGACGAAAGGAGACTTCATGCGGGCACTGCTGGAGGGGGTGGCGTTTTCTCTCCTCGACTGCTACGGTGTGATCGAACTGATGAAACTTCCGGTAAAACGGATCTTTCTGATCGGCGGCGGAGCGAGAAGCCGTCTCTGGAGCGAAATTGTCTGCAATGTGTTCAATCTGCCGGTGCAGGTTTCGAGTCCAGGCGATGCCTCGTTCGGAAGCGCGCTGCTGGCGGGAACAGGAATCGGGCTCTTCGAAAACAGCGCGGATGCTGTACGCAAATGCCTGAGAATCGACCGGGAACTGACTCCCGATCCGGCAATGGCGGAGCAGTATGCGGGACTCTTCCGGAAATACCGGAGAATCCATGATGCGCTCGCACCGATTTACGCAGATCACAACTGAATGATTTTCAACGAGATATATCCAACAAAACGGAGGACAAAATGTTAGTCTCGAAAGACAGCTACATGTATGAAATGATCCGCACGGAGCTTACGGACATCGTCGGTGACGACAATGTCTGCACCCGTGACGCCGACAAGTTCGGTCACTCGATCGACTATTACTGGATTCCCGAAATGTGGCACGACCGCGGAATGGAAACGCCGAAACCGGATTTCATCATCCATCCCGGCAGCACCGAAGAAATTGCAAAAGTCGTGAAGGTTGCCAATCACTACCGCATCCCGGTTGTGCCGTGGGGCGGCGGTTCGGGATCTCAGGGCGGCGCGCTTCCCGTCTACGGCGGAATCATCATCGACATGAAGCGCATGAACAAGTTCAAAGGCATTGACAAGGAAGCACTTACAGTTACATGTCAGACCGGTATGATCGCCCGTCATCTCGAATGGCGCTGCAATAAGGAAGGCTATTCCACCATGCATCTGCCCGCTTCCATCGCCTGCGCGACGATCGGCGGATTCCTTGCGCACCGCGGAACCGGCGTGCTTTCCACCAAATACGGCAAAATTGAAGATATGGTCATGTCCATGGAAGTGGTCACACCGACAGGCGAAATCATCCGCACCCTCCCCGTTCCGCGCCATGCGTCCGGACCGGATCTCACGATGCTGTTCCTCGGCAGCGAGGGAACACTCGGAATCATCACGGAAGTGACTCTCAAAGTGCATCCGCAGCCGGAAGCCCGCGAGTTCCGCGCCTACATCTTCAAGGACTTCCACACCGCAATGAGCGCCGGAGCAGAACTGATGCGCAGCAGACTTCAGCCCTGTGCGGTCCGCCTCTACGATGAGGAGGAAACGATCCATCATGTCCGCAAAGTCTTCGGCATGGAACTCGACAAGGGTGCCTACCTGGTCTTCGGATTCGACGGAAGAAAGGATATCGTCGAATGCCAGATGAGATACGCCCGCGAAATCATGGAAAAGAAATTCAAGGGCAAAGACCTCGGCAGCAAAGGCGGCGATCTCTGGTGGGAGAACAAGTACAAATTCTTCTATCCGCCGTTCATGTTCCACATGCCGCAGGCGTTCGGAACGCTCGATACGGTGGCGACCTTCTCCAACATCGAAAAGGTCTACTGGGCGATGAAAAAAGTCGTCAACGAGAACTTCCCGCAGGCGCGCTTCATCGGTCACTTCTCGCACTGGTATGAATGGGGATGCATGCTTTACGCCCGCTTCATCTTTGAAGAGGAGTATGTGCCGAAGGATCCGCGTGAAGCAGCAGCTCTCTACAACAAGGTCTGGGATATGGCGATCCGCGCGGCGATTGCGAACGGAGGAGTCATCAACGAGCATCACGGCGTCGGACTCAAACTCGGCCGTCTGATGAAAGAGCTCTACGGGCCCGCAATGCCGGTGCTCGAAGGCATCAAGAGACAGCTCGATCCGAACAATATTATGAACCCCGGCAAATTAGGTTTCAAAGGAGTCTGATCATGAATATCGACAAGTATACAGATGCTATCAAGAACTGCCGTTTCTGCTTCATGTGCCGTCATCTTTCCGGAATCGGCAACGTCATGTTCACGGAAGCGGACACTCCGCGCGTCCGCGCTGCCATGATCTACGGCGTGACCATGCATCCGGAACAGCTTGCAAACAAGGACTTTATCGACACGCTTTACCGTTCCGATCTCAGTGCTGCATGCCGTTATCACTGCGTCAGCCACTTCGATGAGAACGGACTCAACATCGCAGCCCGTACCGACGTTGTTCAGGCAGGATTCGCTCCGGAATACGTCAAGAACATTGCCGCGGAACTCAAGAAAAGCGAAAAATGGACCGTCAAAGGCTCCGGCGATGTCCTCTATTTCGAAGACTCCTACACGGCGGAAGCCAAAACCGTGGCAAAGGCCTTCGACAAAATCATGAAGAAAGCAAAGGTACCCTATCAGACCGTCACCGGCGGATGCATCGGCAAGGCACTCAAGATCCTCGGATTCCCGACGGAAGCCAAAGCCGCCGCGGAAAAGTTCGCCAAAGTCATCAAGGACAGCAAGGCGAAAATCCTTGTTGTATCCAACCCGGCCGCCTATGACGCGCTCGCAAACGACTACAAGGAGTTCGGAATCAAGCTCTCCGCCAAGGTCATGCACACCTCCGAATACCTCCGGAGCCTCAAGCTGAAGTTCAAGAAAGCCGGAGAGGTCTACTACCTCGAAAGCGACTTTCTCAAGAACTACAATGACAACTACAAGTTCCC
Source organism: uncultured Lentisphaeria bacterium (assembly GCA_905197955.1). GTDB lineage: Bacteria > Verrucomicrobiota > Lentisphaeria > Victivallales > UBA1829 > UBA1829. The sequence goes on along the minus strand of CAJKAR010000036.1, from coordinate 11,252 downwards.
GCGCGCTCTCCTCGCCGATATGAAGGCGGAGATCAAGCCGTTCGGAACCAACAACGAGGAATCCTATACCTGCGGCGAAGGCGCAGTTGTGCTTCCGAAAATCTGCGAAGGGATTGTGGAGAAACTCGCAAAATACATCGAAGAACGTGCAGACGATCCAGCTAAGGATGTCATCGTCGTTGCCTCTCCGTATACGAAGATCTTCCTTTCCAAATACACGAAGCTCAACGTGAAAACACTCGAAGAGCTCGCTGCGGAAAATATCTGACAGAGGAGGCGGTCCATGGCACTCGTCAACATGAAGGAAATGCTCATCCAGGCGCGCAAGGAAAAGCGCGCCGTGGGAGCATTCAACATTGCAAATTATGAAACCGCCGCCGCAGTCCTCAAAGCGGCGGAAGCGGAAAAATCACCCGTCATCATTCAGCTCTACATGCGCCTCTTCAATTCGAACAAGGCGTATGATCTTGCCGGAATGCTGATCCGTCTGGCGCACCGCTCGAACCAGCCGGTGGCGCTGCATCTCGACCACGGGGACAATGTCGGACAGGTCAAAGATGCTCTCGCCTGGGGATATACCTCGGTCATGTACGACGGTTCCCGGCTCCCGTTCGATGAAAATGTGCGCATCACCCACTTCTGCGTGGAATACGCGAAATCGTTCGGAGCCTCCGTCGAAGGAGAAATCGGACATGTGGCGCAGGGCGATGAAACCGCGCTGACCGATGTCAAGGAAGCCTATGAATTCGCAAAACAGACCGGCGTGGATGCTCTCGCAGTCTCAATCGGCACGGCACACGGATACTACAAATCCACGCCGAAACTCGATATCGAACGCTGCCGGGAGATCGCCGACAGTCTGCCGGAAACCCCGCTGGTTCTTCACGGCGGCTCCGGCACTCCGCTGGAGGATGTCCGCAAGACCATTCAGGCGGGTATCGCGAAAATCAACATCGCAACCGAATTCATGGACACCTATCTGAAAGCCACCCGGAAAGAACTGAATGATCTTGACGGAAAATTTGTCCCCATCGACAAATTCTACGATCCGATCATTGACGAGTGCGCCGCTCACGCCGCCCGTCTGATCCGCATCTTTGCCGGAAAGTAATCCGACGATCTCCATGTACATCACGGGGCGGAACGCTCTACCACGTTCCGCCCGTATCTTTTATTTCAAAATCAACCACTTCAGCTTATCAGGATTTTTGCCGGAGGCAATGGCATCCCCCCAGGAGAGAACCCCTTTCCGCCCGTCGCCATCGTTGTCATTTACGGCAATGGCAAAACCGATCGGCGTATCGGGTATTCCCGACGGCATCTCCAGATGAGACCATGAAAATGTGGCTGTGTATGTGGTTGTGTTTCCGCTCCGGCACACCTCCAGTCCGACATCGCGGCAAATGCCGACCGCCTGCCGACGGTGCTGAGAACTCTCCCGATACACAATCGGTCCGCGCGATGTCTGCGCCAGTGAATATTCCGAAAAACTTCTTCGGGGAGCATCCGCCCCCAGATTCTGAAACGCAATCTGCACACTATCTCCCTGCCAGAGAGAATCCGGGGATTCTCCCGGAACAAAGGAGTCATCACGAACCTGAACCTTCACGGTCACGCCCTTCTCTCCCCAGCGAACGCAAAAAGAGGCGTCCAGATCCTTCGGCGAGTGCGGAGCACTTTTCCCGGACAAGGAACGGTATTCCGTTCCGAATGGAACCCATCGCTCTGTCCGGTCAGCAGAAACAAATTCAAATCCGGAGGGGAGAACTCCGGCAAAACCTTTCACGGCGATCGGCGGAGCGGAAATTCTGTCAATGCGGGCAATTTTCACGCCATCCAGATTTCCCAGAACGAGACAGGGTCTCCCTCCTGCTGTAAGCAGAAACTCATCGGGTCTGAACGGGACCTCGGGAGAATACTTTTTTCCCGTTTTTTCAAACCATTCCCTTGCTCCCCAGGACCGGATCTGGCTCTCATACCCGGCAAGGCAGAAGGTCACTTTCTCCGGACTCTTCCCCGAGCGCTTCAACGTGACAAGGAATCGACAGTTCTCCGAAGCCGACCAGAGAGCCAGCACATCCCGGCGATCCGGCATACGGAATTTCAAGGCAATCAGATCGGAATCCGGAACATTCAGCTTCTCCAGAAATTTTCCCTTTTTTACAATCTCTGCAATGGATCGGAAAGAATAATATGCGTCTTTCGGCGTCAGATCCGCACGCAGAATCCCGAAATTTGCCTCACGGGCCTCCGATCGGTATCCGACGTCATGGAACTGATACCACCAGAGACCTTTAACCTCGGGCAGAGTCCGAATCAGCAGATAGGTCCGCGCAATACAGTCCCCGGTCCACTCCTCACGGTTGCCCTTGGCATTTGCGTAATTCGGCCACCCGGTCTCCGTCAGATAGAGAGGTTTCGCCTTCCCGCCGTTATACCGGCGTACCAGTTGAAGAATGCTCCGGATATGTTCCACGTAAGCCTCCGGACTCTGCCGTTCCGGAAAAAGTGTTTCCGCCTCCGAAGGATAGACATGATAGGCAATTCCATCGCAGTGCTTCAAAATCCCGCTCTGCAGAGCCTTTTCCAGAGAACGCGGCCCCTGGCAAAACGAATTGGAAATAACAATGGATTCCGGATCGTGTGCCTTGATCTTCCGATATGACGCTTCCAGAAGTTTCGCATAACTTCGGGCATCCCCCTCGGTCGTGCGCGCATCCCACTCGTTCCAGACCTGATAGAGACGCGGTGCGGGATCCTTCCGGTTCGCTGCAAAAAAACCGCAAAACTCCGCAAAGGCCTGAACCGCTTCCGGCGATTTCGGCCATCTCCAGTTGTCATATTGAGGATGCCCCCAGTTCAGAATCGCAAGCGGACGAAATCCCATGCGTGACTCCATCTCAATATATTTGTGTTTCTTCCATGGAATCTGCAGCTTTCCTTTTTGCCACTCGTACTCCTGCCAGAGGACATCATCCCGGATGGAGTTGAATCCGGCTTCGCGGATCAGACGCGCCTCTTCGGAAAAACTCAGAAAATTTCCCTTGCTGAAATGGGTGCAGACTCCGGCGATGAAGCGCTCCTTTGTCTCCGCCGCGCCCGTCACAAGTGCCGAAGAACCGATCAGAAGAACTGCGCCCCAGACTCGGAATAAAACCATTGCCCTGCTCATTGCGTTCATCCTTTTCCTTATTCCGAAAGCTTGATTAATCTTCCGTCCCGGATCCAGCAGCGGAGATTGTAGGTCGAACGGTTCAGCTCCTCTCCGGAATGAGCTGCGGCATGACCATCGGCAAACGCCACCACGGTCCGTCCGGAATGAATCATGTTGATCGCACAATCGCCACCGTCGCTGATAACATCGTTGGATCTGAAACGCGGATAAGAATACGCATTCGCTGTTAAGATTATGGCATCGGCAAAAACCGGTGTTTCCGTCGGGCGTTTCATTCTGCCGAGAACAAGCAAATAGCGTTCCGGTCCCCAGGCACTGATAACGTAATCTCCCAACTCTTCCGGAAGATACGCCGGCGAAGTATATTCCATCGCGTAGGTGCTTCTCCACCAGTCGAACAATGGACTGCTGGCCGGATAACGGTTGTTCGAAGAGGGACACTGCATGCTGGCACGGTTCAGATACGGTCCCCGCTGAGTATTCGAACTCGTCTTCGTAAGACTCAATCCCAGAATTTTGCTCCATAACGTACCGCCGGAATCACCGCCCATGTAACCGATCAAATAGCCGCCGTAGTCTTCCGCATACTGAAGCTGTGCCAGAATCGCCTGCTTTTTATTATTAAGGCACTGCGTTCTCCTGGCACTCTCCCGTGCACGATTCAGGGCAGGCAGTAATAATCCTGCAAGAATTGCAATAATTGCAATCACAACTAAAAGCTCTATCAATGTAAACAACCTTTCTTTTTTTTCCTTCATCATTTCACCTCTCTTTTTTCGGATTTATGGTTGATAATTGAAATACTGTCCCGTTCGATCAGCTTCTGCGAACAGGAGAAAAAACGTTCCTCCCGGAACTGTCCCGCGGCGATCTCCACGGCCCGGCAACAGAGCTCGGAATAGTCGGGAGAAAGCACCGTCAGCGCCGGGGAGCCGTATGCGAACCACATGGAATCGCCCTCCCCGATCACGCCGATGTCCCCAGGCACCTCAAACCCGGCATTCCGCAGAACCTGAATTGCGGCAAACGCTCCCGGCGACGAGGAAAATCCCAGCGCGGTAATCCCGGACTCCCGAATCCGCTCCAGATTCCGGCCGACAATCCGCTGCGCGGCTTCCAGAGAGTTCTCCCAGCAGCGGATCGTTTCCGAAAAGATCCGGGAGGACATCGAAACGCCCGCCTTCTTCAGCGTTCGGACAAACGCATTCTGCTTCTGCATATCATAATCGCTCTGGGGTTCGTTGCGGACATAACCGATTTCGGTATGTCCGCGCTCCAGCAGACAGGATGCCATCCGTTCCCCCGCGACGGCGGGATCATGCTGCATGCAGTAGACATTGTCCGGCAGTTCGTCGTACAAAAACAGATGGTCGATCAGAACCACCGGCAGTTTCAGGCGCCCGAACGTCTCCAGCGTTTCAAACGAAAATCGTTCCGCAGGCGAAATAATCAGCAGAGCAGCACAGTTCGGGGTCCGTTTTGCCAGGTCGCAGAACGCCGCATAGCATGCGCCCTCGCAAATCCGGCTTTGCAGAACGCCGAATCCCTTCTGCACCGCATATTGCTCGGTCATGTACGTCATGCGCCAGATCGTCTCCGCCGGATAATCGGGAGAGACCAGAAGAATCTGCGGCTTCTCCTTCTCCTCAGGAAGCTGTTCCAGACAGCCTCCCCCTCTTGCCGCCACAATTCCCCTCCCCTGCCGACGGACAATCACTTTCTCATGTTCCAGCTCCACCAGGGCCTGATTCACTGTCGCCATCGCCACGTTGAAGCGCCGCATCAGCGTCCGCACCGAAGGCATGGATGAGATGGCTTCCGGCTTCAGAGCCTCCGCTTTCAGATACTCTTTGATCTGCTCATATTTCAATTCCGCCATTTTTCTTCCTTTTATAGACCAGTGTTCTAGTACAGTTATAATTTTACCATAACATCCCTGATTTGTCAATCCCCTTTTTCAGAAAATGATCGATTTTATGCAAAAAAAGAAAAAGAAAAGAACGTTCAGGGAAGCCATTCCCGGAAGTCGCAGGCGAGACTGGCAGGAACAGGCGCCCGGCCTTCACTCTGATCGATCAGCTGCCGGACAAGCAGATCCGCCAGCTCACAGATCCGATTCTCCAGCAAAGTGCACGGAAACGGAAGAATCAGCTCATTTTCCAGCGTCTTGTGGATGTATAAACGAATATCCTCCGGCACTCTCACGCCAAGATGGTAAAACGACATCGCAAGTCCGCTGACCATGTCATCGGAAAATACCAGAAGCGCATCCGGACGATCGGTCAGCGACCAGATCCGCTCAAAACCGGTATAGGCAAAAATGGAACTGTCCAGAACCTTCGGAACTCCATAGGCACAACTGTCAAAAATCCACTCCTGACGAAGCTCAAGATTCTGCTCCCGCAGAAATTTCATGAAGAAAGGATGGAGCGCATTTTCCGGCGACTCTTTCTTGTGCAGTTCAAAATTTGCGGAAGAAAGAATTCCCAGTTTTTTCACTCCGTCACTGCGGATTCGCGCCATAATCCGCTGAATCGTCTCTGCGGAAAGAAAGGAAACCCGATTCTGGATCCGCATCGAACTCACGGCGGAAAACGGAACAGGCAGACGGGAAAAAAAGGGATACTGCTCCGGTCGCAGAGAACGCACAATCACACCCTGCACCTGACGGCTCTCCGCCAGACGCTTCAGACGATCCAGACCGTTCTGCGAAGGTGTATCGTAAATCACTATGCAGCGGATTCCACTCTCGGCAAACCGTTTTTCCAGCATTTCAATCAGAAGACGTGTGAAATTTTCGCCACGCTGAATGTAAAACCAGTCCAGATAAATCGCTGCACACGCGAGCTTTTCCACGCCGTCGGTCACAACAGTCCCGACTTTCGGACGGCGCGCAAGCATCCCTTCCTTCACCAGAACCGTCAGCGCGTGGTGCGCATTCGCTTCCGCCGTTCCGAACAAACGTGCAAGTTCGCGCGCAGATGGAAGATGATCTCCCGGCTTCAGACGCCCTGTTCGAATCTCTGTTCGGAAATGGTCCGCTATCTGGGAGCGGATACTTTTCAACGGATCTATCACTATCGGCTTCATCGCTTCCTGACCTTTTTTCTGTTCTCTGGAATATAAGTGAAAATCACTATTTTACAAACAGAAAAAAATGAAAAAAAATTAATTAATCATTATAATCACTATTTTAAATTTGCATTTTCCAAAAAGTAGAGTATACTGAACCAGAAACGGAAAAAGCAGACGGATTTCATTCCAAAAAAGGAACGGCTATGAAAAAAACAATTCAAGTCTTCAGCGGAGAAAAAATCGGAAAGATCAAAAAAGTCAACGGAGGCAATCTGGCACCGGCAATCGTCAACGAAAAAGCGGGCGGGAGCATCCGGAAGGAATTCGGAGAACTGCATCTGCCACTCACGCGCCTTCACGACGCTCCACTGGAAAACGCAGGAACACGACTGGTCGATGTCCCGCTGATCTTTGCCAACTTCCACGCCGATCCGGACGATCCCCGCAATTACTATTTCAAACAGACCGATGACTATCTCAAAAACTGCATTGAACTCGGCACCTCCATCTATTACCGCCTGGGCACCTCCATCGAACACGGAATCCATAAATATTTTCTGGATCCTCCGGAAGCGCGCCAGTGGATCGAAATCGTTTCACACATCATCCGTCACTACACGGAAGGCTGGGCGGATGGCTTCCGTTACGACATTCGCTACTGGGAAATCTGGAACGAGCCGGAATGCACCGACCGCGACGGGCTCCATCTCATGTGGAACGGAACACTGGAAGAGTTCAACGACTTCTATGCCGTCACTGCAACAGAACTGAAAAAACGCTTCCCGCATCTTAAATTCGGCGGTCCCGCCCACTGCTGGTTCGGAGATCATTCCAGAGAGTTCATCCGGTTCTGCGCAAGACACCACGCACCGCTGGATTTCTACTCCTACCACGGATATGCAAAAGCCCCCGCCGATCTCCTCCGCTCCCCCACGGAAGTTCGAAGAACCCTGGATGAAAACGGTTTCCGCAATACAGAAATCCATCTGAACGAGTGGCACTATTTCCCGCTGGACTGGAAAATGCTGCGCGAGGACAAATCCTATCGGGAAACAGCATACCGCATCATGAAAGGACTCGAATCCGCCGCATTTCTGAATACAGTCATGATCGGCTGGCAGGATACCCCGCTCGATCTGGGATGCTACTACACCGCAACAGCCACGAACTGGGGACTCTTCGACCATTTCACCATGCCCACAAAATCCTATTACGGGATGAAAGCCTTTGGAGAAACGGCGCTCTTCGACAATCGGATCAGGACCGAAACCGATGCGGACGGAGACTCGATCTCCGCTCTGGCGTCGGCAAATGAAAACGGCGACATGCGGATTCTCGTCTCCTGCTTCAAAACCGGCACAGCGGAACTGGAATTCAACATCGCCGGACTGGAAAACTTCTCCTCCGTGGAACTCCTCCTGCTGGATGATGCCCACAATCTGGAACCGGTCTTCCAAGCTGGAAAAATCAGCGGTCCATTCCATAGTGCAACTCTCTCTGATTCCAGTGTCTTTCTCCTCAAATGCACCCATCGGTGCTGATGGCGTTTCAGAAACAGAAAAAGAGGTTCATTCTTCATGTTCACAGGCATTCTATTTGCCGTTCTGACCGGAATCAGCTGGATCTGGATTGGTGTTGTCATCAGCTATGCGTCAAAGCACAAGCTGAATATTGCGTACCTGCAGCTTTTTCAAACGTTGATCGGGCTTCTGGTCAGCATCTGTCTCCTGAGTGGAATGTTCCTGCTGAGGAACTCCCCGCAGGAGATCTCCGCGCAGACAAAATGGATCACCGCCATTTCCATGTTTGCCAACGGATTTCTGAACTATTTCATGTTCCTCGCGATGGGGGCGGCGATGAAACGCGGACCAAACGGAATTATCTGGGCCATCGTGCAGTCCGGACTGATCTTCCCGTTTCTGATGGGCATTTGTTTCTTTCACGTTCAGGTAACAGCGACACGCATTGCAGGCATTCTTCTGCTTGTCGTCAGCGTGCTTCTCTCCGGACTTGGAAAAGAGGGAAAAAAGAAGTCGGAACAGGAAGAGCGAAGAAGAACATGGTATCTGTTTGCGCTTCTTGCAATGCTGCTCTGCGGAATCAATCAGTGCTGCGGAAATCTGCCATCGTATCTGAACAGCGGCGAGCAGATCGGAAGTGTCTATCGGGCATTTTTCGCGCAAACCGGCACGCTTGGCGGATGGATCTCGGGAGCGCTGGCAGGTGGAAGATTTCTGCATCCGAAACTCTCCTCGGGGGAGGTCCGGAAACTGCTTCTGTTTGCGCTCTCGCTGAATGCGGTCGGATTGACGGCCAGCTATCTGCTGTTCTACAACGCGCTTGATTTTCTGGCAAAGGCGAATGCCGGCTCACTCGGCTATCCGCTTGTGGTCAGTTCCTGCATCATCGGATTTTTTCTGTACAGCGTTCTGGCGCTGCGGGAAAAAACCGGAATTCTGCAGAAGACTGGTTTTCTGCTCGGAGTTGCAGGCATCATCGTCATCTGCCTGTAAAGAACCCCCTTTCGGAAGACAAGGCAAAACCTTCTGTTTTTAACAGAATTAAAATCAAAAATTATTTTGAAAAAACGAATTCCCGTGGTATTTTTCTGGAAAATAATTTACTTTCAGGGAGCACCATCTAATGAACGAAGAAGGAAAAAAAGCAATCGCACTTCTGACCAGCGGCGGCGATGCCCCGGGAATGAACGCGGCAGTTCGTGCCGTGGTCCGCGGAGGAATCGCCTACGGGATGGAAGTTTATGCGGTCTATGAAGGATATCAGGGACTGATTGAAGACAGAATCGTCCGAATGGACTGGACCTCCGTCTCCGGAATCATGCAGCAGGGAGGAACGATCATCGGCACCGCCCGCAGCAAGGATTTCCAGACACGGGAAGGACTTCTCAAAGCGGCGGAAAATCTGGTCAAACGGGGAATCGACAGTCTCGTCGTCATCGGCGGGGACGGAAGTCTCAGCGGAGCCGATGAATTCAGTCAGGAGTGGTCCGGCCTTCTTTCGGAGCTGGTCGCCGCAGGACGCATCACAGCGGAACAGCAGGCGGCCTGTCCGCAGATGCGCATCGTCGGACTCGTCGGCTCCATCGACAACGATATGGCGAACACCGATATGACCATCGGTGCCGATTCCGCCCTCCATCGCATCACCGACGCAGTCGATGCACTCCGCAGCACAGCTTACAGCCATCAGCGCATCTTCATTGTGGAAGTCATGGGACGCAACTGCGGATATCTCGCACTGATGAGCGCCATTGCCTCCGGAGCCTCGTGGGTCTTCATCCCCGAGCATCCCCCAGAAGCGGGATGGGAGGACAAAATGTGCGACCTGCTCCATGCCGGACATCTCGCCGGACGGCGCGACAACATCATTATTATGGCGGAAGGCGCGCGCGATCTTCATGGCAACCCCATCACCTGCGATCAGGTCCAGAAAATCATTGAGGAGAAACTCAATCTGGAGTGCCGCATCACGATTCTCGGCCATGTTCAGCGCGGAGGCGCACCAAGTGCCTACGACCGTTATATGAGCACGGCATACGGCTATGAAGCGGTCAAGGAGCTTACGAGGGACAATCCCAATAACGAGTCTGTCATCATCGTTTCGAACAACAACCGCATTGCAGTGGCCCCGCTGATCGAATCGGTCGAAAAGACCCGTGCCATAGCTTCCGCACTCAAAGAAGGGCAGTACGCAAAGGCCGAGGAAATGCGCGGAATCGACTGGGGCAAAACCTGCGATCTTGTCAATGTCCAAGCCCAGGTCAGTCCTGCTACCGAGAAGCTGGAGCAGAATTCCAGAATCGCGGTCATCACCTCCGGCTGGCCCGCACCAGGCATGAACAACGCGATCCGCACCATCGTCCGGGTAGCCATGAACGAAGGACACGAGGTCATCGGCGTGGAAGACGGCGTGGAAGGACTCATTGCCGGGCGTTTCCGCGAACTCTCCTGGATGGAGGTCGACAGCTGGGCCGGTTCCGGCGGAACCAAACTCGGTACCAACCGGACCCTTCCTAAAGAATCCGATTATTACAGAATCGCCGCCAATCTCGAAAAAAACCGGATCGACGGACTCATCATCATCGGCGGATGGACCGCCTATACTCTGGCATCCAAACTCCACGCGGCAAGAAAAACATTTGAAATCTTCCGCATTCCGCTGATCTGCATTCCCGCAAGCATCAACAACAATCTGCCGGGAGTGGAGCTCTCCATCGGCTGCGATACGGCGCTGAACACGATTGTGCAGGCAATCGACAAGATCAAAAATTCTTCCGACAGCGCCCGCAGACTCTTTATTGTCGAGGTCATGGGCCGCTTCTGCGGATTCCTCGCCATGATGAGCGGAATGGCCACCGGAGCAGAATATATCTACATGCATGAAATGGGTGTCAATGTCGATATGCTCCAGAAGCACACCCATTCGCTGGTCAACAGCTTCCGCGCAGGACGCCGAACGGCTCTCATCATACGCAACGAACGGGCAAATCCGACCTATGACATCAACTTCATTTCCGCTCTCTTCGATCAGGAAGGCGGAAACTGGTTCGATGTGCGCAAAACCATTCTCGGACCGATGCAGCAGGGCGGCGACCCGAGTCCTTTCGACCGAATCCTCGCCGCACGTCTCGCCTACGAGGCAACACGACAGATCCTGGAACGGATCCGGACGAAAAACGACAGTTGTGCCATGGTCGGACAGGCCGGCGGAAAAGCCATGATCTTTGAACAGGCCGAACTCGAAAAAATGGTCTGCGAAGAATGGCAGCGTCCTTTGCGCCAGTGGTGGGAAGTTTACTATGAGGTCACTCATATTCTGGCAAACTCCCCCGCCTCTCTCCAGGCGCAGACAGAAGCCATTCCGCCCAAACCGCGGAGCTGAAAAAAAATCCGTTTTTGCCCTGCAAGCAAAAACTCTCAAAAAATAACGGAAAAATGCGAATGCATTTTTCTCGGGTCAAGGACTGTGTCCTTGTCGCGGT